>DATJNO010000113.1:0-21662 GCA_035508055.1 Bryobacteraceae bacterium | reverse complement strand
TCCAAGCCCTGGGTTCTCTCCCGCGTATTCAAACCTTTGCAGCTGAACCCGAAGCTGCCGGAACTGATCGAGTATTCCTGCAGCGAAAACAACAAGGATATCCAGCACTTGATCAGCACAAAACCGGCGTTGGGCAAACGCCAGTAGAACAGGGCCCAAAGAGGGCTTGCGAATTTCAACCAGGTTGGCGTTCCGAGTACTCGTGCAATTCCCCCAGCAACGGCCTGGCAGCGGCAGGAGGTCTCACTCTGCGCAGCAGGATCTGGCTGTTATGAAGCGATTCACCATAAAGCTCCCGGTTCGTGTCCAGATCGTTCCGCAGCGTCGCGCCGTTCAAATCGACGCCGGCGAACACGCCGCGGGAGCGCGAGTAGGTGAGGATTTTGGCCGTTAATTCGGCATCCGTTTTGGCGGAGACAGAACGTCCGACCGGGCCGGCGACCGCGGAGGCGCCTCCTCCCAAGGTGAATTTATCCTTCATCAGGCGGCGCATCCCGTCTTCGTTCATCACCAGCATGACCAAATCCGTTTCCGCTCCGCCGATCTGGAAACCGAAGCTGCCGCCTTCCAGGCGGACGGCCGCCGGAGCTCCCCACTCGCTGCGGTTGTCTCTCCGGCAGACGGCGAAGCCGCGCCCATACTTGGCGCCGACAATGAACGCCGCCTTCTTCTCGTTCGGTATGACAACCACGCAATAGGCGTCCTCAATCAATTTCCTGGGAATTCCCTTGTCCGGGGCCGACATCACGTCGCGAAGTACATCCGCGGATTCCTGGAGCCGTTCAACGGCCGTGTCTGCGCGGGCTGGTGTTGGCATCAATCCGGTAAGCAGCAATGCACCGATCGCTGTAAGCGCGGCGCCGTAAGCGGACTGGTTTTTCCTTTGGTTCATGGCTAAGACTCCTAGGGGTCGACTGCGCCCCTGCTGTTTAGACGGTGCGCGCCCGTATGTTCTCTGCTTTAACGGTTACGAGATCAACGGTTAGAAATCCGCACCCGCGTGACCTCCGTCCCATAGATGGAGGCTGCGGAAGCAGGAATCCGTCATGACAAACGAATCCAGGACGTTTGTGGCGTTGAGCGGCTTGTTGATTGTCGCGGTTATCTCCTTCGTAGGAGTGCTCAGCATGCTGGCGGGCCTTGCCTGGCCGCAGTTCATCCTGGCCGCGATCGGCGCTTGCTTTCTGATCTGGACGATTTTTTTCACGCTGTACGAATTTCGCAGAATCACGCGGACGCCGAGGGAGACGGAGGAGATCGATCAGTCTCCCCGGACGGAATTACGGATCGTGATCGTGGAGCCTCCGACCGGCGAGCCCTACCCCCACCATGAGCACCACGCCGAAAGTCCAGGGCAAGATCAAGGGCAGCTGACTTCTCGTCTTCCCGGGTCGACGCCGTTGGTGGACGTGCTGCTGCGAGGCCGCCGCCAACACTAATCGGATTGCCCATGTCCTCGACCAGCGGGCAACCCAATTGACCGCACCGGCAACCCGCGATATCGTTACAAGACGTGAGAGTCTTACTGCTGCTGGCCGCACTGGTTGCCTTCGGGCAAGAAGCGCGGAAGACGAATTTGCCGCGCAATGCAAGCGGGCATCCCGACTTACAGGGTGTCTGGCGAAATGCCGCAATCGTAGCGGCGTTTGATGTTGAAGGTCAGTCCGCTTCTTATAAGGGTCCCGCCGGGACGTCCGTGATTGTCGATCCCCCCGACGGCAAACTGCCGTATCTCCCCGCGGCCGGGCAAAAAGCCAAGGAGAACGAGGCTCACCGCGAACGCGACCCGGTGGGCCATTGCCACATGCATGGAGTGCCGCGATCGCTGGTGCCGCCGTTTCCCATCGAGATCGTTCAGGACAACGATTACCTGGTCTTGCTCTCCGAGACCGAACACAGCACCCGTATCATTCCGCTGGACGGGCGGCCGCACCTGAAGAATTATGCCGCCTGGGCGGGCGACTCGCGCGGTCACTGGGAAGACGACGCGTTGGTTGTGGATGTAACCGGTTTGAATGGAAAAACCTGGCTGGACCAAGCCGGAAATTTCGTGGATGAAAACGAGCATGTCGTCGAACGGTTCACGATGACGGATCCGGATACGATCGTTTATGAAGCCCGCGTCGATGACCCGACCGTCTATTCCCGTCCCTGGACGATGCGCGTGCCTTTGCGGCGCCAGCCCCAGGGGACCGAGTTGATTGAATACGACTGCATCGAAGGCGAACGGGACGAAGTTCATTATCCGGGGAGCGCGAGTCATCGGTAGGCATCGCAATGAGTCTCCGCTGGCACATGGCTTGGGTATTGATCGCGGCGGCGCCTTCCGTTTGGTGCCAATCCGCGGATCTTCGCGGCATCTGGCGCGCCGAAAACGGCGTGGATGCGAACCTGGAAACGGCCAACGTGATCGTCGATCCGCCGGACGGCAAGATTCCTTATCTCGCGGGTGCACTTGCAGTTCGGAAGCAGAACTTCGCAAAGCGCGCCGCGGCGGATCCAGAAACGAAGTGCTTTCAGCCCGGCGTGCCGCGCGCTACTTACGTTTCCAGTCCGTTTCAGATCTTTCAGAACGGCCGGGCCGTGTACATTGTCTATCAGGATGTGCATTCCTACCGCATCATCTACTTGAACGGCAGCCCTCATAACGAGGGACTCGGCTACGCCATGGGAGATTCACGCGGACATTGGGAAGGCACCACGCTGGTGGCGGACGTGACCAGCTTCAGCGACACAACCTGGCTCGACGGCGCCGGCAATTTTCACAGCGACCAACTGCACGTAGTGGAACGCTACACGCGGCGCGATCATAACACCTTAATATACGAGGCCAGGATCGAAGATCCGAAAGTGTTCGTCCGCCCATGGACGATCCGGATGCCTCTGCATCTCCAGACCGGACCGGGCGTCCAGCTTTTAGAAGATGAGTGCGCGGAAGACGAGACCGGCGTCCGGCATCACGTATCACCTTTTAAGAAGTGAAGCAGGGCTAGGGCTTTTTGGCGCCTTCGCTCTCGGTGTAGTGTTGCAGATCCTTCTCGCCTTCGACGCAGGCATACTCCATCTGCTGGTAATTCGGGTCCGGATTCCGGCCGAACGAGAAGGCAATTTTAAAAGGCTGCGAGAAGACCTTGGGGTCGTCCAACGTAGCTTCGTAGTTGATGGTATTGGCGTCCAGCGGCGTGAAGCGCTCCACCACGTGCAGTTGGTCGCTGTGAAAATTGCCGGCCATGTCGAACCAGGTCTTGTCGTTCTGGTTGGTTACATCCACCACCAGCGTGTCCCCTTCCCAATGGCCGCGCGAATCGCCTTCAAACAAATGGATGGGGCTGGAGGCATGGGGACGCCCATCCAAAGGGATAATCCGGTAGGAATGAAAAGCTTCGAACAGAAACACGACATAGCCGCGCGGTTGCAGGATCTGGAAGCCGAACGGCGTGTACATCTGCCGCGGCACGCCCGACAGATAACAATGCGCCTGCGGATCGTCGTACATATGATGTTCGGAAAGGTCCCGCTTCTTGGCCAGGGCCCAGGGCTGATAGGGAATCTTGCCGTCCGGCGGGTCGACAATCACTCCCTTGCCGGCGGGCACGCCATACTCCGCTTTCTCGTGCGTTTCCAGGTCGAACGCGGTGAAGAAATTGTTGGTTTGCCAGAAGCCCTGCATGTCCGGCTTACCATCCGGCAACCTCTGAAACGGTCCGGCTTTCACTGGCGGCCGCTGCCGCCGGAAACCCTGCGCGTTCCCCGGCCAGGCCGCGACCAACAGGACGATGCCCGCCATTAGCCCGCAGGCGCTCACGGGATTGGATCTGTAGTTCATTTCTTCGCCTGCCCTGCGGACTCCCGGTATACGTGGCATTCGTATTCGTAGAGTTCGGCGTTCTTGTCGGTATTCCTGTACAGCGGCATCCGGATGGTCCACGCGCGCGTGAAAACTTTGGGGTCGTCGAGGGTGGCTTCGTACTCCATCCTGTCGGGAGAAGTCAGTGTATAACGCTCCACCACGTGCAGGGCCCCGGTATGGAAGTCTCCCGACATGTCCAGCCAGGTGTCGGCATTATTATCCGCAACGTCGACGACCAGCGTATCGCCTTCCCATTTTCCGCGTGAATCGCCCATCCAAAAGTCGATATCGTCCAGATGCGGAGCGCCGTTCATGAGAACGGTGCGGGAGGCGTGCACATATTCATATGTGATGGCCACGTATTTCGGGGTCTGGAAGATCTGGAAGGGATAGGGCATGTAGGTGATTCGCGGCACGCCCGGCAGGAAGCAGCGATTCACCGGGTCGAGGGTCGCGCGCTTCGCGAAGTTCTCTTTCTGTTTCGCAGCCGCCCAGGGCTGGTATGGAATCTCGCCGTTGGGCGGATCGACAATCACGCTTTCGCCGGCGCGAATCCCCGCTGCCGCACTGTGCGCTTCCAGGTTCCCATTGGCGACGTCGTTGCGAACCTCCCAAATCCCCTGGAGATCGGGCTTTCCGTCGGGCAGGCGGGGAATGCCCGCCTTGCTGTTCGGGCGCGACTGGGCCGGCAACTGAGGCGCTAGGGTCAAGATGGCCGCGACCAGCGCACCCGCGCCCTGGGCGATTCTCATTTGGAGTCTTTAGCGTCCGGCTTCTGGGACTGCGGACCTCCGTCGGTCGCCGTGCCCGCGAAGAATTTTCTGCCATCAGGCCCGATGACGCTGCGCGCGCTCATGGTGTGGCTGCCGTCCTTGGCCAGGTAGCCTTCAATCGTCACCTGGTCTCCCTGCTTGAGGGTGTCGCGCCGCCACCCCTGCCGGTAGAGCGCGTTGGGCGGCGCCGTTTCGCACGACCACTGCGTCACCTTGCCGTTTTCATCGGTCACCGCGACGTGAACCCAGGAATGCGGATTGATCCACTCCACCTGCGTCACCGTGCCTTTGATCGTGACCGGCTTGGTGCCGTCGTATTCTGCCGCGAACGAGTGATGCGCCAGCACTGGCACCGCCGCCATCACCAGCGCGGAAGCGGCAATCAAAATTACACGTTTCATGGTACTCCTGTATCCTTGTGCTCCCAAAGTGGCGGTAAATAATGTATTCAACGTCAATTGTATTCTAGCTTTTGCAAGCGTGCCTTCGCATCACGAGTGGTGATAGTCGGCATCAAACCGGTCCTCTCGACTGCCCACTTTGGGGGGCGGTATCCTTGAGTTTGCCGGGGAAAGGGTCGTCACCAGCGAGCGCCCAAGCGCTTGCCCGATGGTAGTGTGCCACGCCGGCGCAGGACCGCAAATACATGAAGCGTAGCGAACATCGCATTCTCACCACGCACGTGGGAAGTCTGATTCGGCCCCAGGAACTGCGTGATCTGGCCCCGCAAGGCCAGGAACTGAAGGATCCGGCTGCCTACCAGGCCGTGCTCTGCAAGGCGACGGCCGAGGTTGTCCGCAAGCAGGCCGAAATCGGCGTCGATATTATCAGCGACGGCGAGTATGGAAAATCCAGCTGGGCCAACTATATCCTCGAACGGATCAGCGGATTCGAAATCCATCCGGAGCAGATGCGGGAAGTCGTCTGGCTGGGACGCGACCGCGTGCGTTTCAAGGAAGCCATCGTACAGGACATGCCGCGGCTGGCCGCCGGAGTTCCCACCGAAGTCTGTACCGGGCCGATCCGGTATCGGGATCACGCTCCCATCGATCGCACGATCGCTAACTTCAAGGCGGCCCTCGAAGGCGTGCAAGCCGAGGAAGCCTTCCTCACGGCCGTCGCGCCCGCCAGTACCGCCTACGACGGCGTCAATGAATACTACGCGAACGAACACGATTACGTTTTCGCGATCGCGGACGCGCTGCGCGAAGAGTACCAGGCAATTTACAAAGCCGGCCTGCTTCTGCAAGTAGACGACGCGGTGCTCGCGAACATGTACGATCACCTGGTCGAGCAGAGCCCGGAAAAATACGATCAGTGGGCGAACCTCAGGGTCGAGGCGCTGAACCATGCGCTCACAGGAATCCCCGAGGAGCGCATTCGCTATCACGTCTGCTTCGGGAGCTGGCACGTTCCGCATGTCTCGGATGCGCCGCTGGATGCGATCGTGGATTTGATTCTCAAGGTGCGCGCCGGCGCTTACTCCATTGAGGCGGCCAATGTGCGGCATGAACACGAGTGGCGCGTCTGGGAAAACAAGAAGCTGCCGCCAGGCAAAATCCTGATTCCGGGCGTCATCACTCACCACACCACCACGGTGGAGCATCCCCAGGCGGTGGCCGACCGCATTGTGCGTTTTGCCGGGCTGGTGGGACGCGAGAATGTAATCGCGGGCAGCGATTGCGGCTTCGCGCAGGTTGACTTTATCCAGCGCGTTCATCCCACGGTGATGTGGGCCAAATTCGAAAGCCTGGTTGCCGGGGCCCGCCTGGCAAGCCAGAAACTTTGGTGAAATGGAATTATGGGTTGTACAGCTAGATTCGTCCTCATCGCTTACGCAGCCTTGGCGCTACCATCCGTCTTCGCCGCCGGTAGCCCGGTGGCGGACGCGGCCATGGATGGCGATTCGGCCGCGGTCCAGAACCTCATACAGAAAAAAGCGGACGTCAATGCGCCGCAAGCCGATGGAGCAACCGCGATCCAGTGGGCCGCTTACCGCGACGACTTGAAGCTGGCCGATCTGCTGCTCGCCGCCGGCGCCAACCCCAGCACGCCCAATCGCGACGGCGCCACTCCGCTGCAACTCGCTTCGACCCGTGGCAGCGCCGCCATGATTGCGAAGTTGCTCAAAGCCGGCGCCGACCCGAATGAGCGCGGCGTGCATGGTGAAACGCCGTTGATGTACGCCGCCCGGAGCGGCAATGTGCCGGCGCTGCAGGTGCTGCTGGATCATCGCGCCGATGTGAACGCCAAAGAATCGCTGCGCGGCACCACTCCGCTCATGTGGGCCGCCGAACAGGACCATGCCGCCGCGGTGAATTTCCTCATCCAGCATGGCGCCGATGTGAGCGCGGTCTCGGCCCCCGATTCCAAGGGCGGCACTGCTTATCTGGCCCCGACCGTCGCACAGCGCGCCGAACAAGAGAAGTTCTTCCGCCGTGCGCGGACTGTCAGCAAGGATGCCAAAAACGGCGAGAAGG
This sequence comes from Bryobacteraceae bacterium, assembly GCA_035508055.1. Taxonomy (GTDB): domain Bacteria; phylum Acidobacteriota; class Terriglobia; order Bryobacterales; family Bryobacteraceae; genus Palsa-89. The sequence goes on along the minus strand of DATJNO010000113.1, from coordinate 14,559 downwards.
CCCTGGATGAGGCGGCCCTGGCCCGCGCGTTCGGGCGCGGCCCCAACACCAAAGGCGGCGGCTTGACGGCGCTCATTCTCGCCGCCCGCCAGAACTGCATCGAATGCGCCAAGCTGCTGGTGGACGCGCATGCGAACGTGAATCAAACCAGCCGCTACGGCTGGACGCCGTTGCTGACGGCGGTTCAGAACCGGCACTACAAGCTGGCCGCCTTCCTGCTGGATCACGGGGCTGACCCGAATATCGCCAATGACGGCGGCTGGACCCCGCTCTACATCGCCGTCGACAACCGCAACATTGAAGGCGGCGACTACCCGGTGCGCGATCCGGACATGGACCACCTGGACTTCATCAAGCTTTTGCTGGCGCACGGCGCCAATGTCAACGCGCGGGTCTGCGGAGTCGATTCCACCCCCACCCAGTGCAAGGGTGACAGCACCGAAACGCGCACAATTTTCGTTATGCAGTGGCTGTACGAGGACGGCGCCACGCCGTTCCTGCGCGCCGCGCAGTCCGGCGACGTCACGCTGATGAAACTGCTGTTGCAGCACGGTGCCGATCCCAAGATCGCCACAACCAACGGCGATACGGCGCTCATGGTGGCGGCAGGCATCGGCTGGGTGGAGGGCGTAACGTTTGAATGGTCGCCCCAGGAGAATCTGGAAGCGGTGAAGTTGTGCCTGGATCTCGGCCTGGATCCCAACGCGGTGGATGGGGACGGGCGCACCGCGCTGCATGGCGCCGCGCACAAGGGCAGGAATGACGTGGTCCAATTGCTGGTCGACCACGGCGCCAAGCTGGATGCCATGGACAACGGCAGCCGCGACACTTTCACGGGCGCGCTGCACGGACACCGCTGGGAGCCGATCGACTATGCCCGGGGCTTGGTCCGCGTCGGTGTCCAATCCGCCATCGCACATCCGCAGACGGAAGCGCTTCTGGAAAAGCTCATGAAAGAGAAGGGCCTCCCGGTTCCGCCGCCCACCAACACTTCCATTTGCATTACCGACGTTTGCAAAGGATCGCATTAGCCAACGCCGTCAAATCGACGGCTGCTTCGCGGCTTTTCGTTGACAAGGAACGTCAGGTCGGATATACTCGTCGAAACTTCAGTTCCTTTCTGATTGCTTTTTAAGCTAGGCGCGTTCAGGAACGAACGACCCCGTTGTCCTCTGGGCTCAGGCGCCCGCGCAATAGCGCAGTTTGCGTCCAAGCAGCCGCAATTTTTCTCAACTTTGGGTGCAGTACGTTTTGCTTAACAGCTCGGTGAACACCACACCAGGGTTGGGGTGTGGTGTCTGCGTGAACAGCAATTGTGGGGAGGCTTCTACTTCAATGAGATCGAATGCTTTGGCTCGCCGGTTGCGGCGCTTGGTTGCTGGTTTGTACGGGTGCATCGCGGTTGCCGCTCTGGCACAGCTTTTCGCAGTTCTCAGTCCCGCGCAGTCTACGTTCGGTGAATTCCTGGGAACCGTAAAGGATCCTTCGGGAGCCGTGGTGGCGGGTTGCATTGTCACGGTGAAAAACCTGGGCACAGACTCGACGCGCTCAGCGACGACGGACGCCAACGGTGACTACACGGTGGTGAACCTCGAGCCCGGAACCTACGAAATCACCATGGAAGCGCCGGGCTTCCAGAAGATCACCAATACCAATCTCCAGCTTCTTTCGCGCCAAACGGTTCGCGTGGACGGCGCCATGGCGCTGGCCTCGCAGGCGCAGACGGTGGAGGTGAATGTTCAGGCGGAGGCGCCGATCAATACCGAGGTTTCCAACATCGCGGAAAGCAAACTCGGGCGCGAGTTGATCGATCTCCCCGTGGCCCTCGGTTCCCGTGCGTCGGGTTCTACCAGCGCCTTTGCCACGCTGACCATCCAGCCCGGTGTCGAGACCGACAACAGCGGCAACATTTCCGTCGCCGGCGGAAACATCGACATGCTGTCGATGAGCATCGACGGCATCAGCACGATGAGTCCCCGCAATAGCGCGCCGATGACCGAGCTGTTTCCCTCCTTCGACGGAATCGCCGAGATCCGCGTGAGCGAAATCAATAACACCGCCGAATACGGAGGGATCAGCGACGTCACCACCATCTCCAAAGGCGGCAGCAACGAGTATCACGGCAGCCTCTTTGAGAACCATCAGAATTCCGCTTTCGCGGCGCGCAATACTTTTAGTCCCACCGTCCCGAAACTGATCATGAACGATTTCGGCGCCTCCTTTGGCGGCCCGCTGTCCATCCCCTATCTCTATAACGGAAAAGACAAGACCTTCTTCTTCATGGATTACGAAGGCCTGCGGCTGCCCTTTCAGCAGGTCCTGGTGGAAAACGTCCCCTCCATGCCCTTGCGCACCGGCGATCTATCGGTCTATCCCGCCGGCACGGTTCGTGACCTCACTGGGACTCCGTTCGCCGGCAACCAGATTCCGGCCTCCATGATCAGCCCCGTCTCGGCGGGCGTTCTAAAGTACCTCTTCCCGCTGCCCAACGCGGGCAGCCCGACTTCCGTTGTCAACAACTACGTGCAGAACTTCGCCACCCCGATCAGCAGCGATCAGGGCGATGCCCGCATCGACCAGAACATTACGTCCAAGCAGAGCGTCTTCTTCCGCTTTACCGAGAAGCTGCGGCAGAATTCGGAATTGCCGTGCGCCTGCGCCTCCAATAACCTGAACGGATCGGCGCTCGGCGGGCCAATCGAAATTCCGCAGCGCACCTGGAGCCTGACCGGCGCTTACAATTACGTCATCACGCCTCACATCGTCAACGAGCTCCGCGGCGGATGGACCGGACTCCACCAGTCACAGAGCTACGGCATCTCGGGAAGCCAAATCGAAAATGAACTGGGACTGACCCCCTACGTCACGCAGTCGCCGCAATTCCTGTCGGACGTGAACACTACGCCGAACGTTCGAATCGCCGGGTTCCAGCGCACCGGCGGCATCGGGTCCAATTTGCAGCAGACCCAGACGTATCAGCTGCTGGACAACGTCACCATGACGGAAGGCAAACACACCTACAAATTCGGCGCGGACTACCGCTACCTGACCGCCTTGTACACCTCGGTGTTCGATAGCTTGTGGCTGGGACGCTATAACTTTACAAGTTCCATCATCGGCTCCACCATCCAGAACCCGTTCGCGGCGTTCCTGCTGGGCGTTCCCAGCAGCGACACCATCGCGACGGTGCTGTATCCGAATACCAATGCCTGGGGCCAATCCTACGCGTTTTTTGCGCAGGACGATTGGAAGGTAACGCCTCGGCTGACCATTAACTACGGTCTGCGATACGAATACCATCCCATGTTCCAGGATCACAACGAAAACGTGGCGGGCTTTTTGCCCGGCTATTACACGGGTCTCGACGGGTCGGTGGTGCACGGAGCGGTGGTTGTCCCTAACGGCAGCTTGGATCTGGTCAACCCGGGATTCGCCGGTTCGATCTATCCAACGCCCATCTACACCGCGAGCCAGGCCGGATTGCCCGACAGCTTGCGTTATTCCCAGAAGACCGACTTCGCTCCCCGCATCGGCTTTGCCTGGCGCGTCACGTCGGATGGCAAGACCGTGATTCGCGGCGGCTACGGCAAGTTCATCGACTCGCCGCTGGGCTTCCTCATCCTGTCCTCATGGGCCGTGGAGGCCAGTGACGTAGCCAGCTTCACCAACTCCATCAGCGGTGGAAAAGCCCAGTACACGTTCCCTTACCCCTTCCCCTCGAACCTGGCGCAGCCGGGAACGCAGGACTTTGATTTGTCGTACGACCTGCATTACAAGGATCCCTATGTGCAGCAGTGGAACTTTACCTTCGAGCGTGACCTGGGATTCCAAACGGGTCTCAGGCTTTCCTACGACGGAAGCCATGGAACCAATCTGTCGGTAACCACGAACCCGGATCAGGTTCCCCCCAACACCGTCGGATTCTCAGCGGCCAGCGCCAGCGCTCCCTATCCGCTGTGGGATTCTCTCGTCAACGTGGAGAACAGCGGCTGGAGCAACTATGAGTCGTTCACGGCCACGCTGAGCAAGCGGCTCTCCAGCGGGCTCCAGTTCGAATTCAGCTACAATCACGCCAAGAACCTTTCCAACGCGGGCGGGTGGGACCCCACCTCGTTTGTCGGCGAGGGTGGCGGCCAAACCACCGACTATTACGATCCCGGCCTGGATTACGGGCCCGTGCCGTTTACCCGCAGCCAGCGCGTGATCGCCAACTTCCTGTATCAAACCTCCAGCCACAGCGGCAACAAGCTCCTGAACCAGCTATACGGAGGATGGGAAATCGCCGGCCGGATGCTCTTTCAGACCGGACCCTATCTCACCGTGACGGCCCCCGGTACGGATCCTTCCGGAACCAATTTCGACAACTCCTATGATGGGGGCGACCCGCGCGCCGACACCGTCCTCGGCGTGCCCATCAGTCCCGCGAACCGGTCCATTTATGACTGGGTTAATCCGGCGGCGTTCGCTCTACCGCCCAACAACATCGGCCGCTACGGCACTTCGCCGGTTGGCGCGGTCGTCGGTCCCGGGACGCAGGAAGTTTCGCTCTCGCTCTATCGCAGCTTCACTTTCAAGGAGCGCTATGCGCTGCGCATCGGCGCGTCGGCGACAAACCTGTTCAACCACCCGAACTATGGCGTCCCGAACCTGAGTCTCGGCACTCCCGGATTCGGCACTATCAACAGTCTGCAGACGGCTGAAGACACCGGGCCGCGCGCCATTCAGCTCGGCGGGCGCATTACCTTCTGATCGTTTAGCGAGCGCTGCACCGGAGAGAACCCGGCACGCCGGTGAGCCGGGCACGCAACCCATTGGACGGGGCGCGGGAGTTGGAGATCAATCCCCCGCGCCTCATAGCCTGCGGGGAGCGGCGCAAACCAAGTCCTTGGCGTCATCCCACCTGGATAGGTCTTATTTGATATCTTATATTTGCGGTGCTGATACGCTTCGGCGTGGACACACCGCGGAATGCATGCAGTTGCTCGTTTCGAACGCACCCCCTGGCGGGCGGAATCTCCCGGCGTTCCTCCTCCCATCGCTCTCTCCCCTGCCGCGCCCGATCATTTGACACCGTCTCCCGCCGGAGGATAGAATGCTCCCGTGCATGCAATTTTTAGCCATAATGCATGCATTGCGACAGGCCCATGAAGCGGCGCAATATGACCAATATCGACCTCAGGCTCTTGAGCATCGTCCACGAGTTGAATAAAACCCGTAGCGTTTCCCAGGCCGCCGAAAATCTCGAGCTCAGCCAGTCGGCCGTGAGCATGAGCCTGGCCCGCCTCCGCCGCCATTTCAAGGATCCGCTGTTCGTGAGAACTTCGGAAGGCATGGAGCCGACCCCGCAAATGCTGGAGCTCATCGGTCTGCTGGAGAAGGCCGAGGGCCTCCTGGAAACGGCCCTGGTCCATCGCATCGCCTTCCACCCCCTGACCTCGGATCGTACCTTCCGGATCGGCGCCACCGACATCATCCGGCTCACTACCTTACCCTTGCTGATGAGGCGTCTGCACGCCGCCGCTCCCAGCGTGGGAATTTCCTTGGAAGACCTCGCGGAGCAGACCCCGCGGCAACTCGAGTCCGGCCGCCTCGATCTGGCCATCGGAGTGGTTGCCTCCATCGGCTCCGGATTCTGCCAGCAGCGGCTGTTTGCGGACCGCTTCGTGTGCGCGGTCCGGACCAATCACCCGAGAATCCACGATACCCTGACCCTGGCTCAGTTCGAGAGTGAATATCATCTGGTCCTTTCGACGCCGGGCAGTGGACTGGAGGTCCTGGAGAGGGCCCTGGAGGCCAATCGCATCCGCAGGAAAGTGCGCTTGACCGTGCCGGGCTGTTTCGGAATTTCAAGCCTCATCACCGGCGCGGATTGTCTGGCCGTGATACCGGAACAGCTCGGACGCATCGTGGCGGCCTCCGGAAGGATTAAGCTGGTTGCATTGCCGTTTCCGCTCCCGGTTTACGATGTCGTGCAACATTGGCACGAACGTTACACCCACGACCCGGCCAACAAGTGGATCCGCGGCGTGATCGCCGAACTATTCCGTGAGAAAGAGGCGGCCGCCGCGGCCCCCGACAACCGGAAATCATTGGAGCTGATATCTTGAATCAACCGGGCTTGATCGACGCGAGCGCTCAACAGCGATATTCTTGTGCGAGACTCGTGCCCGTATGTAACTCGGCGGACTCGGGCTGCGATGTCAGGAACTTCCCCGTTCCGCGCGTACCAGGCTGGTAGCCGTTGAATCCGCACGCGGATACTGGAGCCTTGATAGGAGAGATTAGCGTGAGTCATGAATCTTTGCAGGACTTACTGCAGAGGGTAGGAAACCCGGCGGACATGCTCCGCAACTCCAAGGTGGGAGCTTACATCTACCCGGTCGTTCCACCTGAGTTTACGAATTGGCGTGACGAACAGCGCGGCTGGCGGGAGACCTGCGTTCTTTTCGATCAGTCTCACCATATGGTGGAGCAATACTTGGAGGGGCCCGATGCCTTCCGGCTGCTCTCGCATCTGGCGTTCAACAGCTTTGCCAACTTTCCCACCAGCCGGGCCAAACAGTTCGTTCCGTGCAACTACGACGGTTATGTGATCGGCGACGGCATTCTCTTCCGAGACGAAGAGAGCAAGTTCACCTTCGTCGGTCGCGCACCCACCGCGAATTGGATCCAGTTTCATGCCGAGACCGGCGGATACAACGTCACGACGTCCAAGGACGACCGGTCGCCCTCCCGCCCCGGCGGCAAGCCCGTCGTTCGCAGGCATTACCGCTATCAAATTCAAGGGCCCAACGCGCAGCAGGTGATCGAGCGGCTGAATGGCGGACCGTACCAGGACATCAGGTTCTTCCACGTCGGATCGATCAACATCGCCGGACGCAAGGTGAACGCGCTGCGCCACGGCATGGCGGGTGCACCGGGGTTGGAGGTATGGGGACCCTACGCGGAGGCTGAGGAAATCAAAGCCGCAATTCTCGAAGCCGGCCAGGACTTCGGCCTGGTGCAGGTGGGCGCCCGGGCTTATTCCACCAATGCGCTCGAATCCGGATGGATTCCGTCTCCGCTTCCGGCCGTGTACACGGGCGAAAAGATGAAGCCCTACCGGCAATGGCTGCCCGCCGCCAGCTATGAAGGCCGCGGCGGATCGATCGGCGGCAGTTTCTATTCGAGCAACATTGAAGACTATTACCTGACGCCGCACGAACTGGGCTACGGATCATTTATCAGATTCGACCACGACTTCATCGGCAGCGATGCTCTCAAGAAGATGGAAGGCAAATCGCACCGCAGGAAGGTGACCTTCGCCTGGAACGCCGAAGACCTCGGCAGGGCCATGACGTCCATGCTGAGCCGCGACAACTGCAAGTACATCGACATGCCGAACCCGAATTACACCTCGGCGACCTATGACAGGATGATGGCCGGCGGACACATCGTCGGCCTGTCGATGTTCAGCGGCTATAGCTTCAACGAGCGGACCATGTTGTCCCTCGGCATCGTGGACCCGGATGTGGAAATCGGGCATGAAGTCGCGCTGGTCTGGGGCGAAGAGGGCGGAGGGTCGGGCAAAACCACTGTGGAGCGCCACAAACAAACCGAAATCCGCGCGATAGTCAGTCCCGCTCCATACTCGGAAGTGGTCCGCCGGGATTACGCCACCGGATGGCGAAGCGCCCAAACCGTGTAGCCGGACTTAGTCGCCCGCCCGGTGCGCCTACTCGACGAAACCGCCGATTTCGAGGTCTCCGAGAAGATCCTGCTTGGTGAATAGCCGGATGTCGGCGTGCCGGTGCTCGGCCACCTTCTTGACCCAGTCGGGATCGCCGATCAGGCCGCGTCCAACCGACACCAGATCGAATTCCCGGTTATGGAAGCGGCGCAGCAACTCCCGCAGCCCGGCTTCGCCGGTCGGCTTGGCTTCCTTGCCGAAGAAGTTCTCCATCACGTCGGTGTCCAGGCCCACGCTGCCCACCGCGATCACGGGCGCGTCGGTCAGCGATTTGGTCCATCCGGCGATGCCCAGGTCGCTGCCGGCCCACTCGGGAATCCAGAAGCGCCGCGCCGAAGCATGGAAAAGATCCACACCGCGGGCGCGCAGTTCTCCCAGCATGATCTCCAGATCGCGCGGTGTCAGAGCGATCTTCGCGTCATAATCGACTTCCTTCCATTGCGAAAACCGGAACGAGGTCACAAAGCCGGGTCCCACCGCCCGGCGCACCGCTTCCACAATCTCCGCCGGAAACCGGACCCGGTCGCGGATGTCCTCCCCGCCATATCCGTCCGTCCGCCGGTTGGTCCCGGCCCAAAGAAACAGGTCGAGAAGGTAGCCATGGCAGGCATGAATCTCGACACCGTCGGCGCCGATCTGCTGCGCCGCCTGGGCTCCGCGCACAAACGCATCCCGGATGGCTTCCAGGTCCTCCACAGTCGCGGCCCGGCCATTCGTCTTCTCCGGACTGATCAGGCCGGACGGGCTCAAGGACGGGTATTGCGCAAACGGGCCGTCGCCACCCTCTTTCCGGATGGCCCCCTCATGCCAGAGCTGCATGAAGATATGTCCGCCGGCCTCTTTGACCGTCCGGAAACACTCGGCCCAGGCATCCATCGTCGCGTCGCTGATCCGGGCGTAGAACGGGGTCTGCGTAGAAGAAGGATGGTCGACGGCGCAAGCTTCCGTGACGATCAGACCTACCCCGCCTTCCACACGCCGGCGGTAGTATTGCCCCAGACGCGGCAGCGGCACGCCGTTTTCGCACCATTGCCGTTGCATTCCGGGCATCACGAAGCGGTTGGGCAGCGTCAGGCCCTTTATCTGAAACGGCGTGAACAGCGGGGAGAGATTGAGCGGGTCCTGCACGGTGACATTCTAACGGATCGTCAACGAACAGGACCCGGATTTAAAAAGCTAGAACAATAACTTCAGGGCAAACTGGATCTGCCGCGAAGAAGTTGTCGTGTAGGTGATCTGCCCGAACGTCGAGTTGGGAATGCCGGTACCGCCCGGACCCTGCGCGAAGGCGGTGCCATTAGGCAACCCGAAATTGGCATGGTTGGCGATGTTGAAGAATTCCGCACGGAACTGCAGCCGGAACTTTTCAGAAAGCCGAGTGTCTTTCAGAAGCGCCATGTCCAGGTCTACCAGACCCGGGCCAGAGAGATAGTCTCTCTGAAGATCGCCCAGCGTACCCACCGCCGGCACCGAGAAAGCCGCCGGGTTGGCGTAACCGTTGACGCTGCCGACAATAGGGTTGACGCCCGAAATGATGTTCGGCCGCTCTTCGCCGCTGTTTCCGTTTCCGGCTTGATCGAAACCCAGCAGTATGTTCCAGGGCGCGCCGCTGGAGTAAGTGAAGTTGCCGCTCAGTTGCCATCCCTCCACCAGCACGTTGCCCCTAAACGGGAATGAGTAAACGCTGCTGAACTTCACAAATTGCGACCGGTCAAACTGGCAGCGGCCCTCGTCATAGTTGCCGGCCAGAGGATCGGTCCAAGGCGCGCCGCCTTCCAGGCCAGAGGTGCCGGAGGAGTTGTCAATGCATTTGGACCACGTGTAGGAGAGTTGGCTTTGTAGGCCGTGCGAAAAGCGCCGGTTCAAGCCCACTTGCAGCGAATTATAATGCGAGTCCCCCACGGGGGCCTCGTCGCTGAGAGAGGCGGCGGCGGGATTCTCACGCGGGTTACCCACGATCGTACCAGCCGGTGACAAATGGCCAAAAACCGAGACGCCGTTTACGTCGATAGGCTCCACAGGATTCAGGTCCCGCCCTTCGTACAAGTGCAAGCCCCGCGAGCCGACGTAGCCCACCGTCAAAACGGTGTTTTCAAACAATTCACGCTGGACGTTGATGTTCCATTGGTACATATGCGGCACATCGTGAGTGTTGTAGTCGGTGCCCACGATCTCGGATGGATTTGAGTAGCCGCTTGAGAACGCGTTCGGGAATGGCGGAAATATCTCGAAGGCCAGCTCGTACGGCTTATTGAAGTAATAACCCGAAGCGTAGGTCCGGGCGCGAATGGGATCGTAGAAAATTCCCGCGCCTACGCGGATCGAGGTCTTGTGATCTTTGAATGGGTCAAAGGCCAGGCCGATCCGCGGGTCCCAATTCCTGGTGTTGGGGTTGTGCTCGAAAACGTGGGACACGGGAACGAAGGTTCCAAATGGAGGATTGATGATGTTATTCAGCGGTTGCTCGTGCGTGGTGGGATCGGTGACGAACTCATACCGCACACCAATATTGACCGTTAACTTGGGGGTCGCCTTCCACTCATCCTGAGCGTATCCGTCCACCTCAATCTCGCGGAAGTCGCGAGAGGAGTCCGTATAAGGAGGAATGGGGCCAATAAAGAGAAATGGAACGCCTTCCAGGAAGCTCGGAATGCTGGTGAAGGTGTAAGAGCCGCCCCACCATCCGTCCTGCGTGAAGTTGCTCTGCACGCGGCTGAATAATCCGCCAAACTTGAAGCTGTGAGCCCCCTTATTCCAGATCAGGTCGTCGGCCACGGGGAATTTGTTTTGCACTTGGGACAGCGGAGCGAAAATGCTGGTGCCGAGCAAGGAAAGGCCGGTAACGCTCACTCCACCGTTTTGGTGCCCCTGATAGAAATTGAGCGCGGGCGTGGGGTCCAGATTGACTTGATTGTCGGTCTCCAGGGTTCGCGTGAAGCTGAAGCGCAGAAGGTTCACCAGGTTGGGGGTAACGATGCGCCGCCACTCCACCGTTGCGAAATTGTTACCCGTTATGCCCTGTTCCGGCCAGCGGGGCGGATCCGACGAACCCAGGAACGGCAAAATGGTGCTGGCGCCGTCGTGCACGTAGCGCATGAACACCGAATCCTTTGCGTCGATGGTGTAATCGACGCGCCCCAAAAGGTAATTTTCGTCGCCGGTATTGGTGCCAACCTCCGGCACCTCCAGGATGCCATTGGGCGACACGGCCGTTGTCTGGGGATAGAGGGCCAGGATTGGCGCCGCTACCGCACTGACTCCCACGTTCGCCAATCCGCTCGAGCACGCCAGATTCGGAGCCAAAGCGCATGGCACCAATCCCTTATGGACATTAGCATCGGGGATAAACGTGGGGACGGTTTCGCCCTGCGATTTCCTCAACTCCTCGTCGTTGATGAAGAAGAAAAGCTTGTCCTTCTTGATGGGCCCGCCCAAGCTGGCGCCAAACTGATTTTGGCGGTAGGCAGGTTTTCCCGAAGTGTCAAAGAAGTTGCTCGCGTCCAGGGCGCTGTTGCGGAAAAATTCGTATGCGGAGCCATGAAAAACGTTGGTGCCCGATTTGCTGGCCGTATTCACCACCGCGCCATTGCCGCCGAATTGGGCGCTGTACGTGTTGGTGAGTACCTCGAATTCGGCGATGGCCTCAATGCCGAGCGTAGTGCCCAACACGCCCGAACCTGACCCATGGGCCCAGAAACCTTGAACATCGACGTCGTCCAGAAGATAGGCCTGGCCTTCCGACCTTGCGCCAGAGACGCTGAAGTTCGCCTCCAAACCATACAGCAAGTTCGCCCCTCCGGCGGGAGCGCCGACCCCGTTGCCCGTAGTGATCCCGGGCGCCAACGCGATGAGATCCGTAAAATTGCGGCCGTTCAACGGCAGGTCCGCAATCTGTTTCTGTTCGACCACCGAAGAGAGAGTAGACGAAACCACGTCTACCTGGGAGGCTTCTGCTTGGACTGTGACCGTTTGCTGCTGCTGGCCGGGCGAGAGAGGAATGTCCACCACCGTCTGGCTGCCGACCGTCAACGTGATGCCGCTGCGGACGACAGTTTGAAATCCTGTGGCCGAGGCCTGCACGCTATAGCTGCCCGGGATCAAGTCCACCACTGTGTAGCGGCCTTGCGAATCGGTTGTCACTGTCTGCCTGACGCCGGTGGCAACATTGGTCACCTGCACCGATGCGTTCGGCACCACCGCCCCCGATACATCACTTACGGTGCCTAACAGTGTGGAATTTGCGCCCTGTCCAAATACCAGATTTGACGTCCCTAGGGCTACGAAAAGCGCGAGCGCAACAAGCGCCCGATTGACGAGCACCCGGCTCATACAGGATTGAATTAGCATACGCGGCCAACCCCCGTTCTTGTTTTAAAATTCCCGTTGCGCGACTCAAGCTCTAACCCTCGTAGAGCTTTACCGGGCGAGTATATCCTCATTGCATGCAATAGTCGAGAGGACGCAGATGATAATGCGCATCATCATCCCTGATACCAACAAATCGAGCGCTTTATGGGGCGACCCACTTACTCCGAATCCAGTAAGTGATATGTCACAGATGAATTAACTTGGCGCCCGCCAGGTCGGCCGGCAGTTCGGAGTTTCTCAGAGCGTCTTCCAGATTCCGCCGTGCCACGCGCGCATGTTCGCGTGTCAGGATCTCAGCGCGCATGCCTTCGCGGTTCGCGATGGCGTCCACGATGACACAATGCTGGTCGGCCGAAATGAGGAACAGCTCCTGCAGATCGCTGGAAACATATTGTCTCTTCAAAAAAGCGCTCGGAGACGCAAAGGGAAGCGAGCACGCCTGCTGGATCGCGCGGCGCAGCATCCGGCTGCCGGACAAATCCAGCAAAGCCGCGTGGAACTGTGCATTCAGATCGATGTAGCGGCGGAACGTCTCCATGGTCAGCTTGGTGCGCCGGACCAGGGCCAGAATGTCGCGGCTGGCGGCTTCCAGCGGCTCCAGATCGCTCTTGTGCTTGAATCGCTCGGCCGCCAGCCGGGCTGCGGCGCCCTCCAGCAGACCGCGCAGTTCGATCGCGTCATAGATGTCTTGCGTGGAAAACTTCTGCACCACAAAACCACGCGTCGGGCGGATTTCCAGAAACCCCTCGTGCGCCAGACGCTCCAGCGCCAGATGCAACGGAATTCGAGAAACTTTCAGCTCCGCGGCCAGGGGCACTTCCCGAATTCGCTCTCCAGGACGGAAGCGGCCCTGCACCAGCATCTCGCGCAGCGCCAGTGTCGCTCGTGCGGTTTGTGAAGACGCGGGTGACTTTCCAGGAATTTCTTCAACCTGACTCCTGCCGCTGTTCCGTCCCGCCCTCACAATTTTCCTCCCGCTGGAGCTTCCGTTTTGCATGCACCAGGAAAACTCCATCTTAGCGAATGGCTCGCCGGCTTAGTCAGCCCGCCCGCCCCGTTCTCCCGGCCAGAGCCTTCTTAGCATAGCATCCGCCCGAATTTGCGTTTCCACGCAGCACTCTCCTGCTTGGTCAACGTCACCACCGGGGCATCGATAACCCACGTTGCCGCGCTGTTATCTTTGGGTGAGCGATCCGTGCAGTTAAACGTAAAAGCCGCTCAGCTCGATAAGGGCCAAACGACGGGGGATCAAGGTTACTCAATAATTTTCAGGAGACGTGGTCCCTGCCGGATGGCGGGACTCTTTCCCTGGCAAACTTCACCCGGCCTGCCCACAACGGCTGCCCGTCGCGGCATGTTTCTGTTAGCCTTTAGGTTTATTGCAAGGTACTCATCAGGCTCGCCGACAGAATGGGGAGGATCCGTGAAGTGGTATTACCGTAAGCTTGCCGACGGCATCTTCTTGATGCAGGCCCGTCCCGAGTTTGCCGTCCAGATGGAAGAACTGCAGCTCCGTTGCTTCCCCACGCTCGCTGACGAAGAGCGTTTCAAGCACCAACATTACCTGAAGCACATGGAACTGTTCGAGGACGGGCAATTGGTGGTGCTGGACGGCGATCGTGTCGTCGGCGCAACCACCACGCTGCGCCTGAACTTCGATTTCGATCACGTGGATCACACCTTCGCCGAGATCATTCAAGGCGGGTGGCTGACATCGCACGAGCCCGACGGCGGCTGGCTCTACGGCGCCGACCTCGCCGTTCACTCCGATTACCGCGGCCGTGGTCTGGCTACGGCTCTTTACGCCGCGCGTCAGGAAGTGGTGTGGCGGCTGGGTCTCAAGGGTCAGGTCACGGCAGGGATGATTCCCGGCTACGGCGCCGTGAAGGACAAGATGCCGGCAGAGGATTACTACGAGGGCGTTCTCTCGGGCCGGATCAAGGACTCGACGCTCTCCATGCAGATCGGCGTGGGGTTCGAGCCGCGAAAGCTGCTGGCGAATTACTTGAACGATCCGGTTTGCGACAACTATAGCGTCCTGCTGGTCCTCGATTCCGGCAAGCCTGTGCGCGGCGCATCCAGGGAGCATGCTATGTCTTATATCCGTTTGAACACTGAGGTTCCGGGTCCGAAGGCTAAAGAGATTCTTGCGCGGCGCGTGGCTGCAGTGCCGGCGGGTTTGGGACGCGCGACTTCTGTTGTTGTCGAGCGCGCCGACGGTGCGCTGGTGTTCGACGTGGATGGCAACACGCTCATCGATCTGGCTGGCGGCATCGGGATGCTGGCGGTGGGCCACTCGCCGCAGCCGGTGGTCGAAGCGGTCCAGCGCCAGGCCGACAAATTCATCCATCCCTGCGCGCTCGTCGCGACCTACGAGCCGTACGTCGAGTTGGCGGAACTGCTGAACGAGCTGACGCCCGGCGATTTCCCGAAGAAGACGCTGCTCGCCAATAGCGGCGCCG
>DATJNO010000112.1:0-115738 GCA_035508055.1 Bryobacteraceae bacterium | reverse complement strand
CAGTTCGACGCCTTGATGGTGGATGACGGACGGCGCTTCTTTTTCCAGCCCTGCTATTCGGTGGTGTGGGATGCGGCGATTGCGGCCTTCGCGTTGGGCGAATGCCCCGAACCGCCGCGCGACGCCTTGCGCCGCTGCGCGGACTGGTTGCTCACCAAGGAAGTCCGGCGCAAAGGCGACTGGTCGGTGAAGCGGCCCAAGACCGAGCCGTCCGGCTGGTATTTCGAATTCGCCAACGAATTTTACCCGGACATCGACGATACCGCGATGGTTTTGCTGGCGCTGGCGCGCTCGGAAGGCTCGCGGCCGGACGAGCAGCGAATCGTGGAGCGCCGCGCGCTGGAGTGGCTGATCGACATGCAGTCGGCCGACGGCGGCTGGGCCGCGTTCGACGTCGACAATGATTGGCGCCCGTTGAGCTACGTGCCGTTCGCCGATCACAACGCCATGCTCGATCCCACCTGCCCGGACATCACCGGCCGCGTGCTGGAAGCCCTGTGCGCGCACGGGTACGACCGGTCCCATCCGGCGGTGCGGAAGGGCGTCGATTACCTGATTCGAACTCAGGAACAGGATGGAAGCTGGTACGGGCGCTGGGGCGTGGACTACGTTTACGGGACATTTTTAGCCCTGCGCGGGCTGGCGGCGGCGGGGGTCAGCGATCGCGAAGCGTACGTGCAGCGCGCGCTGGAGTGGGTGCGCTCGATTCAGAACTTCGACGGTGGTTGGGGCGAAAGCTGCGAAAGTTACAAGCAAGGTAGCTATGTCGCCGCGCCAAGCACCCCGTCTCAAACCGCCTGGGCTGTGCTGGCGCTGCTGGCCGGCGGAGACACCACCAGCACCAGCCTGCAGGACGGAATCGATCATTTGGTTCGAACGCAGAAAATCGACGGGACATGGGACGAGGAATTGGCCACTGGAACCGGGTTCCCGCAGGTTTTTTACCTGTGTTATCACCTGTACCGGAACTCCTTCCCCTTGCTGGCCTTGAACGCATTTCTCAAGGCCAGGTCTGGATCGAGAGAGAAAAGCTAATCGAGTGAGACCGACGCTGGTAACGGGCGCGACCGGTTTCCTGGGGTGGCACGTGGCAAAAAGGCTGCTCGCTCGCGGGGAACGGGTGCGGGCTTTGGTGAGGTCAACCAGCAAGATTCGCGAACTGGATGTCGAGTTGGTCACTGGCGATCTGCGCGAGCCGGAGTCGCTCCAGCGCGCCGTGACGGGGTGCCAGGTGGTCTATCACGTGGCTGCCGACTACCGCCTGTGGGCGAAGGATCCAGGCGAGCTTTTTCAATCCAACGTGGAGGGGACCAGGAATCTGTTGTTGGCTGCGCGCGAGGCGGGAGTGGAGAGAATCGTTTATACCAGCACGGTCGGCTGTATTGGCCTTCCCGGGGATCGTCCCGGCGATGAGGACACCGAAGTGAGTCTGGAGGAAATGACGGGCGCTTATAAACGTTCGAAGTTCCAGGCCGAGCAGGTGGCGCTGGAGTTTGCCAAGTCCGGTCTGCCGGTGGTGATCGTGAATCCCACGACGCCGGTGGGCGATCACGATTTCAAGCCCACGCCGACCGGCAAGTTCGTGGTGGATTATCTCAAAGGCGATCTGCCGGCGTTTGTGGATACCGGGCTGAACCTGGTGGACGTGAATGACACGGCCGAGGGCCATCTGTTGGCCTGCGAGCGCGGCCGCGCAGGAGAACGCTACATCCTGGGCTGCGAAAATCTGACCCTGGAGCAGATTCTGACGAGGCTCGCCGCGGTCAGCGGGGGGCACGCCCCTCGTTGGCGGATACCGTACGGGGTCGCGTATTTGGCAGGCGTGGCGAGCACCGGCTGGGCCCGCCTCACCGGGCATGAGCCGCGCGCGCCGCTGGATGGTGTCAAAATGGCACGAAAGAAGATGTTCGTTTCGCCGGATAAGGCGAAGCGGGAACTGGGCTTTAACCCCGGGCCGGTGGACGGCGCGCTCGAACGCGCGGTCGAGTGGTTCCGGGCCAATGGTTACGTCTGATTGCTGGCTTTCATTGCCGCGGAGCGACGGGAGTTGGAAGGGCTGCTGGAACATGCCGAAGAAATTCGTCATCCGGATTGGCCTCTGGATTTCGTGCGAATGGGCCGGTTGCACGGCCGGGACATTGTGGCGGCGGCAAACGGGCCGGGGCCGGGCCTGGCAGGCCGGGCCGCCGACGCCGCAAAAGAGTATCTTGGGATGGGGATGGACGGTTTGGTTAGCGTAGGGTTTTGCGGTGCGCTGAACCCGGCGTTTCGTGTGGGTGCGATTTTTGTCGCCGCCGAAGTGCTCGGAGTGGGTCCGGTGTTGGCTCCCGCCAGCGCGCGCCCCTACCAAAGCGGCAGGCTGCTTTCGGTGGACCGCGTCGTCTCCACCGCCTCCGAGCGGGCTGAGCTGCATTCCCATGGCGCCGACGCGGTGGAGATGGAAGCCTCCGCCGTGGGCACGAGAGCCGCGCAATGGAAGATTCCCTTCTATGCGGTCCGCGTAGTCACGGATACCGCGGATGAAAATTTTCCGCTGGACTTCAATCGCGTCCGCGACGCCCAAGGCCGCTTCAGCCGGGCCAAGATCCTGGCCGCCGCCGCTTTGAGACCCGCCACTCTGTTACCGGAACTTTGGAAGTTGAACCGGAGATCGAAGTGCGCCGCCAAGGCGCTGGGAGACTTTCTTGCCGACGCTCGATTCTGAATTAGTGGCCGCGCCCGCCATCATGCGGGCCGCCGTATACACCGGCCAGAGCACGGTGTCCGTCGAGGAGGTGCCGACGCCCGCCATCGGTGCCGGGGAACTGCTCATTCGCGTGGAAAGCTGTGGGATTTGCCATACCGATTTGAAGAAGATCGAGTACAACCTGCTGGCCCCGCCGCGCATCTTCGGCCATGAAACCGCAGGCGTGGTGGCCGACACCGGCGCGGGCGTCCGGAACTTCTCCATCGGCGACCGCGTCATCGTTTTCCATCATATCCCCTGCCTGGAATGCTTCTATTGCCGACACAAGCTGTACGCGCAATGTCCCGTTTATAAGAAAGTCGGGGTGACGGCAGGTTACGAGCCGGCCGGCGGAGGCTTTTCGCAATACGTCCGCGTGATGGACTGGATCGCGCGGCGAGGAGTGGAAAAGATTCCCGCGGGCGTCTCGTTTGATCGGGCCTGTTTCGTCGAGCCGGTCAACACCTGCCTGAAAGGCGTCGTGCAATTGGATCCGCGCCCGGACGACGTTGTCGTGATCCTCGGGCAGGGGCCCATCGGCTTGCTGTTTACCATGTTAGTCAAGCGCTCCGGCGCTCGGATGATCGCCACCGATACGATGCCCTACCGCCGGGAACTGGCGCTGCGTTTCGGCGCCGCTGCGGCCCTGGACCCGCGCGATCCTGCTGTGGTGGAACGAATTCTGGAAATGACGGGAGGCCGGGGCGCGGACGCCGTTATCGTCGCCGCTTCGGCCCCGGGAATCGTCGAGCAGGCCGTCAAGTGCTCCCGGCCCGGCAGCCGCATCCTGCTATTTGCCCAAACGTCGCACCAGGAGCGCATTGAGGTCTCGGGCGCGGATGTGTGCGTCGGCGAACGCACAATTTTCGGTTCCTACAGCGCTTCCGTGGATCTTCAGGAAGAATCGGCGCATCTTGTGTTTAGCGGTGATTTGCCGGTCGAGGATCTCGTCTCGCACCGGTTTCCGCTGGATCAGATCCGCGCAGGCATCGGCATGGCGTTGCATCCTGAGCCTAAATCGTTGAAAATTATAGTTCAGCCACAGAGGTGGTCTTAGTGAAGAGTGAGATGAAAGCCGCCGTGCTCTATGGTAAAGAGAATTTACAGATAGAGTCGGTGTCTGTGCCGGAGATCGGCGACGGGGACGTACTGGTACGCGTCCAGGCCGCTCTCACTTGTGGCACTGACGTGAAGGTGTTCCGGCGCGGGTACCATGCCCGCATGATCGTGCCTCCGGCCTTGTTTGGGCATGAACTGTCCGGCGATGTCGTCGCCGTAGGCAAGGATGTGCGGAATTTCCGCGTGGGCCAGCGCGTGGTGGCCGCCAATTCGGCGCCGTGCGGGGAGTGCTTCTACTGCAAGCGCGGCAACGAGAACCTTTGTGACGATCTGCTGTTCAACAACGGCGCTTACGCCGAGTACATCCGCATTCCGTCCCGCATTGTCGAGCGGAACATGCATGAAATCCCCGAGCATGTGGATTACAAGGACGCTGCCCTGGTGGAACCGCTGGCGTGCGTGCTACGCGGTCTGGATGAAACCGGCATCCGTCCCGGCGATTCTGTGGCCGTGCTGGGCCTGGGACCGATCGGGCTGATGTTCGTGCGGCTGGCGAAGGCCTATGGCGCGCGGGTGCTCGCCTTGGGGCGCCGCCAGACGCAGCTCGACCGCGCGAAGAACATGGGCGCCGACGAATTGGTGGTCTCCAGCGAAAGCGAGGAAACCGTGGAGCGGGTTCGTGAGCTGACGGGCGGGCGCGGCGCCGACATCGCCATCGAGGCCGTGGGCCATCCCGACGTCTGGGAAACCGCCATGAAGTCCTTGCGGCGCGGCGGCGTGGTCAACTTCTTCGGAGGTTGCCCCAACGACAGCCAGATCCATCTGGACACCTCGCTGATGCATTATTCGGAAATCACCTGCACCGCGAGCTTCCACCATACGCCGGCCCAGATCCGCAGGGCGCTGGACTTCGTGAGCCGCGGCGTGATCACCGCGCGCGACTTCGTGAACCGTGTGGAGCCGCTCACCAACTTGCTGGAGGTGATGCGGCATCTGATGAGCCACAACGGCCATTTGAAAACGGCTATCATACCTTAGTGCCGCTGCTCGCGCCCAAAGAGTACGTCTACTCGGCGGAGGCGCTGGGCGACCGGTATACCCAGGCAAGCGCCGAGCAGTACACCCGCTGGCTGGCTACGCATCATTACGAGAATTTCCACGTTGTCACATTCTTTCTGCCCAAGCGCCTGCATCAGGATTTCTACAACGTTTACGCCTTCTGCCGCTGGGCGGACGACTTGGGCGATGAAATCGGCAACGCCGCCGAAAGCCTGCGCCTGCTGGCCTGGTGGCGCGAAGAACTGGAAGCAATGTATGAAGGCCGGGTGACGCATCCGGTTTTCGTGGCTTTGGAAGGCACGGTTCACAAATATAACCTGCCGAAACAGCTGTTCGCCGATCTGATCAGCGCGTTCGAGCAGGACCAACGCATCACCCGCTACGCGAACTGGCTCGATCTGTTCGGCTATTGCCGCTGTTCGGCGAATCCGGTTGGGCGCCTGGTGCTGCGCCTGTGCGGCTATGCCGACGAGGAACGCGACCGCCTTTCCGACGCCACCTGCACGGCGCTGCAACTGGCCAACTTCTGGCAGGACATCACCGTGGATCTGGAGAAGGACCGTGTCTACCTGCCGCTCGACTTACTGGACAGGCATGGCTACACACTGCAGGAGCTGCGCGCCAGCACGTTCAATCCGGCTTTCCGGGACGTCCTGCGCGACGCCGTGGAAGTGGCGCGCAAGCTGTTCCTGGAAGGGCTGCCGCTCGTCAAGATGGTCGATAAGCGGTTGTCGTTCGATCTGGATCTGTTCAGCCGCGGCGGCCTGCGTGTGCTGGAGAAGATCGAGCGGCAGAACTACAATGTCCTGGCGCGCCGCCCCGCCATCTCGAAGTTCGAGCGTCTCCGGTTACTGGTCGGAACCCTGTGGAACGCGCGCTAAGCCTCCCTTCTTCCTACGCATTTTGCTGTGACATCGCGCGGAAGCGGGCGCGAAACTTCTATTACTCGTTCCGGCTGCTTTCGCGCGAGCAGCGTGAGGCCATGTGCGCCATCTATGCCTTCATGCGCTATTGCGACGATATTAGCGAAGGGGAGGGCGCTTCGCGTGAGGCGATCGATCAATGGCGGCGCGACCTGGATTGCGCACTCCAAGGCCACTATGCCAAGAACCTTTTGTGGCCGGCGTTTCACGACACCGTCGAACGCTATCAGATCCCGCACGAATATTTCTACGAGATGATCCAAGGCGTCAGCTCGGACCTGGAGCCGCGCCAGATTCAGACCTTCGACGAACTGTATCGCTACTGCTACCAGGTGGCGAGCGTCGTCGGCCTGACCATCATCCACATCTTCGGCTTCGAATCGCCCGAAGCGCTGAAGCTGGCCGAGAAGTGCGGCATCGCGTTCCAGCTGACCAACATCCTGCGCGACGTGCGCGAGGACCAGGAAAACAAACGCATCTACCTCCCCGCCGAAGACATCGCGCGCTTCGGCGCCGACCTCGCGAAGCACGACGGCAATTTCGTCCGCCTGATGGCCTTCGAGGCGCAACGCGCGCGCCAGTATTACGACGAGTCGCGCCCCCTGCTCGGCCTGGTCCACAAGCGCAGCCGTGCATCGCTGTGGGCCCTGATCGAGATTTACCGCCGGCTGCTCGAGCGCATCGGACGATCCAACTACGACGTTCTAGCGCGACGGATTCGCGTCCCGACCTGGGAAAAGCTCGCTATTCTCGCCACTGCGCCGCTGCGGTAAAGACTTCTCCTTACTTTGCCGATACATAAGTGGCTGGCAGCGTTTCGATGATCATCTCGCGTACTCCACTCAGAATCTCGATCGGCGGCGGCGGCACCGACCTACCCTCCTACTACCGCCGCTTCGGAGGCTTCGTCATTTCCGCGGCCATCAACAAGCACATTTATGTGGGGCTGAACGAATCCTTCGGCGGCGGATATCTCCTGAAGTACTCGGCGTTGGAGCAGGCCGCCACCCTGGAAGACATCCGCCACTCGCTGATTCGCGAAGTGCTGCGCATGCACGAAGTGCCGCCACCCCTCGAAGTCGTCAGCATGGCGGACATCCCGGCCGGCACCGGGCTCGGCTCCTCCGGTGCATTCACGGTGGGCCTGCTGCGGGCAGTGCACGCTCTCAAGCGCAAGTACGTCGACCCGGGCGTGGTGGCCGAAGAAGCCTGTAAGATCGAGATCGAGCTTCTGCAACAGCCGGTGGGCAAGCAGGACCAGTACATAGCGGCCTTCGGTGGCCTGGCCTGCTTCGAGTTTTGTCCCGATGGGCAAGTGAGCGTCAGCCCGCTCAACATCAGCAACACCACGCTCTACGACCTGGAAGAGCATCTGCTCATGTTCTTCACGGGCTATTCGCGCAACGCTTCCTCCGTGTTGGACGACCAGAAAGTCCGGTCCGAACTCGGCGACGCGGCCATGCTGGACAACCTGCACTTCACCAAACAGCTCGGCCAGTGCATCCAGCACGCGCTGGAAGCCGGCGACACGCGGCGTTTCGGCGAACTGCTGCACGAGCATTGGCTGCATAAACGCAAACGGTCGCCGGGCACCTCCAACGACGGCATCAACCGCTGGTACGAAATCGGCCGCGAGAACGGCGCCATCGGCGGCAAGCTGGTGGGTGCGGGCGGAGGAGGCTTCCTGCTGTTCTACGCCGAGGAACGCGATGCCCTTCGCCGCGCCATGCAGGCTGAAGGTCTGCGCGAAGTCCGCTTCGCCTTCGATCACGAAGGCTCCAAGCTTCTGGCGCGGGACTAACCATGCAGTGCGTCATTCTGGCGGGCGGACTGGGAACCCGCATGCGTCCGCTCACCGACACCTGCCCGAAGACGCTGCTGCCGGTTTGCGGACGGCCGTTCGCTTATCATCAGATGCATTGGCTGGCGGCGCAAGGCGTCACCGGAGTGGTCTACTCGATCGGGCACCAAGGCGAAATGATCCGGCGATATTGGGAGGGCGAACCGTCGCCCGTTCCATCGCTCTGCTATGTCGACGAAGGCGAGAAGCTGCGAGGCACCGGTGGCGCGTTAAAACTCGCCTGCCAGCAAGGCGTCCTGGATGAATCGTTTTTCGTCATCTATGGCGATTCGTTTCTGCCGCTGGAATTCGCGCCGGTCTGGAACGCGTTCCAATCCAGCGGGCGGCCCGCGCTGATGACCGTTATGCGCAATCAGGGCCGCTGGGACCGCAGCAACGCGATTTACGAAGACGGCCGCGTCCTCTTGTATGACAAAGCTGGCGCTCCGGACATGCAGTACATCGATTACGGCCTCTCCTGCCTGCGGCGCAGCCTGCTGGAGGAGATGGCCCAAGAAGTTTTCGATTTAGCAGCGCTCTTCGGCACGCTGAGCGGCCGAGGTTGCCTCGCGGGCTTCGAAGTGCATGAGCGGTTCTACGAGATCGGCTCGCCGGCGGGCCTCCGCGATCTCGAACTGTACCTGGAAGCTCTCCAACCGGCACGCTGATCCGCCGTTCTCCGCTTGCTATCATGGCAACCGGACCAAAACCTCGGAGGTTTTCTTCAACCATGGGCAATCCGACCGCGAGCGCGGAGCCGTTCGAACGCATCCAGTGCCAGTGGTGCCAGAGCATGAACGAGAAGTCAGCGCTCACCTGCCGCTCGTGCGGCGCGCCGTTGGACATTCGCAACCTGGTCAGCGAGTCCGGCTGGCGCGAGGCTCCCCGGCTTCGCGACATGACCGAGTTCCAGTTCAGTTCCAGCACCTGCCAGGTCGAGGGCGAAATCGTGCCCGTCGCAGAGATTCATCTGGGCGCGGCCGATTCGGTCTTCTTCGAACACCACATCATGCTGTGGAAGGACGACACGGTGCCGCTCACCGTGCTGCAATTGCCCGGTGGAATGAAGCGCGCCTTCGCCGGCATGCCGTTCATCATCAGCGTGGCCACCGGCCCGGGCCGCATCGCTTTCTCGCGCGACGCCACCGGCGAACTCGTGGTTCTCCCCCTGCATCCCGGAATGGAACTGGACGTGCGCGAACACGCCTTCCTTCTCGCCTCGCACCAGATCGATTATTCGTTCGTGCGGATCAAGGGCCTGGCCAACATTCTCTTCGGAGGCCAGGGCATGTTCATGGATCGTTTCGTCACGCACAACACGCCCGGGCTCGTGATCTTGCATGGCTACGGAAACGTATTCGAACGCACGCTCAAAGCCGGCGAAAGCATCATGGTGGAACCGGGCGCGTTCCTCTACAAGGATTCGGCGGTCAATATGCAGGTGGAATTTCAGCGGCTGGGGACCGGACTCTTCGGCGGCACGAACATGAGCCTGGCTCGTATGACCGGACCGGGCCGCGTGGGCATACAGTCCATGTACGTCCACCATCACACCGAATAGCGAGCCGGAGCGATCACCATGTTCTGTACCAACTGCGGCAGTCCACTGCAAGACACATCCAACTTCTGCACCTCCTGCGGCGCGCAGGCGAAACGGCCCGCGCCGGCGCGTGCCTACACCGTACCGGTCGCGCAACCGGCACCGCCCGCGCAAGCTGCGCCTCCCAGTCCGTCGGCTCCAACCCCAGCACCGCGGCCTTCCCCGCCGCCGGTTCGATCGGCGGGGCCGCGAACGAAATGTGCCTGGTGCGGCGCCGAAGTCAACGCAGGCCAACTCAGTTGCCCGAGCTGCGGCGCGACCCTGGACGTTCCCCCGCTGACCACCGAATCCGGCTGGGCCGAGTTGCCCGGACGGAAGGACATGGCCAAGCTGCAATTTGGCGACTCGTTCTGCCAAATCGAAGGCCAATATGTCCCCGTGGCCGACGTGGACCTCGCCGCGGGCGACAGCATTTACTTCACCCACCACGTGCTGCTGTGGAAAGATCCGCAAATCAACATCACCACAATGTCGCTGGCGGGCGGATGGAAGCGCGTGTTCGCGGGCATGCCGCTCATCATGACGCAGGCGCAAGGCCCGGGCCACGTGGCGTTCTCGCGCGACGCACCGGGAGAAATGATCGCGCTGCCCATCCAGCCCGGCCAATCCGTGGATGTGCGCGAGCATCTTTTCATGCTGGCCACCGGCAACGTGGCGTACGACTGGTTTCAAACCAACATCTGGTACACCACGCAGGACGGCGACGACAAGGAGACGCACTATCCGGTCGGCATGTTCATGGACCGTTTCTCGGCTCCGCAATCGCCCGGCTTGCTGCTGTTGCACGCGTCCGGCAACGTGTTCGTGCGTCAGCTCGCGCCCAATCAGACCATCCTGGTGAAGCCGACCGCGCTCATTTTCAAGGACCCTTCGGTCCAAATGCAACTGCATTTCGAGCATCCGCGCAGCGGCTTCAATCTGTGGGGGCGCTGGAGCAACCGCTATTTCTGGCTCAGGCTTTGGGGACCGGGGAGGGTAGCCGTACAGTCGGCGTTCGAGCACATGCACGGGGAAGGTCAATACCTCGCCAATTGCTCGCCCGCTACCGAAGTGCGCTGGTAAGGAGCCCGCGATGAGGGACGCATCCAAACTGCGCGCCTGGTACGCGCATCGTCAGGGGCTGGACGGCTCGCTCCAAGGCGCGTCACCGGCCGAAGTGTTGGAGCGCGCCGGCTGGGCGCGATCCGTGGGCGGCGTCGCTCCGTATCTCACGCTGTTCTCCCGCAGCAGCATCAACCGCGAGCAGGCAGACGCCGCGGCGGCCAGGCTTGCAATCTACGAGCTGCCCAGCGCGCGCGGCTGCACCTACGTCCTGCCGGCATCGGACTTCGCACTCGGGCTGACCGTCGGGCAGGCCTTCGCGGGCGAAATCAAAACGGCGGAAAAACTCGGCGTTGCTGCGAAGGAAATTGGCAAGCTGTGCGATGCAGTGCTCCGAGCACTGGAAAAAGGCCCGCTGGACCCAGACGGACTGCGGCAGGCCGCGGGCAAAGCCGTCCGCAATCTCGGTGCCGAGGGCCAGAAGAAGGGCCTGACGACCACCCTGCCCGTCGCGCTGGAGCAGTTGCAGGCGCGGGGCGACATCCGGCGCGTTTCCACCAATGGCCGCTTCGATCAGCAACGCTATCAGTACGCCCTGTGGCGGCCAAACCCGCTGCGCGCATCCGAGCTCACTCGCGAACAAGCCTTCACCGAACTGGCGCGACGCTTCTTCATCTGGATCGCACCGGCCTCGGTCGCGGAGTTTCAATGGTTCTCAGGACTGGGCGTGAAAGCGGCCAAGGCAGCCGTCGAGCCTCTGAAGCTCGAGCCGCTCGGTGCCGGCGACGAGCGCATGTTCCTGCCTGGCGACCGCGCCAGATTCGAAGCCTTTCGCGCGCCCAAAGATCCACAATACGCGCTGATCGGCGGAATCGACTCGCTGTTCCTTCTGCGCCGCGACCTGAAGAGCTTACTCGACCCAAAAGACCTCGGCCGCGAGGCGCCTACGGAGAAAGGCGCGAAGCCTCTCGGCGGATTGGCCGATCTGCCGGACCACGCGATCACCGATCGAGGCCGTCTGACCGGCTTGTGGGAATACGAACCGGCCAGCGAATCGATCGCCTGGACCTCGTTCGTGAAGCAGGACAAACCGCTCCTGGCGGCGATCGCCCGGACGGAGAAATTCATCAAAGAACAGCTCGGAGACGCCCGTTCCTTCAGCCTGGACAGTCCCAAGAGCCGCGCGGGGCGGGTGGACGCGTTGCGAAAAGCAGCCAGCGCTTGACGCTCCTCATCAAGCCCTTTATAATCAGTGGTTAGAGCAAGCTTAAAGCATTAGCTATATCCGCTTCGGGCGGGTTGCATCCATGACCCATCGCGAACAAGACATTTTACATGCCATCGTCGAGTCGTACATTCAGACCGGCGAACCTGTGGCTTCGCGTACAGTCTCGCGGAAACGCGGCGACAGCCTCAGCGCGGCAACCATTCGCAACGTCATGGCGGATCTGTGCGACGAAGGATATCTGTCACAGCCCCACACTTCGGCGGGACGCGTTCCTACGGAAAAAGCATTTCGCAGCTACGTGCAGTCGCTGGCGCGTGCGCGTGTGCTGGCCGCGGAACTGCGCCGGGTGCGCAGCGAGTTGAGCCAGACGGGCACCATGGGAGCGCGGGTGGAGCGTTCCAGCCACATGCTGACGGAGATGACCCGTAGCCTGGGCATCACGGCCGCCATCCCCACCTCCAGCCAGACACTGCACCAGATCGAGCTGGTGGGCATGGCCGATCGCCGCGTGCTCATGGTGGTGGTGACGCGCGACCGCATGGTGCGCAACCGCGTGGTGGAGCTGGACGAATTGATTTCGCAGGACGAACTGGCCTCCATCCGCAACTACATCAATCGCAATTTCGCCGGATGGGCGCTCTCGGCCATCCACGCGGAATTGAAGATGCGCCTGGAGCAGCAGAGCGCGGCCTACGACGCGCTGCTCACCAAGCTGACGCAGCTGTACGCCAAAGGACTGCTGGACATCGACGTCGCGCCGGAGATCCACATGGAAGGCGCCGGAAATCTTCTGGGGCTGGATCTGCACCTGACGCGCGAAGCGCTGCGCGAGCTGTTCCACACCCTGGAAGAAAAGAAGCGGATCCTGCAGCTGCTGGACCGGTTCCTGGAGCAGCCGGTCGGCGAGGTGGCCGTGCAAGTGGGCCTGGGCGATATTCATCCCAGCATGCGGGCGCTTTCGCTGATTGGCGTGTCGGTTTCGCTGCCCGGCGGTCTGGCCGCGAAAATCGCGGTGCTGGGACCAGTGCGCATGGATTACGGGCGGGCGATGTCCGCCGTTTATCATGTCGGCCAGGCTTTCGGCAGTCTGCCGGTTTAGCCCGGTCTGCAGGCGATTCCTTGACGTTACCCATTAAACTGGAAATATGGATACGAAAGAACCCGCGGCCGACTCCGGAAACGGCCTAGCCGACCCGCCGGCAAGGGCGGATGGGCCGCCGGCGGATCTCGCCGGGGCGTTGGAAGCCATCGCAGCCGAACGCGATCGCCTGGTGGAAGAGAAGAAGGAGCTGCTGGATCAGCTCAAGCGCCGCCAGGCCGATTTCGAAAATTTCCGCCGCCGCGCCGAACGGGAGCGCGGCGACGTGGTCGAGTTTGCCCACCAGGAGAGCGTCCGGGCCATTTTGCCCATCCTGGACGATTTCGAGCGGGCGCTGAAGTCCGAGACCGCCGACAAAGCCTACGCGCGCGGTATGGAGTTGATTTATCAGCGCTTTTTCGAATCGCTAAAGAAGTTGGGGCTGGAGCCGATTACTGCTAAGGGACAGAAATTCGATCCCCATTTGCACCATGCCGTCGACATGGTGGAGACCGACGAGGTCGAAGACCACACCATTCTCGATGAATATCAGCCCGGCTACAACTTTCACGGACGTTTGCTGCGCCCGGCCATGGTAAAGGTAGCGGTGACCAGGAAATGAACGCCACCAAGCGCGACTACTACGAAGTATTGGGGGTCGCCCGCGATTGCGATGACCCGGGCCTGAAGAGCGCCTACCGCAAGCTCGCGCTGAAGTACCATCCGGACCGCAACCCCAACGATCAGGATGCCGAGGAGAAGTTCAAGGAAGCGGCGGAAGCTTACAGCGTGTTGAGCGATCCGCAGAAGCGCGCGGCCTACGACCGCTACGGCCACCAGGGATTGCAGGGCCTCGGCGCCTCTCAGGGATTCGATCCCTCGCAGTTCACCGATTTCAGCGACATTCTGGGCGATCTCTTCGGTTTCGGAGATCTGTTTGGAAGCGGGGCGCGCCGCGGAGGCCGCAGCCGGGCGCAACGCGGCGAGGACTTGCGTTACGATCTGGAAATTGCGCTGGAAGATGTGCTGCGTGGCATGAACGTGGAGATCCAGGTGCCGCGCCTGGATCTGTGCTCGCAGTGCCAGGGCACGGGCGCGGACCGCACCGACGGCCTGGTGAGCTGTCCCATGTGTCACGGCCGCGGTGAAGTCATCTACCAGCAAAGCTTTCTGCAGATCCGCCGCACCTGCAGCCAGTGCGGAGGCCGCGGACAGATCATCCGCCGGCCCTGCCCGCAATGCCGCGGCGAGCGCCAGGTCCGCAGCGAGCGGAAGCTGCGCGTGACCATTCCAGCGGGCGTCGAAACGGGAACGCATTTGAAGTTGAGCCGCGAGGGGCAGTCCGGGTTGAACGGAGGTCCGGCGGGCGACCTGTATGTGGTCATCAAGGTAAAGGACCACCCCATTTTCGAGCGTCAGGGTGAAGATCTGCACTGCGCCGTTCCCATCAATGTCGCGCAGGCGGCGCTGGGAACCGAAGTGAACCTGCTCACCTTCGATGGCCTGGAGACGGTGAAAATTCCCGAGGGCGTGCAGACCGGCTCGCGGATTCGCCTGAAGAATCTCGGCGCGCCGCGCTTGCAGGGCTCCGGACGCGGCGACCTGTTCGTGCACATCGACGTGAAGGTTCCTTCCAAGCTCACGCGCGAGCAGCGCAAGCTGTTCGAGCAGCTCCGGCAGACGCTGCCCGAAGAAAACGAGCCGCACGAGAAAAGCCTTCTGGATAAAGTGAAAAACTACTTCATGTAGCCGCCCGCTCGCCGGCCGGGGCTCGATTGAGCCGTCCGGTGCGCTCCAGCCAGGCGCGGAACATTTTCGTAAACGCCTGCACTTCCTCCGAGGTCCACAATTCCTCCACCGTGCACTTCATCTTATGCCGCCAATTCGGATATTGAATCGTGGTGCCGGGTAGGTTCTGCTGCTCGGTTTGCTTGAGCAGGTCTTCCTGGTTGAGCAACATCAGCTCCGCGGGCGTGGAAGCCAGGAAGCCGACGATGGCGTTGTGGAGTTCGCCGGTTAGCTCCGGCACGTCGCGCGCGCTCGGTGGAAACCAATCGGGCAGAAGCTTCAACTCCATCAAGCGATCCAGCAGCTGTTGCTTTTCCCGGATGCGGTCTTCGCGCATGGCGCGATAGGTGGCTTCGTCCGGCAGCAGGCCCGCGTCGCGCCGCTGATCGATGTCGCGGCCCTCCCAGAATCCCGCCAGCGTCGGCAAATCGTGTGTGGTGACCGAGACGAGCGCGTTGCGGGGGTATGCGCGCGGAGGATGGAACGCGCCGCTGGGGTCGCGCTCGAAGTACAGCAGGCGGTAGCTGCGTATCCCAAAGCGCTGCAGCACGTCGCGGACGTAATCGGGAACCGTGCCCAGATCTTCTCCGACGACGAGGACTTTTTGCCTCACGCTTTCCAGCGCCAGGACGGCCAGCAAAGCTTCGAAATGATCGCGCACGTAGGTTCCCTCGGTGGCTTCGAGACCATCGGGAATCCAGTACAGGCGGAAGAAGCGCATCACGTGATCGATGCGCAGCGCTCCGCCGTGCCGCGAGTTTTTGCGGATGGACTCGGCGAACAGACGGTAGCCATCCTGCTCGTGCCGCGCGGCCAGTGGCGGCGGAAAGGCCCAGTCCTGTCCCTTGGGCGAGAAGCTGTCCGGCGGAGCGCCCACGCGGCAGCCGGAGGCGAAGAAGCCGCGGTGCGCCCACAGGTCCGCGCCGAAACGGTCGGTGGCCAGAGCCAGGTCGTGATACAGGCCAATGCTCAGTCCGCGGCGCCGCGCGTGCTCCTGGGCCGCGCCGAGTTGCCGGTCGAGCTGCCACTGCACATACTTGTGAAACAGCACGCTGCGCCAGTGCTTGCGCGCGAAGGCTCGCGTGGCGGCTGATTGCGGATCCTGGTATTCCTGCGGCCAGCCTTGCCAGTTCCAGACGTCGCGGCAGCGGCGGTGCATGGCCTGATCCAGCGCGGCATGAACGGCGAAGCACGCCAGCAGGTCACCTTCGCGTTCGATGTAGGCGGCCAGTTCGCCGGCGCGCGGGGTTTTGGCCCTCCATTCGATGAGAAACGTTTGGAACAGCAGTTTGAGAAATCGTAGCTTGAGGCGGTAGGCGCGTTCGTACTCGACCAGTTCGGTGGCCCGCAGCGCCGCGATCTCGCGCTGCACCGCCGGCGAAGCCAGCAAAGCCACGGCGCGCGGCGAGCGCTGGAAGTCTTCCATCTGCTCAATGTCCAGGTAAATCGGGTTGCGGTAAAAACTGGAATTCGGCAAGTACGGGCTGATGTTGTAGGGATAGCGGTTGGGGATGTCGTGCAGCGGGTTGAGGCCGATGAAGCTGGCGCCGGGCTGCTCGGCCACCCAGTCGATCAGCGCCTTCAGATCGGTGGTGTCGCCGCAGCCCCAGTTCCGGCGGGACCGCAGTCCGTAGAGGCTGACGGCGAGGCCGGCCGCGCGTCCCGCCTCCAACCACTCGGGTTGGTAAGTGCGGCTGGGGTGCACGATCAGCCGAGCCGGAGGGAAGGCTTCTCCGGCGATTTCGAGCGACAGCTGGTGGTAGCCCGGCGGCAGATCGGCTGGGAGCGGGATTTGCTTTCGGACGAACCGGCGGCCGGCGGCTGCTCCTTCTTCAAGGACCGCGATTTCGGCAAGCGCGACCGGAAACGTGCGTGAGCCGCCGTCCTCCAGCTGGATGGCCAAGACAGACTGCGCGCCGGCGCGATCGACGGGCAAACTGACGGCGATTTCTGCGCTTTGCCCCACGGCCAAAAACACATTGGGGGGAAGCGGCAAAAGCCACCTTCTCTGTTCGCGTTCTTCGCGGGCGCGGAGCAATGCGGCGCTGGAACTCGCATCCACCCCCAGTGACCCGAGGATGGCCGTCTGAACCGCCGGCGAGGCGCGATGTTCGCGCCCCCAGACATCCCAATAGCTGGTCTCGATGCCCCAGGCGTGGGCGGCTTGCTCGAGATCTCGCGGATCAGGCGAATCCGGCGTACGACCGTCTTGCTCCCGCATGTGATAATAGGATCGTGGATACGGAGCCTAAGTTTCAACCCAGCCTTCCGGGTGAGCTATTTTCCCGCATCGACAACGAGGATGCGGCGCCGGGCGCGGAGGGCATCATCACCACCACGCTGGACAAAGCTATCAATTGGGGACGTAAGAACTCCATATGGCCCATGTCCTTTGGTTTGGCGTGCTGCGCGATTGAAATGATGTCCATGATTGGCTCGCGCTACGACATCTCGCGATTTGGCGCCGAGGTGATGCGCGGTTCGCCGCGCCAGTCGGACCTCATGATTATTGCCGGGCGTGTGTCCAACAAGATGGCGCCTGTCATTCGCCGGCTATACGAGCAGATGCCGGAACCGAAATGGGTGATTTCCATGGGCGCTTGCGCCACCTCGACGGGCGTGTTCAGCAACTACGCGCTGATCCCGGTGAACCAGGTGATTCCGGTGGATGTATATGTGCCGGGGTGCCCGCCGCGGCCCGAGCAGCTGATCTACGCCATCATGCTGCTGCAGAAGAAAATCGAAGCTTCCCAAGGCACCATCAAGGAAATCTTGAACCTGGCGTAGAAAACGCCCCGCTGGTTCTCAAATTTTTCCGGCTTACGCCGATAAGCCTGACAAAAGAGATTCGCGGTCATTCCGAGAGGTTTGTGATGGACACCTCATCGATCCAACCGGTTGGGTATTCGCTTCCGGCGTCGCCTGCCGTGGGCGCACAGGAAGCCAGCGAGCGCCGGCAAGTCGTGCAAGCGGCGAAAACGGTCAACGAGAGCGGCATTTTGGGCCAAAACCAGCTGGTGTTTATGCTGGACCCCAAAACGCGCCGGCCGGTTTTCCGGGTGGAAGACCGCCAGACTCATACTGTGGTTTTCCAGGCGCCGCCAGAATACGTCCTGCGTCTGGCCGAGACGCTGGGGAAACCGGCGCAGACATCGGATCTGCCGGCCGATACGTAGCAGTAGAATGCGGAGCAACATTTATCGGAACTTCCTAGAAGAAGAAGTACGGTCGGCCAGCCCGGTGAAGCTGGTTCAACTGCTGTACGAGGGCGCCTTGGACGCCATTGGGGCCGCGCGCCGGTACCTGCGGCTGGGTGACATTCGCGCCCGTTCCCGCGCCATCACCAAAGCGATGGCCGCCGTGACGGAGCTTTCCCTTTCACTTGATCACGAGGCAGGCGGCAGTTTGAGCAAAAATCTGGCCGAGTTGTACGGATTTATCGAAAGGCAATTGATCGAAGGCAATGCCCGGCAGACCGATGCGCCCCTGGCGGCAGCCGAGCGCCTGTTAACGATCTTGCTGGAAGGCTGGAAAACGTTGCCGCAAGAACCAGCGGCACTACCGGTTCCGGAGCAGGAGACAGCTCCGGAAAGCGAAACCTACCAGCCCGTCAGCTGCGCCTACTGACGCCTTTTAGGACGCCGCCCTTAGCTATTCCTTCAGGTGTTGGTCGATTATCGCCTTGGCAACGGCATCCGCCGAGACGGTGTAGTTGCCCGACTGCACATCCAGCCGAAGCTGTTCCAACCGCTGTGGATCATTGTTTGCCAATGCCTGGGCCAGCTGGGAGACATCAGCCTGGTCGCCAGCGGCAGTTGCGTTCGGGTTTTTCTCCAGCGCGCGCTTTGAGGCGGCCTGGTCGGTCTTCTCCGCACCTTGGGTGACGGGAGTGCGATTCAGATCATCGATCCGCATTTTTGCTCAGTCCTGCTATCACCATCTTAGCGATACCGAGTCCTCCGCTGGCGGCCAGCGCCTGGGCGAACTGTTCCTCGCCCATTTCCAGTACCGTGGAATTGGCGTCCTCATCCTCGTCGCTACCGGTAAGGCTGTCGGCTGACTCGCGCGCCGACTTCAGCATCTCGCTCAGCAACAAACCTTCAAACTCCTGCGCCGCCTGGCGAATTTTCTCCGGGGTATCTTTACCGGCCTGACCCGGTGAGGCGCCCGGTATCACAGTCGAAAGCAGCGCAGCTTGCACGGCCATTTCAGATCACCTCCACTTCGGCATTCAAGGCGCCAGCCGCCTTCAGGTTTTGCAGGATGGCGATAATGTCCCGTGCCGTGGATCCGATCACTGTTAGAGCCCGGACCAATTCCTCGACGCTTGCGCCCTGCTGGAGAATCACGTTTCTGGCCTTCGCCTCTTTGGCCCTTACATTGACCTCGGGAGTGACGGTGGTCTGGCCGGAAGAGAACGGCGGCGGTTGCGAGGTGTTCAGGGTAGTCTGGATTTCCACCGTGAGTGTGCCATGCAGGATCGCCACGGGGGCGATGCGGAGCTCCTTGCCCATCACGATGGTGCCAGTGCGCTCGTTGATCACGATACGGGCCGGCCGGTCTTCCTCGACGGCGAGGTTTTCCAGGTCCCCCAGGAACGCGACGGGATTCGAACGGTAGGGCGGGGGCATGTCCACGGTGACGAGCGCTGAATTCTCCGCTCGCGCCGGTTGGAGGGTGGCGCTGCCGAACTTCTGGTTGATGGCGAGGCTGATCCGGGCCGCCGTAGTGAAATCGGCGTCGCGCAGTTGCAGCCGGATTTTGTCGTGCGGAGCCACCGACGGCGCGGTCCGTTCCACGATCGCTCCGTTCAGCACGCGGCCGGCCGTGGGATGGTTCACCGTTTGGCTGTTGCCGCCGCGCCCCGCGACGAATCCACCGGTCACTACCGATCCCTGGGCCGCCGCGTACACCTGGCCGTCCGCCCCTTTCAACGCCGTCAGAATCAGGATGCCGCCTTGCAGGTTGGTGGCGTCGCCGGCCGCTCCAACCGCAACGTCGATGCGCATTCCGGGCTGAGCGAAGGGAGGCAGATTGGCGGTGACGAATGCCGCCGCCGTATTGCGGACCATGATCGAGCTGGGCGACACGGTGACACCCATGCGCTGCAACAGGTTCGTCAAGCTTTGAGCGGAGAAGATGGTCTGGCTGGAATCGCCGGTCCGGTTGAGTCCCACCACCAGACCATAGCCCATCAACTGGTTGTCGCGGACGCCTTCGATGGAGACGAGATCCTTCAAGCGGGTCCCTTCCGCGCCGGCCGCCGCCGGGACCATCGCGAGCAAACACAGGAACAATCGGCAATTCATAGCTAGAAAGGCAGTAGGCCGAGCAGCAGCCGGTACAGGAAAAACGGCCGTTTCGTCGCGTCGTTCACCACGCCCTTGCCGTTCACCAGAATTTCCATGCGAGCCACGCGGTCCGAAGGGATCGAATTGAGCGGGCTTAAGTCGTCCGGGCGCACAATGCCGCGCAAGGTGATCACCTGCTTTTCGGAATTCACCATGATTTCCTTGCGGCCCAGCACCACCAGGTTGCCGTTGGGAAGCACGTCGGTGACCTCGGCCGTCATCGTCGTCGTGAGCGTGCTCTGCCGGCTGGTGGTTCCTTGTCCCTGCAGCTGCTGGTCGCCCGCCGCATTCGCCAGATTCGCGAGCGCGCCGGTGGCACTCTTCGGCCCGAACAGCGACGTAACGGAAGCGTTGACACTCGACTTTCTCTGGGTATTGGTGACGCCGGTGGAGACTGCCGACGTGGTGTCGGAAACGAGAATGGTCACCAGGTCATAAAGCTGGCTGGCGCGGACATCGCGAACATTATCCGCGAGCTTTCCGTTGGGAACGTAAACCGAGCCCGGCGACGCGCCGGGCAACCGGAGCGCGCGCTGGTGGACCTGTTGGACGTATTCGTCGAGCGTGGGCGTTTGCTCCGCGTCCGGCTTCTTCTTTCCGGAGCCCGGCGCTGCGGCGAGCGGCAGCAGGCACAGTACGGCCAGACCAATTGCTTTCTTCATGGAGTTTCCCCGGACGAGTTCACCATCACCTTGCCTTTGTCCTCCACTTGCGCCCGGAAGTTCTTTCCGCTCGAAGGGTTGTGGACCTGAACGATGTCGCCCTTGTTGCCGGAGGACTGCGCGACGGCGTCCAGCGTGAGCGTGGCCAGGCCGTCCACCACGCGGACCCGTACCGTGTCGCCGGCGCGGACGTCCTTGGTTTCGGCGAGCGCGTCCCAGGTGAATCGCTGGCCTTGGGCGATGCTGCGGCGGGCCAACTTGCCGACGACCTGTTCGCGGGAGGGGAAAGAGCCCGCAAACGGAAACTGGCGGGTCTGAATCTCCTGAGTCTGGCTATCGCCAAGGACGGTTCCAGCCGCGATGTCTCGTGCCGCAACCAGGATGCGCTCTTCAACCGTGATACGGACCTTGGCCCACACGCTGACGCCGCGTTGGCCGTCGTAGACCAGCTGGCCTCTCCACACGACGGCGCCCAGGGGCGCATTGGCAGGCGGCCGCGGAAGAGTGGACCGCCGGAATTCCAAGCGGCCCGGCGGCGCCGGCTGTCCGCCGAACTCCAGGATCTCGACGCGGGCGCCGGGGATGCCGAGCGCGGTTTGCATGGCCTCGACCAGGTCATCGGAGTTCAAGGGCCGGACCGCGCGCTCGACACACACACTGGGGAGCGGCGTTCCGGCGTCGGCCACGATCTGATAGCGCCCCGCGGCCTGTGCCAGTTCGCGGGGGGTGAGAATCCTTTGCACGCCCGGCGCGGGCGCGAATCCGATTGGCGTCTGAGGATCCAGTCTCTGAAAGAGCGGAACCGAGGCCGCCAGGTCGCCGGCCCTAATCTGGCTGGACGGGACCTGGATGCAGCGCGCGGGTGCAAATTCGGCCGCTAAGGCCAGGATGGCTATGGTCTTCATTGCTCCACGTTGTTGATGTCCTGGTACATTTCGTCGGCCGTCTTGACTACCTTGGAATCCGCTTCGTAAGCGCGCTGGCTGACAATCATATTGATGAACTCCTCCACCACACTGACGTTGGAGCCTTCCACGTAGCCCTGCATCAGCGTGCCGAGCCCCTCCTGCCCGCCAGGATTCGCCACAATGGGATTCCCGCTGGCGTCGGTCGGCTGGAGCAGATTCTGTCCGATGTTGTTCAAGCCCGCCGGATTGGGAAACAAGGCCAGTTGAATTTGCCCCGCGGTTTGCGAGGCGCTTTGCCCCGGCTGTGTATAGGTGACCGTGCCGTCGCTGGCGATGGTGATGGTTTGCGCCTGGGAAGGAATCGTGATTTGCGGCTGCACAATGTTACCGCTGGAGGTGACCAGATTCCCGTTTTGATCCAGCTGGAAACCTCCGTCACGGGTGTAGGCGAGCTGTCCGTTCGGAAGCAAGACCTGGAAAAAGCCCTTGCCCTGGATAACCAGGTCCAGAGGATTATCGGTTTCTTGAAAGTTGCCCTGGGTGAAAATGATCTCGTTGGAGGACGGGCGGGTGCCGAGCCCGAGTTGCAGACCGCTCGGCACGATCGTCTGCGCGGCGGCGGCTGCGCCGGGCTGAACCACGCTCTGGTACAGCAGATCCTGGAACTGCGTCCGCCGCATCTTGAAGCCGTTGGTGTTCGCGTTGGCCAGGTTGTTGGCGATATTGTCGACGTTGAGTTGCTGCGCGTCCATGCCGCTGGCTGCGCTATAGAGTGCTCGGATCATCGGGTCTCCTTCGTTCTGGGTTCCTCACTCGCTGACCTTGGCGACGTTCTCGACCGCCTGGCGATCCATGTCGGCGCCGATCGCGAGGGCTTTTTGCAGGGTTTCAAACTGTCGCAAAATGCTGACCAGCCGCACCGCCGACTGCGCCGGCTGCGAGTTGGCGGCCTCCAGCTTGCCCTGTTGGACCTCGGCTCCCTCGGCCGGCGCGGGCAGCGTATCCGAACCGGTAATCTGAAAATAATTGCTGCCGTGTTTGGCCAATATCGAAGGATCTTGGAAATCCACGACCGCCAGACGCGCGATATCCTGCCCGTCCTGCCGGACGGTTCCATCCGCGGCGACTTCCACGGCGCGGGAACTGTCGAGCAGCACGGGCTTGCCGTCCTGATCCTGAACCGCATAGCCGTCCTGGGTTTCCAGTTGCCCTGCGGTGGACAATTGGAAGCTGCCCGCTCGCGTATACAGGGGGCCGGCCGGCGAACTGGCTACGAAGAAGCCATTGCCTTTCAACGCGAGATCCAGCGAGTTGCCCGTGGGAACCAGAGAGCCTTGCGAAAAGTCGGTCCATTGGCGTTGGATGACCGGGAGCACGGCCGGACTAGTCCCATCCGGGGAGTTGGCGGCTTCCGCAGAGAGATATAGGCCATAGAATTCACGATCGGTCTTGAAGCCAGCCGCCGATGCGTTCGCGATATTGTTGGCCAACATGTCCAGGCTTTCCATCCGCGCCCGCATTCCGCTGGCCGCCGCGCTCGTTAACGCGTCCATATCGAATTCACGATCAACTACCAAGCAATCGAAGGACCGCCGGAGTTTTTGCTCATAATCAGTAAAAATCATTCGATGAGTTCGTTATGGAACGGATATTGCGCGCCAAAGATGTGTCAAACCGGGATGAGTGCCAAATGTGTGCCGCGGTCCGGCGGCTAAATCCAAGAATCGGCATGCGCGCGAATTGGCCCGGGAGATGCATTCGGTCACCCCGTGAACGCGCTCCACAGCGAGAATCTGCAGGCCGCCCCCGGGGCGGCGCCCGCACAGTGGTCTAGCCCCGTGTCGAGCCAGACAGCGCTCGCTGGCGGAGGCATATTTCTTTCTTTACTGGGTGCAATTCTCGGCGAGGCAAGCCCGGAAAATAATGTTGGCCCGGTGGCCCCTGGCGCTCCGCTCACGGCTGGAGAAGCGGATCCCGCCGGCAGTGAGCGGCCGGATGAGAACTCAGAAGGTCCGGCTCCTGCAAAAGGGCCAGCCGGCGCGGATCCGGCGTTCCCCGTCGCGTCACGACCCGCTATTGCGAGGGTCAAAGAATTCGACGGGCAATCCGGGTTGACCACGAAGTATAGCGGCGATCCAGGCGTGCTTGCGGCGTCCAGTGCGACACCGTCCGGCACAGCGCTCCACGGATTTTTGCAGCCCAGCTTGGCGACAGCTCCGCTCTGGGAGTTGGCGCCGCTGAAAGCTGCCCCGGTGAAGCCGGGTGCGTCCAAATCCGGGCCGCTACCGGCAGGGCAATCGAACAGCGGTGCGAACAACTCCAAGCAACCCGATCCGCGGGAGATTTCCCCGGGAGATGTTTTCGTGACGGGCGCGTCCCCAACGCCGCCGGGAACAAATGCAACGCGCGTCGAAATCTCCTGCGTGCCGTTGCCGGCCGGACCGGGGAGTGGCCCGGCCGAGATACCGGCGCAGTCGCAGGCCTCGGCGCCTGGCTCCGCGATCGTTCCCGCCGCCGGAGTGGCCGGCGTCGCATCGGGGATCCAACCGACCGTGGCCGGGTTACAGCTACTGCCGCCTTTGTCTCCCACTGCCTTCCTGATGCGCATCACTCCGGAAGACCCGCCGACAGCGGAAGGAACTTGGCCACTCATGGATGTGCAGGCGTTGACTTCCGCAGACCGCCCGCCCGAGCCAGCCTTGAGCATGTTGCAATGCGGGCCGGCCGCGCCATCCACTTCAACCGAATGGGCCGCCGGGTGCGCACCCGCCGGGACGACGGCGAGCGGCCGTCCCTCCGCTTTGTTTTTGGCTTCGGGGGCAAGCTTTGCGGGTCTCGCTGGTTCCGCCGTGACCGCGCGGGTAACGGACCAGGTGTCCGGAGAGGGAGAGCCCAATTTCTCTGAGAGCCGAACCCGTTCGGATGCGGCCTCGCTTCCGCCGCCGGCCGGGCAAGAAGGCTGGCAACCCCAAGAAATCCCCTCTGCCGAAGGCGCGCCCGAAGCGGAGCGAATCCGACTGCAGAGCGCGGCTCCGGCTTCCAGCGGGAAGGCGAGTCCGGCGGCCCGCGCCCAGGAGGTCCAAACCAACGATAGTGACTCCGGGCTGCCGAGCTTTGCAACTACGTTCGGCGAAGTGTCTGAAAATACCCTGCGAGATGAAAAGCCGCCGGCGGCGAAACTCGGCGCGGGGCCCAGCGACAGCAGCGGCCCGGCGTTCGCCAGCGCCACCAGCACAGTTCCGGAAGGCCGGCAGCAGCCGGAAAGTTCTCTGGAACCGTCCTCGACGGCGGGGACAGCGCCGTCCAGCAGCGCAACTGCCGAGCCTGACTCCGCGACGCCACTCAGCGGCGGCGCGCCCCAGCCCCTGCGCCAGATCTCGTTGAAATTGGAGAGTCCCGGTTCGGCCAACGTGGACGTGCAGCTAACTCAAACGGCAGGCAGACTGGCAGTCGCCGTCCGCACGCCAGATCCACAACTCACCCAATCTCTGCAATCCGGACTAGGCGATCTGGTGGGCAGACTGCAAGACCGGGGATTCAAGACCGACACGTGGATTCCCAGCGCTCATCCGGTCACGGCCGTAGCGCAGTCTTCCAACGCGGCGGGTGGGCATACCGGGGCGGACCATAAAGACTCCGAAGCCGGGCGGCAGCAACAGCAGCGACAGAACGGCTCAGGCGACACCCATCAGCGACAGCGGGAGCGCTGGACGGCACAACTCAAACGGATGCTCGCCGAAGAACCAGGAGAGGACAACGCATGATACCCAGTTTGACCAACACGGCTCCGGTGCACTCCTTGGCCACGCCCTCCAGCTCCGCATCCGGCTCGACATCCACCTCGGCGCAAAGCGCTTCCAGCAGCGATTCCATGGTGAGCGAGCAGACCTTTCTTCAGCTGCTGGTTGCGCAACTGGAGAACCAGGATCCGTTAGACCCTCAGGACGGCACTCAGTTCGTCGCGCAATTGGCGCAGTTCAGCTGTCTCGAACAAGAAGTTCAAATGCGCCAGGACCTGGACAGCATTAACAGCACGCTCACCCAAGGGAGCGCTGCCACGCAAGGGACATCGCAATCCTAAGGAGATTTCATGTTTACATCTTTTTCGACCGCCCTTTCGGCACTTGCCGCTTGTTCGACCGCCATTGACGTGGTGGGCAACAATCTGGCGAACCTCAACACGGTGGGCTTCAAAACCAGCGAGGTGTCTTTTCACGACCTGGTGACCCAATCGATCGGCGCCGGCCTCGGCGACACCCAGGTTGGATTTGGTGTAGGAACGCCCACCACGTTACGCCAGTTTACGCAAGGCGCCGTTCAAACCACGGGCGGATCGCTGGATGCGGCTATCCAAGGAGACGGCTTTTTCCTGGTGCAGGGACCGGACGGCTCTACCGAGTACACGCGGGCCGGCAACTTCCAAACCGACGAGCAAGGGAACCTGATGACCGCGACCGGCCAGCAGGTACAAGGCTGGACGCAAGTCAACGGCGTGCTCAATACCAATGCCCCGCCGGCCAATATTACGATTCCGACGGGCACGATTCAGCCTCCCGTGGCCACGCAAAACATCTCCTTCGACCTTAACCTGAATGCCGCGGGCGTGGCAGGAGCCTCCACGGGCACCTTTGCCACTTCGGTGACCGTGTATGACTCGCTGGGCAACTCGCACATTGTCACCGCCACCTTCACCAAGGACGCCACCAACCCGTTGCAATGGGATTATTCAGTCAGCGTTCCTGACGCCGATGTGGCGACGCCTCCGGCTACGCCACTCACCGGAAATCTGGTCTTCAATTCCGACGGTTCCCTGAACACCACGGCGACCACCCCTCCTGGCCCGTTGCAGTTCACGCCTTCCGACAATGCAGCGCCGGTATCCATCACCTGGAACCTGATGAACGGCACGACTCCCCGCATCACGCAGTATGCCCAGGCGTCGTCGGTTTCCGCGGTTTCCCAGGACGGCTCGGCGGCGGCTCAATTAACCACGGTGGCGATAGCCACCGGCGGCCAGATCTTGGCCCAGTTCTCCAACGGGCAGCAGGTGGTGGTCGGCGAGTTGGCGATGGCCACGATCCGGAATCCCGACTCGCTCATCGCGGTAGGCAACAACAACTACCAGCTCAGTGCGGACTCGGCTCTACCAGCAGTAGGTCTACCGGGTACCGGCGGGCGGGGCACGGTGGAGGGCGGCGCGATCGAGTCTTCGACAGTAGATATCGCGACCGAGTTTACGAATCTGATCGTTTATCAACGCGGCTATGAAGCCAATTCGAAGGTCGTGACGACGGTCGACCAGCTGAGCCAGGACACCATTAACCTCATGAACCAGGGTTAGCATGTCCCGATTGCTTGCCAGTAAGCGCAGGGATGCGTCATGAGCCCCGCCGAACAGATCGCTGCCATCGCGGAGGTCCCCCTGGATGTGGGAGTCGAGCTTGGCCGCCGGGTCATGACCATCGCGCAAATCCTGGAACTCGGCCCGGAGAGCGTCATTCGAATGGCCCGATCGGCGGGGGACAACATCGACATTCTCGTGGGCGGAACGCTCGTCGGCTACGGCGAGATCGTGATCATCGAAGACACGGTCGGAGTTCGAATCACGGATTTCAGCCAGGAGGAGTGAGGCACTCGATATGGATATTGCCCGGCAAGCGCTCGCCATCGCCTTTGTATTCGCTCTCCTGGGGGCGGCCCTATGGGTTCTACGCAGGAAGGGGACCACCGGATGGCTGCGATCACGGCCCGTCCTCTGCAGCCCGCTGACGCCGCGCGGCAAACTCACGCTGGCGCCGCAGCATTCCGTGCATCTGGTTCGGATCGGGGAGCACGATCTGGTGCTGGGCGTGCATCCCGCCGGTATTACGTTGTTGTGCGATCTGGCGGGCGCGCCCACGCCTGGCGCAGCGACGGAGAGAACATGAAGATTCTGGCCAATTCGCTTGGTCTGGCGGCGATCAGCGCGGG
This sequence comes from Bryobacteraceae bacterium, assembly GCA_035508055.1. Classification (GTDB taxonomy): domain Bacteria; phylum Acidobacteriota; class Terriglobia; order Bryobacterales; family Bryobacteraceae; genus Palsa-89. The sequence continues at coordinate 88,506 of DATJNO010000112.1, read as the reverse complement.
CGCAGTGTGGGCCGGCGCGCCGGGCCCAGTGCTGGGAATCTCGCTCCAGCAGGCGCACGGGGCGGCTTCCCTGAGTCTGCCCCTGCAGATCATCGTCCTGCTCACGCTGCTCACCGTGTTGCCGGCAGTGATCATGTCTCTCACTCCCTTCCTGCGCATCACCGTTGTGCTGCATTTTCTCCGCCAGGCGTTGGGCACCCAAACCACGCCTTCCAATCAGGTGCTCATTGGACTGGCGCTCTTTCTGACCTTGCTGATCATGCAGCCGGTGGTCAGCGACATGTACCACCAGGGCTGGGAGCCCCTGGAAAACGGGCAGGCCACGTGGCAGCAGGCCTTCGATAGCGGTACGGTGCCCCTCAAAGCGTTCCTGGCTCACTATGTCCGGGAAAAAGACGTGCGGCTGTTTCTGGAGATTTCGCACACTCCGGCACCCCGCCGCCCTTCCGATCTCGGCTTGGCGGTATTGGCGCCGGCCTACGTGCTTTCGGAACTAAAAACCGGATTTCAGATCGGCGTTATTCTCTACCTGCCCTTTCTGGTCATTGACCTGGTCGTGGCGTCGGTGACCCTCTCCATCGGCATGATGCAGTTACCGCCTGTCATGCTTTCGGCACCTTTCAAGATTCTGCTGTTCGTGCTCGTGGATGGCTGGAATCTGGTGGTGGGATCGCTGGTGCGGAGCTTTTATCAGACATGACTCCCGAATTGGCCGTGGACATCTTTCGCCACACGCTGCTTGAAACGTTGTGGTTGAGTCTCCCCATCCTGGCGATCGGCTTCACCGTGGGCATCGCGGTGAGTCTCATCCAGGTGCTGACCTCCATTCAGGACACCAGCTTTGCCGCCGTCCCCCGGCTGGTCACTTTTTTGCTGGGCCTGCTCGCACTGCTCCCCTGGATGACCACGAAACTCGTGGCCTATACCACGGGGCTGTTTCAGAATTTCTCTCCTTATGCACACTGAGCTCGCAGTGAGCCTGGCTGGCCTGTATGGCTTCCTTCTCGTGCTGGCGAGGGTCTCGGGTGTGATCGCGATCGCACCGATTCCTGGGTTGTCGGCGGGCCCCGACGCGGCCCGCATCGTTCTGGCGCTGGCGTTGACCATGGCCCTGTTTCCGGTTTGGCCCGCGCCCCCAATGGGCGAATTCGCCGTCGGGCGCTTGCTCGGATGGATCGCGGCGGAAGCCGCCTTCGGCTTGACCGTTGGCGTAGCGCTCGCGTTTCTGCTGGAAGGCGTTCAACTCGCCGCGCAGATCATCGGTTTGCAGGCCGGATATTCCTTCGCTTCCACGGTGGATCCCAACACGCAGGCGGACACCACCACGCTGCAACTGATGTCGCAACTGTTCGCCGGCTCCCTGTTCTTTGCCTTTGGCTTCGACCGGGAGGTCGTTCACATTCTGGCCCGGAGCTTGGAATCGGTGCCGGGCGGCGTGTATACGCTGAGCGGCCCCCTGGTGGAGGCGGTGGCACGGCTGGGCGCGGCGATCTTTTCTACCGGATTGCAGCTGGCGCTTCCGGTGATGGCACTGCTGGTGCTGCTCGACATCGCGTTTGCCGTGCTGGGCCGGCTGCACGCACAGCTCCAGTTGCTCTCCTTGTCCTTCGCCGTGAAAATGCTGGTCGGCGTGGCTTTTCTTTCCACCCTGCTGGCGCTCTTTCCCGGGGTGTTTGAAAGATCAGGAGCGGCTACCTTCGCAGTCTTGGCGCGGGTCTTGAATCCTTAGATGGCCGATCCAGGACAGCGTACCGAAAAACCGACCAAGCGCAGGCTGGAAAAGGCGCGGCGGGAAGGCCAGTTTCCGGCCAGCCGCGAATTCCTGGCCGCTTTGCAGTTTTTTACTTTCGTGGTTCTTCTGGCCGCGGGGGGCTCCGGGTTTCTGGACCGCATGCGCCAGATGGCCCGCTACTTTCTGAGCTCGGCCTTCCACCTGCAGCCGACCATTCAAAGCCTCCCCCGCCTCTACCGCCTCTCGCTCGGCCATGTCCTTGAGCCGGTGCTGTGGATGGGAGCGTGCTTGGCGGCCGTCGCCCTGGCGGGCCAACTGGCGAGCACGCGCCTCGGCCTTTCGCCGCAGAAATTCGCGCCCGATCCCAAGCGCCTGAACCCGCTTGAAAAGCTTCGCACGCTTCCGCAGCAGAATGCGGCGTCCTTTCTGCAGGCGCTGGTGTTTCTGCCGCTGCTGGCCCTGGCGGTCTACAAGATCGCTTCTGAAAACCTGGACGCCTACGCCGGCCTGATCCACCAGAGCCTGCAGCCGGCGTTGCATGTGGTGGCCACCTCGATTCGGGACTTCCTGTGGAAAGCGGCCCTGCTGTTTCTGCTGATCGGCGGGCTGGATTTGCTGCGCGTCTGGCGCCGGCACAACAAATCTCTGCGGATGACGAAACAGGAGGTCCGCGAAGAACTCAAGGAGACCGAGGGGAACCCCCAGATGAAGATGCGGGTCAGGCGCATCCAGCGCGATCTGGCGCGCCGCAACATGATGAAAGAGGTACCCAAGGCCACGACGGTCATCGTCAACCCGACTCATTTCTCGGTGGCCATCCGCTACGAGATGGAGAGCATGGCGGCGCCGCGCGTGCTCGCCAAGGGCAAGAACTACCTGGCGCTGCGCATCCGCCAGATCGCTCTGGAGCACCAGGTTCCCATCGTGGAGAACCAGCCGCTGGCCCAGGCGCTCTACAAATCCGCCGAGGTCGGCCAGGAAATTCCCCCGCACCTGTACCGCGCGGTGGCTGAAGTGCTGGCCTACATCTACCGCATCATGCACCCGGGGAGGAAATAAATGCAGCCCGTGGCCCGCACCCAGTCCGCACCGGCTCGCTCTCCCGCGCCCCGTGCCTCCTCTTCCGGCTCCCGCACGCCAGCCCGTCCGGCCGGGCCGGCGGCGGCGCGCGCCCGGGTAACCGCCAACTGGCGGGAGTTCGCCGTGCCCACCGCGGTTCTCGGCATCGTGCTGGCGATGATCACTCCGCTGCCGCCATTCCTGATGGACATCCTGATCAGCGCCAACATCACGCTTTCGGTGATTGTGCTGCTGGTGTCGCTGTACATCACCAAGCCGGTGGATTTCAGCGTCTTTCCCACCACCCTGCTGCTGATGACCCTGTTTCGCCTGGCGCTGAACATCTCCTCGGCGCGGCTCATCCTGTTAAACGGCAACACGGGAACGGCCGCAGCCGGCGAAGTGATCCAGGCGTTCGGCGCTTTTGTGGTGGGCGGCAATTACGTGATTGGCGTGGTCATCTTTTTGGTGCTGATCGCGATTCAATATGTGGTCATCAACCACGGCGCGGTGCGTATCTCCGAGGTCACGGCGCGCTTTACGTTGGACGCCATGCCCGGCAAGCAGATGTCCATCGACTCGGACCTCAACGCCGGGCTGATCGACGAAAACGAGGCCCGCAGCCGGCGCCGGATGCTCTCGAGCGAAGCGGAGTTCTACGGGGCGATGGACGGCGCCTCGCGCTTCACCCAGCGCGATGCGGTCGCTTCGATCATCATTACCGCCATCAACATCATCGCCGGCTTCCTGATCGGGGTTTTGCAGCACGGCCTGGATTTCAAGCACGCTCTGCAGACCTACACCGTGCTCACCATCGGCGACGGGCTGGTCACCGTGATTCCGGCACTGATGATTTCCATTTCGGGTGGTCTGATCGTCACACGTGCCAGCTCGGATACCAAATTGGGACTGGACTTCCAGCGCCAGTTATTCAGCAATTCGCAACCGCTGCTGCTCGCTTCCGGCGTCCTGATCGCGATGGCGGCGTTCCCGGGATTGCCGAAAATTCCGTTCCTGGTCTTGGGCTGCACGGTGGGGACGGTGGCCTGGAGGATGCGGCAAAAAAATGCCACGGCGGAGAAAGCCAAGCCGGCGGCGGCCGCACCGCCGCGGGAAAACCTGGAAGGCCTGCTGCGCCTCGAACCGCTGGCGGTGGAAGTCGGCCTGGGGCTGGTAAACCTGGTGGAAGGCGGCCAGAACTCTCCACTGCTCAAACGGATTGCCAGCATCCGCCGCCAGCTCGCCACCGACCTGGGATATATCCTGCCGCCGGTGCGGGTCACCGACAACCTCACGCTGAAAGCCCGAGAATATTTGATTTCCCTGAAAGGCGCCGAAATCGGGCGTTTCGAGCTGCTGCACGGCTGCGAGCTCGCGATTCACTCCGACGACCGCGCCGAGGCCATCGAGGGAATCCCCGCCCGCGAGCCGGCCTTCGGTATCAGCGCGGTATGGATCGCGCCGGAGAACGTGGAGAAAGCGCGCCGGGCCGGCTACACGGTCGTGGACGCGATCAGCGTCATGGGAACGCACTTATCCGAACTGATCCGGCGCCACGCGCATGAACTGTTCTCACGGCAGGAGACCAAGAAACTCCTGGATCGCGTCGCGGAGGATAACCCGAGGGTAGTAGAAGATTTGGTGCCAAAATTGCTTTCCCTGGCGGTGGTGCAGAAAGTTCTTCAGAACCTGCTCCGGGAGCGAGTTTCGATCCGCGATGCGGTTGGCATTCTCGAGGCTCTCGGCGAGGCGGCGCCCATCACCAAAAATACGGTCCTGCTAACCGAATATGTGCGCCAGGCGATTCGCCGCCAGGTGGTCAAACCGCTGCTGGAGCCGTCTGGCGATTTATCGGCCTACTTGCTCGATCCGGCTGTGGAACAGGTAATCGAGTCGGCGGTGGAGCACGCGGAGAACGGCAGCCACTTGAATCTCGCGCCCCAGCGAATTCGCGACATCCAGGAGCGGCTGAAAAAATGCTGCCACCCGCAGGAGGCTCCGGCGGTGTTGCTCGCCAGTTCGGGTTCCCGGTTCTTTGTACGACAGCTGGCCGAGGGTGTTACTCCCAATCTGACGGTGCTTTCCCACAACGAAGTGCCCCCGGGAAACAGGATCGTTTCGCTCGGCGCGGTGACCTAGGAGAATGCTCAAGGAAGAGCGACAGATCATGAAACTGAAATCCTTTTTTGCCGACACGGTCGAAGAGGCCATACGAAGGGCGCGCCAGGAAATGGGTCCGGACGCGATGCTGGTGAACTCCAAGCGCAGCGGCGCCGAGGCGCGCCATTTGGGGGCGTTCGAAGTGGTGGTTTGCCGTGAAGAAAGCGCCACAGCCCTAAAAGCGGAGGAGCCCGCGAGTTCGTCTCAGCGCTCCGCGGCGGCGGCGCCGGACACGCTCTCTCAGGAGATCTCCGAATTGCGGCGCCAGATTGAAAGACTCGCATTGACGCTGATGCGTTCGGCGAGCGGCATGGCGGGGCTGGCGTCCAATCCCGCGCTCGCCCAGGCCTTCGCCACACTCGCCGACGCCGAACTCGACGCGGAACTGGCCCAGGAGATCGCCGCTGGAATCGCAGCGGACGCGGCCCCCGGCGCGTTACGTGCGGAACTCGCCAGGCGGATCCGCGTGGCTGCTGAGCCGGCGATCCCGGGCCCGCGCGCCCGCGTGGCGCTGGTCGGCCCTCCCGGCAGCGGGAAAACCTCGTCGCTGGTGAAGCTGGCGGTGCGTTCGGGCATCCGCCTCAAAAAGTCCACGCATATTCTCACCACCGACACTTACCGCATCGCCGCCGCCGATGAATTGCAATCTTACGCGGCCATTCTGGGCGTTGGCTGCCAGGTGGTCGAGACTCCCGGCGCGCTGGCGCAAGCGCTCGAGGAAAACCGGCACAAGGATCTGATTCTCATCGACACAGCGGGCATGTCGCGGGCTGAAATGGAAACCGGAGAGGATCTGGCGCGGTTCCTGGCCGGCTGTCCGGAGGTTGAAACACACTTAGTCGTGCCGGCTTCCATGCGCGCGGCGGACTTGCGGCGCGTCGCGGGCACCTACGCCGTTTTCCAGCCGCGCCAACTGCTGGTCACGCGACTCGATGAAACTCAGATCGTGGGGCCGGTCCTCAGCTTGAGCATCCGCATGGGGTTGCCGATTTCGTTCCTCGCGTCGGGCCAGCGGATTCCCGAGGACCTGGAGCCGGCGACCCTGGACGGGCTGCTGGATCTTTTGCTGAGAGTTCCCCAGCCAGCCTCGGGAAGTGCGCAGACGAGATTTGGGGTGGTGGCGGCATGACCAAGACCACCACCACGCTCAAGCCGCCGGTCCGAGCGCTCGAGGGCTACCAGGCGCGGGATCGCGCGGCTGAGGAACGTGAGCAGCTGATTTTGGAACACCTGCCGCAGGTCCGCCTGATCGCGCGCCGGATCCACGAGCGTTTGCCGGAGAGCGTGAACCTGGACGACCTGATTTCCACCGGCACCATCGGGCTGATCGCCGCCATCGACCGCTTCGACCCTCAGCACAACGTAAAACTAAAGACGTACGCGGAGTACAAGATCCGCGGGGCCATTCTGGATAGCCTGCGCGGTCTCGATTGGGCGCCGCGGCAACAGCGCAAGCGTTCCAAGCAAATCGAGGCCGCGATCGCTTCGGCCGAACAGCGTCTGCACCGCGCCCCCAGCGAGGAAGAAATCGCCCAGGAGCTGGGCTTGACGCTGGCCGAATATCACGAGTGGCTGGTCGACATCCGCGGCGTCAACCTGGGGAGCCTGGAAGCCTCTTCGCCGGACGACGAAGGCCGCAATCTGTTGAAGTACATCTCCGACGACGAAGAGAACTGGCCGTCCCGGCTGCTGGAAAGGTCGGAGCTGCAACGGCTTCTGGCAGAGGCCATCGAGAAGATGCCGCGCACGGAGCGTCTGGTCATCAGCCTCTACTACCACGAGGAATTAACGCTGCGGGAGATCGCCAAAGTCGTCAGCTTGCACGAATCGCGCGTCTCGCAGCTCAAATCGCAGGCCATTCTGCGCCTGCGTGCTTATCTGGAGGATCGCTGGCCGATGGTGCGAGGCGCCTAACTGTGATGGAGGACCAAACGGCAGAATCCTGGTTGTGGCTGGCCGAAGAGCTGGCGCTGCAGTTGTCGCGCGCTTTGGAGTCCATGAGCGGCGAATCTGCGCCGATCGCGCACGCGCCCTACACGCTGGGCGCGGATGAGATTGATCCGGCCAAGAGCAACTGGTTGTGGCAGGAGCAAACCTTCAGCCTGGGTCCGGAGGCGCGGATCTGGATCGCGGCCAAGCAAGCCAGCTGGGAGGAAATCGGCGGCCGCGTGCTGCGTGCCGCCGGCGTGGAAGAGAACGACGCGGACAGCATCCGCAGCACGTACCTGGAAATCCTCAGTCAGGCCCTTTCCAGCGTCGCCTCGGCGGCTTCGGCCCGGGCACGCCTGGAGGTTGCCTGCGTCGAAACGCGTTCTGCGGCGCCGCCCGGGCTGGATGCGGGCTCTGCCTGCACCTTCGATCTTCAACCTCCCGGGCAGGCCTGCCGGCTGGTCGCCGTCTTCAGCCCATCGATCGCAAATCTGGGAGCAGCCCCGCCGCCCGCCGCGAAGGAATCGCCCGGCGCGGCCAAGCCCGCGACGGCGCCGGACACCAACACCAGCGCGATCGACCTGCTCCTGGACGTGGAGCTCCCGGTCAGCATCTCGTTCGGCCGCGCCCAACTTCCCTTGAAGGATGTCATCAAACTCACCACCGGATCGATCGTCGAACTGAACCGCACCCTCTCCGAACCGGTGGAGGTGATTGTGAACAACTGCGTCATCGCCCGGGGCGAGGTGGTCGTGATCGAAGGCAACTATGGCATCCGGATCAAGCAGGTCATCAGCCGGCAGGAGCGGCTGCGAACGCTGTACTAGTGCGAATATGTTGACTCGCTATCTCATTCCCCTGGCGCCATTCCTGCTCATCGCTCTGTGCAGCATCTCGGCGCTCATCTTCTTTTTGCGCCTGGATATCGATGCGCGACGGCTCAAGTCCGTCTGCCAACGCCGGCATAGGATTCAGGAGGCCGCCATTCAGGAACTCCAGCGGCGGCTGGAGGATATGGGCGAGCGGCTGCGGGAGACCGAGGAGCGCGCCGGAGTACTCACGCCGCCGTTGCCGAAGTCCGGCTTGAACCTGAACAAGCGCAGTCAGGCGATCCGCATGTCACGGCGGGGGGAAGGCGCGCAACATATCGCCGCGTCGTTGCAGCTGCCGCAAAGAGAAGTGGAGCTGCTGCTGAAGGTGTACGGCCTGGTGCTGGATCGCTCCCGGGAGCCTAGTTCGTGAATTCGTTGAAAACTACCCGTCCTCGCGGAGCAGTCCGTTCCGAGCGGTCATCTACCATCACGCTCAGAGTCAGCGGCTTGTGATCGCGCGTCAGATCCACCGAATAGGATTTCTTCGTCGTGGCGTTTCGCACCGCACCCGATAACTCACCCGGCGAGGCAACCGCTGTGCCATCGACTTTCGTGATGACGTCACCGGCCCGGATGCCTGCCTTGTCTGCCGGGGTGCCTCTCAAAACGGCCCGGACGAGCACGCCTTCCTTCACGCCGAAGTAGTCTCCCAATTGGTCTCCCATCGTCTCCACCTCGACGCCCAGCACGGGGCTGCGCAGGGTGGTAAAGATCTGCGGGATGTCGGGCATGCGGAATTGCGGAATTTCAATGTTCGGAAAACCTTGTATCGGCCGTCCCTTGTGCTCGCCGATCGTGGCGGTCAGTTTTTGCGTCGCTCCCTCGCGGCTCACCAACAGCTTCACCTCACGCCCGGCAGGCGTTTCCCGCACCATTCTTCCGAACTGCTCCATGCCTTCCACGCGCTGCCCGTTGTATTCGAGCACCACGTCGCCGGGCTTCAATCCAGCCTTATCGGCGGGGCTGCCGCTCTCGACGCGCGTGATCTCGACGCCGTAGTCGCCTTTCAACTTCAGCTCTTTGGCCCGCTCGGCGTCGATCTCCGCCAGATTCACTCCCAGATAGCTGGTGCTGCCGCCGAAAGGACCGTTATGAAACTGGTAGACTTGCGGCGCCGGCGGTGCGGGAGGCGCGGGCGGCACGGGCGACAGCGGTTCCTGCGCCCAGGCCGCGGCGGCAAACAACAATGCACAAACAAAGATCTTCATGGACTTCACCTCAAACTACTTCTCGCGGCGCAGGTAGATTGTGCCGCCCATCACGTTAATCCGCAACACCGGGCCGCCCCCGTTCAACGCGCCTTCGGCAACCGCCGGACTGCCCGGTGAATTCGCGACGGCCTGCAAGCGGATCTGCGGAAAGTCGGACATGATCCGGCCCGTCCCGCCCGATTCGTTGGTCGCCCGGACGGTCACGGGAAGATTGGATGGAATCATCACGGTCACGTCGCCGGCGTTGGCGTTGAGGCTGGAATCGGCCAGCTGACTCCCGGAAACCAATTCGGCCATAATGCTGCCGGCGTTGGCGGAGGCGTGCAAGGCGCCGGTCACATTGCGCAGCCGGATGGCGCCCGCGGCCGATTCACACCGGACGCCCTTGGCTGAATTCACCTGAATGGCTCCGCCGGAACTTTCCGCCGTCACTGGTCCTTCGGCCTGCTGCACCTGAATCAACCCCCCCGCGGTGCGCGCCGATACGGTCGACGAGGCACGCTCGATACGGATGTTGCCACCGGCCGTAGCCGCGTGGATCGGACCAGCGGCCTGGTGAATGAAAATCTCGCCACCGGCCGTCTCGGTCCAGCATTCTCCGCCCGCGTTCTCCACGCGAATGTTGCCGCCGCCGGAAAAGCAGCGCAGCGGTCCGGTTACCGCACCCACTTCGATGTCGCCGCCCGCGGTTCGCAACTCGGAGCCGCCGCGGATGCCGTCCACATGAATTCTTCCACCGCCCGATTGCGTCTGCAGATTGCCGTCCAGATCGAACGCCTGCACGTTGCCGCCGCGCGTTTCCACGCGGGTCTGCCGCAAGGCGCGGGGGACGCTCAGAGACAGCAGTTCCACGCCGGCCAGAAAGCGCATGGGAGCCTGCACGCGCAGATAGGCCCAATCGCCTTCTGTCCCCGACTTCACCTCCAACTCGCGCAGCAGCGACTCAGCCTCGCGGGCATCGCGCGCGCGAACCCGGACCTTCAGTGTGTAAGACGCCGAGTCGCCGGCGCCCCCGCGCACCTCCACATTGCCGACGGTTTCCACTCGCAGGCGTTCCAGGGACCGCGCGGCCACGGCGCCGTGGATGGTCTTCACCCAGAAAGCGCCTTCGCGGGTGAAGCCGGCGTCATTCTGCGCAAGGGCAAGACCGGCCGAGGCCGCCAGTAGAATCGAAGCACAGGCAAGCGGCTTCATTTTTAGTAACTCTCCGCCGACGCGTTCATCTCCGTCAACGCCTTCTGGCAGCGCATCCGGATGTAATTGTTGTTTTCCTTCTCCATCAGCTCCTGCAAGACGCTGACCATGGCATCGTTGCGCTGCCGCAGCACGTCCCGCTGCTGGATCAGCAAATCGATCACCTGAGTTCGCACTCCAGGATTCTCATCGCTCAGCAACACCTGGGTGAGCGCGCGGCGGGTTTCCGGATCGTCGGCGAACGCCTTTAGCCCGTCCAGCGCCTTCAACCGCACGCCTGCATTGGGATCGTGCTGCAGCGCGTACAGCAGAGCCTGGCGCACCTCGGCCGATTGCGGCTCATTCTTCAACAAGTCGACTGACTCCACCCGCACGCCGGCGTCTGAGGGATCCTTCGCCGCGGCAAGCAACAGCCGCTGGATGGACGGATCCGCCACGCTGCCGGAAAGCACCTGCTGATGGGTCTCATCCAGGACGATCTGCACCTTGCCGGGCCCTTCCGGCTCGATATAGCGGACGCGCGAAGTGACGGGTTCGGCCACGCCGGCCGCGTGAAATGCGCCGCCGAGCGAGCCGGGCGTCACCCGCGCGGCGAAAAAGCCCAGAGCCAGCAGGGCCACGGCGCCCGCCACCTGGCCGAGTCCGGGTGCGAAATGGAAGTGAATGCTGAAGCCGTCGCGCAGCTTGTCCCAGAAGCTCTCACGCGCGGGCCTCGCAGCGGCCAGCCGGCTTCGCAATTCCGCCCGTGCATCCTCCAGCAGATCCCGGGTAGGATTCAGCCCGCTGGAGTCCAGCGCGCTCCACAGCGCTTTGTCCCGCGCCAGCGCTTCGCGGCATCCCGCGCACTCGTCAAGGTGCGCTTCCAGCCGCTCTTCCTCGTCGAAGGAAAGCTCTCCGTAGAGGAAAAGCGGAATCGTCTTTCTGGCTTCCTCGCAATTCATACAAAATCTCCCAGCGCGGTGCGCATTTTCTGCGTCGCGCGAAACAGGCAATTCTTGGCGGCTTCCTCGGACGTGCCCATCACCTCACCGATCGTCCTCAAACGCAGGCCCTGGAAGTGGCGCAACTCAAACACGGTTCGCTCGCGCGGCGTCAGGTCCGACAGCACGGCCTGAATGCGATCCTTCAACTGGCGGCTCATCAACTGGCGTTGCGGATCCCCATGGGCGCGCGTTTCTTCCACGCTATCCATGCGATCCAACGTTCCTTCGCCCGTTTCCACCACCGTCGCTTCCTCCCGCCGCACTCTCCGCTTGCGCAACGCATCCAGGCACAGATTCGTCACGATCCGGTACAGCCAGGTATGGAAGCTGCAGTCGAAACGAAACGTGTGCAGATTTTTGTGCACCCGCAGGAACGCCTCCTGAAAAATGTCGTTGGCGTCCTCGGGCGACCGAAGCAGGTTCAGCGCCAGCCGCAGGACGTTCTGATCGTACAGGCGCACCAGTTGCTCAAAGGCGCGCTCATCGCCTTGTTGAGCCGCCCGAATCAGTTCGGATTCGTCCATCCTGACGGCCGCGTGGGCCACAGTAACCTGCAACACCATGGTAGACGGGCGGAAAACGAAAACGTCACGCTGCGGGCGGCGAGCCGCTTATTCGGCCAGCTCGACTTCGACGGTCTTGGTTTGAGGGTCCAGCCTGACGATGCGGAAGCTGCGGATCTGGCCCGCGCGGGCGGACTCGGAAGAGGCGGATTTGGACGCGCCGCCCTGCTTCCATTTCGCTGATAACATGGCGGTTAGCGAAGCGATGTCAGCCCTCGGCGCGGCTTCCTGTGAGTTGGCCGGGGCAGCGCCTGCCGTCTGGGGGATCGCGCACTCGGCAAACACGCCCTCGCCGAGCTCCACCTTGGCGCGGCCGTTCCTGGTGTCGACGATCCGGCCGGTGACCGATTCGCCGACCTTATGTTCGGCGATGTACTCGTCGGCCGTGGTCGGCTCCAATTGCTTCATACCCAGCTTGATGCGGCGGCGTTCCCTGTCCACCTCCAGCACCGCAGCCCGAACCGTCTGGCCGAGCGTGAGCGCTTCGCGTGGATGATTCAGGCGCTTTTCGCTGGTGATGTCCGAGATGTGAATCATGCCGTCGATGCCGTTGCCGAGATCGACGAAGCAGCCGAAGTTGGTGAGGCTGGTAACGGGCGCTTCGACGATCGTGCCAGGTGCGTATTTCTTGAGCGCTTCCTCCCACGGGTCGCCCAAGGCCTGCTTCAAGCCGAGCGAGATGCGGCGCTCGGCCACATTCACTCCCAGGACCACGGCCTCCACCATTTCGCCGGTCTTCAAAACGTCGCTGGGCTTTTTGATTTTCTTGGACCAGGACATTTCGGAAATGTGGATCAAGCCGTCGACGCCCGGCAGCAATTCGACGAATGCGCCGAAGTCGGTGAGGCGCGAAACCTTGCCTTGCGCGCGGTCGCCGGTGTGGAAGCGCGCGGCCGCCTGCGTCCAGGGATCCGGCTCCAGCTGCTTGAGGCCGAGCGAAATGCGGCGGCTTTCCGGGCTGATCTTGAGGATCTTCACCTCCAGCGAATCGCCGGGCGACACCATGTCGGATGGTTTGGCGACACGGTGCCAGGCCATGTCGGTGACGTGCAGCAGGCCGTCGAGGCCGCCTAAGTCCACGAACGCGCCGAAGTCGGTGACGGTGCGGACGGTGCCGCGCACCACCGCGCCTTCCTGAAGCTCGGTGAAACGCTTTTCGCGCGCCTGCTTTTCCTCTTCGTCGAGAATCGCGCGGCGATCGACGACGACGTCCTCGTCGGCCGTATCCAGCTTGATGATCTTGCACTGGATTTCCTGGCCGACCAGCTTCTCCAGCTCGGCTTGATCCTTCGCGCCGCTGCGCGAAGCGGGCAGAAACGCCGGAACGCCGACGTCGACGCGCAGCCCGCCTTTGACGACCTCGGTCACCACGGCGCCGATCGCGCGGTGCTGGGCGTAGGCGCTTTCGAGCGCGCTCCAGTCCTTGGGCCGCTCCACTTTCACGGTGGAAAGCGTGTAGTTGCCTTCGGCATCGCGGCCGGTCACGCTGACCAGCAGTTTTTCTCCAAGCTTGGCAGTGATGGCGCCGCTGGCGTCACGGAAAATATCAACAGGCAGGACACCTTCCATCTTTCTTCCGATGTCGACAAAAACAGACTCGGACGTGATGGAGACCACCGTGCCTGCGACCGCCTGACCGGGGCCCGGCTCACGATGATGCTGTTGTTCGAACTCGGAAAGTATATCAGCGAATGAATGTTCGCCTGCAGGCGTGACGTCGTGCGGAGACGAAACGGGCGCCTCAGGCATTGCGGGGAATGTCAGATTTTCCATGGAGACTACGCGCAAATCCATTGTGTCATAGTCCCGGGCTAAGATGACAGCGTGGAGCTTGAAGGGCGCGTTTGGCGGCTGGTTCGTTTGCAGGACGCCGTGTGGATGGCGCTGTGCATCGTGCTGGCGGTTTTCGGGCCGGACCGCACGAAAGAAATGGTGCTGACGCTGCTGGGGATCGGAACCATGCAGGTGATCGAGCCCAAGATTCCGTTTCTGCGCACCACTTTCGGCGGCGCTCTGTCGTACGTGGTCAGCTTGTCGCTTTGGTACATCCTGATGGGGTTCACCGACGGTATCGAAAGCAGCTACTTCTGGATCATGTTACTGCCCGTGATCGCGGTCGCGACGTCCCGAGGCCTTTTGGCGACGGCTTTGGCTACGCTGGCGCCCTGCGCTGCTTATGTTTCGTTCGTCGTCTTTCTGCCGCCCGATCTTTATATTCCGGAGGGCGCCTGGCGCCTGGTGTTGTTGAGAGCCGCGATTTTCCCGGTGGTAGGTTATCTGGCGCATGAGTTGGCGGAGGCGAGCCGGGCTTCGGCGCGCAAGTATCAGATCGCGGCCGAGCAACTGGCCGAGGCTAACCGGAACCTGCAGGAAGCGGAAGCGGCGGTGCGGCGTTCGGAACGGCTGGCGGCCTTGGGCCAGTTGTCCGCCGGGCTCGCGCACGAGATTCGCAATCCGCTGAGCACCATCAAGACGTCCGCCGAGATGCTGCGCAAGAGCGTGGATGCCGACACCGCGGTGGCACAGGAAATGGCCGGATACATTTCGAGCGAAGTGGATCGCACCAATGCGCTGGTGACGCGCTTTCTGGACTTCGCCCGGCCGCTGGTGCTGCACCGCGAACAAACCGAGCTCGCGTCCATCATCGATCAAGCCGTCGCGGAAGTGGAAAAACATACCGGCGCGAGCGGAGTAACCATTTACAAGAACTACTCGCCGGACGTTCCGCCGCTGCGTCTGGACGCGCAACTGATGGAGCGCGTGCTGTACAATCTGTTGCTGAATGCGGTGCAAGCCAGCCCGGCGCAAGCGAGCGTCACGGTGAAGACCCGGCCGCTGGGCGATACCGTCGAGATCGCGGTCATCGACCGCGGGGCCGGCGTCGACCCCAAGCACCTGGAGACCATCTTCAACCCCTTTTTCACCACGAAATCCGACGGCGTGGGGCTGGGCCTGGCGATCGTATCCAAGATCGTCGACGAGCATGGCGGAACGATCGACGTGGAAAGCGAACCGGGCGGCGGCAGCGTGTTCCGTGTTTTTCTGCCCGTGCGTGAGGATGCCCGATGAAAGCGACAGTGCTGGTGGTGGAGGACGAGGAGAAACTGCGGCGCGTTGTGGAGTTGCAGCTGAAGACCGCGGGCTTCGAAGTGGAGCAGGCCGGAAGCGCCGAAGAAGGGCTGAAGCTGGCCGACGACGCCGACGTGATCCTCACCGACCTGCGCCTGCCCGGCATGAGCGGCCTGCAAATGCTGCAGAAGATCCGCGAGCAGGATTCTCACAAGCCGGTGATCGTGATGACGGCTTTCGGCAGCATCGAGACGGCGGTAGAGGCGATGAAAGCAGGGGCCGTCGATTTTCTGCCGAAGCCGTTTTCGCTCGATCACCTAATGACCGTGCTGAACAAGGCGCTGGAAGTGCGCAGCCTGCGCGAGGAGAATCGCGAGCTGCGCGCCGAGCTGAGCCAGCGCTATCAGTTCGACAATATTGTCGGCCGGAGCGAAGCCATGCGGGAGATTTTCGCCACCATCGAGCGCGTGGCCCCGACCCGCGCCACGGTGCTGTTGTGCGGGGAAAGCGGCGTGGGCAAGGACATGATCGCGCGCGCGATTCATCATCATTCGCCGCGCACCGACAAGCCTTTCGTCAAGATCAACTGCACGGCACTGCCGGAAAACCTGATGGAGAGCGAGCTGTTCGGCTACGAGAAGGGTGCGTTCACCGGGGCCAACGTCAGCAAGCCAGGCAAATTCGAGCAGGCCGATACGGGGACCGTGTTTCTGGACGAGATCGGCGACGTTCCTCCGGGCATCCAGGTGAAGCTGTTGCGCATTCTGCAGGAGCGCGAGTTTGAACGGCTGGGCAGCAACAAAACCCGGCATGTAGACGTGCGCGTGCTGGCGGCGACCAACGTGGATCTGCGCGCGGCCCTCGAGCAGGGGGAGTTTCGCGAAGATCTGTATTATCGCCTGAACGTGCTGCCGATCAATATTCCGCCCCTGCGGGATCGCAAAGAAGATATTCCGTTCCTGGCGAAGCATTTTGTCGCGAAGCTGAGCAAGGATCTGGGCAGCCGCGTCGAGTCGATTTCTGATGCCGCGATCCAACGGCTGATGGAATATCATTGGCCCGGCAACGTGCGCGAACTGGAGAACGTGATCGAGCGCAGCCTGGTGCTGGGCAACGGGCCGGTGTTAGAGCCGAGCGATATCCGGCTGGATTTGTCCGCGCCGCCCAGGACCGCGGCCGTAACTGGCAATTTTCTGCCCGACGGCATGACGCTGGATCAATACGAGCAGTCCATCATTCGCGAGGCGCTGCAGCGGGCGAGCGGCAACAAGAGCCAGGCCGCGCGGCTGCTGGGGCTGACGCGCAACGCGTTGCGGTACCGGTTGTCGCAGATGGGGATCGAGTCGTAGACGGTCAGTCAATACAGGACTCGCTCACCGGGATGCGACTTCATTCACGAGCAACTACCGGGTCTACCGGTTCTTGTGCGGGAATTAGAACTCTGATATTAGTAGAATCCAATGAATTGCCCGCTATGTTACGAGCCGTTGCTGTTTGGCGCCACAAATTGCCCTTGCGGCTACAACCTCGCAACGACGGTTTCCGAGCAATTACCGATTGAACTCACCTACTGGGAAGCGTTGCGTGCGTTTTGGCGTGTTTATTGGCCTACACAAATTGTCGAGGGCGTGTTGTTGGCAGGGCTGAGTGCGTATGGAACCCTGCTTCGGCCGCTAGGATACACGTTGTCGGGGCTGCCATTCGTTTTGCTTGTTTTTGCGCTCAATGCTGCGGTATTTGACTTGTTCATCCCACGCCTATGCTCACGGCCTTACAAGCGCTTCTCACTGGTCATCGTGAAGGTAGCTACTGGCGAAACAACCTCTCGCCTGCGTGGCTCGGCACATCAGCAGGTTTGGTTCTTTCTATGGTGGCGCCAAGTAGTGGCAGGCGGAATCGCTGCCGTCCTGATGATGCCGTTAAATGCGCTCCTCAGTCTCATGGGCCTGTACTTCAGCCAGCAAATTGCGGTTTTGGCCGGCGTTTTGGCTATCGGGCCGATCCTCCTCAAGATGCTTATTGGACACCAGTTTCCGGAGATTCGTATCGAGGCTAGGCGTCGATAGAAGGAGTCTTGAGCGCAACTTCTTCTGCGCCAAAACGTAATAGTGCGTGCCCAGGTCGCCTTCTTGTTCGTTCCGCACGCCTGAAAAGATGATCGGTCTGCTGTTTGGGGCGGTAGGTGATGGGTTGCAATTTGTCGTCCACATGGGCAGGCCAGTTCCGCAAGCGAACCCCGCGTATCTGAAAAGGAGTGAACACCTCGGCCGCCGCGGCGGCCACCGGAATCGACGCACTCATAAACTCCCTTTGTAGCACTTCTTCAATCTGATAAACTGAACCGACTTGAGACCCAAACCCGCCACGGTTGTGGCCATTTACCCCGGCTCCTTCGACCCCATCACCAACGGCCATCTGGATCTGATCCAGCGGGGCTCGGCGCTGTTTGACCGGCTCATCGTCGCCATCCTGCGCAACGACGAAAAGCGGCCGCTGTTCAGCGTCGAGGAGCGCGTGGAGATGTTACGCGAGGTCATCGGCGGCGTGACCAATGTCGAGGTCGGTTCCTTCGACGGTCTGCTGGTAGACTACGCCGCCGACCGTGGCGCCAGCGTCATCCTGCGGGGCATCCGGGCAATCTCGGACTACGAATACGAACTGCAGATGGCGCTCATGAACCGCCGGCTGCGGCCTGAAATCGAAACCGTGTTTCTGATGGCCGGCGAGGCACACTCTTTCATCAGCTCGCGGCTGGTGAAGGAAGTCATTCGCCTGGGAGGCAACATCTCCGGCCTCGTGCCGCCATCGATCGAAGGTAGACTAAAGAGAAGAGTTCTGGAAGTTACCAGAGAGGAATAACCTTGCCAGCAACCCTCGATTTAGCCGGGCGCATCGCACGCATCAGCGAGTCCTCGACGATGAAAGTCGCCGCGGAAGCCGACCGCCTCCGCCGTGAAGGCGTCGACGTGGTGGATTTCAGCGCCGGTGAGCCCGATTTCGCGACCCCCGACAACATCAAGCAAGCGGCCATCGCCGCGATCGACGCCAACTTCACCAAGTACACGCCGACCGGCGGCACGGTGGAGCTGAAGCAGGCCATCTGCGCGCGTCATCACGACGACTATGGAACAAATTATGCGCCCGGCGAGTGCCTGGTAACCGTCGGCGGCAAACACGCCATCTTTAACCTGATGCAAGTGCTGATTGCCCAAGGCGACGAGGTGATCATCCCGGTGCCCTACTGGGTCACGTACAAAGACGTGGTCAATTACGCCGGCGGCAAATGCGTTTTCGTGGATAGCGACGAGGCCGCGGGCTTCACTTACACGGCCGATGCCGTCGCGTCGAAAATCACTGGCAAGACGAAGCTGATCCTCATCAACTCGCCGAACAATCCCAGCGGCTCCGTGCTGGACCGGGCAGAGTTCGAAAAGATCTACCACCTGGCCGTGCGGAACGGCATCCGCATCATGACGGATGAGTGCTATTGCCGCTTCCTCTATGACAGCGAGCCCTTCTCCATCGCCACAATGCCCGGCGCCAAGGAGCACGTGATCGTGGCGGGATCGCTGTCCAAGACTTACGCCATGACCGGCTGGCGCATTGGTTTCGCGCTGGCGCCGAAGCCGCTGATCGACGCCATGATGAAACTGCAGAGCCACACTACGTCGAACCCGACTTCGGTGTCGCAGAAGGCCGCGATCGAAGCGCTCCGCGGACCGCAGGATTCCATCGGCGTGATGCTAGCCGAGTACCGCCGCCGCCGCGATTACGTCGTCCAGCGTCTGCGAGCTGTTCCGGGCGTGAAAATCGCTCCGCCGCGCGGCGCGTTTTACGCCTATCCGAATGTTGCGGCCGCCTTCCACAGCGGCATTTCTTCCGCCTTTCAGTTTTCCGAGAAGCTGCTCGCGGAAGAACATGTCGCTGTCGTTCCCGGTGAAGCGTTCGGGACCAGCGAGCACATCCGCGTTTCGTATGCAACATCGATAAAAGAACTGGAACGCGGGCTCGACCGCATCGAGCGTTTCATCCGTGGCTGATCACGCACCCCGCCGCCTCGGCACGCGGTTTCTGGAGAAGGTTTGGGGCGCCACTGACCTTGCTCCCTGGTATCCGAGTTCGGACAAAAAGATCGGCGAGGTGTGGTTCGAGGCCGATTTACCGCTGCTGGTGAAGTTCGTGTTCACCAGCGAGCGTCTGTCCGTGCAGGTTCATCCCGACGATACTTACGCCGCGGAGCACGAAGCCAGCGCCGGCAAGACGGAGATGTGGTACGTCCTGCGCGCCGATCCGGGCGCTCGCATCGCGGCCGGGTTTCGCGAGCCCATCAGCGCGGAACGCCTGCGCGAAGCGGCACTCAGCGGAGAGATTGAGGACCTGCTGCAGTGGGTGGACGTGCAAGCCGGCGACGTCTTTTTCATTCCCGCCGGCACCGTGCACGCCATCGGCGCGGGACTCGCGATTTGCGAAATCCAGCAGCATTCCGACGTCACGTACCGCCTGTACGACTATGGCCGGCCGCGCGAGCTGCACCTCGAGAAAGCCATGGACGTCGCCTCCACCGAGGCCAGCACCCTCCGATCCGTCATGCTGCCGGTGGATTGCCGCTATTTCCACACCGAACTGGCGCGAACCGCTTCGAGTCTGCTGTACAAGCCCGAACCGGGCCGCTTTCACTTGCTGATATTCCTGAGCGGGCGCGGCACGATTGCGGACCAGCCCTTTCGCGAAGGGGAAGCATGGCTGGTGCCGGCCGGAGCAGCGCCATTTTCGATCGAGCCCACCGATCCGGCCCGGTTTCTGCGGACCTGGGTACCCTAGCCGATCCCCAGCTCGTCCACACGTTCCAGCGGCGTTCCGCAGGTCCTGCAGATGAGCGCCGAACAATCGCCGCAGACCAGCGGATGGTCCACCGCGGCGCGGCAGTTCGGACAATAAAATTCGGCCTGGGTTCTGACTTCCTCTTCGCCCACTATTGTTACACTAGCAATAGAAGCTAGCGCTCGTGAGATTGAATCGCGCGGTATTCTGTCTTTGGTTCGGCTTCCTCGTCTCGTGTTCCGATCAGCCGCCGCCCGCCGCGTCGCTGGGCGAGGCCTATGTCGGACCCAGCACCCTGAATTTGCGCAGCGCGCTGGCCAGACAGTCGTCCATCACCGCGACCGCCCAGCACGGCGACAAAGTCGACATCATCGAATACCGCCATCGCTTCGTCAAAGTGCGCACGGCCACGGGCGTCGAAGGCTGGACCGATCTGCGCCAGCTGCTTAGCACCGCTCAAATGGAGGGGCTGCGGCAGATGGCGGACGCCGCCGCGCATTATCCGTCCCAAGGCACGGCGACCGTCTTCGAACTGCTGAACGTGCACACCGAGCCCAACCGCTCCTCGCCCAGCTTCTGGCAGATTCCCGAGAACGGCAAGGTGGAGGTGATCGGGCACAAACTCGCGCCTCGAACCCAGCCGCCCGAGATCTTCGAGCCGGCGGAGGTCAAGCGCGTGACCGTCCGGCGGAGACCGAAGGCCAAAGCGTCGCAATCCAATCTTCCACCGCCGCCCCGTCCGCCCCCGCCGCCGGTACCGGCCAACTGGGAGGCTCTCTCGGTTCCGAACAGCCAGTCGCTCGCGCCCGCTCAGACGGATCAGCCGAAACCGCAAGCCACACCTCCACCCGCGCCACCGCCTGCTCCTTCTGTGCCGATGGACGACTGGAGCCTGGTGCGGGGTCCGGAAGGCAAAGCCGGCTGGGTGCTGACACGGCCGCTCAGCATGGCGATTCCCGACGAGGTGGCGCAATATGCCGAAGGCCATCGCATCACGTCGTATTTTGCGCTGGGGCAGGTTCACGACGACGACGTGGTGAAGAACAACTGGCTGTGGACCACCATCAACAAAGGTCTTCAGCCCTATGAGTTCGACAGCTTCCGCGTCTTTGTCTGGAGCCTGAGGCATCACCGTTACGAGACGGCTTACATCGAGCGCGATGTGGCCGGGCATTTCCCGGTCGAAGTGGATCATACCGGTTCCGTGCCGCGTTTCACTCTCGTGCTCGAAGGAGATGATGGGCATCTGTATCGCAAGACCTACACGTTTGAGGGTTTTCGCGTCCGTATGGTTGCGAGCGAGCCTTATCAGGCGAAGCCGGTGCTGGAGATACCTAAGGCGAGCTTGCCGGCCCCACGGCCCGTTGCGCCATCGCGATCGTGGTACGCCCGGGTGAAGGACCGGCTGCGACGCCTCTTCCGCTGACGCCGTCTATTTGCCCGCTCTAGATTTCGGCACAATCCTGATCTCGAAAAGCTTCGGCCAGAGTTTGCCGGTAACAAACAAGCGGTTGCCCAGCACGTCGTACGCAATGCCGTTCAGTACGTCCACAGGCCCAGCTCGGTCGGCATCGCTCAGCAGGCCCGAAAGATCCACCCAGCTCAGCACATGCCCGTCGCGCAGCGAGATGCGCGCGATCCGGTCGGTTTGCCAGACGTTGGCGTACAGCTCGCCGTGCACGTATTCCAGTTCGTTGAGATTCATTACGGGCTTGCCGCGGTCCCGAACCGTGAAGCGCCGCTTCTCCTCAAGAGTGACGGGGTCCCAGCAACGAATCGCTGCCGTTCCATCGCTCATATAGATCTGCTGGCCGTCATTGGCGAGACCCCAGCCTTCGCCGGGATAGTTGAAGCTGCGCAGTTGCTGGAAGGAGGCCTGATTGTAAACGAATCCGATTTGGGATTGCCAGGTGAGCTCGATGATCTGCTGATTGATGACGGTGATGCCTTCGCCAAAATATTCCGGCGGCAGGTCGATCTGCTGCAGCACCTGGCCCGTTTCGAGTTTCACCTTGCGCAGCGACGAGCGCCCCTTCAATCCGGTTCCTTCGTAAAGATAGCCGGCGCGGAATTCCAGGCCTTGGGTGAAGGCCTCTGGGTCGTGCGGGTAAACGTGCACCACGCGGTAGCCGTACACCGGGGTCTGGGCGGCGAGCGTGATCGAGCTTGCGATCAGGCCGCAAACGATTCGCATTTCACGCATGCAGAAGCACCTTCAAGATTCCTGGTTTCGCGGCCTGCTGGAAAGCCAGCGGCGCCTTCCGTAACGGCAGCACTGCGGAGATCAGGTTGTCCACCTGCACGCGGCCGGTTTCGAGAAGCCGCAGCGCGGGCGCGAAACGTCCACAGCGCGAGCCAACCAGCGTGATTTCATTCACGATGGCGGGCGCCGTGTCGATCGCCAGCAGGCCGTGCACCGTGGACTTCATCACCACGGTGCCGCGAGGCTGGGTCATCCGCACCGCTTGCTGCAGGCCTTCGCTCGATCCGGTGGCTTCCACGACGAATTCGTATTTCGCCACGGGCAGCTTTCGCGCGATCTCGGTGTCGATGCCGGCCTGCTCGGCGATCCGCAGCTTCTCCTTGTGCCGCCCATATTGATGCACTTTGGCGCCGTGCGCTTTCAACACCTGGCCCACCAGCAGGCCCAGCTTGCCATCGCCCAGCACCGCCACCGGCGCGCGCGGCGGAATCCGCACCTGGTCGAGAATCTCGCAGGCCGCCGCGAGCGGCTCGACGAATACGGCGTGCTCGTTGGGAACCTCCCGCGGTACGCGGTGCAGATTGCGCTCCGGCAGCGTCAGGAATTCGCGGAACGCACCCGGCTGCTTCACAATGCCCAGCACGGTGCGCCGGGGACAGTGGCGCCCCAGGCCGCGCTTGCACCAGCCGCAGCGCCCGCACGCCAGATTGATTTCGCCGACCACGCGCTGGCCGATCCAGCGCGCATTGTCCGCTTCCACAACCTCACCCACGAACTCGTGCCCGGGCGTTCCCTGAAAGCCGTAGTAACCGCGCTGCAGCTCCAGATCCGTATTGCAAATGCCGCCTTCCAAGAGCCGGATCAGCGCGAATCCATGCGGCCGGCGGGGCCGCGCCTGACGGCGCACCACGACCCTGTGCTTTTCGAGACAAACCGACAGCATATTGTGGATACTTTAATCATGCTAGCTGAGTTGGCGTGCTTCGAGCAGCAATGCCGCGAGCGCTTCCCGATTGACGAAGCGCTATATAACTGCCCCACTTGCGGCGGACTACTCGAAGTTGTGTTCACCGAGGACCGCATCGAAGCGGACGGATGGAGAAAGACCTGGCGCGAGCGCCGCACGTCCAACCGCATGCTGGATCAAAGCGGTGTCTGGCGCTATCGCGAATTACTGCCCTTCGACGGCCACCATCATCAGGCGGTTTCCTTGCGGGAGGGCAACACGCCGCTGCTGGATGCTCCCCGCGCCGCGCGCTACTCTGGCCTGGACCGCATCACGTTCAAGCACCAGGGCTTCAATCCCACCGGCTCGTTCAAAGACAACGGCATGACCTGCGGCGTGACGCAGGCCATTCGTCTGGATCGCCGGCGCGTCGCTTGCGTGTCCACCGGCAACACTTCCGCTTCCATGGCGGCTTACGCGAGCGCGGCCGGGCTGGATTCGATCGTCTTCATTCCGCACGGCAACGTCTCCTACGGCAAGCTGGCCCAGGCCCTGGAATATGGCGCGCAAACGCTGCAGGTAGAAGCGAACTTCGATCAGATTCTCGCGCTGGTGCGCGTGTTGGCCGAACGCCTGGGCATTTACCTGCTCAACTCCATCAACCCGTTTCGCATCGAGGGCCAAAAGTCGATCATTTTCGAAATGCTGGACCAGCGCGACTGGACTCCGCCAGACTGGATCGTGCTGCCCGGCGGCAACCTGGGCAACACCTCGGCGTTTGGAAAGGCGCTCCGCGAACTCTGCCAGTTCGGCCTGATCCACAAGCTCCCGCGGTTGGCCGTGATCCAGGCCGCAGGCGCCGCCCCGTTCTATCGCTTCCTGCAACAGCGCGGCGAGTTTCAGAACGTTCCCGATCCGCATACGCTCGCCACCGCCATCAAGATCGGCGATCCCGTGTCCTGGCCCAAAGCGCTCCACGAGGTGACGGTGACCAACGGCGTGGTCGAAAAGGTGAGCGAACAGGAGATCGCCGATGCGAAAGCCATCATCGGCCAATGCGGCATCGGTTGTGAGCCGGCTTCGGCGGCTACGCTGGCGGGGATTCAGAAACTGGTGCGAGCGCGGGTGATTCGCGCGGACGAAGACGTCGTTGCGGTCTTAACGGGGAATGTGCTCAAGGACCCGGACTACATCTATCGCTACCACACCGGGCAGTTGCAGGACCCCGACGGCAACGCGATTGAATCGAGATACGGCAATGCTCCCGTCGTCGTTCCCAACGACGCCGACGCCATTGCCAAAATGTTGGAGGCCTGAGAAGCGGGCCTACCGTCCGCGGCCGCCGCCGCGCCGTTCGCGGCCACCCCCGCCGGGTCCGCGGCCGCCGCCGCCTTCACGGGGAACCATCGGGCGGGCTTCGTTGACCACCAGGGCGCGCCCCATCAGGTCGCGGCCATTGCAGGACTCGATGGCACGGTTGGCGGCGGCATCGTCGTTGATCTCGACGAATCCGAATCCGCGAGCTTCGCCGGTAAAGCGGTCACGCATTACATTGACGCTGTCCACGGCAACACCAGCCTGCGAGAAGAAATCCGTTAAGTCGGCTTCTGTAGCCGCATAGGGCAGATTCCCGACGAAAAGTTTCATTGAATGCTCCTTGGCGTCATAACTGAAGAGGCAGGTTCACGACCGCGGACTTGAGGGTTACTAGCAGGACCGAAGCCGGGAGGATGGGCTGACTCCCACGACACTTTATTAGTGTCCCAGAAATCCACAGGCAGTGTCAAAACAATCCGCCGTCACCGGGGTGTAATTAAACCGCCCAGCTTGTCCTGCTCGGATGCCGTGGCGCGCGGAAATCGCGTCGAATACGCTTCCAGGTACTTCAGACCCGCGCCGGTATTGTAAATTACGATACGCTCGTGCGGCTCTAGAAAGCCGTTGGCCAGCAGCTTTTGCAACGCGGCTACGCAGGCGCCTCCCTCCGGCGCGGCGAAAATTCCTTCCAGAGCACTTAGTTCTAGGCTCGCGTCCAGTAATTCTTGGTCGCTCACCGCGACCGCGGTTCCCTGACTCGCGCGAACGCCGGCCAGCATCAGCCGGTCGCCCAGCGGCTTCGGCACGCGCAGACCCGCCGCCACCGTGTGAGCGCCTTCCCAGAATTCGGACTGTTCGTCGCCGCGTTCGAAAGCGCGAACCACCGGCTGGCAGCCCGCGGCCTGTACCGCGATCATCTTCGGGCGATGGCTGGAAATCCAGCCGAGTTGCTCCATCTCGTCGAAGGCTTTCCACATGCCGATCAGACCGACGCCGCCGCCCGCCGGATAGAAGATGGCGTCGGGTAAATTCCAACCCAGCTGCTCGGCCACTTCGTAGCCCATGGTCTTCTTGCCCTCGATCCGGTATGGCTCCTTCAGCGTGCTGACGTCGAACCAGCCTTCGGCGTCCTTGCGTTCGGCCACCATGCGGCCGCAATCGCTAATCAGGCCGTCCACCAGGGTGACATGCGCGCCAAAGGCCCGGCATTCGATGTAATTCGATTGCGGCACGTCGCGCGGCATGAAGATGTGCGCTCCCATGCCGGCCGCGGCGCAATAAGCGGCAAGCGCACTGGCCGCGTTGCCGGCCGAAGGAATCGCGAGTTTGCGAATGCCCAGCTCCTTGCACATGGAGATCGCGCAGGCCAGTCCGCGGGCTTTGAACGAACCGGTGGGATTGAGGCCCTCGTCTTTGACCCAGAGGTTTTTCGCGCCCAACCGCTCGCCCAGCCGGAAGGTCCGCAGGAGCGGCGTCATGCCTTCGCCCAGCGAGACGATGCAACCGGGGTCGCGCACCGGAAGCACAGGGGCATAGCGCCACATGGTCGAAGGACCGCCCGCAACGCTTTCCCGCTTCCAGGCCAGTTTAGCTTTCGCGAGGTCATAGCGAACCAGCAATGGCCCGCCGCATTCGCACAGGTTGTGGATTTCCCCGGCGGTCCTGCGCTTGCCGCACACACTGCATTCCAGGTGGGAGACGGTGGTCATGGCGGAAGCTTCGATCATAGCAATCCGGCGGGCATGCGAGATTGGTAAAGGATGAAGCGGCTGCGCACGCTGTTGCGAAACATTCTTCTAGGCGCGTTCGCGCTCGTGGCCGGCCTCTACGCCCTCTGCGCGATTTCACTTCTAACGCTGCGCTACGTGAATCCCCTGACCACCGTAGTGCAGATTCAGCGCCGCGTGCAAGCCATCCGGCAACATCGCCCCTATCACAAGCGCTACGAATTCATTCCCCTCCGCCAGGTCTCACTCAACCTGCAGCACGCCGTCGTGGCCGCCGAAGACGGCCGCTTCCGCCAGCATCATGGATTCGATTGGATCGAAATGCAGAAAGTGGTGCAAGACGACCTGCAGCATCACCGGCTGGGGCGCGGCGGGTCCACCATTACGCAACAATTAGTCAAGAATCTGTTTTTGGGCACCGAGCGGTCTTTTCTTCGGAAAGGCGCCGAGTTTGCCTTAGTGCCCCTGGCCGAAGCGTTCCTGACCAAAGACCGGATTCTGGAGCTGTATTTGAACGTGATCGAATGGGGCCGCGGCATCTACGGCGCCGAAGCCGCCGCGCAGTTTTACTATCACGTTCCCGCGTCGCAGTTGGACCGCGAACAATCCGCCCGGCTCGCCGCGATCATTCCGGCGCCG
The DNA here is from genome assembly GCA_035508055.1 of Bryobacteraceae bacterium. Taxonomy (GTDB): domain Bacteria; phylum Acidobacteriota; class Terriglobia; order Bryobacterales; family Bryobacteraceae; genus Palsa-89. The sequence goes on along the minus strand of DATJNO010000112.1, from coordinate 62,081 downwards.
CTGAAGCGCAAGCCCGAACGAATGAACGAATACCGCGCGGTGATTCTGGATCGCATGGTAAAGACCGGTTGGTAGCCGCGATTCACTCGCCCGATGGCGGATAGTGCTGCAGACGCGGCGGCTTGGCGTTCGGTTCCAGCAGCCAGGCCGTGCGATCCGGATAGTAGCGCTGGAGCTTTTGATTTTCCTCCGCCCCGAGATCGCGCGCCCAAACAATCCGGGCCTGATCGATGTTCGCGGCGTTGTAGACCCACTCCTCGAAGTCATGCTGCGGCGAGTAGCGCACAAACACCAGTTGCTTGCCTGGTGCGGTTTGAAGCTCGCGACCGATCGCGATTCGTCCTTGCGGATCGCCGTGATTGATTGCATCCCAGGTTTCGTACGGCGTCATCGCGCGGTACAGGTCTTCCTTGCGCGAGGCGTGCAGGCCGTACCAGAAGACGAAATGAGCGGCGCACAGGAACAGGAGAATCCGGGCACACGGTTCGCCAACCGGCTGCGCGCGGATCGTCCACCGGCTGAGGCGGTCGAGGCCCACGACGCTCGCCAGCACGAATACACACGTCAAGGCGGCGATGTAGTGGGAGTAGAAATAAGGGTAGAAATTGGTTCCCAGGCTGAATAGAAGGACAGTGCCCGCGACCCACGTGAAACGGAGTTCCCGCAGCGCCGGCAGAAACGCCAGCAAGGCCAGATAGAGCGGCGCGAGAAAGAAGAAGCGGTAGAAACGAACTCGGCTGGCCCAGCGGGTCCAATAACTCGCCCACGAATCGACGCCTGGGCCGTGTACGTCGGACTGCGCTTCATAGCCAAGCTCTTGCTCGCGCGTCAACTGCAGGTGCGGCGCCGGGTTGGGTTGGAACGTGAACGTCGTGGGAACGCCATATTGGTAGCGGCTCAGCAGGTAGGGCAGCGTCGTCCAACTGCCGGTGACCGCACGGTTCTGAAACAAAATCAGCATGAACGCCGGAAGCATCACGAGGACCGTCACGGAAGCCGGCTTGAACAGCTTGCGCCAGCACGGCGCGAAAAACAGAATCACGCTCGCAACCAGAAAGAGGAATTCGTACGGGCGGGTCAACACCTGCAAGCCGAGCCCTAAGCCGAGAAGAGCGGCGTCCCGCCTGCGCCCCTCGTTGCGCAATCGGGGCAGCGCTCCAAAGACGAGACAGCCCGCACAGCCCGAGACCGCTCCGCCCCAATAGCTGTTCATCCACTGGCTCAAAGGTCCGAACTCGGCGACCGCGAGCAGTCCGCCTACCAACGCCCACCCCGGTGTGATCCAGGCGCGCAGCATCCAGTAGCACAAGGCGCATAACGCGCCAACACTAAGCGCCACTCCGGCCCAGGGATGGCCGAAGATCGACCACGCCAGTGCGATTACGATCCCCTGGCCCAACGGAAAAATCGAGCTGTAGGCCGGCTGCTGCAGCACGAAAAACGTTTCGAAGAATTGGTGCAGCGGGTGCGTGGGATTCGCCAGCCGCAAGTGCCGCAGCGTATCGGCTGAGAGCAGGTAGCTGAAATCGTCGGCCACCAGAGGCGTTGGAACCGGGTACTGCGGCAGCAGCGACAGTCGCAGCACGATGGGCAGAGCCGCCAAAAGCAACATGCACCAGCCCGTCTTCGCCGCGAGGCGCCGGCCGAATGGCTCCAGCAGGCGCCGCGACAACAGTGCCAGCGCCACGATCACCGAAGTCAGGATCAGCTCGATGAAGTCCGCTGCACCGAACCCGATCGGATTCAGCAATGGCAGAAATGAACGAAGCAGGTGGAAGAGATACATGGGCTACCGCACCTGCTCGAACCGCAAAGGAGGCGGCGTTGGGGTTGGGACCGGCGGCGATTTCGTAGGCGAGGGCGCGTAGCGGCTGAGCTTCGGCGGCGTTGCATCGGGCTCGAGCAGCCACGCCGTGCGGTCCGGGTAATAGCGCAAAAGCTTCTCGTTTTCGGCGTCGCCCAGGTCGCGCGCCCAAACAATGCGCGCCTGGTCGATATCGGCTTCGTTGTAGACCCATTCCTCCTGGAAGTGATGTTGCGGCCAGTAGCGGACGAACACCAATAACTTGCCACCGATCCCGCCCAGCTGACGTTTCACCAGGACGCGGCGCAGGGGATTCGAGTGATTGATTCCGTCCCAGGTCTCATACTGCTCCATCGCCAGCGAAACATCCGAGCCTTCGACGAGATGCAGACTGTACCAGAAAACGAAGTGGGCCACGCAGAGGAACAACACGAGCTGCGCGGCAAGCGGACTCCACCGGCTCAATTGCCGCAAGCCCGTGATGCTCACCAAAACAAAAAGGCACGTGAGCGCGGCCAGGTAATGCACCTCGAAAAACGGATAGAAGTTGACGCCGAGCGCGAAGATCACCAGCGTCAACACAACCCATCGGAAGCGGGATGCACCGAGCGCGGGGAAAAAGAAGAGCAGCGCGATATACAACGGGGCCAGAAAGAAAAAACGGTAGAAGCGGACGCGGTACTCCAGTCGCAACAGAAACGACTTCACGGTCTCCGGACCCGTGGTGCGGAACGAGAGCTGGGACTTGTATTCGAGCTGCTGTTGTGGCGTAAGGTCGCGATGCGGGACCGGATCGGCCTGAACCGTAAACGTTGCCGGGACGCCATACTGATAGCGGCTCAGCATGTAGGGCAGCGTGGTCCAGCTTCCGGTCACACGCTCGTTCTGCAGCAGTGTCAGGCCGAGCGCCGGCAGCAGGACGGCGAAAGCGACCGTCGCAGGTTTCAGCAAACCTCGAAAATTCGGTGTGAAAAACAAGATGGCGGTGAGCGCCAGCAACACCGACTCGTAGGGGCGAACCAACAGATGCACTCCCAGCCCCAGGCCGAGAAATACCGCGTCGCGCGATCGGCGCGACTCTTGAATGCGAGGCAACGCGCCAAACACCAGACAGCCGGCCGCGGCCGCCAGCGACCCCCCCCAATAGTTGTTCATCCATGGATTCAACGGGCCAAATTCGATCACCGCGAGCAGCCCGCCCAGAAGCGACCACAATGGCGTGGTCCAGGCCCGCAGCATCCAGTAGGTCAGCGTGCACAGTGCGGCCGTCGACAGAAGCACGCCGGCCCAGGGCAATCCAAAGATCCAGCGGCCCAGCGCGAGCATAAGTCCCTGGCCGATCGGGTAGATCGAGCTGTAGGTCGGCTGCTGGAGCACGAAAAACGTTTCGAAGAATTGGCTCAGCGGATGCGCCGGATTGGCGAAACGAAAGTGGCGCAGCGTGTCGGCCACCAGCAGATGGCCAAACTCATCGTAGACATCGGGCGTCGGAACCGGGTGATGCGCCAGCAGCGCCAGCCGCAGCCCCACCGGCAGCAGCGCCAGCAGCAGGATGCACCAGCCGGTCTTCGCCGCCAGCCTACGCGCATAAGGCTCCAGCAACGGCCGTGAAACCAGTGTCAAAAGCACCAGTATCCCCGCGACCGTAAGTTCAAGGAAGTCGCCCGCGCCAAAGCCGATCGGATTTTGGAGCGGCAGGAACGAGCGAAACAAATCGAACATGAACACCGGAGCTTCTATTGTTACAAGGCCGCGGCATGCTCCGAACGTCGGCTGGTACGATAGCTACTTCATGGTCATCGCTCCCGGCACGCCGGAGGAACTCGCGGATTGTCTGGCGGAAGCAAACCTGCGGAACCAGCGGATCACTCTTTGCGGTAACTCGACGAAGGAGCGGATGGGCGGTCCGGTCGCCGCCTCGGATGTCACGGTCTCGACCAGCGCGTTGAGCGGCGTACTCGAATACAACCCGCGCGATTTGACGATCAGCGTGGGCGCGGGCATCACCTACTGCGAATTGACTCGCGTGCTGGCGGAGCACCGGCAGATCGTCCCGCTCGATCCTCCCTTCTTCGAGCGCGCGACGGTGGGCGGATCTCTGGCGGCCAATGTCAGCGGCCCGCGGCGGCGGTTGTACGGCAGCGCGCGTGACATGGTGATCGGCATGACGTTCGCCACGCTCGAGGGCAAACTGGTGAAGACCGGTGGCATGGTGGTGAAGAACGTCGCGGGCCTGGATATGAGCAAGCTCATGATCGGGTCGTTCGGGACCCTGGCCGCGATCGCGACGGTGAATTTCCGCATTCATCCGATGCCGCATGAGACGAGAAGCTTCACTTGGGAATTTCAGCGAATCGGGGAAGTCTTGTCGGCGCGCGACCGGGTCCTCCAGAGCAGGCTGCAGCCGGCCGCGATCGACATTTTGAAAACTCCGGGTTCCTACCAGCTCCTGATCCAGGCCGGGGGCAGCGCAGCCGTACTGGACCGTTACTCGCACGAACTCTCCGGAGCGAAAGTGCTGGAAGGAACGAACGAAGAATCGCTGTGGCGGGGGATTCGGGAGCTGACGCCGCGATTCTTGCGCGAGAACCCGAACGGCGCCGTGGTCCGCGTCTCCTGTCTGCTGTCCGAGATGGGCGGCGTGCTCGAAGCCGCGCCCGGCCAGGCTTTGGTTCGTGCCGGTTCGGGCGTCTGCTATGTCTACTTCCCGGACACCGGCGCCTTGCGCCTTCCCCGTATTGGCCAAAGCGTGATTGAGTTTGCACCGCCGGAATTTCGCGGGCTGCACGAGCTTTGGCCGCGACCCGGGGATGACTTTGCCATGATGAAAAAGGTCAAGGAGATGTTCGATCCCAAAGGTCTGTTGAACCACGGCAGGTTATATGGCCGCATCTGACGTGGCCCAATTCGACAAGCCGCAGCAGGTGGATCTGGATCGCTGCGTGCATTGCGGATTGTGCCTGAACGCTTGCCCCACGTACCGCGAACTGCACGTGGAGATGGATTCGCCGCGCGGCCGCATCTACCAAATGGTCCAGGTGTCCAACGGCGCTCCGGTCAGCCAGTCGTACATCGACCACATCGAGCTTTGTCTGGCTTGCCGGGGCTGCGAAAGTGCGTGCCCTTCGGGCGTGCAGTATGGGCGGTTGGTGGAGGCCGCGCGCGCGGACATCGAGAACCGGGTCCGGCGCCCCTGGTTGGAGCGGCGCCTGCGTTCGCTGGTGTTCCGGCGCTTGCTGCCTTCGCGAATCAACCTGGAAATCGTTGGCGCGCTGCTCTTCTTTTTTCAAGCCAGCGGTCTGAAGCGGCTGGTGGCCATGCTGGGCTTTTTACCCGAGCGCCTGCGCGAAGTGGAAAGCCTGGCGCCGGAAATCGAGACGCCCTTCTTCTTCGGCTACTACGGCAAAACGCTGCCCGCGGAAGGCGCCCGGCGTTACCGCGTGGCGTTTCTGGGCGGTTGCATCGCGAACATCAGTTTCGCGCGGCTGAATGAGGCCACCGTGCGGGTCCTGCAAAAGAATGGATGCGAAGTTTCGATTCCCGATGGCCAGGGCTGCTGCGGCGCGCTGCACGTGCACGCGGGAATCCGCGACGAAGCCCGCAAGCTGGCGCGGCGCAACATCGATGCGCTCGTGGACGGCGGCTACGACGCGATCATTACCAATGCCGGCGGCTGCGGGTCCACCTTGAAGGAATACAACGAACTGTTCGAGCACGACCCGGTATATCGCGACAAAGCGCAGCGCTTCTCGGCGGCGGTCAAGGACGTGAATGAGTTCCTCGCGTCCATCGAGCTGAACCGGGAGATGGCGCCGCTGCCCATAACAGTGACCTACCAGGATTCCTGCCACCTGGCGCACGGCCAACGGGTTCGCTCGGCGCCGCGGCAACTGCTGAATTCCATTCCCGGTCTGGGAGTGAAAGAGATGCAGCTTTCCGATCAGTGTTGCGGCAGCGCCGGCATCTACAACGTTGTGCACACGGACATGGCGATGGCGCTGCTTCGGAAAAAGATGGACGCCATCAACGCCACCGGCGCGCCCGTCATCGCCGGCGCTAATCCCGGGTGCATGCTGCAACTGCGGGCCGGCGTGCGAAAGTTCGGCCACGGGCAGCGCGTCGCACACGTCGTCGAGATTCTGGACGAAGCCTACCGCAAGGCTAAAGGCGCATCGTAAAAACCGCGCCGCCATTCGGGCCGTTGGCCGCGGTCACCGAGCCGCCATGCTGTTCGACGATGGATTGCACGACGTACAGGCCCAGGCCGGAGATGATCGACTTGGTCGACACGCGCGGTTGAAAGATGCGCGGCAGCAATTCGGGCGAAATACCGGGACCGTCGTCCGTCACCACGATTTCGTTGCCGCGCGCCTGTAAGCGGATGTTCTTGGCGCCGGCCTGCGCGGAATTGAGGAACAGGTTCACCAGCACACGCTCCCAGGCGGCCGCATCGCCCTTCAGGCGGAAGTCCGGATCGATCTCGGAGGTGAAGCCGATCCTCGGGCCGTTGGCGCATTCCAGATAGTCCTGGCAGAATTGCGCGGCGTTCTCGATCACGGGCCCGAGCTCGGTGGCGGACCGGTTGGTTTCGAGAATGCTGTGCACGATGCGATGGCCCCGATCCACGCTACGCAGCAGAGTATGCGCCAGTTTTTCCCAGCGCGGATCGTCTTCCAGCAGCTCCGCGCTCTCCGAAATGGTCTGAAACACGTTGTTCAGATCGTGAACCAAGCCTTCCAAGGTCAGGTCAGCGACGGCCATTGCAGGTTTACCCGGTGACTCGATGTAGTGTATCGAAAAATTCGGGGAAAGACACGGAGGCAGACTCGGCGCCGTCGATGACACAAGGGCCATCGGCAGCGAGTGCGGCCACCGAAAACGCCATGGCGATGCGATGATCGCCGAACGAATCCAATTCGGCCGCGTGGAACTGCTGCCGGCCGGGGACTTCAAAGCCATCCTCGTTCACACGGATCTCGAGGCCCATGCGGTGGAAGTTATCGGCGACGGTGGCGATGCGGTCGGTTTCCTTGACTCGCAATTCCGAAGCATCGCGCACGATCAGTCCTTCCTCGCTGGCTGCGCCCAGCACGGCGAGTACGGGAATCTCGTCGATGAGGGCGGCGGTCTGTGCCTTTTCCAGCACGCCGCCGCGGATGCGTGAGTTGCGAACGAGGAGGTTGCCCGATAACTCGCCTCCGGCCGAGGTGACGTCCAGAATCTGGATCTGCGCGCCCATCCCAGCTAGAAAATCCAGCAACCCGGAGCGCGTGGGATTCATCCCAACGCCGTGAATGGTGAGCGCGGCTTCCTTGGCCATCAGCGCGGCGACCAGAAAGAAAGCCGCCGAGGACAAATCGCCCGGTACCCGCAACTCCCGCGCCTGCAGGTGCGGACGGCCCGTCACGGTGATCGATCGCTGCCGAACCTCAACATCGGCTCCGAATTCCCGCAGCGCCAGCTCCGTGTGATCGCGCGTGCGGACCGGCTCGTGCACCGTGGTGCGGCCGTTGGCGTAAAGGCCAGCCAGCAAGACACAGCTCTTTACCTGAGCGCTCGCCACCGGCAGCGTGTACTCGATGGAGCGCAGTCTGGTTCCGTAGATCGTGAGCGGCGGAAAGCGGCCATCCCGGGCTTCGATGCGGGCGCCCATTTCCTCCAGGGGCTTCATAATGCGCTGCATCGGCCGGCGGGAAAGGGATTCGTCGCCGCCGATCCGGCTCACAAAAGGCTGCGCGGCCAGAATGCCGGAAAGCATGCGGATGGTGGAACCCGAATTTCCGGCGTCCAGCAGGGCGGCCGGCTCGTGCAATCCATCCAGCCCGCGGCCGTGCACGCAGACGATTCCCTCCTGCTTCTCCACTTCCGCGCCCAGGGCCCGCATGCACGCGAGCGTCGACTGGCAATCGGCGCCCGTGGAATAATTCGCAATCTTGGAAGCGCCTTCGGCGACCGCCGACAGCATCGCATAACGGTGGGAAATGGACTTGTCGCCGGGAAGCTGGATCGCGCCGCTGACCGTACTGGCCGGGGAGATTTGCTCGCGCATCGAAAGTCTGAGTGTAGCGTAACCGGCCCGGAGCAGAGAGGCCGCTTATACTCCGACAACCTGAAACGCGGCGTGCAGCGCGCTCACCGCGGCGCCGACGACGCTGATCTCATCGGTGCCGGCGACCACTTCAAACGCGTAGCTTTGCAGCGGACTCATCTTGACCATCTCATGCATATAGCGGTCCAGCAAATTGAGATCCAGGTGTCTGGAGTTGAAGCCGGAAAGGTAGAATTTGCCCGCACCCGACAAGTGAATCGAATTCGCGGTTGCGGCAGCCAAGGCCCGATGCCAAAGTCTGACGAATTCAATACAACGTGGGTCGCCGTGGTGCGCGTTCTCAAAAACCTCGTCAGGCTCCATGTCGAGAAAACGAAGCCGCATGGCCCGCTGCCCCATGATGCCTTCCAGATGGCCGACGCCGCCGCATCCACAAAAACGCTCGCGCGGATCGAGCGAAACCACCATATGCCCGCCTTCCCAAACGCCCTCGCGCTGGGGATAGCTGCCGAACCCGATGCCATATCCGAGCGTCCACACGCGGATCATGCGATCCAGATGGCCTCGCGTGGCCGCCAATCCGGCGGCGACCATGTCTGCGTCATTGTAAACGTAGACCGGCGTGCGGATCCCAAGCTCGCGCAACGCATCGGAGACAAGTTCCTGAAACTGCGCGCCCTTCAACTGGCGCAAGTTCGGTGACTCTTCGATGAACCCGTTCCGGATCAAGCCGGGCATCCCGATGCCGATGGCTTCCACGGCCTGGCCGGATGCTACCGCACGGACCTCTTCGGCAAAAACCTGCGCAATTCCGGCGGGGGGCATGGTGAGCAAGGGGTCGTCGCCGGTTTCCTGATAGACACGGAGTGGTCCGGCCAGCTGGTGATCCTCAACCAGGCCAGTGGCCACATCCTCTGCCGTGGTAATTCCAATCGCTCGCCGCACGTCAGTACACAAGGCTACCTGGCCTGTGCCTCCATTCTAGAACTTGGACAGTTTGTTGAGGCCGTTAAACGCCGCGGCCTTGTAGCATTCCGCCAAAGTGGGATAGTTGAAAACCGTGTCGATAAAGTATTCCACGGACCCGCCCAAAATCATAACCGCCTGGCCGATATGAAGCAACTCGGAAGCGCCTTCGCCGATGACGTGAACGCCCAATATCTGCTTGGTTTCACGATGAAAAATGATTTTCAGGCGCCCCGTGGTGTCGCCCCGAATCTGGCCGCGCGCGATTTCGCGGTAATAGGCTACGCCCACCTCGTAGGGAACGTCTTCGTCGGTCAGTTGTTCTTCGGTCTTCCCGATAAAGGAAATCTCCGGGATGGTATAGATTCCGTAGGGATAGTTGGCGGGACTCGACACCACCTGCCTGCCGAAAGCTTCGGCCGCCGCGATGCGGCCCTGTTCCATCGAAACCGAAGCCAGACTGGGAAAGCCGATCACATCGCCGACGGCGAAAATGTGCGGCTGTTGTTCGGTGCGGTACTGCGCGTCCACCTTGATGCGGCCGCGCGCATCCGACTGGATCCCTGCCGCGGGAAGATCCAACTCGTCCACATTGCCTTGGCGGCCAACGGCATAAAGCAGGGCGTCGCCCGAGACCTTCTTCTTGCTTTCCAGGCAGGCAACCACGTTGCCTTCCGGCGTCTCTTCCACGCTTTCCACCTCTTCGTTCAAGCGCAGCGTGACGCGGTGGTCGCGGAGATTGTAAGAAAGCGCCTCCACCATCTCGGCATCGGCGAACTCCAACAGGCGTGGCCTCTTTTCCACCAGAATCACGCGCACGCCCAAGGTTGCGAACATGCAGGTATACTCGACGCCAATCACGCCGCCGCCCACGACGATCAGCGTCTTGGGAATCTCCGGCATATCCAGAACCTGATCGCTATCGATAATATTGCGCCCGTTCAATTTCACTTTGGGCGACGCCGCCGGCTTGGTTCCGGTGGCGATGACCAGGAAATCGCCGGCGAAGGTCTGCTCACCGTGCGAGTTCACAACGCGGACGGTGTGCGAATCCACAAACTTGGCAACGCCGCTAATCAACTCGATGTTGTTGCGCGACAGTTGGGCTTGAATCACATCCACTTCGGTTTTGATCACGTGTTGGACCCGGAAAGCCAGGTCCGCGATGGTGATCTTTTCCTTCACGCGGTAATTCACGCCATAGATGTTCTGGTAGTAATAGCCGGAAAGGTGGAGAACCGCCTCGCGGAAGGTCTTGCTCGGAATTGTGCCCGTGTTGACACACACCCCTCCCACCACCTCGCGACGCTCGATGAGAGCGACCCGTTTGCCCATTTTCGCGCCTTGGATGGCTGCCCTCTGTCCGGCAGGACCGGAGCCGATAACGATCAAATCGTAAGATTGCACCGTGAAACCAATTTAGCGCAGGAGACTTAGCTCGCGCATAAAACACTATCACGCTGAAATGTCAATCATGTCAAAACGGGATGCCCGCAGGGCAAGTTTTACCAGGTCCGAGAGGCGATATACGCCTTTCCCCTTGGCAGTCATACGACCAGTTCGTTGATTGGCTTTAACTTACGGCTATGGCGTCCGACGTGCTACCGTAAGCGGCTAGGAGATCGTAATCTATGTCACTTCGTTATTCGCCTGCGCTTCTCGGGGTCTTGGCTTTGTCAATGCTCAGCAGCGTGGGATGCCTCGCGACGCACAAACACGTTCGGGAAGCTATCGCCCCCGTCCAGGATCAGGTCAATAAGACCCAGGGGCAGGTGAACAGCCTCCAGAAGGAAGCCGATGATAATAAACAATCCATCGGCGACCTGGACCGCCAGGTAGCAACAGCCGATGAAAAGGCTTCCGAGGCGAACAAGAAGGCCGCTGAAGCGGCCGACGCCGCTGCGAAGGCGAACGCCGCTGCCAGCGATGCCGCCCAGAAGGCCACCGCCGCCAATACAGCGGCCACCGACGCGCAGCAGGGAGTTTCCCGCGTCGACCAGAACCTGCAAAACGTTGTTTCGAATCTGGATAACTACAAACTGGTATCCACTCAGCCGGTGTACTTTGGCTTCGCGAAGAGCTCGCTGTCGAGGGAAGACCAGGGCAAGCTCGATGACGCCATCCAGAAGGTCAATGGAATGAAAAACTACCTCATCGAGGTCGAAGGATATGCCGACCGCACCGGTGATGTCGGGTACAATCGCGAACTGAGCCGCAAGCGTGCCGACGCAGTGGTGCATTACCTCGCTGTAGAGCACAGCATTCCGCTGCGTGCCATTCGCGAGTTGGGTGTGGGTAGCGACTTTCCGGACGCCGACAATAAGACCCGGGAGGCGCGCAAAGAGAATCGCCGCGTGGATGTAAAGATCTACTCGCTTGATCTAAACGGCGCGGTTCAGCAGGCCACCGCCAAGTCCGAAGTGCAATAACCACTCCTCACTGCATTGACTTACGAGCGCGGTTTCTCCGGCCGCGCTCGTTTTGTTTTGTAACTCACTTACCGGAAACTTGCGACGAGATCTCCAGCCAAAACATCCGCCCTTTCGGCTAAGCGCTTGGCGCCCTCGAGGTCGGTCTTACGCGTATCCTGGGCTTGCTGCATAAAGCTGTGGATTTGCTCCACCAGGCTTTGTTGATCGCGGGTGAGCTGGCGGTTGCCAATGGAACCGAGGCTGGCCTGAGCGCGCGAAAGGCTCTGATCGATGGCGGCGTTGTATTCCCGCTGCTGATCCTGGGTCAGGATGTCGCCCAGCCGGGGCGGGGGCGCCGGGGCAGGCGGAGCAGGCGCTGGTTGGGGTGTTGCGGGGGCGGCTGTAGCGGTGCGTGATTTCTTTGGCTCCGGCGGCCGGTTCACCTGGTACAAATCCACCGGAATCGCGAGCTTCGGAGGCGCCGGAGTCGGAGCCGGCGGAATGTAGGGAGGCGGTTCGAACGGCTTCTGGGACGGAACCCGCGCCGCGGGCTGGAGTCTCGGCAGCGGTGGTAACGGCGCGGCAACCTTGTGCTTGTGGCAAGACGACTCCACCACGACCACGACCGTCACAATGCACAGAACTCGGAGCATGAGAGGATCAACGAATGGCCGAATTAGGAGGTGGTGATAGAAGATGCAAGCACTGCGCCTTGATAATCAACCATTCTCGGGAAGCGCAATCGGAAGGTGGTGCCTTTCCCCAAGTCGCTGACAAAGTCGATTGTACCACTGTGCAGTTGAACGACACGGAAGGTCATAGCCAACCCAATGCCGGAACCGCGTTCCTTGGTGGTGAAATACAGATTAAAGACACGCTCCTGAATTTCCGGCGCGATGCCCGGGCCGGCATCCGAGATAGACAGTTGGCATTCATCGCCGTCCGACATAGTCCGAAGGCTAAGTTTTCCGCCATGGATCATCGCTTCCAGGCCGTTATTGATTACGTTCAGGATCGCTTGCAGCAGTAAGTCGGGGTCGCCGTTGATCCAAAGCTTGTCCTGGAGCGCGGTGTCGATTTCGATGTTCTTGGCCTGGGCGTCAATGGCCACCAGCGCCAGCACACGCTCCACCAAGTCGCTCAAGTCGATGGGTCTGGCTTTCAGCTCCACCGGCTTGTTGAAGTTCAGGAAGGTCTTCACCACGGTATCCAGCCGCTTGATCTCACGCGTGATGACGTCGACCTCCGGCTGCTGCCCTTCCAGTTTGCTTTTCAAGACTTCCAAATGCAGCGCCATGGCGTTCAGGGGGTTCTTGATCTCGTGGGCCACACCGCCGGTTAGGCGGCTGATGGCGGCCAGGCGCGTGGATACATCCAGCTGGTGCTCCAGTTGCCGGCGGCTCTCGAGATCCCGAAGGGTGACGAGCGTGCCCATTTCGTCCTGGCCGGGACCGCGGCCCAGGACTTCCACGCTGACCAGCAGCCGGACCGGGGCCGCGCCGTCACGGGGGATGGTGACTAACTGGTCGCGCACGGCCTCGCGATGGCGCAGCGCGTTTCCGACAATGCCTCCCAGGGCCGTGGAGGGCGGGAAAATCTCGTCGTAGGGTCGTCCCGCCAGTTCGGCGCGTGTCTTGTCCAGCATGTGCTCGACCGCCTCACCCGCCATCCGGAGCCGCCCGGTGTGATCGAACAACAGGACGCTTTCCTCCAGACGCTGGAGCAGTTGTTCGATGTTACTCCGGAGTTCGAGAGCATCCTGTTTGGCGCCCCGGTACTGCTCGCCCAGCAGACTCAGCTTGGAATGGACGTCGGCGAACTCGCGCGATTCGCCCCGCGGCCGGCCGACGGATTCAAACTGACCAGCGCGGATCAGGTCGATGCTGCGGCTGACGCGCTGCAACGGATCAAGGAGCAGGTTGGGGAGCACCGAACCGAGGAAGATGGCGATGAACAGCGAAGAGCCGAACGCGAGGGCCAGATTGTTAAAGGCCGGTTGAATGTTATGGCGCAACAAAACCGAGCGGATCACGACCGTAATCTTGAACAGCACCTGCTTGGTGTCCTCGAAGCCCAGCGGACGGGTTTTGAGGTAGTCTTCGCGGCGCATCATGAGATCCCAGAGAGCGCCGAACCACCAGCCCTTGTGGACGTCGTCCAGGTCTTCCGCCGGCGCCAGAGTTTTGTTCAGCAGGGTTGGATCGGAGGCGGCTAAAACTTTTCCATGATCATCGGTCACGACGATGGCGAGCACCACCTCGGCGGTGGCGAGCGAGCGCCGGAGCATGCCGGTGACATCCGGATCGTCGCGCACGATCCCGGTCCAGGCGTCTTTCCATTCCTGGACCGAATTGGGATGGAGACCGCGGATCGCGGTCTGCTGGCTAAGATGATCCACCAGGTACGTTTCGATCTGGTCCGCCACCAGGTCGGCACGGCTGGAGGCGTTGCCGAAAGACATGCGCGTGAAGTCGTACAGATACAGCAGGGACATCGCGACGACCACCAGGGTCACCAGAACCACGATCGCCAACCGGAGCCTGGCCTTCAGCGACAGGGCAACCGCGACCCGGAGCTTGACCTTGAACGACATCTAGGCACTCGTGCCGGCCTCGGCCTCGGCGGCGCCGTACTCCTTCAGCTTATTGAACAGCGTCTTGAGGCTGATTCCCAGGATTTCGGCGGCCCGGGTTTTATTGTTCTTGGTGTATTGGAGTGTGAGCTGGATCAGCGCCTTTTCGGCTTCCCCGACGGTGGTTCCGACGGGCAAGCGCACGGCATCGGGCTCCGTTTCCTGGGGCTGCGGCCGCGATCCGGCGGGCACGCCAAAATCACGCGGAAGATGGTGCACGGAAATGGAGCCTTCGCCGGCCAGGATCACGGCGCGCTCCAGAACGTTGCGCAGCTCGCGGACATTGCCCGGCCAGGAATGCCGCTTGAATTGCTCCATCACGTCCGGATGCATGTCCACCACGCGCGTTTCATGTTTCCGGTTCAACACTTCGATCAACGCCGCGGCAAGCGCCGGAAGATCGCCTTCGCGCTGTCTCAAGGGAGGCAAGTGGATCTCGAAAACGTTCAAACGGTAATACAAGTCTTCCCGCAACTCGCCTTTGCGTAGCGCCTCTTCCAGCACTTTGTTGGTGGAGGCGACCACGCGGACGTCGACGTCGACTTCCCCCTTGCTACCCAGACGCCGGACGCGGGAATCTTCCAGGACGCGCAACAGCTTGGCCTGCGTTCCGACGGGCATCTCGGCGAGTTCATCCAGCAGGAGCGTGCCGTTTTGCGCCAGCTCGAAGCAGCCCGCGCGGCGCTCCACGGCGCCGGTGAACGCGCCTTTCTCGTGCCCGAACAGCTCGCTTTCCATCAACGTCTCCGGAAGAGCAGCGCAGTTGATGGCCACGAAAGGGCCGTCCCGCCGCGGGCTGAGGTGATGGATGGCGCGGGCGACCAGTTCCTTGCCGGTGCCGCTTTCCCCGGTGATCAGCACGGCTGCCTTGGAGGGCGCCACCTGCCGGATCAGGGAGAAAACCTGCTGCATCGCCGGGCAGGCGCCCACCAGATCCGCCAGAAGGCCCTGATAGACTAGTTGCCGCTGCAGCCGCTCCGTCTCTTCGGCCATGCGGCTCTGCGCGGAGGCACGCTCCAACAGGACCTTGAGCACGCTGGGCTGGATCGGCTTCTCCAGGAACCAGAAGGCTCCGTGATCGAGAGTGGCCTGTAAAGCGGTTTCGATACTCCCGAAAGCCGTCAGCATGATGGTCGGCGGAAGTGCTCCCTGGGCCGCCAGGCGCTTCATCAGTTCGAAGCCGTCCATGCGAGGCATCATCAAATCCGTCACCAGGACGTGCGCCGGCGTCTGACTCAGTTTTTCCAGAGCTTCCTGCCCGTCGGCCGCGGTTTCGACCGTAAATCCCCAGGCTTGAACCATTTTGGCCAGGCCGGCCCGCTGGTTTTCTTCATCGTCCGCTACCAGGACCCGGGTTTGGGATGCGGCGGAGGCGTTGGGCATTTAACTTGATTGTAGCGGCAAAGTCTGTGGCTGCCTGCGCCAACCACTGGCCAGCGGTAGCCAGACCACCAGCAGAAGGACATCCGCGCCCCAGAGCGCTTTATTACGCCATGCGGACACGCACAGGCCCCCCGTGGCCGCGCCCAAAAGGAACGCCAGGCAGATGAACCCGAACAATCTGGCGCGCCGGAGCATATCGGCATCCGCGTCCAAAAACAGCGCGCGGAATCCGGCTTCGGCCATCTGCCGCAGGTTACCGGTGGTCATGGTCGAGCTGTAGGCCCATTTTTCGACGCGCACGAAAGTCGAACTTTGCAGGGCGGCCAGGAACGAAATGCCGAGGAGCAACGGGAGATCCGGAAGCTTGTCCGGATACCACCCCGCCGCAAACAGGAAGACGATCTCCGCGGAAAGCGCCGCCAGCGCGGGATCGGGGATGGCGCCGCGCACGCGGGGGATCTGGGGGAGTTGGGCAATTGCGACCCCGCCGAGGAAGGCGGCAATGGGAAGAGCGTGCCGCAGGCTCTGCCGCCAGTCCCCGCCCGCGGCCGCGACGCCGAGCAGAACCACATTGGCGGTCATGGCGTTGGCGAAGACGCGTCCGTGTCCGAAGTAAGTGAAGGCATCCAAAAAACCGCCCACCGTGGCCAGCAGCGCAGCCACCCAGAGCGATGCTTCCGTCGCGAAGGGTGTGGTGGCCGGAGTTGTTGTGCCTTGGGGCACACTCCTACCATACCTTTTGTTCGCACGAGACGCGGGGTCCCGGCCAACCGCACTCGCGCCGGAAGGCCCGTACCTGGCGCGGCGCTGGTCACGTATCATGAGTAGTGGCGTGACGATCACTCTGCCCATGCGTCGCCTGGCTGGATTTGCCGTGGTTTTCCTGGCTGGCCATATTCCGAACGCTTTCGCCCAACGGGACCTGTCGGGAGTGGCGCAAGCCAAGCTCGCCCTGGACCGGTTAGACAATACCGGCAGCGTCCTCATGATTGCCGCCCACCCGGATGATGAGAACACCGCGCTGCTGGCCTATCTGGCGCGCGGCCGCCACGTGAGGACCGGCTATCTTTCCCTGACACGCGGCGAGGGCGGGCAGAACCTGATTGGCGACGAACGGGGCGACGCCCTGGGGGTGATCCGGACCGAAGAGCTGCTGGAGGCGCGCCGGATCGACGGGGCCGAGCAATTTTTCACGCGCGCCATCGATTTTGGCTTCACCAAGACGCCGCAGGAGACCTTTGAGAAGTGGGGCCGCGACAAAATTTTGGGCGACGTGGTGTGGGTGATCCGGCGTTTCCAGCCGGACGTCGTCATTCTGCGCTTCAGCGGAACGCCGCGCGACGGGCACGGCCACCATCAAGCTTCGGCGATTCTGGGCAGGGAGGCGTTCACCGCAGCAGGCGATCCCAAACGATTTCCCGAGCAGCTGCAATGGGTCCAGCCCTGGCAAGCCAAACGGCTGCTGTGGAATCCAGCGGCGTTTACCAAGGAGCAGCGGGAAGAAAACGAGAAGATGCCGCACCACTTCACGGTGGATCCGGGCGAATATGATCCCTTGCTGGGCCATTCTTATAGCGAGATCGCCGGCATGTCGCGGAGCATGCATCGCAGCCAGGGGATGGGAGCGGCGGAGCGGCGAGGATCGGCCAAGGATTACCTGGTCACCGAAGCGGGTCCTCCGGCCGACCACGACCTGTTTGACGGCATCGATATCAGTTGGAACCGCCTCCCGGGAGGCGCGGCAGCGGGGCAGGTGCTGGAAGAGGCAGCGCGCAATTTCGACGCCGGCGATCCGGCGAAAACCGTTCCCGCACTGCTGAAGGCGGGGAAGCTGATGGCTGATCTTCAAGGACCGCTGGCGGAGCGGAAACGCAAGGAACTGGCCGAAGCGATCGTGCTGTGCTCCGGCCTGTGGCTGGACGCGGCTGCCGATAAATTCGCAACGGTTCCGGGCGGGACGTTCCAGTTCACCGCGACCGCGATCAACCGCGAACACATGGCCGTCCAGGTGCGCTCCGTGGAAATCGACGGGATCGCGCAGGCAGTGACCAAGGACAAATTCGTAAAAGTGCTGCCGGCGAATGAACCGGTTACCTATGCATTTACGGCTGCGGTGCCGGCCAAGCAGCCTCTCTCACAGCCCTATTGGCTGAGCGAGCCTAAGCAGGGCGACACGTACACGATCCCGAATCAGTTGGAAGTTGGACTGCCCGAGAATCCGCCGTTATTCAACGCGCACTTCCATCTGCGGATTGAATCGCAAGATGTCGAGGTCACGCGCCCAGTGCTATACCGCTACATCGAGCGGGCGCAAGGCGAGTTGACCAGAGCGTTGGTTGTGGAGCCGCCGGTGGCGCTGCGCTGGTCCGAGGGGGCGTTGGTGTTTCCCAACGGATCGCCCAAAACGGTGGAACTGCAGGTGAAGGCCATGGCGGCGGGCGCGTCGGGCCATGTGCGGATTCAAGCTCCGGAAGGTTGGCGTGCCGCCGACGGATCGGGAGACTTCAAGCTGGGCCCGGGCGAAGAGTGCTCGTTGTCGTTCCAGATTACGCCGCCGGCACGGGATGCGACCGGCATTCTGAGTGCGAGCGCCCAAACGGGCGATCAGACCAGCGCCACGTGGATGGAGACCATCAGCTACCCGCATATTCCGCCGCAAGTGCTGTTCCCGGAGGCCAGCGCGAAGCTGGTGCGGGCCGACGTGCGCCTGTTACCGAAAACTATCGGCTATGTCATGGGCGCCGGTGACGACGTTCCCCAGGCCTTGCGGCAGTTGGGCGCCGAAGTCGTGCTGCTGGGGCCGGAGGATCTGGCCCAGGGCGATCTCAGCCGCTTCGACGCGATCGTCACCGGAGTGCGCGCGTACAACACCCGAGCAGATCTGCGCGCCAATCAGGTGCGGTTGCTGGACTATGTGAAGAACGGCGGCACGGTAGTCGTGCAATACAACGTGGCCGAAGGGGGCGGCGCTTTTGGCGGGGGCAACACCGGAGTGCTCGATCATATCGGCCCTTACGCGATGACCACTGGCCGCGAACGGGTGACGGTGGAAGAAGCGCCGGTGAAGCTGCTGGATCCGGCGAGCCCGCTGTTGCACCGGCCCAACGAGATCAGCGCCCGCGATTTTGCAGGCTGGATACAGGAGCGCGGCCTGTATTTCGCCTCCAAGTGGGACGGCCGCTACCGGCCGCTGTTTGAAACGCACGATCCAGGCGAGAAGCCGCTGGCGGGGGGCACCCTGTACGCGCGCTATGGCAAGGGCGCTTACGTCTTCACGGCGTTCTCCTGGTTCCGTGAACTGCCCGCCGGAGTGCCGGGAGCGTTCCGCATTTTCGCGAATCTGCTGAGCGCCGGGAAGACGTTGTGAGCGACCCGGAAAACCACGCCGACCGAGTCACGGTGGACGAACCGCCGCCGTTACTGGGCACCTGGCGCCGTGTTTATCTGTTCGTGATTTGTTACCTGGTGTTCCTCATCGCACTTTTCTGTCTGTTCGCGTGGACGTTCAATTCATGAGGCCACTCGATTGGGTGGTGATGTTCTCCTGGCTTACGTTCATCGTCAGCTACGGCCTGTATCGCGGGCGCGGCAGCACGACCGTTAATAAATACCTGCTGGCTGGAAAGACTATGCCCTGGTACGCCATGGGCCTTTCGATCATGGCCACGCAGGCCAGCGCGATCACCTTCATCTCCACCACGGGCCAGAGCTACACCGATGGCATGCGCTTCGTGCAGTTCTACTTCGGGTTGCCGCTCGCCATGGTCGTTCTCTCGGCGACGGCCGTTCCCATTTTTCATCGCGCCAACGTTTACACGGCCTACGAATACCTGGAGCAAAGGTTCGACGCGAAGACGCGGGCGGTGGTCAGCGTGATTTTTCTGATCCAGCGCGGGTTGGCGGCGGGCTTTTCTCTCTACGCGCCCGCCGTGGTGCTTTCGATCATCCTGGGCTGGCCGGACCAGGCGACGACCATCGTGATGGGCGTGCTGGTGATGACCTACATTTCGTTCGGCGGGATCAAGGCGGTGACATGGGCCGATGTCCAGCAGATGGTCCTGATCATGTGCGGCCTGGTGTTGGCGTTTTTGCTGGCGATTCACCTGCTGCCCTCCAACGTTTCTTTCCGGGACGCGGTGTCGCTGGCGGGCGCGGCCGGCAGGCTAAACGCGGTGACGTTTCATTTCGACTGGAACGACCGCTATAACGTCTGGAGCGGGTTGATCGGCGGAACCTTTCTGGCCTTGGCCTATTTTGGCTGCGATCAATCGCAGGTGCAACGGTACCTCACGGGAAAATCGATCGCGCAAAGCCGTCTCAGCCTGATCTTCAACGCCATGGCGAAAATCCCGATGCAGTTTTTCATCTTGTTCATCGGAACGATGGTGTTCGTCTTCTTTATCTTCGAACGGCCGCCGATCCTGTTTGAGCCCGTGGAACTGAACCATGTGCGCCAGGACGCGCGCTTTCCCGCCATACAGCAGCGCTACCAGACCGCCTTCCAGGAACGCAAAAATGCCGCGCAAGCTTACCTGCAGGCTGAGCACTCGGGCGACGACACGGCCCGCCGGGCCAGTCTCACGCGGTACCGCAACGCGGAGCAGGAGTTGAACCAAGCTCACGCGGCCGGTGAACAGCTGGTCGACAAAGATTTCGACGACACCAACTATATTTTTCTTTCCTTCGTGACGCGCTATCTGCCGGCCGGCGTGGTGGGGCTGATCATCGCGGTGATCTTCTCGGCCGCCATGTCGTCAACTTCCGGCGAGATCAACTCGCTCGCGGCCGTCACCGTGATCGATATTTACCGGCGGCACATCAAGCGCGACGCATCGGACCGGCATTACCTGCTGGCCTCGCGCATCGCCACGGTCTTTTGGGGTTGCTACGCCATGACCTTCGCACAGTTTGGTAGAAACTTCGGCGCGTTGATCCAGGCGGTCAACATCGTTGGATCGCTGTTTTACGGCAGCTTGCTGGGAGTTTTTGTGCTGGCGTTCTTTTTCAAGAAGGTGGGGGCCAACGGCGCTTTCTGCGGCGTGCTGGCCGGTGAAGTGGCGATCTTTGCCGCGGATCTGTTCACGAGGATCTCCTTCCTGTGGTTCAACGTGATCGGCTGCGTCGTCGTCGTGCTGGTTGGCATGGCGGTATCGCGCACATTCGATCGGGGCAGCAAGGTGGAAGCCAGCGCAGCGGTGCAGGCCTAGGCCCTTTCTATTGCACCGGTATCGTGGCTGTATTGCTGGCCGCGCCGGCCTGGTTGACCACGATGGCTAAATCTCCGGATTGCGCGGTGGGCGGAATCTGCACATCCACCTGATAGAGACCGACCGAACCGGGCGATAATCCGGCGAAGAGCAACTGGGCAGGCGCACCGTCGACGGTGACCTGCGGCTGAATTATGGCCTCGGCGAGCGGCGACGCCGGCGCCGGGACGCCAGTGGGAACGGGAGGGCTCGTGGCGCCCATGCCCGTCAGGTACAGAATAATCACGTCCCCAGCATGCGCCGGATGCTGGGCGGTGATCAGGTTGTAGCTCACATCCTGCGCGATTGCGCTCCCGTCCGCGTAGACGGCGATACCAGGTTCGGCGGCGGCGAGATGGATGCTCTCCGCGTTGGAGCGGAGTCCGTTCGCGCTCACGATGACCTGGTATTGCCGGTTGGCCGCGAGTTCCATGGGGACTTGCGCGTTGATCTGACCGCTGGAGGCGTAGTAGAGCGGCGCTGCTAAATCGCCGATGCTCACCGAAACGCCGCCCAGCGTGGTTGACAACTGCCCATTCACGATAGTTCCGCCGGCGCTGGCAGTGCCGAATTGCGAGCCGTAAATCTGGATCACGGCGCCGGGCGCGATGGGCGCGCCGGCCAGCGAGTTCAGGTTGTTCACCACGCCGCCCGCGTTGATCGCCGGAAGCGCGCTGGCGCTCACCGTGCCGACGACGTCCGCAAATCCGGGCGCCAACGGTGACATCACCGCCCGCAACTCGGCGCTCACGGTGCCGCCGGGGAGGGATCCGGACGTTTGCGATGGCACCCAAGTGCCCGCGTATTGTCCGAGGCCGACCGGTTCCATCGGGATGCCTGGGTCGCCATTCGAAAACGTGGCGCTCACCAGAGCGTTGGAAACGAAGTTGCCGCAGTCGTCCACCAGCACCGCCTGGAGCGCCGTGGGGAATCCGGTGCGCGTGGCAAAACCGTCCGCGATGCCGGTTTCCGTGAGATAGAGCTGCTCCGGTACGCAGCCTTGAGTTGAATCCGTCACACTGAATCCGGCGTGCAGGGTGCGAGCACTTTGTGCACCCAAGGCAACAGTGATGCCGCCGCCATAGAAACCGGGCTGAACGCCTACAGACGCTGCGATAGCGCTCAAGTCGGCCGGCGACGCACCGGCCAGCTGGCCTTGGACCGGCGAGACGGAAAGCCAAAGGGAACCCTGGCTCACGGGCGAGGCCTGGTAGGCAACCGGGTTTGCGCTGGCAGCCGCCAAGGTGAGCGGCTGCTGGATTCCCTCCGCACCGGTTTGCAACTGGAAAACCAGCCCGCCCGTCGAAAGCAGGGGAACCGGCGCGGTGCCGGGTGGGTCCAAGTGCAGGATCGCCGGTATGTCGATTGGTCCGAAACTGCCGTCTTGCGCGGAAACGCGCACCAGCCCGCTCAACTCCTGCGCAGCCAGCGAGCCACTGTTCATGGTGATGGTGAGGACCGCCGAATCCTGCGGCGCGATCACGCCCGCGGCGGGAGATACCGTGAGCCATGCCTGGCCGTCGACCACGTCAGCCGACCAGTTGGCCGGAGCATCCCCGTTGTTCAGGATCGTGATGGTGCGGGAATCGGCCAGCCCGCTGCCTGCCACGCCATAAAACTGCGCGCCGGCGGCGCTGAGTTGCAAAAAAGGCCCATGATCGGCGGCAAACAGCGACACGGGTACCTCCTGGGTTCCAATCGCCGTTGTGACGCGCAGCAGACCCCGGTATGCGCCCGGCTGCAATGACGAAACCGCTGCCCGGACGCTGACGGCGCAGATTGTCTCGCACGCGGTGGTCGCGGCGGACAGCCACGGATATCCGGAAACGATGGTTACACTCACGGGCGCGACGGAACCCGGGCCATCGTTGCGAACCAGGAGCTCTTCCTGCAAGTTGCCCGCGGAGACCGATCCGGCGAATTCCACGATGGCGGGGCTCGCGTCCAGTTGCGCGCTGCCTAAGGTGACCTGCAGCGAGATTGGGATCACCGGCCCTAGTAGCCGGCCCTGAGCATCGGTGATTTGAAGACGCGCCGAGTACGCCCCCGCCGGCAGCCCGGTCTGATCCACGGCGATGTGGATTTGCGCGGGCGTAGTTGCTACCGTCGGCGTTACGCTCAGCCAGGCGGGCTCCGGCGTGCCGGTTGTCCCGCCGTCGGCGAGCGCCTTGATGCTGACAAACGAGCCGTCAGCCGCGGTTATGGTGACCAGCTGCGCGGCCGGCGCGGGCCCATTGGCAATTGCCGCGAACCCAAGCTGGGAGCTGGAAAACTGCAGGACAGGAGTTTGGCCAACTGCACCCGTGGCCAACGCGATGACACCACCGGCGAGCTGTACGAATCGAATCCAGCCGTAACCGCCCATCGGCTATGGGATCGACGGTCGCCGGCCGCTGCTTTAGAACTTAAAACGCCTTAGTACTACGCTGGCATAAACCGCTTATAGCAACTCGGCCAGGCTGAAAAAGAAGGGAATCTCCACGGCAGCCGTTTCCGGAGCGTCCGATCCGTGCACCGCGTTGCGCTCGATGTTGTTGGCGAACTTCTTGCGGATGGTGCCCTCGGCCGCTTTCTCGGGATTGGTCGCGCCCATCACTTCGCGCCAGTGCTTGATGGCGTTCTCGCGTTCCAGAACCAGGAGGACCACCGGGCCTTCGGTCATGAACGTCACCAGGCCGCCGAAGAACGGCTTGCTGCGGTGAATCTCGTAGAAGCCCTCGGCCTGCTGTTTGGAAAGGCGCGTCATTTTCATGCCGCGAATGCGGAAGCCCGCGTGTTCGATCATGCTCAGGATCTGGCCCGTGTGTTTTGCTTCCACGGCGTCCGGTTTGATGATTGCAAAGGTCTGTTCGATTGCCATGAGTGGTTGTAGAGTTGTGCCGCCGTGCGTGTCCTAAAGGCGGCTTTTGACTTTTTCCCCGATTTCGGCGGGAGTGGCGCACACCGTGATTCCGGCTGCCAGCATTGCCTTCATTTTGTCATCCGCTTTGCCCGATCCGCCGGAAATGATGGCGCCGGCGTGGCCCATGCGGCGTCCCGGCGGTGCAGTCTGGCCGGCGATGAATCCGACGACGGGCTTCTTGATGTGCTCGCGGATGTAAGCCGCGGCGGACTCTTCGGCATTGCCGCCGATCTCGCCGATCATCACGATCGCGTGCGTGTCCGGGTCGGCATGGAAGAGCTTCATCGCATCGGTGAACGTTGTCCCGATGATCGGGTCGCCGCCAATGCCGATGCAGGTGGATTGGCCAATGCCCAACTTACTAAGTTGTCCGACGGCTTCATAAGTCAGCGTGCCCGAGCGGGAAACCACGCCCACGTGTCCCTGCTTATGGATATGCGCCGGCATGATGCCGATCTTGCATTTGCCCGGCGAGATGATGCCCGGACAATTGGGGCCAATCAGGCGCGTGGAGCGGCCCTTGAGGAACTCGGCCGCGCGCACCATGTCGGAAGTTGGAATGCCTTCCGTGATGCACACCACGAGCGCAATACCCGCTTCGGCGGCTTCCATGATCGCGTCGGCGGCAAATGGCGGCGGAACGAAGATAACGGACGCGTTCGCCCCGGTTTGCTTGACGGCTTCGGCGACGGTGTTGAACACCGGCCGGTCCAGATGAGTCTGCCCGCCCTTGCCGGGCGTCACGCCGCCGACTACCTGGGTACCGTAGTCGATGGACGCTTGCGCGTGGAAGCTGGCCTCGCGTCCGGTGAAACCCTGGAAAATCACGCGCGTGTTTTGATCCACCAGGACGCTCATGCCGCGGCTCCCATCTTCGCGGCGCGAACCACCTTTTCCGCGGCGTCTTTCATCCCGTCCGCGACGGTGAAATTGAATCCGGAGGTTCTCAGAATCTCCTGTCCCTTCTCGACGTTGGTTCCTTCCATGCGGACCACGATCGGCACTTTGATGTTCAGCTCGCGTGCGGCGTTCACCACGCCGGTTGCGAGCACGTCGCAGCGCAGAATGCCGCCGAAGATGTTGATGAGCACCGCCTCCACACCCGCGTCCGAGAGCAGAATGCGGAACGCGTTCTTGATCTGCTCGGCGTTGGCGCCGCCGCCGACGTCCAGGAAGTTGGCCGGACTCCCGCCCGCGTACTTGATGATGTCCATGGTGGCCATCGCCAGGCCCGCGCCGTTTACCATGCAGGCGATGTTGCCATCCAGCTTGATGTAGTTCAGGCTGAAGCGCGAGGCTTCCACTTCCAGAGGATCTTCTTCGTTCAGGTCGCGCAGCTCCAGCAGATTCTTGTGGCGATAGAGCGCGTTGTCGTCGAGGGTAATCTTGGCGTCGAGCGCGTAGACCCGGCCATCCTTGGTGAGGATGAACGGATTGATCTCGGCCAGCGAAGCGTCGGAATCCGTATAAGCGTTGACCAGCGCCGTCATGGCCGCGACGGCAGCGTTCACGCTCGCCGCCGGAACTCCCATCCCAAACGCCAGATTGCGGCCCTGGAAGGACGCCAAGCCATAGCCCGGTTCAAATGCTTCGCGCAGAATCAGCTGGGGAGTTTTGGCGGCGACTTCTTCGATCTCCATGCCGCCCGCCGCCGACGCCATGAAGACCGGCTTGCCTTGGGCGCGGTCGAGCACGATGCCCAGATACAGCTCGCGTTCGATAGGCAGCGTCTCTTCGATCAGCAGACGTTGGACGATTCGTCCTTCCGGGCCGGTCTGGTGTGTCACCAGCTTCATGCCCAGCATCTTCTTGGCGATCTCGACGGCTTCAGCCGCGTCCTTGGCGACTTTCACGCCGCCGCCTTTGCCGCGTCCACCCGCGTGGATCTGCGCCTTCACCACCACGCTGCCGCCGATTTTTTTCGCCGCCGCCTCCACCTCGTCGACGGTGAAAGCAACCTCGCCCCTCGGCACAGGGACATCGTATTTGGCCAGGATCGCCTTGGCCTGATATTCGTGGATTTTCATGGGAGCAAAGGTCTAGTTTAGCAAGGCGTCTTGGGCTGTGCGCGTTGTAACTCGATTTTGGCGATCGCTTCGCGATGGACTTCGTCCGGGCCGTCGGCCAGGCGCAGCGT
The DNA here is from genome assembly GCA_035508055.1 of Bryobacteraceae bacterium. Lineage (GTDB taxonomy): Bacteria > Acidobacteriota > Terriglobia > Bryobacterales > Bryobacteraceae > Palsa-89. Next base: position 36,551 of record DATJNO010000112.1, on the reverse strand, counting down.
TCGCGAATTGGCCCAGGCCGCGGCGAGAAACGTATCTTGCGAAACGCCCGCGGCGCCGTGCGCTTGCATGGCGCGGTCCAGAACACCGAGCGCGACATTGGGCACGATTACTTTGATCATGGCGATCTCGGCTCGCGCGGCTTTGTTGCCGGCGGTGTCCATCCTGTAGGCGGTCTTTAGCACCAGCAAACGCGCCTGCTCGATCTCGATGCGCGAATCCGCGATATCCTTGCGCAGCGCGCCTTGCTCGGCCAGCTTCTTGCCGAAAGCGACGCGCGAGTCGGCGCGGCGGCACATCGTCTCAAGCGCCCGCTCCGCCACGCCAATCAGCCGCATGCAGTGGTGGATGCGGCCGGGACCGAGACGGCCTTGCGCGATTTCGAATCCGCGGCCCTCGCCGAGCAGCAAATTCGACGCCGGCACGCGCACGTTGCGGAACATGATTTCCGCGTGACCATGCGGAGCATGGTCGTAACCGAAAACCGTCAGCAAGCGCTCGATCGCCACGCCGGGCGTGTCCAGCGGAACCAGGATCATGGAGTGCTGCTGGTGCCGCGGAGCATTGGGGTTGCTCTTCCCCATGAAGATCGCGATCTTGCAGCGCGGATCGCCGCCGCCCGACGACCACCACTTGCGCCCGTTGATGACGTAGTGGTCGCCGTCGCGGACAATGCTCGCTGCGATGTTCGTCGCATCCGAAGAAGCTACCGCCGGTTCCGTCATCGCGAAGCACGAGCGGATTTCTCCGGCCAGCAGCGGCTTCAGCCAGCGTTCTTTGTGTTCCGGTGTCCCGTAGCGTGCCAGCACCTCCATGTTGCCCGTGTCCGGCGCGGAGCAGTTGAACACTTCAGGCGCCCAATGCACGCGGCCCATGATTTCGCAGAGCGGCGCATATTCCAGATTGGTAAGCCCCGCACCCTCATCGCTTTCCGGCAGGAAGAGATTCCACAGGCCCGCGGCGCGCGCTTTCGGCTTCAGCTCCTCAATGACGGGCGACGGCTGCCAGCGATCGCCTTGCCGGATCTCCTCTTCGAAGCGACGCTCGTTCGGGAAAATGTGCTCGTCCATGAAAGCGCCGAGCTTGTGCTGAAGTGATTTGACCTTCTCAGAGAATTCGAAATCCATCGTTTTGCCTATAGGAGGGCCGCCGCCTGTTGGATGAGCCGGTGCACGCGTTGGTCGAAATGCCGGAAACGCTCATCCCGCGTCTGCCCGCGATGGAAGCGCACGAAAATCTGTTGTAGCACCACCGCCAGCTTGAACAGCGCGAAGACTTCGTAGTAAGCGATTCCGGAAACGTCGCGGCCGGTCTGTTCGGCATAGTGCGCGACAAGTTGGTCGCGGGCGAACCAGCCCGGCTGCGAGGTCAGCGGCGGTGATGCGCCGCCTGGATCGCTCGGCTGCGACCAGTAGCAGAGCATAACGCCCAGATCCACCAGCGGGTCGCCCACCGTCGCCATTTCCCAATCCAGCACCGCCGCGACCTGCCCCGGATCGGATGCGCTCAACATGACGTTGTCTAGTTTGAAATCGTTGTGTACCAGCGTCGGAGGCTGCGACGCGGGCAGCCGCTCGGTGAGCCACTGAATGATGCGGTCAATTTGAGGAAGCTCTTCGGTCTTCGCTCCGTTCCAGCGCTCGAACCAACCGAGCACCTGGCGCTCCAGGAAGCCTTCCGGCTTGCCGAGCGCATTCAGACCGTGCTGCTGAATATCGATCGCATGCAGTTCGATGAGGCAGTCGATCAAGCCCTGGCTGACGCGCTCGGGATAGTTCGCAAACGCCGCCAACTCCGGCGGGATCCGGTTCCGAACGATGATGCCGCGCCGCCGCTCCATGACGAAGAACACCGCGCCGATCACCGACGTGTCTTCGCAGAGATGAAACACCCGAGGAGCGGCCGGGAACAGCGGGTGAACCGCGCGCAGCACGCGATATTCCCTAGCCATGTCATGCGCTTTGGGCGCCACCGGCCCCAAGGGCGCGCGCCGCAGAACATATTCGCCAGCCGGCGTTTTCAACAGGTACGTGAGATTGGAATGGCCGCCGGGGAACTGCTCGACGGACAACTCCCCGCCACCTTCGACCTTGTCGCGCAGGTAGCGTGCCAGCGCTTCCCGATCCAGTTCCTCGCCGGCGCGAACCGCGGCCGCATCGGTGCTCATCGCGGCCAGACCTTTCCGAAACGTGCCATCCGTGCATATGATAGTGGGTAATGAGGTGGGATGGAGTCTGCCATGTGGCCGAGGGCGTGGCGTTTTCGGTTGTCGTCATCCTCTACATCTGGTTTCGCCCGCAGTGGTGGTCCTGGAGCCTGCTGATTCCGCTGGCGCTGGTGGCGGCTTCCTTTGTCTGGCACTCGGAAACCACCGCGTCGCTCGGCTTGAGCTTAAAGACTGCCTGGAACGCGATTGCCGCTTGGCGATGGTGGCTGTTGGCGTGTCTCGCGCCGCCGGTGTTCCTGGCGTGGTGGCAGGCTACTCCCCGTCATGTCGTCTATCGCTGGTTCGGTTACCTGGTTTGGTGCATCGTGCAGCAGTTGCTGTTCCAGAACATGGCCTACCGGCGGCTGCGCGCGGGTCTGGGCGCATCCTGGCGCACGTCGGCCTATGCGGGAGCGTTGTTTGGAGCCGCGCATATTCCGAATCCCGTCCTGATGCCCGCAACTTTTCTTTGGGGCACTGTCTCCACTCGTCTGTTTGAAGCGCGGCGCAGCGTTCCGGTATTGGGCCTGTGCCAGGCTTTGCTTTCGGCGTTGCTCTACAGCGTCACGCCTGTCGCTCTCAATGGTCAGTTCCGCGTCGGCCCGGGCTACTGGGCTTTATTGCATCGTGTGGCCGAGCACATTTTTGCCTGATCACCGCTCCAGCCTTTTTTCTTTTGGCGCGTTTTGAAAAGTTTGAGCGCACCGCGCCGCGCGAGCTGCGTGCGCCGGGTCTAGGATCATTGCAGCCAGAGAACCTGGATGCAACGACTCATCCTCGCTTACAAGAATTTCGCCGCCAATCTGAACATCAGCCACATTGGCCTGGGCGTCTCGGCCCTGAACACCTGCAAATTCCTGCGCCGCAGCGGAATCATCGCCGATGTGTGGCCCATCGTGAGCGCGAAGGATCTGCGCGAACGCCTGGAGCGCGATCCGGCCACGCACGTGGTCATCATGGCGCCGTGGATTCCTTCCGCGGACGTCCACTTTCTGGTTGCCATGCACAGCAACACACGCTTTGCGATGAACTGCCACTCCAACGTTGGATTCCTTCAGGCCGATTCCAACGGAGTGAAGCTGGTGCGCGAGGCCATGGAAGTGGAGGCCGGCACCCACAATTACCATCTCGCGGGGAACAGCCTTAAGTTCTGCCGCTGGATCCGCTCGGCATACGCGCGCCCCTGCACTTATCTTCCGAACCTCTATTTTCTTGAAACAGACTACCTTCCGTGGCGCCCACTCTACAGCGGCGGCACGCTTCGCATCGGTGCATTCGGCGCGACGCGGCCGCTGAAAAACTTCCTGAGCGCGGCCGGCGCGGCTCTGGAGATTTCGCGGCGCTACAAAACCAATCTGGAGCTGTGGGTGTCAGCCGGGAGGACCGAAGGCGGAGGCGATACTATTCTTCGCTCCGCACGCGCCATGCTCGACGGACTCCCGCACGTGAAGTTGGTGGAAAACGGCTGGCAGAGCTGGCCGAAGTTCCGTCAGAGCGTCGCCCACATGCATCTGCTGCTGCAGCCCAGCTACACCGAGTCGTTCAACATGGTGACGGCGGATGGCGTGGCGGAAGGCGTTCCGTCCGTGGTTTCCCACGCCATCGATTGGGCGCCCGAACACTGGCAGGCCATGATGGACGACGTGCTCGACATCGCGCGCGTCGGCCGCTATCTGCTGACGGATCCGTACGCGCCGCAAGATGGCCTGGACGCCCTGAAGTCGCACAACGCAGAAGGCCTGAAATCGTGGCAGGCGTTCCTGAACTTTCAATAAACCCATGGAATCAGCCGCCACGTGCGGGCGCGATAGGCCTGGTATTCCTCGCCGAACTGGGATTCGAGTAAGCGCTCTTCGGCCCGCATGCGCGCGATCAGGGGCGGGATCAGGAGCGCCGCCAGCAGCACACCAACTCCGGATCGAAAAGCCAGGCCCCAGCCGAACGAACCGATCAATAATCCCAGATAGCTGGGATTGCGGATGGAGCTGTAGACGCCAGTGGTGACCAGTGTGTGCCCGGACTGGATCGCGACCAGTCCGCTGAACCGGTCGCCGAGCACAAAGACCGGCCACAGCCGCAAAGCGCCGCCGCAGGCCGCCAGAACGACGCCCAGCCAGCGGATCGCGTCGCCGTCGATCGTCCAAAAGCCGATGCGGTCCGTGTAGGCCGAAAAGTACGCCGCCGCGAAGCCGAGGACCGCAAACACCGGAATGACCCAGCGGTTGCCGCGATCTTCGCGCATTCCGGGGCTCAAATTGCCGCCGGCGAAGATCCCTACAACATCCAGCACGATGAATACGATCGTCAAGGCGACCAGCGGCGGATGGCTGAAGAACGGCGCAAACCCATCCCAACCCAGGATGCCGAGTCCGAGATAGACGATGACGGCGATGACAACTGAAATGACTCTGGCCGAGGGCGTCATACAATCAGCATGCAATCGCCGTACGAATAAAAGCGGTATCCCGCCGTGACCGCGTGTTCATACGCAGCAAGCACGAATTTGCGTCCGGCAAACGCACACACCAGCATCAACAGACTGGATTCGGGTAAGTGAAAGTTGGTGAGCATCGCGCCCGTTCGCTGGAATTGGAATCCGGGCCGGATGAACAGGTCCGTTTCGCCGCTCTTACCAAGATACAGGCTCTCGACAGCGCGAACGCTGGTGGTTCCGGCGCAGATCACGCGTGGCGCGGCGCGAATCTTCGCGGCGTTCTCCTCGCTGACCTGAAACCGTTCGGAGTGGAGCGTCTCACCACGCACCGGCTGGAACGTCCCGAGGCCGATATGCAGGGTCACGTAGGCGATCCCGGCGCCGGCCTGGCGGCAGGCTTCCAGGATCTCCGGCGTAAAGTGCAGGCCAGCGGTGGGGGCTGCAACGGAGCCCGTCTCGCGCGCAAACACGGTCTGATAGCGCTCGCGGTCTGCGGCGGTGTCGGCGCGTTTGATGTACGGCGGCAATGGCACGTGGCCGATCTTCTGGAACAACCCGTAAAGATCTCCATCATAGTGAAAGCGCAACGTCCGCTCGCCGAATGTGCCGCGTCCGATCACCTCCGCCTCCGCGCCATCGAGTACAACCCGTTCGCCGGTGCGCAGCTTCCGGCCCGGATGTACGAGAGCTGCCCACGTCTTCGCATCGCTGCTGATGGGCTGCACCAGCAGCACTTCCACCGCGCCCGAAAAGCCAACACGGTGACCGAAAAGCCGCGAGGGAAACACTTTCGAATCGTTCAGCACCAGGCAGTCGTCGGGCCGAAGGAATTGCGGCAGCTCACGAAACATCCGATCCTCCCAGCGGCGCTCCGCGCGATTTAGAACCAGCATGCGCGAGGCGGCGCGGTCCTTCAGCGGTTCCTGGGCGATCGACGATTCCGGCAAGTGATAATGAAATTGCGACAGGTCCAAATTTCACGATAGCAATGCGCATTCTGGGTATCGAAAGCTCCTGCGACGAGACGGCGGCCGCTGTGGTCGAAGACGGCACCACCATCCTTTCGTCGGTTGTCGCGTCGCAGCTCGATACGCACGGCAAATACGGCGGCGTGGTGCCGGAGCTGGCTTCGCGCGAGCACCTGCGCGCGATCGTTCCCGTCGTTCGCCTGGCGCTCGAAGAAGCGCGGACGGGCTTCCAAGCCTTGGATGCTATCGCGGTTACTGAGGGACCTGGCCTGGTCGGTTCATTGTTGGTCGGCATCACTTACGCCAAAGCCATCAGCTTCGTGCACTGCCTGCCGCTGATCGGCGTGAACCACATCGAAGGACACATTCACGCGGTAGTGCTGGAATCCGGCGGAAAAGTGGAATTGCCCGGCTTGGCCTTGGTGGTCAGCGGCGGCCACACGCACCTGTTCGAGATTCGCGAAGATTCTTCCTACCGGTTGCTCGGCAAAACGCGCGACGATGCCGCCGGCGAGGCTTACGACAAAGTGGCCAAGCTGCTGGGATTCGGCTACCCGGGCGGTCCGGTGATCGACCGCCTGGCGCCGCACGGCAATCCCCACGCAGTTAAATTCACCTTGGCTCACATGAAAGGCAATAAACTCGATTTCAGCTTCAGTGGCCTGAAAACCGCCGTGCTGCGCTGGGTGGAGCAGCACGATCTGTCCGATGAGATCGCAGCCCGCCGCAAGCTGCGCGATGCCTCGATCGATGACTGGCTGCGTCTGACCCCGCAGCGAACCCTGGATCTTCTGGCATCGTTTCAGCACACCGTGATCGAAGAATTGCTGCGGCGCGTCGCAGTCTCGATCGACGACATTGGCGCGCGTTCGCTGATCGTTTCCGGCGGCGTGGCCTCCAATGCCGGCTTGCGGGCCGCGGCGCGGAATGCGGGTCTGGCGTGTCCCGTGTATTTTCCAACGCCCGCCCTTTCCACGGACAACGCGGCCATGATCGCTGCCGCCGCGTTTCCGAAGTTTCGCGCCGGGGCATTCGACGATTTCGCGCTGCGCGCGCAGGCCAATCTCACGCTCGCCTAGACCGATCAGGCGAAAGCGGCGGGCTATGCTTTAACATCGAGGTGATGGGTCCCCACACGGCGCAGGCCGAAGCACCGAAAACCCCGATCCCGGGCGTCAAGAATCTCATTGCGGTCGGATCGGGCAAGGGAGGAGTCGGAAAAACCACCGTCGCGGTGAATCTGGCAATCGCGCTGGCGCGGCTGGGTCACAAGATCGGTCTCCTGGATGCCGATGTCTACGGCCCCAACGTTCCGCTGATGATGGGCGTTCGTGCGCAGCCGCACGCCATCGGCGACCGCATCCAGCCCATCGAGAAAAACGGCGTGCGCATTATGTCCATGGGATTCATTAGCCCCGGCGACAAGCCGCTGGTCTGGCGCGGGCCGATGCTGCACGGCGTGATCCAGCAATTCCTGCGCAGCGTCGATTGGGGCGAATTGGATTATCTCATCATCGATCTTCCGCCCGGCACCGGCGACGTGCAGCTATCGCTGATCCAGACCGTGCTGCTCACTGGCGCCGTGGTCGTCACTACGCCGTCCGATGTGTCTCTCGAAGACGCACGCAAGGCCATCAACATGTTTCAGCAAGTGCGCGTGCCGCTGCTGGGCGTCGTCGAGAACATGAGTTACCTCGAGTGCCCCCACTGCAAGGAACGCATCGACGTGTTCAGCCACGGTGGCGGCAAGAAGACCGCCGATCTGATGAACGTCCCGTTTCTGGGGGAACTGCCGCTCGATCCTGCCGTGCGCGTGGGTGGCGACTCCGGCCAGCCGGTGACGCTGGGGGAGGCCGGCGCTCCATTCGTGGCCATCGCACGCGAAGTTCAGCGGCGCGCCGCCGAGGAGAGCAGCAAGCAAGGCCCGAGCATCAAGATCGAAGACTAGCGGCGTTTCCAGCTGGCCCTCAGAAAATCGCGCTGCATGCGCGCGATTGCCTCCAGCCTGATCTCCTTGGGACAAACCGCTTCGCATTCGCCGATATTGGTGCAGCTGCCGAATCCCTCGGCGTTGAACTGCTGCACCATGTCGAGCGCGCGCTTCTCCCGTTCGGGCTGACCCTGCGGGAGCAGGCCGAGGTGCGTGATCTTGGCCGCAGTGAATAACGCAGCGGACGCGTTCGGGCAAGCCGCCACGCAAGCGCCGCAGCCAATGCAGGTCGCGGCATCCATGGCCCGGTCCGAGTCTTCTTTAGGCACCGGAATGGTGTTGCCGTCCGGCGCGCTGCCCGTGGGGATGCTGATGTAGCCGCCCGCGGCGATGATGCGATCGAACGCGCTGCGATCTACCACCAAATCCTTCACAATCGGGAACGCTTTGGCGCGCCACGGCTCCAGGTACAGCTCCGCGCCGTCCTGGAAATGCCGCAGAGTCAGCTGGCACACCGTGGTGGCGGGCAGCGGACCGTGCGCGATGCCGTTGATCATGAAGCCGCAGGAGCCGCAGATGCTCTCGCGGCAATCGTGCTCGAACGCGATCGGCTCCTCGCCCTTCTGAATCAGCCCTTCGTTGACCACGTCCAGCAGCTCCAGCATGGACATGTCGCCGTTGGCGTCGTTGGCTTCGTAGCGCACCATCCGCCCCGGCGACGCCGCGTTCCTCTGACGCCAGACATGCAGCGCCAGGCGCATTACTTGTAACTCCGCTGGCTGGGATGCACGTACTCGAAGAAGAGCGGCTCTTTGTGCAGCGCCGGGCCCTGTTCCGGGCCCTTGTATTCCCAGGCTGCGGCGTAGGAGCACCCTTCGTCGTTGCGTTGCGCTTCGCCGTCCGGCGTCTGATATTCTTCGCGGAAGTGTCCGCCGCAGGACTCCCCGCGGTCCAATGCGTCCAGGCACATCAGCTCGGCCAATTCAAAGAAATCGGCCACTCGCCCGGCTTTTTCGAGCGATTGGTTCAGGTCCTCGGCGCTGCCGGGAACGTTGACGTCCTTCCAGTATTGTTCGCGCAACACGCGAATCTTCTCGATCGCCGATTTCAACCCGCTCGCCGTCCGCGACATTCCGCAATCGTCCCAGACGATCTTGCCGAGCTGGCGGTGAAACGCGTCCACGGTTTGATGACCCTGCACCGAAAGCAGACGCTGGGTGACCTCCGCGACGGCTTGCTCGGCGCAGCGGAATTCTGAGTGGCCGGCATCGATCTTGTCGAGCTTCGTCTGCGCCAGATAATCACCCACCGTGTACGGCAGAATGAAGTAGCCGTCCGCCAGCCCCTGCATCAACGCGCTTGCGCCCAGGCGATTCGCGCCATGGTCGGAGAAATTCGCCTCGCCGATCACAAATAACCCGGGGATCGTGCTCATCAGGTAGTAATCCACCCACAAGCCTCCCATGGTGTAGTGAATGGCCGGGTAGATGCGCATCGGAACCTGGTACGGATCTTCGTCGGTGATGCGCTGGTACATTTCGAAAAGGTTGCCGTAGCGTTCGCGGATCACGTCCGCGCCCAGGCGTTGGATCGCATCGGAAAAATCCAAGTAAACGCCCAGGCCGGTCTCGCCCACGCCGCGGCCTTCGTCGCACACGGCTTTCGCATTGCGGGACGCCACGTCGCGCGGCACCAGATTGCCGAAGCTCGGATAGCGCCGCTCCAGGTAGTAATCGCGTTCGCTCTCGGGGATCTCGCGCGGCGGACGCTTGTCGCCGGCTTTCAGCGGAACCCAAATGCGCCCGTCATTGCGCAGCGACTCGCTCATCAGCGTCAGCTTCGACTGATAGTGCCCCGACACCGGAATGCAAGTGGGGTGAATCTGCGTGAAACAAGGATTGGCGAACGCCGCGCCACGCTTATGCGCCCGCCAGATCGCCGTGCAGTTCGAGCCTTTGGCGTTGGTCGAAAGGTAGTAGACGTTGCCGTATCCGCCCGTGCCGAGCACCACCGCATCGCCCACGTGCGACTCGATCCGTCCCGTCACCAGGTTGCGTGTGACGATCCCGCGCGCTCGGCCATCGATCACCACCAGATCGAGCATCTCCGTGCGCGGAACCATCGTCACGCGGCCTTCGTGCACCTGGCGTTCCAGCGCCTGATAGGCGCCCAGTAGCAACTGCTGGCCGGTCTGGCCGCGCGCGTAGAAGGTCCGCGACACCTGCGCGCCGCCGAAGGACCGATTGGCCAGCGTCCCGCCGTATTCCCGCGCGAACGGCACGCCCTGCGCCACGCACTGATCGATGATGTTCACGCTGATTTGCGCCAGCCGGTATACGTTGGCCTCGCGCGAGCGGAAATCGCCGCCTTTCACCGTGTCGTAAAACAAGCGGAACACGCTGTCGCCGTCGCCGTGATAATTCTTGGCGGCGTTAATTCCGCCCTGCGCCGCGATACTATGCGCGCGGCGGGGCGAATCCTGGAAGCAGAAGCACTTCACGTTGTAGCCCAGCTCGCCCAGCGTCGCCGCCGCCGAGGCTCCCGCCAGGCCGGAACCCACCACCAGGATCGTGTGCTTGCGTTTATTGGCCGGGTTCACCAGCTTCATCTCGAAGCGGGCATGGTCCCAGCGGTTCTCGATCGGGCCCGAGGGGACGCGCGAATCGAGCCGCATGGCTATCTCACCCACCCTGCCAGAACCGAGACGGGGATAGAGATATTGCCCGCGGCGATCAGAATGGCGACAGCCGCCGCAGAGCGCTTCAGTACCGGCGTATAGCGCGGATGCGCGATGCCGACCGATTGAAACATGCTCCAGACCCCGTGATAAAGGTGCAGGCACAACAGAACCATCGCCAGCATGTAGAACACCGCCACGGGAACCACCTGGAAGCTGGCCACTACGTTGCCGTAAACGCTGCCCGGCACGAAATGCGGGTTGACCGTGCCGAAGGTCAAGTCGAGCAGATGGTAGATCACGAACGCCAGGATGATCGGCCCGCTCCAGTACATCGTTCGCGAAGCATACGACGATTCGGTGGATTTCTTCTTCTGGTAGCCCACCGGCCGCGCACTGATGTTGCGCACCGCTAGCTGTACCGATGACCATATGTGCAGCGTCACCATGACCAGCAGAGTGATGCGCACCGTCCAGAGCAGCGCCGGCATGGAATGCAAGAACGCCGAGTATTGATTCAGCTTCCGGGGGCCTTCGTAGATTTGCAGATTGCCGATCAGATGGCCGACGACGAACAGAAACAGGATGCACCCGCTCACGGCCATCACGGCCTTCTTACCAACGGTGGAAGAATAAAAATTCGCTGCGCCGCGCCGGGGCAATGGGATCGCTGTCACGCTCACTGTCGTCACCTTTAGGTTACTACTGGTTCCCGGCCGCGCTCCGCCGGCGTCGGAAATACACGTAGGCGAGGTAGGCCACAATCAACACGCCCGCGATCCAGGAGGCCAGCTTCAGGTGCTCTTCCACCACTGCCAAAATTTGCTCCCAGCGCCTGCCGAAATGATACCCGATCGAGACGAACGTGCTCACCCACAGCAGCGCGCCCGCGTACGCGAACAAGGCAAACGAGCGATATTCCAGCCGGGACGTGCCGGCGACGATGGCGGTGAAGTGCCGGACGCCGGGAATGAAATATCCGATCAGCAGGGCCCAATGTCCGATCCGGTCGAACCACGTGTGCACTTTATAGATATGCTCGTTGCGCACGTGTAAGAGGCGGCCGGCGCGCGAGTGGAGAAACTTCCAGCCCACCGTTCGGCCGATTAAATAGCTCACGGTGATGCCGCACGAGCTTCCGGCGAACGCGCTGGCTACGGTGGGGCTGAAGTGCAGATTGCCTTGGTAAACCAGAAATCCGCAGCCGGTCAGCAGGAATTCATCCGGAACGGGCAGGCCCACGATTCCCAGAACCAGGAGGGAGAAGATGCCGGCATAGCCGTAGGTCGAAACCCAGTGCAGGACTGTGGATTCCAATAGACGAGGATAGCGAAGTTGCCGGGCCTAACTGGCGGCCGCAACCTATCCGGCGGTCTTGCGGGCCGGCGCGGGCGCACCACCCTTGCCGGGGACCACGGAGAAGAACTCGATGAAGCGCTTCTTGGACTCGACTGCCTGGGGCACGCGCGCATCCAGCATGGTTTGCGCCAGCACGTTGAATTGCTTACCCAGGTCCGAACTGGATTCCACCCAATGGCCGGCGGTCATGGCGCGCTGGACACCCTGGTAGTCGTTGGGAAAGGTCATGTACACCGGCAGACCCAGCAACTGCTCGATCTGTTGCGGAGTGATGAGCGGCCGTTTCTGGCAGCGGTTCAACAGGATGCTTACGCGCTCGCCCAGATCCAGCTGTTTCAGATACAGATACTTCTCGCGCGCCAGGTGCAGCGACGGGATCTCCGGGGTGCACACCAGGAAGATGCGCTTGGATTCGTGCATGATCTCGAGCGAATAGCGCTCCAGATTGCCCGACATGTCGAAGCACAGCGCCGTGTAGTTGCGCCGCATGAACTCCATCAAATGGCGGATCTGCGCCGGCTCGATGCGAAAATCCGGGTTCAACTTGCCGGCGTGCAGGACGTCCAGCTTTTCCAGCGTGGTGACCATGGTCGGCCACATGCTCTCGTCCATCTCCAGCGAATGCTCGGCCGCGTCGGTCACGCAGTAGGTGTTGTCCAGCTTCAGCATGAAGCGCATCATGCCGGAGTTGAGGTCAAAATCCGAGAGCAGCACGGAATGGTTCGGCACACGCGACATCGCCACGGCGGTGTTTAACGCAATCGTGGATGTGCCCACACCCGCCTTGGAGGGCAGGAAACTATAGACCTGGTTCGTGGTTTCAATCGACGGCGGCCGCGCCTGCACCGCTTCCTTGACCCGCAGCAAGGCGTCCACCAACGCTTGCCGGTCGAAAGGCAGCGCGGCGAATTCGCGGATGCCGGCCCGCATCACCTCCAGCAGAATCTGCGGATCCATGGAGCGGCTGATCGCCACAATCTGCACGCCTGGAGTGTTTTTCTCTACCTCCTTGGCCAGATCCAGCGCCTTCACCGTCGATTCGGTGCTCAGAAAGATCACTTGGGGAGCATGCGCTCTCAGAAAGCGGACTAGCTCCAGTGTGTTCGGATATCGATCCAGCGTGCGAGTGATATTCACAATCCCGATTTCACTCAGTAACGCTTCGAGACGCTCGTTCAGGTCGACATCCGGACAAACGATGATGCCACGCAACATTGGCAAAAGTCTCCTGAATTTAGGCTAAGGCCGAAATACAGTATCAACAATTGGTCCTTGGTACTAGTTGATCCAGTGAGTCACCCTAGGCAGCCTGAGGATAGACGCCCAATCCTAAGGTAAAAGCCTCAGGCAGCCGGTGGACAGGTTAGTGCCCTTGGCCAGCCAAAATATCTTCACCGTCCGGCCCGGCGTCATTTTATGATGGAGTCATGAAGTCGTGGGTGTTGCTGTGCCTCGCTGCTGCTGGGCTCTCGGCGCAAATTATCCCTTTCGAATCTAACGGGCTTCAATTCAAGACTCTCACCAAGGGCGGCGTGACGGTGATGTTCGCTACCTTGCCGGCGCGTCTCAAGGAATACTCCATCATGCAGGTCTCGGTCGCCAACGGCTCGCCGATATCCTGGATGATCAAGCCCGAGGATTTCAGCTACCGCCAGCAGGACGGGATGGTTTGGCAGGCCGCTCCGGCGCTGACCGTCGTCTACACCATGCTCGCCAAAGCGGGGCGCCGCGACGTGATCAAGCTGGTGACCACCTATGAGCGCGGCGTCTACGGAAATGAACACATGCAGACCACCAACGGCTATGAAACCCGGCGGGAAGCCGCGCTGGCCGAAGGCGTATCGTCCCGTTTGAAGGCCGGCGCCGCGGCCTCGGCCATAGCTCTGGTGCCCACCAAGCTCAACCCCGGCGAATCCACCGATGGCGCCGTGTTTTTCCCGGATAGCGGAAAAGCGCTCGGCCCGGGAACGCTGGTCGTACACACGGCCGGCGAGGTGTACGAGTTCCCGTCCGACGGCGACCCGGTGACGGGAAAGTGAATTGAGCAAGCTCGATTTGACCGAATCCTCCGACCGCCTCGCTGCATCGAATCTGCGGGGCTGGGTCTGTCCGGATCTGCGAAACTAGTTAAAAAGAGCCAGTAACCGGCGGGTCTTGAACATTCGCCTTATCGACCTGGGAGTTTTTTGCCGTGTGGATCGTTAACATCGCGCTAAAGCGTCCGTACACCTTTATCGTGATGGCGCTATTGATCTTAATCATCAGCCCGCTGGTCATTCAGCGCACGCCGGTGGACATTTTTCCGAACGTCGACATCCCCGTGGTGGCCGCGCTCTGGAACTATACCGGGCTGGACGCCGAGGACATGGAGGAACGCATTACCTCGCAGTACGAGCGCTCCCTGTCCACCGTGGTCACCGACATCGACCACATCGAGTCGCAGACCGTCAACGGCCGCAGCATCATCAAAGTCTATTTTCACCCTGGAACGCGCGCCGACATGGCGATGTCCCAATTGACGGCCGTGGCGCAGTCCACCATCCACCAGATGCCGCCCGGAGCCACGCCGCCCTTCATGATGGTATACAACGCTTCCAGCGTTCCCATCCTGCAATTGGCGCTCTCCGGCGAGGGCCTGTCGGAGCAGCAGCTTTTCGATTACGCCGCGAATTTCGTTCGCACCCAGCTGGCCACCGTGAAGGGCGCTGCCGTCCCGTGGCCGTACGGCGGCAAGCAGCGTCAGATCATGATCGATATTCAGCCCGCGCTGCTCCAGGCCAAGGGCCTTTCGCCGGCCGACATCGTGACCGCGGTCAGCGATCAGAACCTGATTCTGCCCACCGGGACCTCCAAGATCGGCCAGTTTGAATACGACGTCGGCCTGAACGCCGCGCCGGAAACCGTGCAGCAGTTGAACGATCTTCCCGTGAAAGCGGATGGCAACACCACCATCTACATCCACGACGTGGCGCACGTCCGCGACGGTTTCTCGCCGCAAACCAATATTGTCCGGCGCAACGGCCAGCGCAGCACTCTGCTGAGCATCATGAAAATCGGCGATACCTCGACGCTGGACATCGTCCACGAAGTCCGCTCCATGATCCCCCGGATCGCCGCCGCTCTGCCGCCCTCCCTGCGCATCGAGCCCATCGCCGATCAATCGCTCTTCGTGCGTGCGGCCGTCAACGGCGTGGTGCGCGAAGCCATCATCGCGGCCTGCCTTACCGCCGTGATGATCCTGCTGTTTCTGGGAAGCTGGCGCAGCACGCTGATCATCGCCATCTCCATTCCGCTTTCCATTCTCACTTCCATCTGCGTGTTGAGCGCTCTGGGCGAGACGATCAACATCATGACGCTGGGCGGCCTCGCGCTCGCGGTCGGCATTCTGGTCGACGACGCCACCGTCACCATCGAAAACATTGACCGCAATTTCGATGACGGTAAAAATTTGCACGACGGAATCATGGACGGCGCGGCGCAAATCGCCCTCCCGGCCCTCGTCTCCACGCTGTGTATCTGCATCGTGTTCCTGCCGATGTTCTTCTTTACCGGCGTGGCCCGCTACCTGTTCATTCCCCTGGCTGAGGCCGTGGTCTTCGCGATGCTGGCTTCCTATGTGCTCTCCCGCACTTTGGTCCCGACCTTGGCCATGTATCTCCTCCAGGCCGGCGGCCATCACGGCGCGGCGCCGGCTGCCTGGAATGTGGCCGGGCGGATTCAGCACGCCTTCGAGCGCGCCTTCAATGCGTCGCGCGACGCCTACCTGCGGACCCTCGAGGCCTGCATTCGCCGCCGGCGGCTTTTCCTTCCCGTGTTTCTGGCGTTCTGCGGCGCCACCTTCTTGTTGATCCCCTGGCTGGGCCAGGATTTCTTCCCCACTACCGACGCCGGCCAGTTCAATTTGCACTTCCGCGCCAAAACCGGAACGCGCATCGAGGAGACCGCGCGGCTGGGCGATTTGATTGAGACCTCCCTCCGCGAAATTATTCCGCCCTCGGAATTGTCCAGCGTCATCGATAACATCGGCCTCCCGTACAGCTCCATCAACACGGCCTACAGCAACTCCGGAACGATTGGCACCATGGACGCCGACGTTCTGGTGAACCTCAAGCCCGGACATCGGCCCACCCAATTCTACATGCATGAGATTCGCCGCCGGCTCCCGCGCCAATTCCCCGGCGTGTCTTTCTACTTCCTGCCCAGCGATATTGTGAGCGAGATTCTCAACTTCGGCCTGCCCGCGCCCATCGACGTGCAAGTCTCCGGCCCGGATGTGAACGCCGATCACGCTTTCGCCACCAACCTCTTGCACCAGCTCGAGACCGTCCCCGGCGCAGTCGACCTGCGCGTCCACCAGCTTTTTGATCTGCCCCGGATCCAGTTGGACGTCAACCGCACCAAAGCCATCGAGAGCGGGTTCAGCGAGTTAAGCGTCGCCAACAGTTTGCTGGTTTCCTTGAGCGGCAGTTTCCAGACCACGCCGTCCTACTGGCTGGATACCAAGACCGGTGTCACCTACAACGTCGTCACCCAGACTCCCCAGTATGCCGAATCCTCCTTGGGCGACCTCGAAAATATCCCCATCAGCGGCAACCGCGCCTCACATCCGGAAATTCTGGGCGATGTCGTCAATACCACCCGACAAGCCGAACTGGCCGTGGTCTCGCATTACAACATCCAACGCGCCATCGATATCTTCGGCAACGTGCAGGACCGCGATCTGGGCGGCGTGGCTTCGGACATCCAGCGTATCGTCAATGCCAATCGCAGCAAGATTCCTCGCGGTGCGCAACTGATCGTGCGCGGCCAGATTGAGACCATGCAGTCCTCGTTTCAGGGGCTGCTGAATGGCCTGGTTTTGTCCATCGTGCTGGTGTACCTGCTCATCGTGGTGAATTTCCAGTCTTGGCTGGATCCCTTTATCATCCTGACCGCGCTTCCGGCGGCCATGGCCGGCATCATTCTGATCCTGTTCGTCTCGCGCACCACCCTCAGCGTTCCCGCGTTGATGGGCGCCATCATGAGCGTGGGCGTGGCCACCGCCAACAGCATTCTGGTCATCAGCTTTGCCAAGGACGACCTGGCCGCGCACGGCGATCCCGTGCACGCCGCTCTGGAGGCCGGTTTCACCCGCTTCCGCCCGGTCTTGATGACCGCCATGGCGATGATCATTGGCATGGTTCCTATGGCCCTGGGAGTGGGCGAGGGAGGCGAGCAAAACGCCCCGCTGGGCCGCGCGGTGATCGGAGGCTTGATCTGCGCAACGGTTGCCACCCTTTTCTTCGTGCCGACGGTGTTCAGCTTGTTGCACCGAAGGCGTCTGAGGACCGATGCTAGATAGTGAACCCATGATTGAGGCGCCTTCGGTGAAAAGGCCAGTCGAGCCACGCTTCACACGCGGCCGCTCCCGCACGGCTAAAGTGTTGATTACGCTAGTGATCGTCCTGATATTCGCCGCGGGTGTGATCTTCTGGGGCATCAACGCCCGGGTCAAGGCCGCCGCCAACGCCAAGGCGGAGACATTGGACTTAGCCATTCCCTCCGTTTCGGTGACCCGCCCCAAGCCGGGCGCGCCGCAGGATGAGGTCGTGCTGCCGGGCAATATTGAGGCGTTTACCGACTCGCCCATCTACGCCCGCGCCAGCGGCTATCTGAAGAAGTGGTACGTCGATATCGGCGGCCACGCCAAGGCCGGACAGGTGCTGGCGGAAATCGACGCGCCCGAGTTGGATCAGCAGGTGATGCAAGCCAAGGCGACCTTGCAGCAGGCCCGTCAGACCCTGCAGCAGGCCGCGGCCAACCTGGAACAAGGTAAGGCCAACGAAGACCTCGCGCGCATCACCGCCCGACGTTGGCAGGTGTTGGTGACCAAAGGCGCGGTTTCAAAGCAGGAAAACGACCAGTATCAATCGCAATTCCAGGCTCAGGCGGCCAACGTGCAAGCGCTCGAACAGGCCGTGGAAGTGGCGCGCAGCAACATAGCCGCCGACGAGGCCAATCTGGGTCGGCTGCACGAGCTGCAGGGTTACGAAATCGTCCGGGCTCCCTTCGACGGCATCGTCACTCAGCGCAACATCGATATCGGCGCGCTCATCAATGCCGGCAACGGCGGCCCGGCGCAGGAGCTGTTCCACATGGCGGCTACCGCCAAGCTACGTGTCTACGTCAGCGTGCCGCAAATGTATTCCCGCTCGGCGGTCCCCGGCCTGAAGGCCGACCTGACCTTGTCGGAATTTCCCGGCCGCCGCTTTCACGGCGTGCTGGTCCGCAACGCCGATGCCATCGATCCGGCCACGCGGACTCTGCTCACGGAAGTGGACGTCGACAACGCTTCGGGAGAGCTCAAACCGGGCGCCTACGCCGAAGTCCATTTCATGCTGCCGCCGGGATCGCTCTCTTTGATAATCCCCGTGAACACACTGCTGTTCCGCAGCGAGGGCCTGCGTGTAGGCGTGGTGCGGGCCGGCAACAAGGTCCACCTGATGCCCATCACGCTGGGCCGGGATTACGGCACCGAGGTCGAAGTCGTCGCGGGCATCAATCCGGACGATTCCGTGATCCTGGATCCGCCTGACTCACTCGCCGATGGCGAGGTAGTGGACGTCGTTCCAGGCGGCTCGCCCGCGCCAGTAAAGCCACGCTAGTAGAGAATGGACGGCAGAAAGGCCCCGGCGGGTTCGCTGTACAGCCCCCTGGCCATTAGCGTCATGGGCTGCACCACGCGCAAGCCGTTCGCCAGGCACCACCGGAACAGCGCCGAGTTCCGCGTTGGAACCAGGATGCCTGGCCCTCCGAAGCTCTCCGCCGCCGCGATCAGCGCCTCCAGGTCCGGATTGCTTTCCGCTACGGCGTGCCCGAAAAAGGCCATGACGCTGGTGTAGCCTGTAATCCGCCCATTGCGTTCCACCACACGCGCGGCGCCCTGTTCGATCGCACTCTCCAGTTCGCCCCCGCGATCATGGCCGTGCACCTGGCGGCACACCCGGTTGCAAGCTTGCCGATCCGAGGCTTGCGCCGCGCGAACACGGTATCCCTCGATGGCTCTGGCAATCGCCGGTCCCTGCATCACCGACAGCGGCTCTTTCACGTCGAATCCCAGGCCGCTGTAAAACGCCAGGGCCCGGTCGTGAAACGCGGCGTGCACCAGCCGCACACCGGGAAAGTTGCGCGCCCGCTCCAGCGCGGCTTCCATCAGCTTCCGTCCCACACCCCGATCCTGCGCGCCGGGATCCACCGTGACCGGTCCGATGCCCGCGACGGAGTTCCGTTCGTCCATGCAATTGCTTCCGATGACGCGGCCATCGGCTTCCGCCACCACGCAGTAAAAGCCCGGATGACAGAATGCTTCCGACATCAAGGCGGTCACTCCTTCCAGGGAGGGAAGGTCGGGCGGGAAATGGTGACGTGTGCTTACCTGGTCGAAAGCCCGCCAGCAAATGCTGGCGCAAACGGGTGCGTCTTCCAGCCTGGCTCGACGGATCGAAACGGTGCCGGCAGGCGGCGCAATGGACATCCGCGGACCTGCTCCTAGTAAGTAATCGAGGGCAGGAACGCCCCCTTGGGCTCGTTGTACAGTCCGACCGACATCAGCGTCATGGGCTGCACCACACGCAGGCCGTTGGCCAGGCACCAGCGAAACAACGCCGAGTTCCGCGTCGGCACCAGGAAGCCCGGGCCGCCGAAGCCATCCGCCGCCGCGATCAGCGCCTCCAGATCCGCGTTGCTTTCCGCCTCGGAGTGGCCGAAAAACGCCAGGGCGCTGGTATACCCGGTGATCCGCCCGTTGCGCTCCACAACCCGGGCACTCCCTTGCCCGATGGCGTCCGCGAGTTCTCCGCTACGGTCATGCCCGTGCACTTGCTGGCAAACCCGGTTGCAGGCCTCCAGGTCCGCTGTTTGCGCCGCGCGAACGCGATAGCCATCGATCAGTTGGCCGATGGCCGGCCCTTGCATCACCGACAGCGGCTCCTTCGCATCGAACCCCAGCTTGGTATAAAGCGAAAGCGACCGGTTGTGGAACGCCGCCTGCACCAGCCTTACGCCGGCAAAATTCTTCTCGCGCGCCCGGCCCAACACAGCTTCCATCAGCTCTCGCCCCACGCCCTGATTTTGGGTCGCAGGATCCACGGTGATCGGCCCGATACCGGCAATCGCGCCGCGCTCGTCCATGCAATTGCTGCCGAGGATGAGCCCGTCGGCTTCTGCGACCACCGAGTAAAAGCAGGGATGCGAAAAGCAGCTGGCGATCACCTGGGTCCCGGCTTCAACCGAGGGTAGGTCCGGTGGAAAATTGTGATCCGTGTTGATTTTGTGAAAAGCCTGGTGGCAGATCCGGCCGCAGGCGGCGGCGTCTTCCGGCCTGGCCCGGCGGATCGAAATGGCGCTACGCGGCGCCGAGGCACTGGACATTTCGCGCTCCCCTACAACTTCAGCAATGCTCGCAGCCGCTTGGTCTGCACGCGGCTCACCGGAATTTCGGTCTGCTTTTTATCGTCCATCCGCAGCTGGAAGCTCGACTTGAACCAGGGAATCACTTCCTTGATGCGATGAATGTTCACCAGAAACGAACGGTGCACGCGCCAGAACGTGTCCGGATCGAGATTGGACTGCAGTTCCTCGATGGTGCGGTAGTTGGACTCGCCCTCCACCCCGCTCGCCACCACCGTGATTAACCCGTCCTCGATGGTCGCGTAAATCACGTCCTGCGCATCCACGATGAAATTGCGGTTGTTGTTCTTCACCAGCAGCTTGGTGCGCTGCGGCGCGGGCTTGGCCGCCGCGAACTCCGCCGCCGGCGTGGGCGCCGCCTTGGCTTTCTCCAGGACCGCCTTGCGCGCGCGCTCCACGGCCAACGCCAGTCGCTCTTTCTCAATCGGCTTCAGCAGGTAGTCCAGCGCCTCCCAACGAAACGCCTCGATCGCGTATTGGTCGTAAGCCGTCGCCAGAATGAAATGCGGCAGCGGCACGTTCTTCTCGCGCAGCTTTTGAATCACGCCGAAGCCGTCCAGCCCCGGCATCTGGACATCCAGGAAAACCACGTCCGGCTCCAGATTCTCAATCAGCTTGACCGCTTCCAAGCCGTTGCGCCCGGTAGCCAGGACCTCGAGGTCGGGAAACTCCTTGAGCAGGTAGGAAAGTTCGTCGCGCGCCAGTTGCTCATCCTCGATCAGGATGGCTGAAATGGTGCTCGTCGCGCGTTCCGTCATAAAATGTTAGTATAACGTAGGATAGGCCGTATGCAGGTCCCCTTTTGAGGGTACATTTGAGCATCGCCGCGCCTCCCAAGGAGATTCGCAGTTGTCTACTACAGGAAATACTCGGATTGCGCCTGCCGATGGTAAGTTAGGGGTCCTGATCCCCGGCATTGGCGCCGTCAGTACGACTTTCATGGCGGGCGTGGAAGCGGTCAAGCGTGGCCTGGGCCAGCCCATCGGGTCACTTACTCAGCTGGGAACCGTGCGCCTGGGGAAGCGCACCGAAGGACGTAGCCCGAAAATCAAGGATTTCGTGCCGCTGGCTAATCTCGAAGACCTGGTCTTCGGAGGCTGGGATATTTTCAACGACACGGCCTATGAGTCCGCCGTGCACGCCGAGGTGCTGGAAAAATCGCTGCTGGAGAAAGTCCGCGAGCCTTTAAGCGCGATCCAGCCCATGCAGGCGGTCTTCGACCCGGATTACGTTCGCCGCTTGCACGGTCCCAACGTCAAGCAGGCCGCCTCGAAAATGGACAAAGCGGAAATGCTGATGGAGGACATCCGGCAATTCCGCGCGAACAATCACGTCGACCGGATGATCATGATCTGGTGCGGGTCCACCGAAGTGTTCCACAAACCTTCCGCGGTGCACCAGAATTTGAAGGAATTCGAGTGCGGCCTGCAAAAGAACGATCCGGACATCGCCCCCAGCCAGATTTACGCCTACGCCGCGCTGCGGAGCGGCGTCCCTTATGCCAACGGCGCGCCCAATCTCACCACCGACACTCCCGCTCTGCTGGAACTGGCGCGCGAGCGCCAGATTCCGATCTGCGGCAAGGACTTCAAGACTGGCCAGACCTTCATGAAGACGCTCGTGGCGCCGGGCTTCAAGGCGCGCATGCTGGGCATGTCCGGGTGGTTTTCCACCAATATCCTCGGCAATCGCGATGGCGAGGTGCTGGAGGATCCCGGCTCGTTCAAATCCAAGGAAGAGACCAAGCTCAGCGTGCTGCAGCAGATCCTGCAGCCGGATCTCTATCCCATGCTCTACAAGGATCTGTATCACGCCGTTCGCATTAATTACTATCCGCCGCGCGGCGACGCCAAGGAGGGCTGGGACAACATCGACATCTTCGGGTGGCTGGGTTATCCGATGCAGATCAAGATCAACTTCCTGTGCCGCGATTCCATTCTGGCCGCTCCCCTGGTGCTGGACCTGGTCCTGTTTCTGGATCTGGCGCAGCGCGCCGGCATGAAAGGCATCCAGGAGTGGCTGTCGTTCTATTTCAAAGCTCCGATGACGGCTCCAGGCTTGTATCCCGAGCATGACATTTTCATCCAACTGATGAAGCTGAAGAACACGCTGCGGTGGATGCGCGGAGAGGACCTGATTACACACCTTGGGCTCGAGTACTACGACTAACGGATCCAAGCGCCAGGAAGCGCCCAAGCGGAAAGTCCTGGTAATCGGCGGGACGCTGTTTATCGGCCGGGCGCTCGTCAAAGAATTATTGCGTGCCGGCCACGAAGTCAGCGTGCTGCACCGCAAGCACCGTCATAATCTGGGAAAGAAAGTCGCCAATATTCAAGCCGACCGGAACGATCCGGAGGCGATGAAGCGCGCACTGGCCGGCAAGAAATTCGAAGTCGTTTACGACGACGTGTACGACTGGGAGCACGGCACCACCGCCGCGCAAGTGGAGGCAACGGCGCGCGCCTGCGGCGCGAATCTGCACCGCTACGTTTTCATGTCCAGCGTCGGCGCCTACGGCGACGGCCTGAACCATCACGAGGGCGACGCGCTGGCTCCCGACGACCACCCCGACCATTACGTGCGCAACAAGGCCATGAGCGAGCGAGCACTGTTCCGCATGCACCAGCGCAACGGATTCCCCGTGGTCACGCTGCGCCCGCCGTTCATCTATGGTCCTGAAAATCCGTTCTATCGCGAAGCCTTCTTCTGGGACCGTCTGCGCGAAGGCCGCCCCATCATTCTTCCCGGCGACGGCAGGCGGCTGATGCAGTTCGTCCACATTCACGATCTGGTGACCGCTTGTGTGCGCGTGATGGAAGCGCCCGAGATCGCCGGGCACGCGTTCAACATCGCCAATCCCCGGCCGCTGGCTCAGGTGGAAGCGGTGGAAGCGTTTGCGCGCGCCGCGGGCAAGGAACCCACTTTTGTGCGCCTCCCGCGCGAGCGGATTCTGCGCGCCGGCGGCCATCCCATGGGGCCGAAGCTCTACTTCGGCACCTATTTCGATCTGCCCGCCATCACCGTCGTCGTGAACAAAGCGCAGCGCGTTCTGAAATTCAAGCCGGTGGATTTCAATACCGGTTTGAAGGAAACCTACCGCTGGTACGTGCGGCACAAGTCTCCGAAGCCGGATTACACGTTCGAGGACGCGCTGATCGCTTCCGCGCCTGCTTCGGCCTATTCCGCCCCGGTCGACTGAGCTTCTTCGGCGCGGACCTCGCGTAACCGCTCCCCGAACATCTCCGGCAAACCGGCGTCAATCTCGGGAGCGATTCATCCCACCGAATCCATGTCAAGGATGTGCGTCTTGTCTCTTTGGCAAGGATCGACCCTTGCGGTGACGATGATGCCTGCCATGGGCCCGCGGCGCGGGCTCGTCGACCGTAATTGGCTGCCTGGCGCGCCGGTATTGCTGCACCGCGCGGTTATGCTCCTCGATGGTCTTCGAGAAGTGATGCGTCCCGGAGCCGTCCGGGTTGGCGACGAAATACAGATAACCGGTCTCGGCCGGATGCAGCGCCGCCCGCAGCGCGTCCATTCCCGGATTCGCGATCGGGCCCGGCGGCAGACCCGCATGCTGGTAGGTGTTGTAGGCGTTGGTGCTATTCAGATCGGAGCGGTAGATCGTGCCGCGATAGCGCTGGTCCAGAAGAGCCGCGTAAATCGTCGTGGGATCGCAATCCAGCGCCATGCCCCGTTTGAGCCGGTTCTCGTACACGGAAGCCACCACGGGCCGTTCGGCTGCAACCGCGGTCTCTTTTTCCACCAGCGAGGCGAGAGCCACTGTGGCGTTTACCGAAGCCGGGTCGCCGGGACTCTCGAGTTCGCGCCAGTGCCTGCGAAACAGGCCGGTCATCATCTGGCAAAGCTGCTCCACGGTGGTGCGGCGCGTAATGCGATAGGTGGATGGAAACAGGTAACCTTCGAGCGTAGGGGCGTTCGGCGCCAGATCGCGGATCAGGGACGGGTCGCGGGCAGCTTTCAGGAAATCCGTGGGCTGCAAGAAATCGAACCGGCCCAGACTGGCGGCGATATCGAAGATGTTGCTGCCTTCGGGCACCGTCAGTTCGTAGTAGAACACGTCTCCGCGCGCGATGCGGTCGAATACGTGCCAGGGCGTGTCCGCGTGCGTGAACTGGTATTCGCCGGCCTGAAGGAACCGGCCGGGGCTCAGCGCGCGAACCACCAAGAACTGCCAGGAGAAGCGAACCACTCCGGAGCGGGCCAACTCGGCGGCGATGGCGGTGCTGCTGGTCCCCTTGGGAAAATCCACAATTACTTCATTTTCAAAGCCTTGGTAGGCCCATCGGAGTGAGAGAAAAACGAAGCCAAGGCCGGCGGCAGCCAGCAGAAAGACCGCCGCGAACAGCCGCAAAAGCGTACGGCTTCGGAAGAAACGGCGCTTCGTCATCGCACGGAATCGAGGTAGCTTTCCAATAGGATCACGGCCGCCAGACGGTCCACGGCTTTAGCGCGCTTTTCGATGCTGATGCCGCTTTCGCGCAGCACCCGCTGGGCCTGTACCGTGGTCAACCGCTCATCCCAAAATTTCAGCGGAAGGCCCGTCGCCGTCTGAAGCCGAGCCCCAAAGTCGCGCGCGTACTCCGCCTGCCGGCCCTCCTGGCCGCTCATGTGCACTGGATTTCCGATCAAAATCAGGGTCACGTTTTTCTCGGCGGCCAACTGAGCCAGGCGCGCCAGATCCTCGCGAATATTGGTACGCTTCAGGGTCGGAAGCCCTTGCGCCGTCAGGCCCAGTTCGTCGCCAACCGCCAGGCCAATCCGGCGTTTGCCCAAATCGAGAGCCAGCACCCTGCCGTGATTCATTAAGGATTCGGAAGACTTTTTCGATTGCTTGTTCTTCCGATTTCATTTCATCATAGAAATAGAACCCGGAGCACGGATGTCCACGCTCACGCCCACGCCTACACCTTCGCCTTCCGTACCGGCTCGGACTCCGGCGCAAACCGGGATCGCCGTCCTGGCTTTCGCCGCCAGCGTGGCGTTGCTGTACTACGGCCGCGTGTTCTTCATCACGCTCGTCATCGGCATAACTATCGCGTTTCTGCTCGATCCCGTGGTCACCGCCTTCGTGAAGTTGCGCCTGCCCCGTGCCTTGGCCAGCTTCATCGTGTGCAGCATTGCCTTGCTGCTGCTGTACCTGATGGGTCTCGGGCTGTACACCCAGTTTTCCCGGTTCGTCGACGACCTGCCCAATTACAGCCAGCGGATGAACGACATCGTCGATAGCGTCGCCTCGCGCGTGGATGACGTGGAGAAGCGCATGTACCAAACGATCATTCCCAAGCGCTTCCAGAACATTCCGGCGCCGGTACCAGCGCCGCCTCCGGAAACCGGCCGGCGGCGGAGGTCTACCAGGCCTCCCGAAGAGCTTACCCCGCCCGCGATTCAGGAAGTCCGGATCCATCAGGAGCCCACGCCGCTCCTCACCTATGTGTACGGTTACGTCCGATCGTTCTACGATGTGTTGCTGATGGCCAGCTTCGTGCCCTTCCTGGTTTACTTCATGCTGAGCTGGCGCGATCACATGCGCCGCAGCTTCCTGTATCTGTTCCGCGGCCAGGAACGCCAGGTGGTGGGAAGGAGCTGGGAGGGCGTGGCGGAGATGGTGCGCGCCTACGTGATCGGAAATTTCGTGCTGGGACTGCTGATGTCCTTTCTCAGCTCCATATTCTTTTTCTGGATCCGCCTTCCGTATTGGCCGCTGATTGGTCCATTAAGCGGATTCCTCAGCCTGGTCCCCTACGTGGGATTGCCGTTGGCCATGCTTCCGGCCTTAGCCGCCGGCTTGATCGTTTATACGAAGGCGGCCATTTATGTCATGATCGCGGTGGTGGTGGCGGTGCTGCACCTGGTCTCGATGAACTTCCTCTATCCCAAGGTAGTGGGCTCGCGCGTCCACTTGAATCCGCTGGTAGTGACCGTTGCGCTGATGTTCTGGGGCACCCTGTGGGGCGGCATCGGGCTGTTGCTGGCGATCCCGATTACCGCTGGAATCAAGGCGGTCTGCGACAATGTCACCAGCCTTTACGGATACGGAAAGCTGCTCGGAGATTAGCCCTCGCAATGGACAAACGCTTCCTGATGTTCTTTGGCGCCGGAGTTGTAGTGATCGCCATCGCGGTCACTTTGGTGCTGACCTCCAATAAAGGCTCGCACCTGGCTCTCCAGGGCGAGGTCCTCAAGGTCCGGTCCGGCGAGCTGGACGCGCAGAATACCATCGCGGTCCTCGACTTCCGGCTGGAGAATCCGTCGAATGTGCCGTTCGTGGTCAAGGACGTCGTGGTAACTCTGACGCCGCAAAAGGGCGACCCGGTGGACGGCGTGAATGTGTCCAAGAGCGACCTAAAACGTCTCTTCCAGTACAACCGGTTCTTGGGCGACCAATACAACGACGGCTTGTCGATTGAGGACACCATCCCGCCGCATGGGAAAGTGGATCGCATGGTGGCCACGCGCTTCGAAGTGAGCCGTCCGGATATGGAGTCCGCTAAGTCCGTGCGTTTG
Source organism: Bryobacteraceae bacterium (assembly GCA_035508055.1). GTDB lineage: Bacteria > Acidobacteriota > Terriglobia > Bryobacterales > Bryobacteraceae > Palsa-89. Next base: position 10,003 of record DATJNO010000112.1, on the reverse strand, counting down.
CACATCGAAGATGTCGACGGCCCGATGTTCGAAACCACCTACAACTTAAAATAGCTTGCGGCGCCTGATGATCCGTCCCGGCGGCATTGGCGATTGTATTCTGTCTTTGCCGGCGCTCGAACACTTAAAGGCGGACCAGACCGAGGTGTGGGTGCGTTCCGAAGTGGCGCCGCTGATCCGCTTCGCCGATCGCGTGCAGCCGATCGCTTCGATGGGACTCGATCTGCTGGGCTTGCCCGGCGTTGAACCGCCGCCGGGCGTGATCGGGCGGCTGCGCGAATTTGACTCCATCGTTTCCTGGTACGGCTCCAACCGTCCCGAGTTTCGCGAACACGTGCAGGCGCTCGATTTGCCTTTCGAGTTTCATCCGGCGCTGCCTCCGCCCGGCGAGCACATCCACGCGGCAGACTTCTTCCTGCGGCAGGCGGGAGGCGCGGGCGCCGCGATTCCGCGAATCTCCTGCCCGGCGGCGGCGAGCGGCGATTTCGCGGTCACCCATCCTTTCTCGGGCGGCGCGCGCAAGAACTGGCCGCTCGAGCGGTTCCGTGAACTGGCCGCGCGCTTGCCGCTTCCGGTGCGTTGGTGCGCGGGGCCGGAGGAAGCGCTCCAAGACGCCGTCCGGATGACCGACCTTTACGAGTTGGGCTGTTGGCTGCGCGGCGCGCGCCTGTACATCGGCAACGATTCGGGCATCACGCATTTGGCCGCGGCGGTGGGAACCCCGGTGGTGGCCATCTTCGGGCCGACCAATCCGGCGGTGTGGGCTCCGCGCGGCGACCAGGTGCAGGTGTTGAGCGGCGATCTTTCTGCAATCGGCGTCGAACCGGTGCTTGCGGCGTCAATCCAGGCGCTTGCGGAAACGCAGCGAACTGAGCGTGAGAATCACCACCCCGAAAACCGCCAGGGCCACCATCTGCGGCCATAGTACATCCACGCCGCTGCCTTTGAGGAACAATCCCCGTACGATCTCCATGAAGTAGCGCACCGGGTTGAGCAGCGTCAGGATCTGAATCGCCTCCGGCATGTTGCGGATCGGGAAGGCGAAGCCGCTCAGCAGGAAGAACGGCTGGAAGAACATAAATGTCGTCATCATGGCCTGCTGCTGCGTTTGGGAGATGGTGGAGATGAACAGGCCCGCGCCGAGCGAAGTCATCAAGAACAACGCGCCACAGAAGAACAGCAACAACGCGCTGCCGCGAAATGGGATGTGGAACAGCAGCAGCGCGGCCACCACCACGAGAAGGGTATCGATCAGCCCCACCAAAGCGAAGGGCAGGGTCTTGCCGAGCATCAACTCGATGGGCCGGATGGGCGTCACCATGAGCTGTTCCATGGTCCCGATCTCCTTTTCACGGACGATGGCCATCGCGGTCAGCATCAACGTCACCAGCATGATGATGTTCACCACGATTCCGGGGACGAAATAGTTGCGGCTCCGCAGATCGGGGTTGAACCAGACGCGGCTTTGCATCTTGAGCTGGGGCCCCTGAAAGGAGACGGCGGTAGGCGCCTGCCGGGCCTCCAGGCGCGCGCGGTTCTGTTCCTGCATTACTTGACTCGCGAAGCTGGTGATGATCGAGGACGCGTAACTCGAAACGATGGAAGCGGTATTGGAATTGGCGCCGTTGATCAAAACCTGGACGGACGTGGGGCGGTCGCGCAGGAGATCGCGCTCAAAGCCGGGCAGAACGCGCACGACCAGGTCGGCTTTGTTGGAATCGAGCAAACGCTGGACATCGCGGTCGCTCGCAGGCAGGGCGACGACGTCGAACCGGCCCGATCCCTGGAACGCCGCCAGCAGCTCCCGGCTTTCGTAAGTCTGATCGCCGTCCATCCAGGCCAGATACGCGTGGTCCACGTCGAGGTTCACCGCGAATCCGAACACGAAGAGCTGGATGAGCGGCGGCAGGAACAGCATGGTGCGCATGCGCGGCTCGCGGAAGGCCTGGCGGAATTCCTTTTGGATGATGCCGAGCAATCGTTCCCGCATGATCAAGCCACCTTCAGGCGCATCTTGCGCGATGCGCCAACAAATACCAGGCCGGCGTAGACGGCCAGCATCACCACTTCCAGCCACAGCACCCGCGTCCCCACGCCCTTCAGAAAAACGCCGTTCAGGATGTTCACGAAATAGCGGGCGGGCACGACGTAGCTGATCAGCTGAATCACCTTCGGCATGTTGGTAATGGAATAGATGAAGCCCGACAACAGATACCCGGGAAGGAACGAGCTGAGCATGCCCAGCTGGAAGGCCATCAATTGGGAGCGCGTGCTGGCGGAGAGAAAGATACCCCAGGAAAGCGCGCCGAAAAGAAAGAGGCAACTGGTAAAGAAAAGGAACCACACGTCGCCCCGGAAGGGCACCTGGAAAATGAAAACGCCGACGATGATCGAGATCAGCATGTCCACGATGCCAAGCGCGAAGTAGGCGATGAGCTTGCCGAGCACCAGTTCGCCGGGACGGACGGGAGTGGAGAGCAGTTGCTCCATCGTGCCGTTCTCCCATTCGCGCGCGATGGTCAGCGAACTGAGCATGGAGGCGATGATCATCATCGTGACGGCAATCAGCCCGGGCACGATGAAGTTTTTCGATTTGAGGTCGCTGTTGTACCAGACGCGAATGCGCGGCTCCACGGGCACCTGGAGCGCCTGCCCGCCGCGCCGGACCTGGGCGTCCGAGCGGAGTTGCGCGGCGTAGCTTTGGACCACGGCGTCGGCGTAGCCCAAGGCGATCGACGCGGTGTTGGAGTCGCTGCCGTCCACCAAAAGCTGCACGTCGGCTTCTTCGCCCGCCAGCAGATGGCGCGAATAATACTTCGGCACCACGATACTGAGCAGGATCGTGCTTTTATCGATGGCGCGATCGGTCGCCCTATAACTGTTCACTGCTTCCAGGATCTGGAAGTAGCGTGAGCCGCGGAATTGATTGATGAGGTCGCGGCTTTCGGGAGTGTGGTCCTGATCGTAGACGTAAGTAGGAATGCGGTCCACATCCAGCGTAAGAGCGTAGCCGAACAGCAGCAGCATCACCAGCGGCAGCGCGATGGCGAGCCACAGGCTACGGTAATCGCGCACGATATGCAGCAGCTCTTTCTTGGTGACGGCTTTCAACCGGCGCAGGCTCATGCGGCCTTCCTTTCCTCCTCCTCGATCATGGCGACGAACACGTCTTCCATGGACGGCTGGATCTTCTCCAGCAGCGGGACCTTGATCCCGGCCTGCTCCAGCGCGCCGCGGATCTCGACGAGCGCCCGCACCTCATCCAGCGCGGTGACATGCAACCCTCCGCCGAAGACGGCCACGTCGGACAATCCCTCAACTTTTTCCAAGGTGCGCATGCTGCCCACCAGATCGGAGACTTCCAGGTGGAAGATGTGGTGCGATGCGAGCGACCCTTTCAGCTCGTCCGGCGTTCCGAGCGCGATCACTTTGCCGCGGTACATCAGGGCGACGCGGTGGCAATATTCGGCTTCGTCCATGTAATGGGTGCTGACGAAAATGGTGTGGCCGGCGCCGGAAAGCTGGTAAATCAGCTCCCAGAAGGTGCGGCGGGCGATGGGGTCGACGCCGGAAGTGGGCTCGTCCAGAAACAAGATCGGCGGTTCATGCAGGATCGCGCAACCGAGCGCCAGGCGCTGCTTCCAGCCGCCCGACAGCAGCCGCGTGAGACTGGTGCGCCGCTCCTCGATGCCCGCCATGCGCAGTACGTATTCCTTGCGCCACTTCCGCCGCTCTGGCGGAACGCTGTAGATGCCGCTGAAGAAGTCGATATTCTCTTCCACCGAAAGGTCGTCGTAGAGCGAGAATTTCTGCGACATGTAGCCGATGTGCTGCTTCACCGCTTCCGCTTGCGTGGAAATGTCCAGCCCGCCGACCGTGGCGCTCCCCGAAGTGGGCTTCAGCAACCCGCACAGCATGCGAATGGTAGTGGACTTCCCCGCCCCGTTGGGACCCAGGAAGCCGAAGATTTCGCCGCGGCTGACGTTCAGATTGACATGATCCACCGCGACGAAATCGCCGAAGCGCTTCACCAGGTCGTGGATTTCAACGGCGTTAGGCTGCATCTTTGTCCGCCTTCCGGATCAGTCCGATGAACACGTCTTCCAGGGACGGGACAATCTTGCGGAAGGTCGCGGCCGGGTTGCCGTGAGAAGCAAGCACGCTTTGCAAGGCTTCAGGCGGCGAACCTCCGGGCGAAAGAAACAGGTGCAGCTTGGCGCCATAAGGCTCCACGGCGAGCACGCCCGGCTCGTGCTGCAGCACGGCGCGGGCCGCGCTTTGATCGGGTGTCACGATTTCATAGCAGGCTTCTTCGAGCGTGTGTTTCAGGGCTTGCGGCGATTCGCAACGGATCATGCGGCCCTGGTTCATGAAGCCGACGCGGTTGCAGCGCTCCGCTTCGTCCAGATAGGCGGTGGTGACAAAGACCGTCAGTCCGTCGCGAACCAGTTGATACAGAATCGCCCAAAAATCGCGGCGTGAAACGGGATCCACGCCATTGGTGGGTTCGTCCAAAAAGAGAATCTGAGGATGATGCAGCAAAGTGCACATCAGCGCCAGCTTCTGTTTCATGCCGCCCGAGAGATTCGTGGCCTGGCGCTTGCGGAACGGCTCCATGCGGGTCATGCGGAGCAAGCGCTGGATCAACGGCTCGCGCTCGGCCTTCAAGAGCCCGAACAGGTCGGCGTAGAAATTCATGTTCTCGTCGACAGTGAGATCGCCGTAGAGCCCGAAGCGCTGGGCCATGTAGCCGATCTGGTCCTTCACTGCGTCCGGTTCGCGCGCCACGTCGCGGCCGGCGACCCAGGCCTGGCCTTCGGTTGGATCGAGCAACCCGCACAGCAGGCGCAGCGTGGTCGTCTTCCCGGCGCCATCCGGACCCACCAGGCCGAAGATCTCGCCGCGCGCGACTTCCAGATCCAGATGGTCCACCGCCGTCAGTTCGCCGAAGCGGCGAGTGAGGCGCGTGGCGCGAATCATGGGTTCAGCGGGTGTCAATTGAGTTGAATCTCCGCGTCCACGGGCATGTTCAATTTCAGCTCACCGCTCTGATTGTCGACATCAATCTTGATGCGGTAGACCAATTTCACGCGCTCTTCCTGGGTTTGAATCTGCTTGGGTGTGAATTCGGCTTCGGACGAGATGAAGGAAACGCGGCCCGGATATTTCTTGCCGGGAAATGAATCGGTGGTGAGAAACGCCGCCTGGCCAAGCTTGATCTTCCCCAGGTCCGTTTCATTGACATAGGCGCGCAGCCAGGGATGGCCGAGATCGCCGATGGTGACGACGGTGGTTCCCGCGGCGAGCACTTCGCCCACCTCGGCCGATTTCACCAGCACCACGCCGTCCACGGGCGATGCCACCACGGTGTCGTCGATCTGCGTCTGCGTGATGGCGACCTGCGCGCGGGCGCGCGAGACATCGGCGTGATGCGCTTCCAGATCCTGCTGGCGGCGCTTCAGCTCCAGTTCGTTGGCTTCGCTGGCGCGCACGGCGGCATTGGCGCGCGCCACCTGGGCCCGTGCAGCTTCGATATCCTCCTTGCGCGGCCCTTCGATCACCAGCGAGAGACGCTCATTCGCTTGCCGCAGCAGCGCGGTCGTGCTGTCGAGCTTGGTGCGGTACTGGTCGTATTGCTGGCGGGAAATGTCGTCGTTCTTCATGAGATCCTGCACGCGATCCCAATCGGACTTGGCCTGATCGTTCTGGGCCTGGGCGTCGGCCACCGCGGCGCGCGCTTCCTGAATCTCTTGCGGGCGCGAACCGGCCAGCAGTTGGTCCAGCTGCGCCTGGGCGGCGCGCAGTTCGGCCTTGTGGAGAGCAATATCGCTCTCCAGCGTTTGCCGCTGCCATTGGAACGAACTTTCCGCCTGCTGATACTGAAACTCGGAAGCTTTCAAGCTGGCCTCGTCGCGGCTGCGCTGCTGCTCCACCTGGTCGCGATCGATGCGCGCGATCACTTGCCCCTTCTTCACGAAGTCGCCTTCATCCACGTTGAGCTGGATCATCTTGCCGGGGACCTTGAAGGAGATGTCCACCTGCGTCAGCTCCAGGTTGCCGGAGACGCTCAGCGTGCCTGTCGCCTTGGGATGCAGCCAATCCGGCAGATACACCGCGGCTGCGGTAGCGGCGATCGCGACCAGAACGATGGGAATGACAATTTTTCTTTTCATGAGAGCCTCACTGGATCATGCTCTGGATCGTCCCCGTGGCGGTGCCCAGGTCGATGCGAGCGAGGTTGTAGTTGTAAAGAGCGCTCACGCGGTTGTCGCGCGCGCGCGCCAGACGGGTCTGCGCATCCGTGACTTCAATGCTGTTCGTGACGCCGGCTTTATAGCGGCGCTCGGCCTGCGCCAGCTCGCTTTCGGAAAGCTTCAGGCCCTCTTCGGCAGTCTTCACCTGCGCGTCGGCGGAACGCAGGCTGTCGATGGCGCTTCGCACATCCAGTTCGATCTGATCGCGCAGATCTTCGGTGCGGATCTCTTCGTTGCGGTACAGCGACGCGCTTTCGGCGCGGCGGGCGTCGCGGCGTCCGCCGTCGTAGATTGGAATCCGCACGGTTGCACCGATGCTGCGAGTGGGCAGCGCGCTAAAGGCGCTCGTGCCCAGTTCGCCATAATTGGCGAAAGCGCTGACCGACGGCAGCCGCTCCATTTTGACAGCACTGTAGCTGAGCCGCGCGTTCTCCTGGCGGCGCGTCTGGGCTTTCCACTCGGGACGGTTCGCGCGCGCCGTGGCGAGTTCCTGCGTCTCATTGACGGCATCCATCGGGATGTAGTTGAGCTTGTCGGTCAGCTCCACGGGATTGTCCAGCTTCAGCCCGATCACTTTGAGCAATTGCAGGTGTGTGCGGTCCACGTCGTTCTCGGCTACCAGAAGCTGTTGCCGATCGTTGGCGAGCTGCACTTCAGCGCGCGTGACTTCAATGCCCGTGCCGGTGCCGGCCTCTTTTTGCGTTCGTGCGAGCCGCAGCAAAGCTTCGGAAAGGTCCACGTTGGCGTGCTCGGTTTCGAGCGTGGCCTCGGCGCGGAGTCCAGCCACATAAGCGCGGGCTACCTGATCGGTCACCTGATTGCGCGTTCCGTCGTTATCGGCTTTGACGGCTTCGATCGCCACTTTGGAGGCCTGGTAGCGGCGGATGATGCTGAAGTCGAACACGGTTTGGTTGACGCTGGCGCGGGCATCGAAGACGCCGAACGGTCCGACGAAGGTCGGGATGCTGAAGCCGGGAATAGGAATTTTCTCCAGGTTTGCGAAGTCGAAGCCGAAGGCTTTCAGGTTGTTGGTCTCGTTTTGGTATTCCGTATAGCCTTCCAAGTCCGGTAGCAAACCGGCGCGCGCCTGATCGGCTTCCGATTGCGCCTGCTTCAACGCCTCTTCGGCCAGCTTGACGCGCGTGCTGCCTTCCGGCGCCAACGCCAGCTCCACAGCCTGCTTCAGACTGAGCTGCAAAACCTGCGGACGCGTTTGTAACTGCTGCGCCATCGCCGGCGCAGCCAATACCAAGCTGAAGAGAAGTTTAGTGGACTGCATGATGATGCACCTCCGCCGGCGCCGTCAGCCCCGCCAGTATGAACGCCTTCATGCGGCGCAGTGTTCCCTCGGGATCTCCCAGAGGATCACACCTGCCGCCGGACATGGCGCGCAGCATCTCGCCGGCGCCCATGGTGTGCGCCATCACGCCGATGGCGAAGTGGATGCGCCACACCAATTCCGGAATCGGAACGTCCGGCAGGGAGCGCTGCAAGGCGGGGATGAAGCGGCGCGCCAGTGGTTCGAACTGCTGTTGATAAAGCCGCTCGGCAAAGCCCCCCGGCTCGGTATAGAGCCGTCCGATCAGCGGAACGAATTCCTTGGCGTGTCCGCCGGCAATCTCGATCACCGGACGCAGGAAGGCGTCCAGCGTTTTTTCGAGCGGGACCGGGTCGCCCGCGGCTTCGGCCTCGTAGGCCCCCAGCAAAGCCAATCGTTGCTGGTTTACCGGACCCATGCGCCGGCCGATCACCGCCTGTACGAGCGCCTCTTTGGATTGGAAATGGTAGTTCACCGCGGCGAGATTCGCTTGCGCTTCGGCGGTGATGGCGCGCAGCGAGGTTGCCTCGAATCCGTCGCGCGCGAAAAGGCGTTCCGCGGCGTCGAGAATCCGGTCCTTGGTAGTCATACGTATGTTTCAATTATACGTATGAAATAAGCCGGGTCAAGGGCTATTGAACCCGACGGCGGTCAAAATCACACCGAGTGTACGGCTATCCCCCTGTACTGAAAAGGATTTATCGACTCGGATCGTCACCGTGACGCTGTCTCCGCCCGGATTTTGTGGTGGGGTGGAAAGCGTGTAACTGCCCGGGCCGGAGTAGTTTTGCGTCCCGACCGGGTGGTCATTCAGCTCCACGGTGACTTGGCGGGCGGGGGCGGCTTCGGGAATTACGAAACGAACCCAAAGTGGCTCGGGCTGGCTCGGAGGCTTGAGCAGAACCGTGGCCGACTGGCTCATCCAGCGCCACTGGCCGTTTTCCAGTTGGTAGATTCCACTGACGATCTGCTGTTCGGCTTGGGGAGCGTTCATCGGCAGGCCGGTCAATTCGGGTTTGCGGGGGATCAGGATTTCAGCGCGCACTTGATCGATGGGCGCGAGCGAGATATCGAAGGGACGCAGGCCGAACATGGTTGTCGAGTAAGCCGAGCGGCCGTGCAGGGCGACCACGCGCAGCGGAACGCGCGAGGTAATGATGCGTTGCGCGGTGGTGGCCAGAACGCCGCCGCCGGTGGTGAATGGGATGGGATAGCTGAGCTCGCTGGTGACCACCATTTCGTTCGGGTGGATGGCCTGGCCCTGCGCGAGCGCGAGGCCGCCCTCGGATTCGAAGTAGTAGCGCAGTCCCCATTCGCCGTTGATCCACGTGCGTTTCGTCTGGACGTCTTTGGCGAGTGTGCGCGCGAATTGGCGGTAGCCGTCCCAGTGCTTGTAGTTGACCCAGGCGAGCGCGAGGCTCAGCATCACGCCGCAGGCCAGACTCGCTTGCAACAGGCGGGGGCTGGCGCGCTGCGTGGCCAGGATAGCGATGGGCAGCGCGATAGGCAGCAGGTAGCGGGCCGAGCCGGCGAAGAAGATCACCAGAGCGCCCGCGAAGAAGATCAGCACCCATTGCGCGGGAAATTCGCGCCAGTGCGACGCGCACCAGATCAGTATGCCGGCGCCGATGGCGATTGACGCCCAGAAGAGCGGGTTCGCGTCATAGAAGGCTGCGCCGATCGCGACCGGCAGAGTGATCAGCGGTGGAAGCCAAAGCGTGGGGAAGACCAGCCAGGCCAAGTGGCCCGTCAGAGCGACGGCGCTCTTGAGTTTTTGCCCCGCGACTTCGAGTCCGTAACTTTGCATGTAGCCGGCCAGCAGGCCGGCCGGGAGTGCTCCGGTGGAGAAGCGTTCGAACAATTGCCAGACACCGAGAGCGGCAATGGGCGTGAGCGCGGCGAGGCCGGCGGTACGCCATTTCCGGCCGTATAGAAAGAGAATCGGCGTGAGCAACACGGACTGGTAGGCGCAGATACCTGCCAGCGCCATGGCCAGCGCGGATGCAGCCAGGACACGCGGCGAGCGATGATCGACGGCCCAAACATAGAGCGCGGTCGCCGCGAGCCAGACAGCCGCGAAGGGAACGTCGGCTTCCAGCGACGTGCCGTTGACGACGAACACGGGCGTGGCGATAAACAGGAGCGTCGCGAGCAGCGGATGCGGGCTGAAGCGGCGCGCCAGGGCCAGCGCGCTGAAGGCGGCGATCAGCGAGAACAGAATGTACGCCGCATGGAAAGGAATTTCGCGGATGTCGCGGAACGTCGCAAGAAGCGTCGCCAGAACCCAGGCGTTGAGCGGCGGGTGCGACTGGCCGCGCATGTCGATCTCGCGCCCCATGAAGACGTATTCGGTGTGCTTAGGGTGCAGCGGTTCGATTTGCGCGTGCTCGGCTTCCGTGAGATAGAGAACGTCGTCGCCCTGCATCGCCTG
>DATJNO010000111.1:0-6621 GCA_035508055.1 Bryobacteraceae bacterium | reverse complement strand
GCCGCTATTGCCGGGATTGATGGCGGCATCGGTCTGAATCAAGCCTTCCAGTGTCTGATCGTTTTCGCCGCGAATGGTGCGGCCCAGCGAGCTGACCACGCCCGTAGTCAGCGTGCCTTCCAGCCCGAACGGATTGCCGATCGCCAGCACCTTCTGCCCCACTTGCAGCCCGTCGGAGTCGCCCAAACGCAGCCAGGGCAGCTTCTTGCGGGGCTGGATTTGCAACAGCGCCAGATCGTTGGATTCGTCGCGGCTCAACAATTTCGCCTTGTAACGCGTCTGGTCGGGCAGCGTAACCTCCAGCTGCTGCTCGTTAGCCACGACGTGATTGTTGGTCAGGATCTTGCCGTCGCCGCTGATCAGAAAGCCCGAGCCTTGATCCTTGGATGGGTAGATCTCCCAGAAGATCGTGCGGCGGTAGATCGTGCTGGTGATGTTCACCGTGGCCAGATGCGCGGTCTTGTAGATCTCGATGTTGTTCATCTCATCGGAACTCAAGCTGGCGCCGCGCGCGACGGTCGGGCCGGACCACAGCGGCGCCGCGCCGGCCACCGGATCCACAATGCGCCGCTGCCCCCAATCGGTCTTGGTAGTGACGAACAGAAAACCGGCTACTAATAGAGCCGTAATCAAAAACACACGCAATTTCATTCCGATAAACTCCGTAGCGCGCGGTATGCCGCCCGCACCTGTTCCAGCGTATTCTCCTTGGTTCCCGAGGTGTCAATCACGTAATCCGCCACGCGGACCTTTTCGGCCAGCGGTAACTGGCGGCTCAGGCGCGCCAGCACTTCGTCCCGGCCGTAGGGCCCGCGCTTGACAGCGCGTTCCATCTGTTGTTCGGCGGTGCAGGTGACGACGATCAACCGGTCGAACCTCTTATAACTACCAGTTTCAACCAGAATCGCCGCCTCCACAACTACGACGGCCTGCGGGTCGGACTTCGCGATCTCGGCCATCCGCTGCTCCTCGCGCTTCCAGACCGCCGGATGAACCAGGCTGTTCAGCTTCGCCAGGCGTTCCGGATGTTCCCAGACAATGCCGCTCAGCTTGCGCCGGTCGATATTGCCCTCTTCGTCGAGGATGGCCTCGCCGAATTCGTCGACCACGGCATCGTGCGCTTCGCCGCCCGGCGCCAGCACATCGTGGCCGAGTTTGTCGGCCTCGATCAGGTAGCAACCCAGGTCCGCGAGGGCGTGGCCGACAAACGTTTTGCCGCTCGCCAGACCACCGGTCAGGCCTACGCGGAGCATAGGTGCTGTTCGGCGATTTGAACCGTGTTGGCCATCAGCATGGCGATGGTCAACGGACCCACGCCGCCCGGCACCGGCGTGTACGCACTCGCCAGTTCCTTCGCCGCCTCCCGATCGACGTCGCCGATCAGCTTGCCGTCCGGCCCGCGATTCATGCCCACATCAATCACCACGGCGCCGGGCTTGATGTAGTCGCGCGTCAGCAGGGCGGCCCGGCCGATGGCCGCCACCAGGATATCCGCGCGCCGGCATTCTTCGGCCAGATCCCGCGTCTTCGAGTGGCAGATGGTGACGGTCGCGTTGTGGTGCAGCAGCAGCATGGCCACCGGTTTGCCGACAATGTCGCTGCGGCCCACCACCACGGCGTGCTTGCCTTCCACCGGGATTTCGTAGCGCCGCAGCATGTCCAGAATCCCGGCCGGTGTGCAGGCCTGCGGCGCGGGCATGTGCGCCAGCAGCTTGCCCACATTCAGCGGATGAAAGCCGTCCACGTCCTTGTCCGGGCGGATGCCCAGCAGCACGCGGTACTTATCCACCTGCGGAGGAAGCGGCGTCTGGACCAGGATTCCGTCGATCTCCGGCCGCTGGTTCAGGCCTTCGATGATGCCCAGAAGGTCCTCGGTGCTGACGGTCTCCGGCGGCGTGATCTTTTCGCTGTAGATTCCTAATTCGCCGCAAGTCTTGATCTTGGTGCGGACGTAGATTTCCGAACCCGGATCGTGACCCACCAGCACCACCGCCAGTCCGGGCGCCCGTCGAGCTTGAGTGAGATTGGCAATGCGCGGTTTCAGTTCGGCCAGGATCTGATCGCGCACCCATTTGCCGTCCAGCACCTTGGCGGCAGTTTGGCTGGTGGTCATTCTCTGAGGGAGAGCATAGCAGATGGCGACGGAATTGGCCCGCCGCGGGCGCTTACTTCGCTGTGCGCTTTGTCTTCGGTTTGGCCGCGGGCTCGGCCGGCTCATTCAGCAGTTTCTCGATTTCGGCGCGGATGTGCTGGTCCATCGTGCTTTCGTTGAAAAAGTCCGAGTCCGCGCCGGTGTATTGCGCGCGGATGACGCCCCTGCGGTCGATGAACACCATGAACGGCACCAAGGGGCGTTTGTCGCGCGGCCACTGGATATATTCCAGCGCCGTCGCCGCGCTGATGGTGCCCACCGGGAACGGCGGGTGGAACTGCTGCTGGAAACTCGCCAGATCGGCGTTTTCGTTCACTGCCGCTTCCAGCACTTCCAGACCTTTCGGCCCCAGATCCTTTTGAATGCCACTCAAGACCTGAGTGGTTTTTTGGCAGTGCGGTCAAGTGGTGAGGATGAAGGTGAGGCACAGGACCTTGCCGCGGTAGTCGGCCAGCTTCTTCAGATTGCCGTTCGGCAGCGAGACCAGAAAATCGGGCGCCGGACGCGGAATCTCGGCGGCGAACACGGCGCCGGCGGCCAGCGCCAGAAACGTCACGACAGTCCTACGCAGCATGAAGTCTTAGTATATCGGACGGCTCGGTCGCCGATCCGTTTGGTCAACCAAAAATGAGCGAACCGCATCCGCGAATCGGGTGCGGAGGCCAAGGTTACTCCCTACGCAAGGCTTCGGACGGGTCGATGTGGGATGCTCGCCGCGCTGGCAGATAAGATACAACCAAAGCTGCGGTCAGGAAGCCCGCGGCAACAGTAAGCAGCGCTGAAGAATCGTCTGGTCTTACCTGATAGAGCATCGATGCCAGAACGCGGGTTGCAAGCAAAGAAACAAGCAGCCCAAGCGTTACACCGGCCAGGACCAGTTTGCCGCCCTGCCTTAGCACCCAGCGCACGATGGTTGCTTGGTTTGCGCCTACCGCCATGTGCACACCAATTTCCCTGGTTCGTCGCGTCACTGTGTAGGACAGTAAGCCGTACAACCCAACCACAGCCAGCAGCAGGGCGCAACCAGCGAACAGGCCCAGCAGCGCGGACTGGAAGCGTTCGCGTGTGAGCGTACCTGAGATCAAGCCATCCATACTTTCGAAATTGACCGCGGTGTTTCGATTCAGTGAGGTGATGATCCGTTCGATTTGTGGTTGCAGGCTCGCCGGACCGCGCACTACCAGCGCAACATCCAAAGCAGAGTCGGCATGTTGGAAATAGTCGGCATATACCTCGGGCCCGGCCGGCTGCCTGAGGACTGACGTGCGCATGTCCGGCACGATTCCAATGATGCTCATGAATTGCGGTTTGCGATCGAACCCGAAGAACCGGATGCGCTTGCCTAAGGCCTCGCCGGAAGGGAAAAAGCGCCTCTCGAAGGCCAGGTTCACAATCACCACTTGTTGGCCGGCGCGTTGATCGCCGGCTGTGAAGCCCCGGCCTTTGAGAATGGGCACACCGAATGCCAGAAAATAATCCGGCGTGATCATTCTGTAGTCGGCGTCCGGATACCGGTGAGGGTCGGCCGGCAATGGCCGTCCCTCAATCTCGAACGATCCATCGGAAGAGCCTTCAAAAGGCAATCCGTGAATGAACGCCGATGCCCGCACACCCGGCAGGTGGTTGATCTGTTCCAGAATTTGGGCTCCCGCCTGGCGCACGTACCGGTCATCCACGGAATTGCCATCCGCCGATGCTGGCCACGTAAGGTCGGAAAAGTAAACATTTCCGGACGTCAGCCCTGTTTCGACGTGCGCGAGCTTCCAATAGCTCTTGAGGAGCAGTGCGGCTCCAGCCAGCAGGACCATCGCAAGCGCAACCTGGCCAACCACCATCATCTGGCTCCAGCGCCTGAGTGGAATCGCCTCGCCGGCGGCGTTGCCTTGCTTCAGAGCCTCATCTACGCCGGCTCTTGAACTCTCCAGGGACGGCAACACACCGACCAGGCATCCCGCAAGCAACGACAAACCGGCGGTGAAGTACAGCACGCCGCTGTCTATGCCGAGACTTTCGATGCGAGGAATACTCGCGGATGCAGACATCCGAAGTACTCTTGTCGCCAGGCCCGCCAACAGCAGGCCCAGAATACCGCCCGCAGCTGCAAGTAAGGCGTTTTCTGTCAACAACTGGCGAATCAGTCGTCCGCGTGCCGCTCCCAGCGCACAACGCAAGGCCATCTCTTTACGCCGGCCGGCTGCCCGCGCTAGTTGCAGACTCGAGACGTTCACGCAAGCGATTAGTAATACCGGTGTTACTGCGCCCATGAGCATCAAGAGTGCTGGCCGCACACCGCTCACAAGATAGTCATACAGAGAAATGACGCGAATCCCCTCGTCTTTGTCGTCCGCGTATTGCCTCGCCAGACGCGCGGCGACGAAGTTCATGTCGGATTGGGACTGGTTCACGGTTATGCCCCGCCTCAATCGGCCGACGATGCGGTAATTGTGCGCCGATCTGGTTGAGTCATCGGGGAACAGGTCATTGGGCAACCAGAGCTGCGCGTAATCAGGGAAATCGAATTTTGGCGGCATCACACCAATCACCGTGAAAGCCAGTCCGTTAAGGCGGACCGTCTTTTGCATGGCGTTCACGGGAGCGCCGAACGCGGCCTGCGCCAGCTCATATCCGAGAACCAGGGTTGGAGGGCCGCCTGGTTTCTGCTCTTCGGCACGAAACGTCCGGCCGATTGCTGCTCCGGTTGCAATCACGTCGAAGAACCCGTCGCCCACCGCCGCCATGCGTGCACGGCGTGCAGGGAAGCTCCCTGAAAGCGTCACAACATCCAGACCATACGCCGCCATGGATTCCACGGTTCGGCTTTGTGCGCGCCAATCGCGGAAGTCCAGACGCGATACGTTCATCAAATGCCCACCCTGGGCGGTCTGGCGGAGTTCTACGATCCGCTCCGGTTCCGCGTACGGCAGCGCGCTTAGCAAAACGGCTTTTACCGCACTGAACATCGCCGTATTCATTCCGATGCCAAGTGCGATTACGGCCACGGCTGTGATGGTGAACGCCGGTGTCTTCTTCAGCACGCGCCAGCTGAAGCGCGTGTCCAGCCAGAACTGCTCGACGGTGTTCCACCCCCACGCCGCGCGGCTGTCTTCCAGCTGCAAAGTCAGGTTGCCGAATTGACGCCGGGCAATGACGCGTGCGTCGGCTTCGCTGTGACCTTCAGCGCGGAGCTCATCGATTTTTTCAGCCAGGTGCTCCGCCATCTCGTCGGCCAGCTCACGTTCGACTCGCCGTCTTTGCAGCCACCGGGACCAAGGGTTCATGACTCCGCCGGCCTCATCACCCGGCCGATACCCGCCAACAACCGTTCGAACCCCGCGATTTCGCGATCGAGCTGTTTGCGTCCCGCAGAAGTGATTTTGTAGGTGCGCACTTTCCGGTTGCGCGCGGAAACACCCCAATCCGCGACCACCCACCCCTCTCGCAACAGGCGCTGCAAGGCGGGATAGAGCGAGCCTTCTTCCACCTGCAGCACCTCCAAGGAGGTTTGTTGGATGTGCTGCGCGATTGCGTAGCCGTGCAGGGCACCCCGGCGAAGAGTCTGCAATATCAACATTTCCAACGTTCCGGGAAGTAAGTCTTTTTGTTCTTTGCGGCGTTTCATTCGTTACCTGGCGCAGAAGCACCAACGCGGCAGACTCACAGCGTCTGCTCGTTTTTACATAGATTATCTTTATATAGATAATCTATCCCTCGCAGGATGTCAAGAGACTGCTTCCGGACTTCCGGCTGCTCGCTTGGCGCCCCGCCGTGTCAGGCTTCGGACTGATCCGCTAATATCGAACTCGGGCTTGAAAGGACAAACGCGATGCAACCGAGACGGCTGTTCCCCGCGGCGTTGGCCGCGCTGTCTATTTTTGCCGCAGGCGCGCGGGCGCAGGAACGCGGCTATCCCATCACGGTTGTCCCGCCGGGAAAGGTCTCCACCCGGTTTCCGCCGGGATACCAAACCCCTTGGGACAAAATCGAAATGCTGGTAACGGAAAAGCTCGCGCCGAATCTCTATGCTCTGCACGGTTCGGCGGGTCTTGACCCGGCGCATCCCGACGCAGCCGGCGGCAGGGTCGCGGTGCTCTTCGGCTCCGACGGCGTCCTGATGGTGGATACCGAGGACCCGCAACTGGCGTCCAAGACGCTGCAGACGATCCGCACATTCACTAGCGCCCCGATTAGGGTCGTCGTCAATTCGCATGTTCACCCCGACCACACCGGCGGCAATGCGTTCTTTGCCAAGCAGGGTGCGGTGATCTTCGCGCAGGAGAATCTGCGCGATGAAATGCTGAATCGCGCGCCCGATCCCGCCGGCGTTCCGGCGGCGACCTACCGCTATGGCTCGCCCGGCACGCCCGCGGTCACACTCCACATGGACGGCGAAACGGTGGACTTCGTCCCGATGATGCCATCCCACACCGCCGGCGACACAATCGTGCGCTTCCGCAACGCCAATGTGATCT
>DATJNO010000110.1:0-29817 GCA_035508055.1 Bryobacteraceae bacterium | reverse complement strand
TTGTGGACAGTGGTTCCCTTCGCTGCGTCGTGCCAAGAACCAGAGAACTCAGCACTTACGATCCGCTTAACGTCGCCGCTCGGTGGCACTCTTCCCAGCGGCAATTTAACGATCTCCAGGCAAGGGCGTTCTGTGCTCGCGACCACGGCAAAAGACGAGTACGTTGCGCACCTTCCATACGGAAGATACACTATTCGATTCACAGCAAAATTCCTGAGGCCCGTTCAGCGCGAGGTCGAGGTGAATCGACCAGAGCAGTTCTTGATCCTCGCCGCTGATCCAGAGGATTTTGTACTCGACCTTCCAATGAAACCCGTCGGCTTGAGCATCAGGGTAACGGGGCGGCCCTGTTCGGGCCGGCGCCTCTGGGCGAAGCTTGTCGGTGTGTACACGGATTACAGCTCGGAGCGCCTGATGAGTCCTCTGGGCTTCGCCTTGTTCGACTCAATCACGCCCGGCGCGTATATTCTTGCGATTATTGACGGTGATCGTGTTCGCGCAACGCAGTCCGTAGCTACCCGTGGACCTTTGACAACCGTAGGCGTGTCCCTTGTGGATTGCAAGTAGCCTACGACCGGCACTGCCAGGTCATTCGCGGCAGGCTTCGTGGCTCCCTTCCTAAGAGTTAGACGCTAAGAAACCATGAATCTACGAGCTACAGTTATTCTTACGACAACATGATGCGGTTGGCTGGCACGACGGACGCGAACAACAACAACGCGAACGTGGTCACCAATGTCACCTACAACGCGGCCAGCCAGCTCCTGACGATGACCGCCGGATTCAACGAGACCCGCACCCACAACACGCTCGGCCAGCTCACCGGCCTCAACAACGTCGCGCAGAACCTGACGTACAATTACCCCACCGGAACCAACAATGGCAAAATTGCGTGTGCACGGTGTTCTACTACACGCCGGCGGGCCAGAAGCTCGGCGCGTATCAGTTCAACATCTTGCAGACCAGCCCGTCGCCGACTCTGTACGTCACGCTCATGACCAGCGACCGCTACGTCGGCGCGAAGCGTCAGGCGCCGCAGGACCAACTCGGTTCGAAGGGGGATTCCTATCCGTGGGCGAGGCTAAGGGCAGCAACTATCGATTAGCCGGAGCAAGACAGGGAATTACACTGTTTCTGGAAGCGCCTATGTTATTTCCCCGGCCCCGTAATTGCCTGACAAAATGGGGGAGCATGAGCGCGAGACGATTTAGCTGCGTCCTCTTGTGCACTGTCACGCTTATTACGAAGTGCGCTGTAGGACAGACGATCGAAAGGTCGACTTCTGAGCTGGTCGACTCCCTGAAAAGCATGGACATTCAACAGCACCGGATAATAGCAGGCTTGTTCACATGTGGGGAAACGCCAGAAACGAGGCGGGACCGTGTGGTGGGGCGAGAGTTGGTTAGCCGAGGTAAGAGGGCTGCACCGGAGATAGAACGCGCCTTAGACTCCCTTGAAGCTGACGGAGAGGATTCCCCGTTCTTCCGAAAGGCTGGTTGGCTGATTCTTGCCTACGCCCGGATAGAGGGTGCAGCGGGGGCTCCGCGGTTGAAGCGAATGATCAGGAGCCCGAAGCTCGATTCGCTGCACATTACTCTGGACCGAGCAATTGCGTTAGCACTTGGCCTCACCTCATATGTGTCCAGCGGCCGCGAAGACGGACCGCTGATCCTTTGCCGTCGGCAAGAACCCAAGGACGCTTTAGATGAGGTAGTACTGGCTCTAGAGCGAGGCGATCGTTCGGAGTTGGAATCAGGGATCGGATCAGACGCGCGGATGGCGCTAGATCAGCTACTCGTCGGTGAGTCATGGGAGGCAGGGTACCAAGAATTATGGCGTTCACAGCCAGGCGCCCAGGGTGCGGTGGGTTACTTATTCGAGATACCAGGTCGCTGGTCGGAACCCGAAGAAACGCTCGAAGAGAACAGAGACTACGGCAACGCTCCGTTGGGCTCAACGCAAGTGGATCTCGTTACAGAGTTCAAGACCAGCTCTGGGAAAGACTGCGCCAGAGAAAGGGTGAGATTCCAAAAGGTAACCGAGTCAGGCCGGGCCAGATACCTCGTCGATAATACTAATATTAAGGAATTGATCAACTCGATCGGTGTCTGTTTTGCGCAATGACAGTCCTCACCGGCAAAAACAGAGTTCGCGTCATGTGGGGCAGGTCTTACGACAGCATGGTGCGGTTGGCCGGCATGACGGACGCCAACAACCACATCATCAGCGTCTTCGGTCTGACCTATGGGTAGTGCGCTAAATCTGTGCGCCTCGGATATTCCTATCAGCAAGCGGTGCTGTTAGACTAGCTGGCGTGGATACGCCCATAGACGATCCCCTCTTTCAACTTAACGATCAACTCTCCAAGGCGCATTTTGATGTTCTCCAAATCGCCAATCTTCTGACCCCGGTCCAGGGCCTATCATGGGCGACCAAGCTTACGAACGACCCACCAATCCTATTGGCTTTCGCGAAGTAGCGTCCGATCTTAGGCCGGCTCTCCAAGATGTTGCCGTAATCACGAAGTCCCGCTTGCATCGTGATAGGCTAGATCTTCCAGTGAAGCGCTGTCCAAATTGCCACCTTACAAATCCAGACAACGCGATGCGCTGCGACTGCGGTTTTGACTTCAATTCACAAACCGTCAAAGAGTCCTACCTTCCCGCCAAAGAGAGACACGTTGTTCGCAATACGTCCATCAGCGCGTTAGTTGGAGTGGGCATCGTTCGAGCGCTCATATTGCTGGATAGGGGCGAATGGGCCGGAGCCTGCGGAGTCGTCGCGGTCTATCTGATTCTCACCGCCGTAGTTTTGCTCTGGAGGAAATACCTCGCGATACGCTGGCGTAGGTTGACGTGGCGTTAAGCGCAAAGTCCGTGCTTTGACAAGAAAAAACGAAAGCATCCTACTCTCGCTAATGCCTGCAAAGTCAGAAGACAAAGGAAGAAACACCTGGAGCGCAGGCGCTCGTGCGTGGATGATAGGACTTGCAGTAGTCTTACTAGCCCTAAAGGTGTATTCCTTTCTCCAGAACACTGGCAAAGGATGGAAGAACGCGCTGGGACTGTATCCGCCGGTGAACGGGCAGATCGCAGGTGCCGACCTTTTCGGCATCGCAGAGATCATATTCATCATCTACGTCGGGTATCGTCTGATTGCCTATCTAGTTCCACGCAATAAATAACCATCGTGCGGAGGAAAGCAGCAGAAGCGGCCATATTCCCCAGGCGCACATATTGAGCGCACTACCGACCTATGACGCCAATGGCGACCAGAGCGGCTACAATTACGACGTCGAGAACCGCATCAGCTCGATCCTGCAGAACCCCGGAGAGACGTACCTGTACTACTGCTACGACGCGCAGAACCGGCGCATCTTCAGTTTGGACTCCGCGCTCGATTCGCTCAACAACCGCAACGTATACACGGTGTTCTGCCGCACGCCCACGTCTTGAGTCCACTTGACCAGGCGACATAACGACAGGAATCGCGCGTCGCCCCACGGTCTCGTTCCACGCGCCAGGCTAAGCATGCTCGTCTTTGGCGGACAAATGTGGGCGCCCGCCAATGACTCCGCACTGTTTTCGCGAAGGCCGGCGGCGGCGCATCCGCACACTCCAACGCACCTGTCCGCCAACTGACACAAATCCTCCCGCCGCGCCCACTGGGTCAAGCCTCACTACATAGCGCAATAATGCGTGAAAGCCGCACTCCCTGCAGCCCACCCGCACGGCTCTTTCTGGTTATGACCCTCGGGGCGTAATGCGCGGGCCTTATTTTTCACTCCTCTCGTCAATTGCTTCAAAAGTCGCAAGTTAATCACCGGAAACTGGTTCCTTCCGGCGTGATTAAGGCGAATCGCTGACGGTGCAATTTCTTTGGCGAAATAAGTGCACACGTCAGGCGGAAGCTCCCCAGTGGTTACCTACAGCGGACGCCGTCCTGTTTGAGAGCCCATTTGTGGTGTTAGCGCTTCGGACAAGACGGGGAGGCCGTCCGGCCCTTCGCGCGAATTGCAATTCTCCGCATGACGGTTCGCCGCTTCCCCACGCGACTGGAAAGGAAATACCCCAATGGTGGCAACCCTGGGAGTCAAGCAAAGTGAATCCGTTCCGGAGAATGACTATTCTCTTCCAGAACTTGCGGACGCAGTCCGCGCTGACGAAGCCGCGAGTGAGGCCGAATCCGCTCAGCTGGATTCGCATGGGCGCGAGCGTGTGGACTGGTCAGCCTTGGTCCGGCGCATCCAGGACGGCGACGATTCCGCCATGGGCGAGCTCTACGAGTCGTTCGCACGTGGCATTCGTTTTTACTTGTGCCGGCAGCTCGGACCGCAAGAGCTGGATGATAAGGTGCACGACACTTTCCTGATCGTCGTGCAGGCCATCCGCCGCGGGGAACTGCGGGAACCGGAGCGTCTGATGGGCTTTGTGCGCACCGTCGTGCGGCGCCAGGTGGCGGCGCACATCGATCACGTGGTGCATAGCCGGCGCGAGGAATTGCACATCGACATGGGGGTGCGTGTCGCCGACAGCCGGCGCAATCCGGAACAGTCGGCCGTTCTGCAACAAAAAATTGAGTTTATGCGCTCCATCCTGGATGAATTGGCCGAGCGCGACTGCGAGATTCTGACGCGCTTCTACCTTCTCGAAGAAAGCCAGCAGCAGATCTGCAACGAAATGCAGCTTACAGAGACGCAGTTCCGCCTGCTCAAATCCCGCGCTAAGGCGCGCTTCGGCGAGCTGGGCAAGCGCAGGCTGCAACAGAAGCCCATGCTGCAATTTCTTTCGAGAACTTCCGCGCAGTTGGCCCACTAGAAACACGGAATACCGTCGCGGCTAGTTAAAGGCCCCTCGATCCGGCCGTAAATGGGGGACGCCGTGGCTCGGTCCTCCGAGGAGGTTCTGGTTGTGAACGCTGGCTTGGGTCGTCATCTGAGCGAAGAGTTTCTCGAAGAATGGGTTTTCCACCGCCTGCCCGGCTCGGTGTGCGCCTCTCTCGAAGAGCACCTTCTGGTTTGTCCCACCTGTCAGGACCGCTTGGCGGAAATCGATGAATTTGTGTTTGTGCTGAAAGCCGCTTTCCTCGCCCCGGCGGCAAGTATTTCAAAACACTCGGCGGCTTAGCCGGTCCACCGTGAACTTCGCGGTATCCGCCACGGCCATGACCGCCATGACGCCCGCCTGCACCGGATCGGTCACCACCAGATCGGCGGCCTCGGGAACACTGCCTGCCATGTTCAAGCTGATCACGAGCAACCCTTGGGCGCGTACGTCCCGAACCGCCTTCTCGATTTCGCCGCCCATCAACGACCCGGCGAGCACCAGGGCCCGAGCGCGGGCGAGACGCGCGACCGCCCGCACGGCGTCCGCCAGTGGCTGCTCGCCCACCAGCGGAATGGTGTCCACCGAGATGTGCTCGCCGCGAATGTTGTGCCGATCGGCTTCCGAAATCGCGCCCAGCGCCACTTGTCCCACCTGGGCGCCGCCGCCAACGATGATGATTCGCTTGCCATAAATCTTCTGCAGCGTCTTCACCACCGTGACGGTGCGGACGCTGGCCAGCTTTTCCAGATCGGTCAGCAACACCTGGGGCGCAACCGGCAGATCGATCTCGAAATAGATGCGCGCATCCGGCGGGCGTTCCTCGATGATCTCCACCGAAGCGATATTGCCGTTGTGCTGCGCAATCACTCCGGTCAGCTCATGCAGGACGCCCAGCCCGGAACGGGCCACGATCAAAACTCCAATCCGATCTTCGTTCATTTGATTTCGTATTTTTGCAGCAGGTCTTCCCAATGGCCTTGCGCCTTCAGCAGCAATTCCACCGCTTCCCGCACCGCGCCCTGGCCTCCGGCGCTTTCGGTCACGTGCATCGCGCAACGTTTTACTTCCGGACGCGCGTTGGCGGGCGCGATGCTTAACCCCACTCGATTCATCACCACTACGTCGGTCAGATCGTCGCCCATATAAGCCACCCGCGAAGCCGGAACTCCGGATCGCGCCAGGATCTCCTCTAAAATGGGGATCTTCTCGATATGTCCCTGATAGACATACGTCATCTGGCACTGCTTGGCGCGGGCTTCGGTAGCCGGTGAAATGCGCCCGCTGATCACGCCGGTTTGGAAACCCTTCCAGGCGAGCCACTGCAGGCTGATGCCGTCCTGGGTGTCGAATCCCTTGCTCTCGACAATGGCGCCGTCCGGCCCCGGCACGCCGTACACCTTGCCGTCGGTGAGAACGCCATCGACGTCCATCAGGAACAGGCGAATGTTGGCCGCCAGCTCGCTTACCGAAGACATGCCTTCCATGGTAACCCAAGGTTCGCGTGCGGCCTGTTGCGAGAGTTTAGTTAACGGCGCGTCCCCACAGCTTGTCGCTGGCAATTCGCGCGCCTTCGGCGAGCGTGCGCATCTTCAACCAGCAGATATCCGGATAGACGGCGCCGAAGCCGGCGAAGGTGCCGAAGCCGCAGTCCGTGCCGGCGATCACCCGGTCGCGGCCCACCAGTTCGGCATAGCGGATGATGCGCTGGGCAACCAGATCCGGATGCTCGACGTAGTTGGTATTCGACCCGATCACGCCCGGCACCAGGACCTTGTCCTGCGGCAGAGGGGTGGTCTTCCACAGCTCCCACTCATGCTCATGCCGCGGGTTGGCGCCCTCGATCAGCAGCGCCATCGGCTTGGCTTTCAAAATTACGGGCAGGATCTTGGACATCGCGATGTCGCGCGTGTGCGGGCCTTCGTAGTTGCCCCAGCAGACGTGAAAACGCACGCGGTCGGCCGGAACGTTCGCCAGTGCGTGATTCATCGCTTCGACCTGCAGCGCCGCATTGCGGACAAACTCGTCGTCGTCCACGCCGCGAAAGCGGATGTGCCGGCCCATTGCCAGGTCCGGGCAATCCACGGAGAGAATCAGGCCCGCGTTCACGATGGCTTCGTACTCTTCGCGCATCGCGCTGGCGAGCGCTTCCAGATACGCTTCATGCGAAGGATAGTATTCATTGGGTTGGAACACGGCGATGGTTCCCGGCGACGCCGCCGTCATGAAACCCTCGACAACATTGGCTTGGGCGAGTGCTGCCTGCATGCGCGAGATGTCCTGCCGCACCGGGCCAAGGTCTTTCACCTGGATCGGACCTTTGCAGATGGGGCGTATATATTTTGGCGTGGCGCCCGAGGCGGCGATCTTGTCGCGGTACTCGGGATAATCGTCCAGATCCTGCGGCGTGGCGCGCGGCACCTGGCCCGGCTCGAAACCGGTCAAACGGTGGCGGATATAGGTGGCGTAGCTGATCTTGCCCATTTCTCCGTCGCTGGCGACGTCGATGCCGGCTTCGGCCTGCTTGTTCACCGCGTCGGCCACGGCGCGGCGGATGGTGGCATCGAGCTTCTGCGCATCGTAAGCTTCGCCGCGATCCTGCGCATACAAGACATCGACGACGTCCTGCGGGCGCGGAAGACTGCCGACATGAGTCGTCAGTATCCGCTCGGTGCTGGTATGCATCGTATCATAACCCCTTCAAAATTAAGTGGATGAAGCCTGGAGACTTCGTATGAGCATAACACGCGGGCGCGCTGCACTACCCGCTCCGGCGCCCGCGCGCTACTCACTTCGCCCGCTGGACCGGTTCGTTGAACTTCGAATCGTCTACCGGCACGTTCGGCGTGTACTCGGTCATCTCGTACTCTTCGCGGCCGCTCACCCAGCCATAGGTCCATTTGAACGGCAGCATGACGCCCGCGACCGGCCGATAGTCGGAATAGTCGATCTGCGTCGGAACGCGGCCGACCGCCGAGGGGTAATAGTGGACCAGCCGGTTCAGCAAGCCGGTCTGTTTGTCGAAGTAGAAGGTGGCCAAGAGGCCGGAGGGGGTGCCGCCTTGAACAACATACACGTCGCGACCATTCAGAGTGATCGGGAAGCTGGATTTCCAGTTGGTGAAGAGCTGTTTGATGTTGCCGGGGAAGGCCATTTGTGCGTCCAGCCGGGCGCCTTGGGAGGCGCCGTCGGTGAGTTCCCATTCGCCCAGAACGGTGAGCGGCAGCATGACCCAGGCGTTCTTGCCATTGGAAACCCGCGAGAGGTCGCCTTCGCGCTCGTGGATGGTGGTGGCCAGCATGTTCGGGGCTTTCGCATACAGTTCCACCGTGTCCGCCTTCACCTCGTCGAACCGGAGGCTTTTTCCCGTGGCGGTGTAGCTGGTGAGCTTGGCCAGATTATCGGCGCCGCCCAAAGCCTGGATGAACTTATCCAGAACCTGGTCGGCCGGAAGCGCGCCCAAGCTGGCGGTGGCGGCCGGAAGAACGTCGGGAGGAATGCTCACCGGATCGCTATAGATGTTGTCGATGGAGGGCGTGGTGGCGGGAGGAGTGGAGCCGCGATGGCAAGTCCAGCAGGTAATCACCTGGCGCCCGCCGAACTGCTCCTTATTGATGTTGTTCATGATGGTGACCATGCGCCGCGCGATCTTCTTGCGGGGAGGCGTGTCGTCGGCCCACTTCGGGTCGGAGCCGCCGGCGCCGACGTGGCAGTCGCCGCAGCAGACGTTCAGAGCGGCGGAAAAGAGGCCCATGGCGCCCATGAAGTCGTCGACAGTGAGCCCTTTGAGGACCTGGATGTTCTTGAACACGTCGTCAGCCATGCGGGGCTTGGCTGCCGTAGAGCCACTCTGAGCGAACAGGACCGCGCCGCCAACCAGCGAAGCACCCACACCCGTACCCACCAGTCGTTTCAGGATTTTCATCGAATACTTCCTCATCCCTATGAAGTACGGAGGCACGCAATCAGGCTTGCATGCAACCGCGCAGGAAGTACGATCATATATATCGATTGGAAGCAAAGTCAAGGCGCGCGGCCCGGTGCCGGTCCACGGGGTTGGTGACTGGTGGCTGGTGGTGACGCGCGGCGCCGGCGCGGACGTTGACAGCGGCAGCGCACGATGCCCTCCCAGCCCAAGACTTGCCCGAAGCTTTCTCGAGCCGGGCAAAATCCGCGCCGACAGGACATGCCCCGAACCGCCATGAGTCTTTTTGGCCTGGTTGTGCGTATGCCAGTATGAGTGGAAACAACAGTTCTATTCTCGATGCCAATTGAGGAAGAGAGGAGGGCCCTGGCTCGTGGTTTGCGCCGGCGCGATCCTGAACTGTTGGACGGGTTAATCGAGCGGTATCAATACCGCCTGTTTCGGTACTTGGTCTACCTCTGCGGCAATCGTGAAACGGCGGAGGACCTTTTTCAGGAAACCTGGGTGCGCGTGCTCGATCGGGGCCACCAGTACGACGGGAAATCGAAGTTTGAAACGTGGCTATTCTCGATCGCGCGACACCTGGTCATCGATCTACACCGGCGGAAACGGCCGCAGAGTCTGGAAGCGCTAACGGAAGCCGAGGAGAATCCGATGCAGGTGCCTGCCGGCGGCGCATCTGCGCTAGATCTGGCAGCGGCGCAAGAGGCGGAGGCCGGCCTGCTGGAATCGCTGAACCGGCTTCCCGCGATCCTGCGCGAGGTGCTGCTTCTCAGATTTCAGGAAGATCTAAAGCTGGAAGAAATCGCTGTCGTAATCGCGGCGCCGATGGGCACGGTGAAATCGCGGCTCTACCGGGGCCTGGAACAGTTGCGCGAACTGCTTGAAGGAGCGAAGCCATGAACGATGACCGCCATGCGACCGCTGAACGCTTGATCCTGCAGGAACAGGTGGAGGGGATTTCCGCCGAGGAGCGCCAATGGTTGAGCCGGCATCTGGAGCAGTGCGCCGACTGCGCCCTGCCGGCGCGCCGCACTGCCGAAGCGCTCCGCTCGCTGCGCGCGGTCTCGATTCCGCTTCCCGCCGGGCTCGCGGATCGCGCTCAGTTGCGCGTGTACTGGCGCGCGGAGGAACTGGAGGAGCGTACTCGCGAGGCGTGGACCATGTGGATCGCGTGCGGGATCGCGTGGATTCTGGGACTTCTGACCGCTCCTCTGGTCTGGCGGGGATTCGAATGGGTTGGCGGCCTCGCCGGGCTGCCGTCCTTGGTTTGGCAGACGGGATTCGTGGTGTGGTGGACGGCGCCCGCGCTGGTCGCTGCGATCGTGCTGATCGCCAGATTCGGCGCCGCGGGCCAAAGAGAACAAATGAGGTGACAGTATGACGGAAATTCAGCAGCCTTCAATTAACAAACCCAGGGAGCGGATTCGTTTCCGAAGAAGGGAGAAGCTTCGGTTCTCCGACGAGGTTCGTTTGATTCCCAGAGAGGTGGCAAGCACGGTAGCGGGGTTATACCTGACCATCCTGGCCATCGTGATGGCGCTCAACTGGAACAGCGCCCGTCCACCCGTTTGGGTCATGGTCGCGGCCCTGACCGCGGTTTCTATCGTCGTTGCCGCCTACGTCTTCCTTGTCGCCTATATCAATCGCGACGCCAAGCGACGCGGCATGAGCCCCACGCTTTGGACGCTGCTGGTCATTTTCCTTCCTGGGTCGCCTGTCTCCGGTTCCATCATCTACTTCCTGGTCCGCAAGCCGTTACCGTTCCATTGCCCGCAATGCGGTTCCACGGTCCTGGCAGATTTCAATTTCTGTCCGCAGTGCAAGCGCAACCTTCGGCCGGCTTGTCCGCACTGCGGGCAGGAGATTGGCGAAAGCGACCGCTACTGTCCGAACTGTGCCTGGGAGTTGGCTAGTCCGGCGGAGCCATGAGGCGGCGATGATGTGGGATTCAAACAGGATGCGGGATTATACCTGCTCGTAGAGCCAGGCCGGGTAACGAGTGGCCACCGGGTTGATTTTCTGGGCGACGATATACACACAATCTTCCCGCAGCCGCGTGAGGGACTTACACGAACTGATTAGCTTGGTCAGCCATTTATAGACGCCCGGCCGCGGGCCGTAGGGAGTGGTGTCGATGTGCTGGATCGCGAAGCCGCAATCCGCGAATAGCCGGAGAAGTTCCTTGGGCGTGTACTCGCGGGCGTGCCTTGCCTCCGGCAGCAGGGTCGGCACAATGTATTTGCTAAAGAGGTTGGGATGAGTGCCCACGACGACGGACTTCAGCGCGCGCAAGGACACCGCGTTAGGCGTGGTCAGGACCAACGTGCCGTGCTGCTTGAGGACGCGGTTGATTTCGCTCATCATGTGCATCGGATCCCGCTGCAGATGCTCCAGCACTTCGCAACAGACAATCGTGTCGAAAAACTCGTCGCAGTACGGGTATCGATCCACTTCGCAGTTGAACAGATCGATGCGGCAAGCGAACTGCTCGCCGTCACGGGCTGTGACAGCAGATCGATGCCAGCCGCCGGCGTTCCCCATGTAAGCGCCGCGGACCTCGCCATAGCCCAGCAGCCCTCGCAGCGCGGGTGTGATCTGCATATAGCAGCCGATTTCCAGAATCTTCTTGCCCGGATCGCCGCGAGGGATCAACTGGAGGGTGCGAATCAAGCGCGGCTGATGCGCCAGGAAATAGGCGCCAGCGGGCGATGTGACGTCTACCCAACGGCCGAGATAGCCGAGCACGGACGCCTCGTCGAGAGCCGCTGGCGCGTCGTGGACGGGCGGGGCGGTCCGGGCTCCGTTGGTCTTCGCTTTTTCCGGTTTTTTTCCATGCTCCTGAAGAAAGGCCACGTAGCGTTGAGCCACTCGATCCCAAGTGCATTCGCCGCCTACCCACCGCTTCGCCTGGGCGCCGATCGCGCCCGCCTCCTGCGGGTTCGACAGAAGCCATTTCAGACATTCGGCGATCACTTGCATTTCATGCACGTCGCGAGGGATCTTGATGCAAACGTCATCCGGCAGTTCGCTCGCGGCGCCGATGTCGGATACAAGCACGGGCCGTGCGAGGCTGAAGGCCCGCATCATGGTGCCCGAAGTTTCTCCGAAAGTCGCGACCCGGAGATTCAGAACCGCATCGCAAGCGCCCAGGTAGCCGTCGAAATCCTCGAGCGTCTGGAAGCCTCGAACCAAAACGCGGCCCGCCAGGCCAAGATCGCGGATTCCCTGTTCGAGCGGAATTTGAGGATGGGACTGCCCGAGAATCAACAGGTGCGTGCCGGGCAAAGCGTCGGTCAACGCCTTGAACATGAGCAGGCATTCCCAAATCTGCTTGTCCGGCCGTTGATAGCCGAAGATGCCGACCAGCGGCGTAGACGAGTCCAGGCCCAGTTTCCGCCGGTACGCATTGGTATCGATCTCGCGGAGGCTGACTCCGTGAGGAATCACACCGATGGGGCCCTGGAATCCCTTTAGCCTGACCAGCCGTTCCGCATAGTGGCTATGCACAATACAAGCCCGGCTGTTTTCCATCAGGCGCCGCAGCATGAGGAACTCATGCGGCTGCGGAACTTCGATGGGAATATTTTTCTCGGTGAGCCGGCTGACCTTGTCGCCGAAAAACTCGTACAGCACCTCGTCGAGATAGCCGCTGTCGTCACCGCGGTTCACCGTGAGCGACTTAATCAGGTAGTGGACGCTGGCCTCATGAATGACGACCACTCCCGGCTGGCGGAGCGCCATCTTATAGATGCCGGCGTGGAACGAGTTGTTGCCAATCTGATAGACCAGATGATCGAACTTGTCGCGCTCGAACAGAATCGGCGGCTGCTCATATACAGACAGCGAAACGAGCTTCTCCATTTCAGCGGCCAGAGAAGCGCCGTAGTCCGCCGTTCCGGTGTGGCACGGCGGCAGTGGAGTGAAGAGGGCTACGCGGGGCTTCTTCATGGCTCGTCACGGCGTCCCATCAACGCGTAATCCTGCGGTCCGTAGAGCAGAAGGTTCAGCCGGCTCGCGAGTTCCAGTTCGCGGAAGGGGAGTTGCTCGGACTCCGGCCGGGCGTTTACCTCAAAACGATGCAGGACACGGAAGCCGCAGAACTCGAAGACAAATTCCATCAGCGGCAGCGGAATGGGACGCTGGTGAGTGGGATCGATCCAGAACTGCTCGGCCGCCATCAGAAGGTTGCCCGGGTGCGGAGTCTCGATCAGCAGAATACCGCCGGGTTTCAGGGTCCGGAATGCCTGCGAGACGAGATTCAGACCGTACTCGAAGCCGCAATGTTCCAGCACGTGAAACGCGCTGACCACGGCAAAGGATCGATCGCCGGCGGATTGCAGGAAGCGAAGTGCGTCGCCCTCGGCGACCTCAAAACCGGCTTCCCGGCAGTGCTGCAGGGCGGCCACGTTCGAATCCACGCCCAGGACGCCAAAGCCAGCCTCGCGCGCCATCTGGAGCCACCCACCGCGGCCGCAGCCGATATCGAGCCATGTTCCCGAGGGCAGCGGGGGATCGAGATTCGCGATCACCGAGCGATACATCTCCAGGCGATTTTCGTCGGCTTGGACATGAGACTGGAACCGGCCTTGTAACTCGAAGAAAAACTGGTCGCTATCGACCAGATTTCCGCCAGCCGGCACGGTCCGCCCGGGCTGCTCGCCGAGGGCCCCGACCGGTGGCTTGCCATTCCCCGGTTGCGGAAATGGACTGTCAACACGCCGGGCCGTCTTCAACTCGCGGACCTCGCGATCCAGTTTCTCCAACCGGTCCGACAGGGCCAGCATGGTGCGAAATTTGCGGTCTTCGAGCGAACAGATACGATTCAGGACAGAAACGGTCGCCTCGTTGAACTGACGGATCTGGGGGGTGTACCAGAACAGGATCCGCTGTGCGAAGCCGATCAAGATTTTGGCCACGAAGCCAGGAAACGTGTTGGGCAACTGGGGAACGTTACCGACCAGATTGCGGGCTGCGTAGGCGTTGTTGTAGGCGCTGTTCAGCTTGGCGAGATCGTTGGACCAATCCTCCAGCACGGCGGGGGTGGCGTAGGAAGCGGCCTGCTCGACCACCCGCTTGTGAATCGCGGAAACCACATCCAAAATCTTGACGTTTGGCATCGCTCTAGCGTTTTGCGCAGATTAACCTGATTCGTTAAGACGTTGCCGCGGAGCGGCGCAGATATACCTGAGAGGTTTCCATCCGGTCGACCGACCGGCGTGGCGCCCAAGAGACGACTCCCCGCAGGAACTCACCTAAGACGTCGACATAGGAGTGCACGGCGAATCTTTCCGCGGTTTCCGCCGCCACGGTTCGTTGGGCGGTTTCTCTGGCGGCGGAGGAATTCAATAAAGCCGCCCAATCCTTGCCGTCGTCGAGAAAAACGACGGCCGGGTCATCCACCAGAGGAAGACCGCGTCCCGCATTTTTGTTGGCCAGCACCGGCATCCGGTTGTAAACGGCTTCCACCAGCTTCACCGAGACCCCGCCACCGGCGAACGCGGGACAGATCAGGAGATCGCAATGGGAGAGAATTCGCTCCATGTCCTCTACCATGCCGTGCCCGACCACGCGCCGGTCGCCGCGCCAGGCGAACTCGCTCCCATAACCGAACAAGTTGAGCTGAAAGGGTACGCTGACATGCGGTAGAACTTCTTTGGCGAACCAGCGCAGTCCCAATTGATTAGGCCACCATCCGAAGTTGCCCACGTAACCGAGCCGGAGCACCGGGCCGGGTTTTTGGCGCGACAGACAGACCGGGCCTTCAGGAAAAACCGGGGGAATGACCGCCGATCGTATGTCAGGACAATGCAGCGTGGCGTAGGCCGCGTCCTCACTCGACAAAAAAATTATGTTCCGGGTATCACGAATGCCCTGTAATTCAAAATCTCTCAGCCTCCGCAAGTCGCTACGGAGTAATCCCCGCAGAGGACGATAGGCCCAGCTCAGGTTCTGAATCTGTGAGTCGAATAGAAGATGTTCAATGTTATGCGCG
The DNA here is from genome assembly GCA_035508055.1 of Bryobacteraceae bacterium. GTDB lineage: Bacteria > Acidobacteriota > Terriglobia > Bryobacterales > Bryobacteraceae > Palsa-89. Next base: position 15,074 of record DATJNO010000110.1, on the reverse strand, counting down.
ACCAGGATCCTAGGAATCGAGCCAGGCAAGTGTTCGGAAACCCAAAGCAGGTCCGCGCCGTTCAGTATGATGGCGTCCCAGTGCTCATTTCGAATCCGCAATTTCACTTCGTCGAGGAATTGCCGGGAGTGGAGGAAGGACGCTTTGGACGGCAGCGTGGAAACGGAAGACTTGAGCAGGCTGCCCGCTTGAGCCAGGCGGTGCCACTTGCAAGGAGCAGCCCGGACCGGGATACACCCTGTTTCGGCCCCGATCGCAGGCGACGTCAATAACCGCAGCAAGCCGCGTGTTACCGTTGCCGCTCCATTGCGTTCGACCTGGGGGTTCACGATCGAGAGCAGGAGAATCCGGAGGCGCTCTGCGTTGATCGCCCGGCTAGACACACTTTCCATTTGCTCCGAGTTAGCCCCGTTGCGATCCATGGTTTAGTAATGATAGCCGCTTTGTTTCCGCTGCTGTGAACAAATCTAATACTATGCCGCGCCATTAAGTACTAGTACCGCCGTTAGTTGGCGCGGCAGTTATGGTAGACTCGCTGTTATTCTTCGGCCCGTTTATGGCTACCGGAAGGACTGTTGTTGACGCGTATGTCGCAAAGGCCGTGCCGGCGGCGGGGACGTCCTTCCGTGACTCTCAACGATGGATCCGCATAGCGGCGGTTGTCGCTCCCGCGTTTGTTTTATGGCTTCTTTTGTTGGTGATTCTACCTGCGGATTTTCCCTTTGGCAACGATCAAGTTGCCTACCTGGGCGGCGCGGCAGCGTTACGGGCGGGGCACGGCTACCGGTTTGAGCAATACATCGGACTCCCGCGGATCGGGATTTATCCGCCTGGATACTCGCTTTGGCTCGCTGCTTTTTGGAAAGGTGGCCAACCGATTTCGGCGAACTCCTATCGCCTCGAGGTAGCGAACTGGATCGCCGCTGGAGCGGCGTTGTTTGGGCTTGCCGCATGTCTGTTTGTGAGTGAATTGCCGGCGGGGGTCTGTTCGTTGATCTTGATCTTACTTGGAACCTCGATCACCTTCATCGAGCCGACTGTATCACTGATGCCGGACGTCCTTTTCGTTGCCGGGAGCTGCGCATTGGCGCTGCTGATCACTCGCTATGATCCGCACCGGCACGTTGGCCGCTGGTGGTTTTTGGCCGGCCTAACCGGTTTGGTGCTGTGCACGCTAAGACTCGCGGGAATTGCTTACATCCTGGGTCTGGCGGCGTACGGGCTGTGGAAGGGCGATCTACGGCGGGTTTCGCGTTTGGCTTATTTTGCGCTGCCGGGATGCGCAACGTTGTTGTGGGTGCTCTTGAGGCGGGGGATACCGACGGATATAACCCTGGTCCAGATTTCCGCGTTCGGCGGGTGGGGCCCTTTTCTGAGCAATACGCTGAGGCTGGCCGGACTGTATGCTTCCGGCCGCTGGCTCGTGGAGGGCTTGCTGAACGCTACGGACCGGCTGAGCATCGCGCACGCGCTGCATCGATTCTCGTTTGGCATCGAAGCCGCCGTATTCGTGCTCGCAATCGGGTTATTCGCCTTGCCCATTCTTGCCGGCGTGCTGAAGAGCTGGAGGCGTCCGAAGGAGCAACTGGTGTTGTTCATCCTGGGTGCATACCTTCTTCTCTTAATTCTTTGGCCGTATTACGACGGCGGCCGTTTCGGAATACCTCTCGTTCCGTTTGTGGTTGGTTTGCTCTGGCGCGGGCTGAGCTTCAGAGTTGCCCGCGCTGTTTTTCTCGTTGTTATGGCCGTGAATGTGCCCGGCAATGTCTGGCTGTCGTACAAGATCCTTGAGAGCCAGGGACAGCAGGCTCGCCGCGATCTCACGGAACTGCAGCGGGCGGCCGCGTGGATCAACACGATGGGGGGAGCGGACGCACGAGTTATGGCGGCGCGAGACGTGCCTGTAAGTCACTTGTACGAGTATCTGGGCAGGAGGGTGCTCGCCAATGCGGGGCCGAATCTTGCCAGTAACTACGTAGACGTATATCCGGCGGCGCAGAACGATCAGTGGGCGGATTATGCGGTGATCGATGAATCTTTCTACCCGGCCGGCGTGGCGCAAAGGTTGTATACCTTTCGGCAGCACTTTGGCAGGTGGACCGTCGCATCGCCGCGCCGGTAGAAGAAATGTTTACTGCCGCTCCCGATTCCAGGTGGCGAGGAATGATTCCGAAGCCAGTTCTTCGAGCAGGCGGCCTTGCTCGTAGGTCCACTGTTCGAACTTCCGTTTCTTCAGTTCCTCCAACAAACGCGCGCGGCGCTTGGCTTCGTTGTACTTCTTGCGTTGGGCGGCGAGTTCGCGCTGGCAGCGCACCAGGTCTATCGCGAGTTGCTCGGCCTCGCGGCGCAGCCGCAGTCCGTAGACCGTGACGCTACGCAGGTCGGAGCCCGTAACATCCGGCATGGTGCCCGGCGTCTGGGCCACTTCCACGCGCTCCACGCTCATGGCCGCCCGCCGCGATTGAAGCTGCTGTTCCTCGAGGACCATGGCCTTGAGCTTGATTTCTTCGGCCGACAGCTCCGCACTGCGCCAGCGCAGGACTTTATCCAGGGAAAATTGGAACCGGGCCATAAGGGGGATCCTTGGTTTAACCGAGCGCGCCCGCCAGCTTGCCCGCGCGCTCCAGGGTCTCCGCCAACGGGCAGAAACTGTGCGCGTCCTGCCGCAGGAAGTTCAGGATTTCGGGCCGCACGCGGATGCAGGCATCCAGCTTCGGATTGGTACCGGCGGTGTAGGCACCCAACTGGATCAGGTCCTGTGAATCGTGATACAAGGCCAGGGCCTCGCGTATTTTCTGCAAATGCGCCTGCTGGTCCGGTGAGGCGATGCGGGAGGTGAGCCGGCTGATGGAATGGCGGATGTCGATGGCTGGATAATGTCCGGCTACCGCGAGTTCGCGTGACAAAATGAAATGGCCGTCCAGAATGCCGCGCACGGCGTCGCAGATGGGCTCGTTGAAATCGTCGCCCTCCACCAGTACCGTGAAAAAGCCCGTGATGGAGCCTTTCTTGAAGTGTCCCGAGCGCTCAAAAATTTTGGGCAGCAGAGCGAAGACCGACGGCGTATAGCCTTTCTGGCTGGGAGGCTCGCCGGCGGCCAATCCGATCTCCCGCTGGGCCATGGCAAGACGGGTGACCGAGTCCACCACCAGGAGCACGTTTTTGCCCTGATCGCGGAAGTATTCAGCCACCGCCAGCGCGACAAAGCAGGCGCGAATGCGGAGCGGGGCAGGGCGGTCCGACGTGGCCACGACGACCACGGAACGGCTGCGTCCCTCCGGCCCCAGTTCGTTTTCGATAAACGCCCGGACTTCGCGGTTGCGTTCGCCCACCAGCGCGATGACGGTGACGTCGGCGTTGTTGTGCCGCGACATGGCGCCGAGCAGCGTGCTTTTGCCGACACCACTGCCGCCGAAGATGCCGACGCGCTGGCCTTGCCCGCAGGGCAGCAGGCCATCGATGGCGCGGATGCCCGTCACCAAAGGTTCCACGATATGCTCGCGATCCAGGGGGCGGGGCGCGGGCGTATATAAAGGATACGTGGCCGAGGCGTGGATAGCCGGGCCTTCGTCCATCGGTTTGCCGAAACCGTCGAGCACACGGCCGAGCAGACCCGGGCCAACTCGCAGCAGGGCGTCGTCGCGGCGAGCGATGACACGGTCGCCCGGCTGCAGCCCGTCGATCTCTTCCAGCGGCATCGAGAGCACGCGCTCGTTGCGGAAGCCGATCACCTGGGAACGGATGGCGCGCCCCGAAGCTGTTCGGATTTCGCAAAAATCGCCGACCGAGACCACCGGGCCGCGCGAAGCGATCAGCAGGCCGACCATCTCGGTCACTTCGCCGACCCAGGGAAGCATTTCAATCTCGCCGACGTGCGGGATCAGCTGAGCGATGGTGGAATTCAACTCGGGCGCCATTTACTGCTCCAGACGATCGATGAGGCCGCGTTCGATTTCCCGCAACTGCGTGTCGACGGAGGCGTCCAGCAGGCCCTGGGAGGTCTCGAAAAAGACTTCGCCCGGGTTCAACGCCGGGTCGGGCGTCAAGACGAGGTTCTTGGGCGATCCGCTCTGATCCAGAACCTTTCGAACCAGAACTTCGAGCGTGGGATGCATGCGCACGCGGTTGAGCTCGCGCGATTGCAATTTGAGATAAGCCGCCTTCACCAGCCCCGAAAGCGCGTCCGGGTCGATGGAGACCTCGCGGTGAAGGATGCGGCCGGCGATGGAGATGGCCAGATGCACCAGTTGCTGATTGGTCTGTTCCCGAATGTCCTCACGCAGGCTGGAGAGCGACTGGAGCACTTGCGCGAGTCCCGCCACGGCGGGCCGGACCTGTTCCTCGGCCTGTTGGCGCCCGGCCGCCACGCCCTCGGCGTAGGCTTCGCGGCGCGCCTGGTCGACGGCGCGCTGGACTTCGGCGCGGTTGTTTCCGGCCCTGTTTTCGCCCAACGCATCCACGACGCGCCAAAGCACCGGAGCCGCCGGTTCACCACTGGGCAGAATCTTAGACGACATACTGCTCGCCGCCGCCGCCCTTCAGGCTGACCACGCCCTCGTTCTCCAACTGCTGCACCACGGCAAGAATCTGCTGCTGAGACTGCTCCACCTCGCGGATCTTCACCGGCCCGGCGGCTTCCATGTCTTCGCGCATCATCTCGGCCCCGCGGTTGGACATGCACTGCAGGAAGTGCTGCTTCATCTGGTCACTGGTGCCCTTCAACGCCACCACCAGCAGCTTGCGGTCGATCTTCGCCACGACTTCCTTCATGGCCATGGCGTCCAGCAGCAGCAGGTCCTCGAAGGTGAACATGAAGTGGCGGATGGCGTCGACCAGGGGCTGGTCGTCCTGCATGTTGGTGAGGATCTCGTCGCTGATGGTGGAATCCATGCGGTTCAGGATCTCGGCCACCGAACGGGGGCCTCCGTGCACTTCCGTTCTCAGCTCGCCCAGGGCCTTCAGCTTTTCGCTGATGACCAGGGAGATGCGCGCCACCACATCGGGAGAAACGCGATCCAGTTGAGCGACGCGCAGCGCCACGTCGGCGCGCAGCTCGGGCCGGATATTGGCCAGCAGAGAAGCGGCCTGAGAAGGAGCGAGATGGGAGAGAACCAGGGCGATGGTTTGGGGATGCTCGCCTTCGATGAAACGGCTGAGCTGCTGTGGATCGGCCTTCTGGAGCGACTCGATGTTCTTATTGAAGCGGGTTCCGCTCCGGGGAAGATGTTCCGCGATGCGCTTGGCGCCTTCGGGACCGAAGGCATTCGCCAGCATCTTCTTGGCGAATTCAAACCCGCCGCGCCCGCCGCGCGCCTGGCTGACAAGCTGGAAGAACTCCTCCAGCACGGATTCCCTTTGGCTGGGCGCGATGCTGTCCAGACGGGCGATGGCCTTGCTCACCGACTTCACTTCCTCTTCGTTGAGCTGCTTGAGCACTTCGCTGCCCACGCCTTCGCCGAGGGCGACCAGCACGATGGCAGCTTTCTGAGGGCCGGGGATCTTGGGGGCTGCGGATTCGGTTTGCATGTTGAGTTATCCGACCGAGTCGCCTTCCGCCAACCAGGTGCGCAGGATGTTGGCCCAGGCTTCGGGATTGTTCTTGCCGCTCTCCTGAAGCTGAGTGAGCAGCACTTCGGTGCGCGACGGCATCAATGCGGGCAGGCGCGGGGCTTCGCCGGCCAGCGGCGGCGCTGAGGGAACGGCATTGAGCGCAGCGCTTTCCGCGGCGACCGGCACAGGGAGGGCTTCGCGCGTTTCGAGCGTGGCGCGATGCTTGCCGCCCCGGCTCGCCAGGAAGACGATGAGAACCAGGATGAGGACGGCCCCGCCGATCGAGCCGTACAACAGGGCCGGCTTCTTCTTGAGCGCGTCGAGCGAAAGCGGGTCTTCGGTCTTCTTTTGGACGTCCCCAGCCATGGCTCCGGGAGGCTCTGCGTCGAGGCTCGTATCGAACGGGAGGGCCTCCACTGTGAGTTGATCTCCGCGCTGCGGGTCCAGTCCCACCAGCGTTCCCACCAGCGTCTGAATGGCTTTCAGCTTGTCGGCATCCGGCGGAAGAGTCACACGATGCAACTGCTTGCCTTGCCCCTCCCACTTGAAGCCCTGATCCACCAGCACAGCGATGGACAGGCGTTTCACGGTTCCTTGGGGCAATTTGACGTGCCGGGTGACGCGGCTGGTTTCATAGGTGATGCTCTCGCTGCGGCGGTTGGTACCGCTGGTGTTGCCGCCGACGCGGGGCGGCGCGGCGGGTGGGGCCTGAGCCTTGGCGGTCTGAGGCGGTGTCGTCTGGGCTCCTGGCTGCGCCGGGGTAGTGGGCGGAGTTTGGCCGGCGGGCGCAGCCGGTTCCGCAGCCGCTTGCAGAGTGGGAAGATTCGCGGCCGTTCCGGGAACGCCGGGCGAAACGCGCGAGGTGGTGCTGGTGTCTTCGCTCTTCTGCGAGCTCACCATGACCGATTTGCTCGGATCGAATGTTTCTTCGCTCTGCTCCCCGCTGGTCATATCGATGTCGGCCGAGACGCCGGTTCGGAACTTGTCGGCGCCCAGCAGCGGCTCCAGCGTATTGCTGATCTTCATGACCAGGTCATGCTCGAAGGCCTGCTTGTAATCCAACGCGGCTTCCGAAGTCTCCACGCCGTCCAGGGGCCCATCCCGCCGGGGACGGCTGAGCAGATTCCCGTTCATGTCCACCACCGACACGGCGTCGGGCACCAGGCCTTCGACGGCGCTGGATACCAGGTTGGTGATGGCGATCACGTTGGGCGCGGACAACCGCGTACCGGGCCGCAGCCCGACCAGAACGCTGGCTTTGGCCGGTTCCTGGTTATCGGTGAAGACCGAATCCTTGGGGAGAGTCACGTGGACGCGGGCCTGCTGCACCTCCGAGATCGCCATGATGGAGCGCTCCAACTCTCCTTCCAGGGCGCGGCGATAGTTGACGTGCTCGGCGAAATCGGTGATGCCGAAGTTGGTCTTGTCGAAAATTTCAAAACCGATGCGGCCGGTCTTGGGCAGGCCGGCGCCGGCCATCTCGAGCCGCAGCTCGGGGACCCGCTCTTCGGGCACCAGCAGGGAAGTGCCGTTGTCGGCGACGCGATAATCCACGCCGCTTTCATGCAGCTTCTGCACAATCGCGTTGGCATCTTCGGGCGCCAGGCCGGTGTATAAGGGGCGCATGCCATTCTCGCGCTGCCAACGCGAGAACCAGGTGACGCCGCCGGCCACGGCCAGCGCGGCGATGACAATGGTCAGGAGCTGGCGCGGGGCGAGCGAGGTAAGAAGTTTTTTTATCTGATCCATGGCGGCGGTGCGGTGTCAGATCCCCAACTCAAACCTGCATTTGCATAATTTGCTGATAGGCCGCCACGGCTTTGTTCCGCACTTGCGTGAACAGTTCGAACTCCAGGCTCGCGCGCTGCGTGGCCAGGGCGACAGAGTGGATGTCTTCGTTGCCTCCGCTCAAAAAGTTGTCGACGGCCTGCTGGGCCACCGCGTTGGAGTTCTCGACGCCTCCGATCATGTTCTGCAGCATGGAGTGAAAACCACTCGCTGCCGCGCTCTGGCCGGAGGCGTCCACGGCCGGGGCCGGCGGCACGGCGATCATTCGAATAGGGGAGATGGGAGCAGACATGGGAGTTTAGTGGAACAGATCGAGAGATTTTTGAATCATGTCCTTGACCGCCGAAATGGCGGCCACGTTGGCCTCATAGCTGCGTGAGGCGCCCATCAGGTCCACCATGTCCTCGGCCGGATTGACGTTGGGATATTCGACATAGCCGTTTTTGTCGGCGTCCGGATGGCCGGGCTGGTAGCGGCGCTCCGGCGGGCTGGAGTCTTCGATGGTGTCACTGACCGTGACGCCGGAAACGTTCCCGCCGAGCGCCGAATCGAACTCCGAAGAGAAGGATCCGACGGAGTCATCTTCAGAGAAGGCGACGTCCTTGCGCCGGTACGGTCCGCCCTCGGGCGTCCGAGTGGTCTCCGCATTGGCGAGATTTTCCACCAGCAGCTCGGCGCGTGTGCGCTGAGCCGACATTCCCGACGCGCTGACCGATAACGTGGAAAACAGGCTCATGCGCCGCTCTTATCCACCTCGATGGCCATCTTCACCGTGCTGAGTTCCGACATCGCCAGATTGGAGGCGACTGAAAAGCGGAGATCGTTTTCGGCGAGCATACGCGCTTCGCGGTCCATGTCGACGTTATTGCCGTCGTTTTTGGTCTTGAGCCCGGCGACTTCGACTACCTCGGGCTTCGAAGCGGCGAGCTGGTTGTCGAGCTCGGCCTTGAAGTCGATGTCCTTGGTGTGATAGCCGGGAGTGTCCGCGTTGGCGATGTTGGACGCCGTCAATTTTTGCCGGGCGCTAACCAGGCTCATGTAATGTTCGATCCCGGCGCCGACACCTTCCAGCATGATGGCGATGCCAATGCAATTCGCCTGCCAGCGGCGGCGTAATGGATTGTCAGTGAGTTATCCGGTCCGGGCGTCCGAACCGTGACGCTCGGGCGTTGAGATCTCGACGCCCGCGCTAGGCGTGCACCTGGATCGCGGTAGAGCGGTCCCTGGTTCCGGGAGACGATTCGTAGCGGCTCGCGGTTTCAACAATCGCCAGATGCCGCGCCGCCAGAGCGCGCTGCACCAGAGTCATATCGCGGGCCCATCCGAGAAGTTCGCGAGCCTGCGACGGAATCGGTGAACCGGCCCGTTCGGCCTCCGGCAGGGCGCGCCAGAGCTCCTGCAACGCTTCCGCGTAGTCCTGAACCAGCCGCCGGGCCCGAGCATGGTCGCCCGCCAGCACCGCCGCGCGCAATTCACTGGCGATGCTATCCGACGGATGAGGCATACGGGTTGTTACTCGTGCTGTACTGGAACATTCCTTCCAGGAACGTGGTTTGTTGCTGCAGTTGGGCGATCAGGGCATTGGCCTGGGCCATTTGCGCTTGCAAATTCTGTTGCAGTGTCGTCAGCCGTTGCTGGTCGTTCGTGACTTCTGTTTGATCCTGCGTTAACTCGTTTTGCAGGCTGCCCGTGTCGCTGACGATAATTCCGTCCGTCGGATCCGTGACTTGGTCCAGGGTATTGGTGGCGTTCTGGAGGAATCCGCCGCTGTTGGGATTCCCCAGGAAGGTCAGCGCGTCGTTGATCTGCGAGGGAGACAAATCGCTGAGCGCGCTGGAATCGAAGGTCAGGGTTCCCTGTTGCGTAAACTCGACGCCCAACTGGGCCAGAGAGGTGATAGAACCGCCGGAGCCGGTGTAGTTCACGACCTGGTCGAGCACCTGCTGCATGTTCAACACGGACGGATCGCCCACCAGCGCGCCTCCGCCGGTTCCGAAATTCTTCTGCAGTTCCGCAACCACGGCGTTGAAAGAATTGACGAACGAAGAGAGCGCGCTCGAAACCGAGTTGAGACTCGAGGAAACCGTAATGTTCGCGACTCCGGTTGTGTTGCCCAGCGTCACATTCACGCCGGGCGCGACCGTAACAGTCGAAGCGTCCGTGGTGATCCCACCCGGTGGCTGACCGTCGACGGTATAGGAGGCGTCCTGGCCCGTGGTCAGCGAACTCATCAGGTCGTTCGTGCCGTCGTTGAGCTGCATCGACACGTTCCCGAGAGCGGTGCTCTGCAGAACGAGACGGTAGTCGGGAGCCTCGGGAGTTCCCAGGTTTACCACCACCGCCTGCACCGGCGCGCCGGACGCGTTGATGGACGCGGCCAGCGAGTTCAAGGTCTGGGTGGGAGGCTGAATGGTGTAGTCCACGCCATCCACCGTGAGCGTAAACACCGCGCTCTGGCTGATATCTTGTGACGTGGGATCGGTAACCGGAGTTGACGTTTCGTTGCTCAACACGCTGGAACTGCTGCCGGCGGTGAGCAGATCCACGCTGTAAGTGCCCGGCAAGGCGCCGGCGCTCAAACTGGCCTGCGCGACCGAGGAATTGTCCACCGAGGCGGCCATGGCGTTGCTGCCGGCGCCACTGGCGAGGGTCTGGAGCGAGGTTTGCAGGTTGCCGAACAGGGTTCCGAGATTATTCAGCTCGGTGATCTGCGAGTTGACCGTCGTCTCATCGTTTTGCACCGCTTCCATGGGCAGGGAGGCAATCTCGATGGCACGATTGACGGAGGCCTGCAGATCCGTGGCAAACGTGCTGGTTCCCGTGGTTACGGTGAGGGGAGTCGCGATGGAGCTGGCAACCGAGCTAGAGTTGTTGACCGGACTTGTGCTCATGAACCACTCCTACAAAAAATACGGAAAAGGGCCTCTCCGCGTTAAGATCGGCCCCAACCGTATCGAGCTTTAGCCCCAGGTTACTGGAGCAGCTTCAGCAGCGCCCCCGGCATGGCATTCGCCTGTGCCAGAGCGGCGATCGAGGACTGTTGCAAGGTTTGCTCCTGGGCCAGGTTAGAAGCAGCCTGGGCGATATTGGCATCCTTAATGGAGGACTCGGCCGAGCTCAGGTTGGTGATCTGGGAGTTGGCCAGGTTGGTGGCATAGTTCAACAGGTTCTCGCCCGCGCCCACCGCGCCCTGGACCGTGCCGAGGTCGCTGATAGCTGCCTGAATGGCCGTCAGAGCGGTGACAGCGTCGCCAGACGAGCTCACGTCGCCGCCAGCCAGGTTGAGGCCCGTCGCGTCGACACCGGAAACGGTCACGCCACCGGCGCCGCCGTTGGTCAGGTCGATCGTGACGCGGTTATCGGTCGCGGTGGTGTCGCCGGCGCCGATGAACACGCTCAGCGCGTTGGTGTTGTACTGAGACGTGGAGATGGGCCCGGACGTGGTCGGAGCCGGACCGCCGCTCGCCAGACCAATGTTGCCGGCCTGGCGCGTAATTTCCGTCAGCACCGACTGATATTCGTTGTTGAGTGTGGTGCGGCTGCCGGAAAACGTACCGCTGGCAGACTCCGTGGCCAGGGTTTGCAACCGGTCCAGAAGGTTAGAAATGTTGCTCAGACCGCCGTCCATGGTCTGCAGAGTGCTCTGGGCATTGCTGGCGTTGATGACGCCTTGCTGCAGCTGGATGACGCCGGCCTGCAACTGATTGGCGACAGCGAGACCGGCGGCATCGTCTCCCGAGGAGTTGATGCGATAGCCGGACGTCAACTGTTGAATCGTGTTGCTTTCCGCGTTGTTGTTCACCTGAAGTTGTTCCTGCGCGAACAGCGACGTGACGTTCGTTTGAAGTGAGATCATAAATTTATCCTCTTTTTCATCCTTCGGCTACTGGCCGAATCACGCCATTGTCCAGCGTGCAGTACTCTTGTCGAACACCGCGGCGTTTTTTTTACATTTTTTTTGGGGTGCCATCCGCTCTGTAAGCCGTCGAAATACTGACACTTGGGCCCGGCCGGGGCAGAGTCAGCGTTTGGCGGACGCTTTGGCCTCTTCGGGCTGGATTTCCAGGCTGCTCACGATGACCACATCCACGCGGCGGTTGCGGGCGCGGCCTTCGGGCGTGTCGTTGGTGTCGATCGGCACCGTATCGGCGCGGCCGACCACGGAAAAACGGTTCCGGTCCAGGTGAAACGTGTCGCAGAGCATGTTCAAAACGGCGATGGCGCGCGCGCAGGACAGCTCCCAGTTGCTCTTGAACCGGCCGTTGTGAATGGGCTGGGAATCGGTGTGGCCCTCCAGCTGGATGGCGTTGGGGAGCGTTGCGATCAAGGCCGCCAGCTTCTGCATGGTGGAAAGGCTGTCGGCAGCCAGCACGTCTTCGCCCGACGGGAAGAAGGCCGATTGCCGCAGGCTAATGACCAGCCCGCGGGGCTCCAGCCGGACCTCCAGCTTGCCTTCCTCGATTTCCGTCTGCAGCTCCTTGTTCAGGCGCTGCAGCGAGGGCATCAGCTCCACGATATTTTCCGGCGGAGATTCCCGCAAGGCGTGCTGTGCTCCTCCCGGGCCTCGCATCATGGCGTTGCCCTGGCCTTTGTCGTCGACGGTGCCGCCCAGGATTTTGGCCACGGCCGGGGGTACGCCGATGCTGCGCCCGTCTTCCAAGGCCTTCTTGACGGCCTCGGAAACCTGGTGGGCGCGCGCCTTGTCGGTTTGGGAGGAGGCGAACATCACTACGAAGAAGGCGAACAGCAGGGTGATGAAATCGGCGTAGGAAACCAGCCAGCGTTCATGGTTTTCGTGCGGAACGGTGGGTTTACGTTGCATATCGGCGGGTCTAACCCTCCCCTGGCGCCGGTTGGCCGGCCGGCGCCCTGCCGGCAACCGCCTTTACGGCCTTGTTTTTCGCCGCTGGCCGCTCGTCCTGGTTATAGGCGCTCAGCTTGATGCGCAGGAGGGTAGGATTCAGCCCTTCGATAATTCCCACTATCCCCTCTAGCATCAGGTCGCGAATCACGGCCGCCGCCCGGATGCGGCCCCTCAGCTTATTGGCCACCGGCAAAAAAAAGATGTTCGCCGAGGCTACTCCGTAGACCGTCGCTACGAACGCCACGGCAATCCCGTGACCGACTGCCTTGATATCGTCCAAATTCTTCATCACCAGAATCAGCCCCATCACAGCTCCGATGATTCCGATGGTAGGTGCGTATCCTCCGGCGGCTTCCCAGACTTTGGCTTCGCCTTCGGCGCTCAACTCGCGCATGCTGATTTCGAGTTCCATCATTTTGCGCAGTTCCTGGAGATCGGTGCCGTCCACCGCCAGATTCAAAGCCTTTTTCAGGAATGGATCGGTAACGGCCGCGGCTTCGGTCTCCAGGCTCACAATCCCGTTCTTACGCGCCATGGTGGCAAGGCGGATCAATTCATCGACCGTCGCGGCGGTGGAATTTCCCCTGTCCAGAAAAGCTCCTCCAAGGCCCTTGCAGGCGCGCAAAAATACCGGAAGCGGAGTGGTCACCAGCACGGCGCCCAGCGTGCCGCCAAGCACGATCATCGCGGCGGTGACTTGCGCCACGTCCTGCAAGCTGCCCTTCTCGAGAAGCAACCCGCCCAGGATTCCCGAAAGCGCTACCGCGATTCCCGCGATGGTCGCGAAATCCGGCCTCGGTCCAGCGGATTTCGGCCCCTTGGTGGCCGGCGATGAGCTCTTGGGCGGAGGTGTGGACGGCGCGCCAGCCATGCGGTTCAATCCAGTTCCTCAGGCAGTTCCGGAAGCGCCGCGGGTTCTTCCGGCGCGGCCCATATTCTCCGCCGGAACTCCACGATGCGCTCGACCACTTCTTCGGCGGCCTCCCGGACCCGCAGGATCTGTCCGGTGGTCAACGTGATCACCGTGTCCGGCGTGACGTCGATGCGCTCGATCAGGTCGGAGTTCAGAACGATGGGTGCGTGATTAAGACGCGTGAGCCGGATCATTAGGCTGCTGGGTACTTATCGGCCGGTTTCGGCCTTAGCATTAGCCGGGTGGAAACTGCGCGCGGCCGGACGCGGCTTTCGGGAGTATCATAGTCCCGAAAGGAAGCGCATGGAATCCACCGCCGCGGCCGCTGCCTTCGGACTTGGCGCGATCGGACAAATCGGCCTCACCGTCACGGATATAGAGCGCGCCATTACCTTCTATCGAGACGTGCTGGGCATGAAATTGCTTTTCCGCGCGCCCAACATGGGTTTCTTTGCCTGCGATGGGATCCGCCTGATGCTCAGCGGGTCGGAAAAACCGGACGAACACTATGGCTCGGTCATTTATTTCCGGGTGACGGACATCCGCCAGGCGCATGAAACGCTCGCCGCGCGCGGCGCGGCTTTCGAGGGCGAGCCCCACTTGGTCGCGCGCATGCCCGATCATGAACTATGGATGGATTTTTTACGCGATCCCGACCGCAATCTGCTGGCGCTCATGAGCGAGGTCCCGCTAGGCTGACACTCCCGGGGGACGTTGCCGGGCCGCGTCTCGAAAACCACGAGCGGCAGCGGCATGGTCGCTCTTAGCGGTCAAAACGCACCAGGCGGCCGCGATGCGCAGCCATCGCGCGGTACGCGGCCTCCCGGCGCCATAATCCTCGAGCTTCGGACGGTTTCCGCGGCCTGCTAGCGTTTCACGACATGGCCGCGGCCGTCGCGCATTTCGTTGCCATGAAAATGCGCGGAATCGACGCGATTGGCTGCTACCGCCTTGTCTCCTACGTGCGGCATAGGCCCTCGATATCCGTGATCCGGATGGAAATGGTTATCCACGTAGCCATGGAAATGCGCGGGACCGTGGAACCATGGGCCGGCGCCGATGAAAACGCCGTTTATGAACCATTCGGGACCGTAGTATCCGGCCGGAGCGCAGGCGTAGGGCGGAACATCATAGTAACCGTACGGACAATCGGGCGCGACTCCAACCTCGATCCCAACCTGAGCGGCGGCTTTTGGGGCGGTGACCGTGAGGCCAACCCCGAGAGCGGCTGCCATCGATACTACTGCAAATATGCGCATGGTAAACACCTCGCAATCGTACGAGCAAGCGGCTTGCAAATGTCTCGCGCCATACCCGGTGGGCGCTAACCGTGAGCCGTTTTGGTAGTCTGATTGAAACCGGGGGGTAACGCACATGAAAACCCTGCTCACGTCAGCGGCCATTCCTATATTGGTTGGCGCAATCTACGCGCAGGGCGGCGCGGACGATTCGCAGGCGCGGCCGCCGGTGTCGCAGGCGGATATCCAAATCGTGAGGCGGGCGCGCGAGATACTCAACTCGCCCGCGGTCTGGAACCGGGCGGACACGCGCGAGTGTCCCGCGGCTGAAACGAAGTTCAGCCTGTACTGTGCGCTGGAGAAGGCGACCGAAGAATCGGGCGTTCGCTTCCAACACCGCGGCGCCGCCATGCAGGAGGCGCGCTTTGTCATCGACGATCTTGCGCCGAATCGCCATTACCCTCACCGCCTCATGGGCTACAACAACGATCCCAACACCACGTTCGCCGACATTCAGAAGGTCTTCACGCTGCTCGAGACGCGCATTGCCGGCCGTCTACAAGACGGGCAGAACGCGGCGGCCGATCTGAAGACGCAGATCGCGATCCTGCGTCGCGTGCGCACGCTGCTCGATTCGGAAGCCAAATGGGATCGCCATTCCAGCCAGGATTGCCCGCCGGAAGCGCCGGCCTTCGGCCTCTTCTGCGCTTTCCAGCGCGCT
>DATJNO010000109.1:0-37877 GCA_035508055.1 Bryobacteraceae bacterium | reverse complement strand
CGAAGTGAACCAGCCTCTGGCCGCGGTAGTAACGAACGGTCAGGCCTGCCTGCGTTGGCTTGCGGCGCAGCCTCCGGGTATCGCCAAAGCGCAAGAAGCCGCTGAAAGGATCGTCCGCGACGGTAAGGAAGCCGGAGAGGTAGTACGGCGCATCCGGGCCCTCTTCAAGCAGTCGGCCATCGAGAAAGTCCAGCTCGACCTGAATGAGATCATCGGCGAGGTGCTCCACCTACTGACTGGTGAAGTTGCCAGAAGGCGCGTTGCAGTAGAGACAGCCCTGGACCAGGATTTGGCGCCGGTGGCGGGTGATCGCGTGCAGCTGCAGCAAGTGGTTTTCAATCTGCTTCTCAATGGGATCGAGGCCATGGACTCGGTGGTGGACCGCCCCAAAAAGCTCTTCATTTGTTCTAAACGGCCCAGCCCGGAAACGGTCTTGGTCGAGGTCCGGGATTCCGGCGCCGGCCTGAAGGATCCGGATCGAATCTTTGAAGCTTTCTTCACGACGAAAGGCACCGGAATGGGCATGGGACTGACGATTTGCCGGTCCATCATCGATGCACATAAGGGCCGGCTATGGGCGGCATCGGGTGAAGGGGTAGGCACCACCTTCTCTTTTGCTCTTCCAGTCCGGGCGTAGCGTCATGAACCCCGACAGCCCCTTTGTGTTCGTCGTGGATGACGACCACCGTGTACGGGAAGCGCTTTCCAGCCTCATTTCCTCGGTGGGACTTCGAGTGGCTGTCTTCAGCTCGGCGGCGGAATTTCTGGAATCCGAAAAGCCGGATGCCCCCGCGTGCCTGGTGCTGGACTTGCAACTTCCGGACGCCAGCGGCCTCGAATTGCAGCAGCAGCTGGTAGGCGAAGATGCGCCGCCGATTGTCTTCATCACGGGTCATGGGGATGTCCCTTCCTCCGTGCGTGCCATGAAGGCCGGTGCGTTGGAGTTTCTTTCGAAGCCATTCGACGAGCAGGAGTTGCTGCAAGCGATCGACGCCGCCATCGAGCGAGATCGAATCGCGCGCCAGAAAAGATCGGAACTCGCCGAGTTGCAAAGGCATTACAACCTTCTCACGCCTCGCGAGCGGGAAGTCCTCCCCTTCGTCGTCGCGGGCTTCGCCAACAAGCAGACGGGCGCCGACCTGGGCGCCAGCGAGATCACGATTGGCGTTCACCGCGGCCAGATCATGCGCAAGATGGGCGCAAAATCCTTGGCAGAGCTGGTCCGCATGGCCGACCGGCTCGGAATCGCCCCAGCCGCCCGGCCGGCCTAAATAAACCTATAATAGACACCTGGTCTACGATGCCACTATCCTCGATGTAACGGGGATGACGATGGCAATAGCAATGGAATTGATACCTATCGTTGCGGCAGTAGATGACGATTTTCGAGTTCGAGAGTCCATAAAAAGCCTGCTTGAATCGGCCGGATATGCACCGGTCGTGTTTTCATCTGGCGAGGAGTTCCTGGAGTCAGGGACGCTTGCCGCCGCGACTTGTGTGATCACCGACGTCCGGATGCCCGGAATGGATGGCATTGAGTTACAGCGTCGCATCCGGCTCGAACGTCCGGCGTTGCCGGTTATCCTGATATCCGGGCACCACGACGCTCAAGTTCGACAGACGGCCATCGATGAAGGCGCCGTCGCTGTTCTATATAAACCCTTCGATGCAACCGACCTGCTCAAAACGGTCCAGTCGGCTCTGAGCGAAGGCCGCGAAAAATAGGACTTCTTTCCGGCGAGCATTTCTCCCGCCTCCTTGCGGCGCAGCTACGCGTCTAACCAAGTGACACTTCAGACCGCGGCTCGCCATATCACTCTTCCGGGTGCAATGCGAAATCGCCCCTAGCACTGGAGCCGCGTAAATGAACCTATAATTGCGGGTCTTCCACTACTGCTCTTATCATTGAGGTGCATTCCGAGATGTCCTTCTTAAAAGCAGTTCAGCAAGGAGTGGAACCATGGCTAGCATAGACTTGATTGGAGCCAGTCCGAAATTTCGGGCGCTATTGACAGAGGTCGAGCGAGTCGCACCAGCGGACTGTGCTGTTCTGATTCAGGGCGAAACAGGCACCGGAAAAGAAGTGATCGCAAGAGCCATTCATGAGGCCAGCCCTCGCCGTAATCACCGTTTTGTGGGCCTTAACTGCGCGGCGATTCCAAGCGCGCTGCTCGAGAGCGAACTGTTCGGCCACGAAAGAGGCGCGTTCACGGGCGCAGTCACGCAAATGGCGGGGCGCTTTCAGCTGGCCGATGGGGGCACGCTCTTTCTGGACGAGATCGGCGACCTGCCGCTGGAACTTCAGCCCAAGCTCCTGCGCGCCTTGCAAGAGCAGGAGTTCGAACGATTGGGCAGCAGCCAGACCGTGCGGGTCAACGTGCGGGTGGTGACGGCGACCAACCAGGACCTCGAGCAACTCGTGAGTAAGAAGCTCTTTCGGGCGGACCTGTTTTACCGGTTGAACGTAATTCCCATCTGCCTGCCTCCGCTGCGGGAGCGCGTTCAGGACATCCCGTTGCTGACCGAGTTCTTCGTCGCAAAATTTGCTGCGCGCCTCAACAAGACCATCGATTCGATTCCCGATGAAGTGATGGCGGTACTCCAGGCGCACGACTGGCCTGGTAATATTCGCGAACTGCAGAATTTCCTTGAGCGGGCGGTGCTCTATTCGCCCGGGCCGGTGCTGCGCCTGCCGCTGGAGTTGAAGCAGACGGTGAAGCAGAGTTCGGAGAGCGCCGCGCGCACGCTGGCCGACGCCGATCGGGAGCATATCCTGGAGACATTGAGGCAGACGGACTGGCTGATCGGAGGGCAGGACGGAGCGGCCAGCCGGCTGGGATTGCCGCGCACCACGTTGATTTACAAAATGCGAAAACTGGGAATTGAAGTACGCCGATCCGCGAGGTCGCGCCCCATTCGGCGGTTGGCGGGTGAACAGTGCTATGCCGCCGCCAACTGTTGAGAGACGCAGCGAGTCCGGCTGGGCTGCGTGGTAGTGATGTACCGGCCATTGCGGTGGCGCGGAAGACGCAATCGCGATCGGCTAAAATGGAGTTTCCCGCCACCGGGCGGTTAGCTCAGCCGGTTAGAGCGCCTGCCTTACAAGCAGGAGGTCCCCAGTTCGAGCCTGGGACCGCCCACCATTCGAATCCAGAGCATACAGCCGCTTCTTCTGCTCCGGCTTCGTTGATTCACTGTTGTGTGTCCGTGACCGTCACGCTGACCATAGCCCGCAGCCTCTGGTGACTAACTACGATTGCGGCAGAGCCGGGCGCTAGGGCTGTTACTTGCCCATCGCTGGCTACGGACACAACATATGCCTTCGTAGACTCGTACTTCGTTTGTGTGGAGCGGGTCAAATCTAGAATCGAGCTGTCGCCGTATTTTCCATACACTGCCAGTGGCACGTCACTATCGACCCGAAGTTTCAATTGAGAATAATTCAGCGAGATACTCTCGGGCACATCAGGTCGCTCAATATCCACTGAGGCTTGCGCGAATACTGGGCCCGAGGGCGTGCTAGCTACCGCTCCGATTGTGTCAAGCCCAGGAATTATGTTGGAGCTTGGCAACGTGAACGAAAATTTATACGGCGGTCCACTTACAACCGCACTTCCATTGATGTGCCATTTGACTAAGAGGCCCAAAGATGAGATTGGGCCGCCGGACACAGACACCGTCACCTCAACAGTTTGACCAGGGTGGACCACTGTTCCCGAGGCAGGCTCCGTGATTTTAAGCGCGATATCCGCAAATAGGCTACCTTGCACAGCCGCAAGCAAGACGAGCAGAAGGATGGTGCGCGTCATATTAGTGACCTTGAGGTAAGTGCGCAAATGAGGCTGTAGGAGGCAGGTTCAACTGCCCGCGAACGGACATGGCGATGGTCGCTCCCGGCTCCACAACCGAACCATTCGCCGGAGTCGTGATCTGGAGCGAGGGTTGTGCTCCGAGCAGAGCCGCGAAGGTGCAAAGGCTCGCCCCAATCAACGATACCCGAATAATCCACTGGTGCGTACCGTAGTTCATAAGTTTCCGCCTCGCAATGCCCGAGCCCTAGGGCTCTGAAGGGGTTACCTCCGAGCACGAACCGTTATATCGATCATGAATTTGCCAAAAAAAACAACCTTAGTGGAGCCCGATGATACACCAACGAGACAGCATCCGTTCTTAGCAACTGTGACGATGGCAGAATCTCGCGAAATAACATTGACTCTTGTAGACCGCATTACATCCACGCCAGTTCCATCTGGGTAGGTGCCGGATACGATAAGGGTCTGCTCGCACGGCCCCTCCGCCTTGCCGTTTCCAAGATCAACGCAGCTTCCAGACAGGATCGAGAGCACGGGCGGCTCAAAATCCAGGGGCGGAATCGTCATCGGCTCCACATCGAGCTCAGTCTCGGCGGGTTCGACCTCTAGTCCTGACACTGTCTGGCCCATCACCACAAGGACATGCTTACCGAGTTGCGCGTTCAACGGGACATCAAGTGTAATTGTCCAAGGTGGCTTGCTTGCGGGCGCGAGGAGTTCGCCGCCCCCAACGAAATCGGAGATCAAAGCTGCCAAGGCCTTGTACTCACCCACGCCGGTCACCTTTACGGCGAGGGTGTGTCCCGGCCTCACCACGGCTCCATTAACCGGAGAGACGATCCGTAGAGACGGCGTTTCAGGCGGAGCTGCCATGCCAACCACCGCCAGAGTGCATGAGAAGCTGACGGCGTGTCCTAATTTGAAGCCCATTCCGCTCATGTCTCAATTCCCATTGCCGTGGCGACAAGGTCTCGAATCCATTCAGCTACGCTCTTGTCACTGGCCTTCGCTGCGGATTCAATACGCCTGAGGTCGGCAGCATTGAAACGAATGGCGATAACATAAAGATACTATGGGTCTGATAAGGCATCTTACCGCCTAGTCCATTGGTTACGCTAGTATGTTATCGCCATTCGAATCCAGAGCGCGAGATCACGCACTTTGCGTGCAAAGGCCCTGTGTCCTGAGCTCTAGAAACAGTTTGGCTCTTTAAGGGCAACGGTTTAATCGGGCCCTGAACGTGCCCTGGAAGCATTATAGGAAGACAGCTTGAAGGCCCTTCTTGTCGGCACGTCTTTTAACGCTCTTTGCTATCCCGC
Organism: Bryobacteraceae bacterium; assembly: GCA_035508055.1. GTDB lineage: Bacteria > Acidobacteriota > Terriglobia > Bryobacterales > Bryobacteraceae > Palsa-89. The sequence continues at coordinate 32,746 of DATJNO010000109.1, read as the reverse complement.
CGTCCTCGCGCAGACAAGCACGTCGGCTGCAGGGAGTCATTCCGGAGAGTGCCCCGTGCGGATGATTGGGGCCGCGAACGCGGGTCTGCCCCCCTATGTCCTGATTGACAACAGGCTCAACCCAACCCCACCGCTGCTCGATCGGTTACGCCGATTTGTCTTGAATCAAGCGCCGGCGCTGCTGAGCGTGAGTGAACGCGATGGTGACCGAGCGCTGGAAAAGGAGCTGAGGCACTGAGGCACCGCAAGATCGAGCACGAACACACGCACGAAGCCATCCGGGAGCGATTTGCCACCGGACCACACCAAAGCTATCTCCGGGACTGGGTCTATGGCGGGATCGATGGGACCGTGACAACGTTCGCGATCGTCTCGGGAGTGGTGGGAGCGCAATTGTCGCCTCACATCATTCTGATCCTCGGCGGCGCCAGCTTGATCGCGGACGGTTTCGCCATGGCGGCGGGGAACTATCTGGCGACGCGCGCGGAATGCGACGAGTTCCGCTACGCGGAGGCCATTGAGCGGCGCCACATCGACACCTTCCCAGAGGGCGAGCGGGACGAGGTACGCGAGATTTTGCAGGGAATGGGGATCTTCGGCGAGTTGCTCGATCGCGTGGTTGCCGCGGTCACCGCGGATCGGGATCGCTGGGTCCGCGTGATGCTCCGGGATGAGTATGGGCTGCCGGCTGCGGTGCGATCGCCGTGGCAGGCTGCTCTCTCCACGTTTTCCGCCTTTCTCGTTTGCGGCCTGATTCCACTGGTCCCATTTGTTACCGGCGTCAGAAACGCATTCTGGGTGGCTTCGGCGATCACCAGCGTGGCGTTTATCTTGATTGGCGCCCTGAAAAGCCGGTGGTCTACCCGGCCATGGTGGCATTCCGGACTCGGGACGCTTGCGGTCGGCGGCGGCGCCGCGGCAGTAGCTTATGTGATCGGAGCCTGGCTGCGCCACATCACAAGTTGACGGCCGTTCGTACGACGACACACGGCTAGCGGACGTGCCCCACAATCCATTTCTGGAGGAGCGCCGCGATCTCCAGATTGTTTTTTTCAATCATGACCATGTGACCGTTGCCGTGAATACCTTGCTCCTCAAGGCGAAAGTGAGTATTCGCCACTCCGGCTTGTGCCAGGAACTTCGCGGTGCAATGGTCGTACGGCGCGTGGTAGGACGCCTCAGCAGTTACGATCAAGACGGGAATGCCCTGCAAATGCGCGAGCCGGTGCGGCGGTTGGGCTTGTTCCCAACAACGCACCAGGTCCGGCCCGTCCGGTTTGGGCTCCTGGACGATGGCCAGTTCAGCCGGGCTTTTCACCGGCGGAGCATAGGTGATCGGAATGTCCGTGACGCCCCAGGCACGGTTCTTGTTCTCGTCGAAAACAGCATCGTGGAACGGCGGCCCGGCAGGTTCGAGCGCGATAACTGCCTTCACCGCCTTCGGCCGAGCGTCGGCTAGCAGCCATCCGAACGAACCCGACTGCGAATGTGTGACCAGGATGGCCGCACCGATCCTGTCCAGCAAGGCCGCACCGGCGGCTTCCACGAGGGTCTCGGTTTCCACGGGGCTCGCCAGGCTTTCCACCTGGGTAGCATAGAAGGCATCGAAGATCGGATCGCCCTTACGGCCGCTCCCTGGCCACTCGGTGTGCTTCCGCGCCTGCGGCCAGAGATGTGCGATTTCCGGCGCCGTGAACCGCTCTTCCACCCAGGAAGGCGGCCTCATCAGGAGTGGACCGTTCGCGCCCGGATGCCACGGTGAGCGCCCGCGGGCGGGCTGATCGACGAGATAAACGATGTAGCCTTGCTGCAGGAAATAATCTGCCCAGCCGGCGCGGCCATCCGGCGTGCCCATCCAATTGGTCGCGGTCTGCCCGAAGCCATGAAAAAGCACCAGCGGGTACTTTTGAGCCACCCGCTGGGGATGAAGAATCTCGACGTACATTTGCCCGGCCATCACTTCCTTGCCGGGCGGGCCGGTGTACTTGCCGCCCACGTAGAAGAAGTCCCGCGTTGAGGGCGTATGCTGGCCAAAGGCCGGGAAGCAGGCGAGAGAGGCAAGCGCCAGAGCGGCTGAGCGAATCATCCCGACATGATACATGAGAGACCGCAGCCGTTTGGCACTAGAACTCTGCTGGCCGCGCGGCCCGCGACAGGTTAGCCAGCGACGCGAAATGCAGCAGCACCGCAAGCGGCACCAGGAAAACCGGAATCATCACCACCGGGAAGGCGGTGATCAGCGTGTTCGGGCTGCTGAGGGCCAACGATTGAACCGGGGAGGGCGAGCTCAAGAAGCCGGTCGTGACGGCCACTACCAGGTCGGCGAGTCCGAGCAGGTTCCAGGCGCCGGCCAACGCGCGCGCGCCGCGCAGCCCTCGCACGAGGGCGAAGGCAATGACGGGAGCGAGCAAGCCGACTGCGACATCTCCGATTCCCGCCGGAAGCGCAAAGACGCCGGGCATCCGGCCGCTCACGAACAGCACCAGGAAGATCGCGCCTAAGACACGATAAATCTGAATGCCCACCAGCAGCCCTTGCGAAGCGGCTGCGACGATGCGCCGCAGAAGGTGTGATCTCCAGTAAAAGACGCTGCCTGCGAGGATAGGGACGAGCAAACCCAATTCAATGGTCGGGATTCGCGTGGGAGTGCCTCCGTAGAAGCCCCGCCAGGAGGGCAGCAGGGCGGCGAAGAACCAGGCGGCGAGCAGAACGACAGCGAGCCGGAAGCAGCGGCGCCGGTCATTCGCGGATAGCCCGGCCGCGCCGAGTGTCGCGCGCAGTCCCCAGAGCAGGGTGACTACGGCGGCTACGCTGGCGGCCAGGACGTAGAACGTCACATAAGCGGGCGCTGGATTGTTCATGAGTGAAGTTCCTTTCGCATAGATAGATGTATATACATCGTTATGGTCGCAGCCAACTTGACGCTCCGGCGCGCTTTTTGCTTATATGGATGTAGATACATCTAATATGAGAAAGCCAGAAACACCCACGGCCGGCCGGGTCGTCCGGCTGCCATGCGGCTGCGCCAACCTGCGCCGGGCCGCGCGAGTCATCAGCCGGCTGTACGATGCGGCGCTGCGCCCCAGCGGCCTCGGCATCGCGCAGTTCACCTTGTTGCAGGCGTTAGAGATCGCGCCCGGCCTGTCACAGAAGCAGCTCTCCGGCTTGCTGGAGATCGACAGCACGACGCTGACCAGGACCCTGGCGCCCCTGCGGCGCTCGGGATGGTTGCGCTCCGAGGTGGGCGACGACCGGCGCGAACTCCACCTCGGGCTGACGGCGAAGGGCAAACGCGCATACCGGCGAGCACTGCCCCATTGGGAGCGCGCGCAGTCGCAGTTTGTTCGCTCGTTGGGGACGGAGAGTTGGAACCGGCTCATGGATCTGTCGGTGCAAACGGCCGGGACTTAGGTCGCGTCAAACTTCGGGCGTCGTCGCGGTTTGCGTAAAATACTCCTCATGCGATGTTCCTTCCTTCTGGCCCTCGGGTCCGCCGTTTTGATTCCGGCCGCTTTCGCCGCCGATTGCGACCGGGCTTGCCTGAAAGGCGTGCTCGATCAGTATCTGAACGCCGTCGTGCAACACAACCCGTCAGGCGTGCCGTTAACCGCTGGATATCGAGAGACGGAGAACGCCGTAGTTCGGCGGCCGGGTGAGGGCGTCTGGCAGACAGCCCAGGCGCTCGGCAGGCTCCAGCGGCGGTATTTCGACACTGTGACGGAGAACGCGGCTTATTTCGGCACTCTCGAAGAGACCTCCGGCAGCGCCGCTGTGGTGACGCTGCGGCTCAAAGTCCTGGGCCGCAAAGTGGCCGAGGCCGAATGGTATCTGGCGCGGAAAGGGGACCCAGGCATCGGCGTGGGCGCCGGCGCCCAAGCCAACAACGCGTTCTGGGATCCCGGCTACCTGGCTGCGCATCCTCCCGTGGAGCGAGTTGTTCCCAAAGCCGGCCGCCTTTCGCGCGAAGACCTGATTGCCATCACCAACAGCTATTTCGATTCGCTTTCCGCCCACGATGGCCGCATCATGCTGGCCCATCCCGGCTGCGTTCGCTTGGAGAACGGTGTGCCCACCACCCAACGCGACGCCCCGGCGAACGTTCCGGCCAACGCAGCCGGCGTCTTCAACGGCAAAACCGATTGCATGAATGAAGCCGCCATGCGGAACATCTACGCGGTGGTGGCACGCCGCTTCCCCGTGGTGGATGAAGAAGCCGGCACGGTGCTCGGATTGGGCGTATTCCTGCGGAAACCTGGCGTAGCCATGCGCCGCAATCAATTCAGCGAGTGGTTCGTCATCGACCAAGGCAAACTGAGCGCCATTTATTCCTCCATGTTCTATCCGGACCAGGAGCTGTTGGTGCCCAATTGGCCGCCCTACGACGGCCATTGGCCCGTAGCGCCGGCGCCCAAGTAGAGCCGCGTGGGCCGCTGCACTCGGGGCATTCAAATCTCGTATAATGGCCGCGGGTCGATAACTTTGCGGCGGGTTGGTTCGTTTCTGGCCGCTCGTCTCACGTGGACAAGTATTAGGTTTGGATCGAAGGAAAGCGGGGCAGAATGCTTGATCCAAGGAAGCGCAGCCCGGTAGCAGCGATAGCATCGGCGTTGTTCATGATTTCCGGTCTTGCCGCGTGGGCGGGGACCGCCGGAACAAGCGACACCCGGCTGGTCGACGCCGCCAGGCACCAGGACAAGAAGGCGATGCGTACGCTGTTGTCGGAAAAGGTGGACGTGAACACCCGGTCCAGCGACGGCTCGACGGCGCTTCTATGGCTGGCACACTGGAACGATTTGGAAACGGCCAACGTCCTGCTCAGCGCCGGCGCGGACGCCAATGCCGCCAACGACTTCCAGATGACGCCGCTGTCGCAAGCCTGCACCAACGGAAGCGCCGCGTTTGTGCACGCGCTTCTCAAGTCGCATGCCAATCCCAACACGCCGATCGCGACCGGGGAAACGCCGCTGATGACCTGCGCGAAGACCGGCAGCGTGGACGCGGTCCGCATGCTGGTCGAATATGGCGCGGACGTCAACGCACACGAGCCAAAGCACGACCAGACGGCGCTGATGTGGGCCGCGGCTGAACGTCATTCGGATGTCGTCCAGGCGCTGATCGCCGCCCACGCCGATCTCACCGCCCACAGCAAGGAGGGTTTCACCGCAATCCACTTCGCGGCGCGGCTTGGTGACGTCGAGACGATCAAGGAGTTGCTGGCCGCCGGCGTAGACGTGAACCTCCTGACGCAGGCAGAGGGCGAATCCAACCGGGTCAGGTCTTTTCTAGGCGTCGCCAAGACGATAGGAACCCTTGGCTACACTCCCCTGCTGGTGGCCAGCGTGCGAGGCCAGGTAGACACTGCGCTCTTTCTGCTGGACCATGGCGCCGACCCCAACAATGAGGCGGCAGGCTTTACGCCCCTGCATTGGGCCTGCGGAAAGTGGGAAAGCTACACCGCCAATCCCGTATACGGTTTTGACGATCCCATGTCCGGCATTCCCGACCGGCAGGCAAAACTGCGGCTGGTGAAAGCCCTGCTGACCCACGGCGTGAACGTCAACGCGCGCATGACTAAACCGCAGCCGAGCATGGCCGGTGGCTACCTGGACGCCACGGGCGCGACCGCTTTCGTTCTCGCCGCCTCCGCCAACGATCTGGAGCTGATGAAGATTTTGCTCGCCGCCGGCGCCGACCCAAAAATCCTTACCGCGACGAATGCATCCTCCATCATGGCGGCAGCAGGGTTGAACCGGGGCATCGGCGAGGATACGATCACGGAGCCGGAAGCGTTAGCGACAGTCGATTTCCTGCTGAAACTGGGGGTCGATCCGAAGGGCGAGACCACCTTCGGCGAGAACGCTTTGTTTGGACCGGCATACCGCGGCTGGAATAAGCTCCTGGCGCAACTGATCGACCTGGGCGTCAATGTGAACTCGGTCAGCAAGGCAGGCGTTACGCCATACCTCGCGGCCAACGGCCAGGGCGACCGGCTCGGCGGCGTGCTTTATAACAAGGAAGGCGCGCAGATGCTCCTGGAACACGGCGCCGATCCAAAATTGGGCCATCCCTGCGAGGCCCAGAACAAGTGCAGGGCGGACCAATGAGACGTTACTTGATTGGAACCGCCTGGTCCGCAATCGCCGCGACGGCCGCCTTCGGTCAAACGGGCGCTCCCACCAGCCCGGCCCGCGCGCTCGTGACCAAGTACTGCATCGGGTGCCACAACGACCGGCTGAAGACCGCGGGCCTGGCTTTGGATCGCGCCGACGCCGACCACGTCTACAACTCCGCGGAGGTTTGGGAAAAAGTCATCGTGAAGCTGCGCAGCCGCGCGATGCCGCCTCCGAAACTCCCGCGCCCGGACAACGCGACGTACGACCAGGTTGCCACGTGGCTGGAGAAGGAAATCGACCGCGAGGCCGCGACGCACGTGAACCCCGGCCGCTCCGCCAGCCTGCACCGGCTGAATCGCGCCGAATACGCCAACGCGGTGCGCGACCTGGTCGGGGTGGAGGTCGATCCGAAGCAGACGCTGCCGCCGGATGAACAGGCGTTCGGCTTCGAGAACAATGGCGACGCTCTTTCCATACAGCCTGCCCTGTTGGACCGCTACATAGCCGCGGCAACCGCCGTCGCGCGAGAGGCCGTGGGCGATCCCACCATCCGGCCGACCTTCGTGCGCTATGGCGCGTTGAAAGACAATGCGAACGACCTGACATATCTTCGCCAGACCGACCGTTTGAGCGAGGATTTCCCGCTAGGATCCAAAGGTGGGGTCGCCGCCGAACACTATTTCCCGGTCGACGGCGACTACGTCTTCAAGATTCGGCTGCAGCGCGCCTGGGATAGCGTCATCCGCGGCCTGAACGTACCAACGCAATTCGAAGTCCGCCTGGATGGCAAGCGCGTCTGGCAAACCACGCTGGGCGGAGAAAAAACGCAATCGAAAACCTTCCGCTACGACGGTGACGACGCGCTGCAGGTGCGCGTGCCCGTGAAGGCCGGCCTGCACAAGGTCATGGCGACCATGCTCAAGGACGAAGACTCCGAGCCGGAGGGCCCTGGTCCCGACCGCCTGCCGCTTTTCAGCCGTGCCTCCGACACGCCAACCGCGCCGATTGCCATCGCCTCGCTCCTGATCGGCGGTCCCTATGACGCCAAGCTGCCGGCCGACTCGCCCAGCCGCCGGCTGCTCTATGTGTGCCATCCCGACACCGCCGCCGAGGAACTGCCCTGCGCGACGGAGATCCTGTCCCGCCTGGCGCGGCGGGCCTATCGCCGTCCCGTTGCCACCGACGACATCGACACGCTGCTCAGCTTCTACAAGCCCGCGCGCGCCAGGGGAAGCTTTGACGACGGGATTCGGACCGCGCTCGAACGCGTGCTGGTCAGCCCCGATTTTCTGTTCCGCATCGAGACCGATCCGGTGGGAGTGGCGCCGGGCGCCGCCTATCGTATCCCCGATGTCGAACTGGCTTCGCGCTTGTCGTTCTTCTTGTGGAGCAGCATCCCGGACGACACGCTGCTCGACCTGGCCATCCAGGGGAAATTGCATGAGCCGGCCGTGCTGGAGCAGCAGGTCGCGCGCATGTTCGCCGATTCCCGCGCGCGCAAGTCGCTGGTCGATAATTTCTTCTCGGACTGGCTCGAGACTCGCAACGTCTGGCTGCTCAATCCCGACGGCACGAAGTTCCCCTTCTTCGATGACAATCTGCGTTCCGCCTTCGTCACCGAGACCGAGATGTTCCTGAACGCGCAGTTGAAAGAGGACAACAGCGTCGTCGACCTGCTGACATCGGACGAAACCTTCCTCAACGAGCAGCTCGCGCGGCACTATGGGATTTCCGGCGTCTATGGAAGCCGCTTCCGGCAGGTAAAACTCACCGACCCCAACCGCTTCGGGCTGTTAGGCAAGGCGAGCGTGCTGGCAGTCACCTCGTACACCACGCGAACCTCGCCCACCATCCGCGGCAAGTGGCTGCTGGAAAATATCCTGGACGCTCCGCCTCCCGCGCCGCCGCCCAACGTCCCGTCGCTCGAATCCAGCAACACGGATGGACGGCCGCTCACTGTTCGGCAAATGCTGGAGAAGCACCGCGCCAATCCGGTTTGCGCCAGCTGTCACGCGCGCATGGACCCGCTGGGGTTGAGCCTGGAAAATTTCGACGCCATCGGACGCTGGCGCACGACCGACGCAGGCCAGCCCATCGACGCTTCCGGCGTGTTGCTGGACGGCACCAAGGTGGACGGGCCGCGCGAGTTGCTGCAGGCCCTGGTGGCGCAAAAGACGCAATTCGTGCACACCGTGACTGAGAAACTGCTGACCTACGCTTTGGGCCGCGGCCTGCAATACTACGACGCTCCCACGGTCCGCTCCATTGACCGCTTCGCGGCGGCCAACGATGATCGTTGGTCTGCGTTGATTCTGGGTATTGTGAAGAGCGCGCCGTTCCAGATGCGAACCGCCGCGCCCGAGCCTCCATCCGCCGGCATTGCCAGGAATATAGGAAAATAAGAGCATGTTCGTCACCAAGAAGGCCATTTCCCGCCGGACCGTGCTCCGTGGAGCCGGGACGGCCATCGCGCTTCCGTTGCTCGATGCCATGGTTCCGGCTTTCGCGCCGGCAGCCACCACCAAGCCGGTTCGCCGCTTCGGCGTGGTCTATCATCCCAACGGCGTGATCTACGAAGAATGGCTGCCGAAAGGCGTTGGCTCGAATTTCGAACTTTCGCCTACATTGAAAGGGTTGGAGCCGTTCAAGGACAAAACGATCGTCGTCACCGGCCTGTTCAGCGATCAGGCGGAGGCGCTCGGCGACGGCGGAGGCGATCACTCCCGCGCCTGCGGTTCCTATCTCACCGGGGTGCACGTCAAGAAGTCCGACACCGAGCTATACAATGCCGTCTCCATGGACCAGATCGTCGCCAAGATGTACGAGCGCGACACCCAGCTTTCCTCGCTGCAAATGACCGCCGACGAAAACAGCCTGCTGGGTTCTTGCGATTTGGGCTACAGTTGCGCCTACAGCAGCACGATTTCCTGGCTCACGCCGACCCTGCCGCTCATGGCCGAAAACAATCCGCGCGTGGTTTTCCAGCGCATGTTCGGCTCCAGCGACAGCACTGATCCGCGCGTTCGCGCCACCCGCCTCAGCGAGGACAAGAGTCTGCTGGATTCCGTCAGCGAGCGGGTCGATCAACTGCAGCACGAACTGGGCGCCGCCGACAATCGCAAGATGAACGATTATCTTGCATCGCTGCGCGACGTGGAGCGGCGGATTCAAAAGGCCGAGGAGCAGAGCTCCAAAGAGCTCCCCGACGTGTCTCAGCCCGCGGGCATCCCGGAGAAGTTTGAAGACCAGGTCCGGCTGTTGTACGACCTGCAGTTGCTGGCCTTCCAATCCGACCTGACGCGCGTGACGACATTCATGTACGGCCGCGAGCAGACCGGCCGGCCGTATCCGCAGATCGGCGTGCCTGAGCCGCACCATCCGCTCACGCACCACCAGGGCAATCCCGACAAGATGGCGAAATGCGCGAAGATCCAGCGCTATCACATCGGTCTGTTCGCCGAATATCTCGGGAAATTACGCGACACCCGGGACGGCGATGGCTCGCTGCTGGACCATGTCATCCTGCTGTACGGCTCCGGCATCAGCAACAGCGATCGGCACACCCACGGCCCGCTGCCGGCGTTCCTGGTGGGCGGGGGTTGCGGCACGCTGAAAGGCGGCCGTCACCTGGTCTATCCGGAGCACACGCCGCTGACCAATCTTCAGCTCACCTTGCTGCACAAGCTGGGCGTGCCCGCCGAAAAGCTGGGCGACAGCAACGGCCAATTCAAGAACCTATCGGAGCTGTCCTAGGCGCCGATCCTCGGGCCGCAACGGCTGAGCCATGCAACAGGAGGGCCTCCTGGAGCCTGTGGGCGCGGCCTTCGTGGAGATAGGGGCCGCGCACTCGTGCAGCAGAATCATGACGCCGCGCATGCATTCCATGCAAGTTTGCGCATCGAGGCCGTTCACACGCAGAAACGGCGTCGCGAAAACTTGAAGGCCGGACCAGAAAATTCCAAGCTCACAACTCCTCCGACAAGCTACGGCGGACGCATGCCTGCGATCTGCACTCCTTAGACTACATTCTCTGTTACGCTCAAGATCGAATCGGTGGATGAACCGGATGCGGCAACGTGTGCTCATCACGGCGCGGTCGATCGCAGCGGGCTGGGCCGCTCTTCTTCTGATCGCCTGGCTGGTGGAGCGTCCTCTGTTGAGTTTGGCCGGACTGTGGATCGGGGAAGACTGGCTTGCGACCCTGCGGCCGCTGCTGGATTGCGCCACTCTCTCGGCAACCGGCTGGATGGTTGGCCGGGTGAGCCGATGGCGGTCCAATCAGCCGCCCCGCATCTTTCAGATTCTCGTTTTCGCCGTGTCTTTGCTTTTCTTTAATTTCGGCCAGCTGTTGACGCTCAATGGCCTCTGGCTGTTGCGTGTAGCGCTCGACACGCTGGGCAACCTGCGTTATCTGGAGGGGCTCGTCACCAGCGTTGCAACTCAGGCGATCCTTTTGGGCAGCCTGATTGTGGGTTGGATGTGGAGCCGCCCCACGGAGCTGCGGCCGCTATCCCTGGCTGCCGGTGAAAAGCAGGAAAGGTAGTAGACTTCAACTTATATAAGGCGGCCGTGTGAAACTAATCGCGAAGGGCGAGACATTGGGCGTAATCGGCGCGGGCGTCATGGGACGGACGCTCCTTCACGGTCTGTTCGACAGCGGCGCCATTTCGCGCGAACACGCCTGGGCCGGCGCGAAGTCGCAGGCCAGCTGTGCTGCAGCATCCGAGGAGCTGGGAATTCCGGTCACCACCGACTTCCGCAGCCGGGTGCCGCATTCCGGCCTGATTCTGATCTGCGTGAAGCCGAAGCAGGCCGCCGGTGTCACCGCTGCGTTGAAGCAGGCGGGCCTTCGCCCGGACACTCTGCTGATTTCCATCCTGGCCGGCGCAACCATCGGCCAGCTGGAAGCGGCTTTGGGAACCGAAAATCCGTGGATTCGCGCCATGCCGAATACACCCTGTGTCGTGCGGGAAGGAATGACGGTCATCTGTCCGGGCAGGTACGCCTCGCAGGATCATATGGCGCGCGCGCAGCGCATCTTTGAGGCGGTCGGCCAGTGCCTGCCGGCCGAAGAGAGTTACTTCAACGCCATCACCGCGCTCAGCGCCAGTGGACCGGCTTACCAGTATCTGATCATGGAAGCCTTTGCGGACGCCGGCGTTCGCGTGGGACTGCCGCGCCAACTCGCCTTGAAGCTGGTGGCTCAGACAGCCGTCGGAGCCGCGAAGATGGTGCAGGCCACCGGCCGCCACCCCGCGGCTCTGCGCGACGACGTCACCACTCCGGCCGGTTGCACGATCGCCGGATTGCTGATGCTCGAAGACGGCAAGATCCGCTCCGTGCTGGCGCGCGCGATCGAAGAGGCCACCAAAATCGCGGGTGACTTAGGCGCGCCACCTTTGACTCACAAACACCACGAGTAGCCTGCCTGCCGAAACGCCGGATTCAGGATCTGCTCCGGAAGCTACTGTTTTCTTGAGGGAGGTGGAGCGGGCGGCTTCAAAGTCATTATTGTCGTTGCTCGCATGCTGTCGTCTCCCAGATCCAATCCGATTACTTCCAAGAACGCCCCGACTTCAAGCTCTGCCGCTGTACCCTCGTTAAACGCCGTACGGCCGTCGATGTAGACCGTTGCCGGTCCGTCCGGGTCGCCGTGTTCATCCTCGCGGGCAATTTCCACACTGTGCGGATGGAGTCCTGTAATCGTCCCGCTAAATTTGCCGAGATTCGCGATGACCTCTTCGGCGATGAGTTCCCCGTTGGGGTAATTGACCTGGGCGCGCGCGCCGATTTCATCACCGACCACGAGAGCACCTGGGCCGTGAGACGCCCCGCCACGCCAAAATACCGTATCGGGCGTGAAGCGCATGATGCAGGTGCCTTCGTCGTTCTTGATCGCGATCGTGTTAATGCCGGCAGCTGTCAAGTAACCATCGCAGACGCGGTTTTCCACGACGTGACGTGGGACGAGCGCCACGGAATCTCCCTCTTCTGGAGCAGCGATCAGAGTGGCAAGCGGCGCGCCATCGGTGGAGGTTTGCTCGTAGAGCACATAAATGTCATCGCCCAATACAAGATGCGAGGGGGCCGTGAAATCAATGCCGCGCCGCCAAATTTCGGTGTCCGGGGTGAGCTGGACGGTGGTGATCTTGCGGTTCAGCTTCACGGAAATGGAATTGTGCGCCGTGGCGACGAGCGTCCCGCTGATGACACGCGGCTCGCGAGATGCGGACTGTTGGGCCGCCAAGCCAGTCAGGAATGCCAGGCAGAGGAAGACGAGCCGCGTCACAAAACCAGCATACTCTTGCGGCTTCGTCCGGGCTCACGCCGAACTCCTGTACCGCGGGCCCGAGCTTTTCCTATTCCAAATCTTTGGGGCTTTCCTTGGCGATCCAGGAATCGTAGTCAGCGGTGTAGCCCACGCGGTCCTGAAGATCCCGGATCCGCTGCCGCGTCGCGGCGATCTCGCTTGCCGATAGCGGCGGCAGCGCATGAACGCGGCGTTTGACGGCCTCCGCCTGCGCGGCGCCCCAGGCTTCCGCCGGACCAAGGTAAGACTCGAGAAGCTGGCTGGTCACCTGCCGGCTGTGGATCAGCGAGACACGAATGTTGCCCTGCCCGGTTACCACGTTCCCCACTCCGAAGACGCGCTCGTTGCCCGAATATTGCGGCAGCTCTTCGTCCATGAAGGTGTAGTATTCCCCCTTCATCGCGATGCCGGGAATGACCTCCGGCACCGACCCGATGGATGAAATCACCAGCGGGGCCCGCAGTTCCTGCTCCGATCCCGGCACCGGCTCGGCCTTGCGGCCCTCCACCTTTGTCTCAACCACCTTCAGGCCAACCACACGCCCGTTTTCTACAACGAGGCCAGTAGTCATCCTGCGATCCTGAAACCGGAACAGGTATTTCTCGCGCGCCAGGCGCAGCATCTTCTGGCGCACGGATTCGGTCTTGGCGATTTGATCCGGCGTGGCGTTATCGGGAGGCTGCGCCAGGGGCATGTCCTGCTCGCGCCGGCGGTAAATCAGCAGGCATCCCTTGACACCGCAATCCTCCGGAGCTACGCCGTGCATTTTGCAGATCGCCGGAATGCCTTTCTTTTCCAGCTCATGCATGTTGGTTTCAACGCCCCGCTCCCGGAGCGCGCGTTCGTAGTTCTCCAGCTGCAGGATCTTGACCACGTCGATCGACGCCAGCCCGCCGCCAACCACCAATGTCTCATCCGGAGCTTCATGGCGCGGACCGTTATAGCTCTGTTCGTGCTTGTGGTTGTACCAGTAAATAAACGGGTTTTGATAAACCAGGCCTTTGCCTACGTATTCCTCCGCCCCAGGGACTCCGATCTCCCGGTCCCGCCAGGCGCCGTTCGCCAGAATCACCGCCGAAAATCCCCACTGGTTGCAAAGTTCCTGGAATTCCAGATCGCGGCCGAGCCGTGTGCAAGGAATGAAGTGTACACCGGGCTTTCTCAACCGGGCATCGATCAGCTCGTATTCCTGTTTTCGCTGCTCTCTATGCCAGCGGGGAAGGCCATCCTCGATCTTGCCGTAAGGCCTTGCGTTCTGCTCAAAGACCGCCACTTCAATTCCATGGTCGGCCAGGATTTCGGCGGCGACGGAACCGGCAACGGCTCCTCCAATAATGGCGACAACGTGGCGCGGGTTTTCAGGCATGGGTCAGTTCAAAATCAAAGCGAAGCTACAGAATGACGTCGCTGACCTGCACAACCGGCTGGATCTCGGTGTAGTTCGCAATGTCCGCCAGGATCTCGGCGGCGTGCGGTCCGAACGCGGCGCGGAACGCGTCGGCACTGTCGAACAGCATGTGAGCGGTGAGGGTGTAGGCAGGTTTCGTTGCGGGATCGGCGCCGCTGATTCCCTGCTCCACGGTCACCTCTTTACACGCCGTGCCTAATTTTCTCTGCACCATCGGAATGTGGCTCTTCATGTAGTAGTCCATATCGAACCGGCCACCTTCCTTGTACGGATAGAGTACGCTGACTTTTACCATGGTGATGCTAGTTTCCCACAATTCGCCGCTTTGCGGCGGGGTTATTGGCGCTCGACCACCAACAACGTGAAGGATCCCGGCTTGGGCTTGGGCCTGCCCTTCTGCCCCGGCGGCGGAGGCACCATCTGCGCTGCCGTGAGGAACAGGCGCTTGGTCTTCGGATCGATCGCCATGGTCTTGGCGCTCTCTTGCGTCTTGATGTCACCGGCGGATTCGTACTGGTTGGGACCCTTCTGGCGGATCACCGAGATCGTACCGTCGTAATTCGAAGCGAAGACCATCTTGTTGTCGGCGTCGTAAGCCACCGCGTCGACGCGCGTGCCGATGGGCAGCGTGGTGATGACCTTGCCGCTGGTGGCGTCCATCACGGCCAGAACCTTGCTGCGGCATCCGATAAACAACCGGTCGTTGATCGTGTCCATTGCCAGGCCCGTGGGTGTTTTGCAGCCGGTGATCGGATATTTGTGCTTCACCGTCAAGCCCTGCGGATCGAAATGGACCACTTCGGCCTCCTCTTCCAGGTTCGCAAAGCCGTTGCCCTTGCCGTCGGTTACGGCCGCTTCCGCACCGCCTCCCAGGTCGATTTTACCGATCACGGCTTCCTTGGCCGGGTCGATAGCGGTGATTTGCGCGGAGTCTCCGTGGCAGACCAGGACGCGTTTGCTATGCGAGTCGTAGAGGATGAAGTCGGGATCTTTGTCGACGGCGATCTTCTTGATGGTCTTGAACGTGTTCGTATCGAAGACAGAGACGGTATTGTCGCCGCCATTGGTGGTAAATCCGCGATGCAGTGCGGGAACGATCGCGATGCCGTGCGCGCCGGGCGTGTCTTCCACCTTGCCCAGCAGCTTGCCGGAATTGGCGTCCACCACATCCACTTCGGTGCCGTGGGAAAAATAAACCCGGTTGGCGGAGCTGTCGAAAACGACGTAATCGAAACCGCCATCGCCGGGAATGGAGTAATGTTTGGTGAGCTTATACCCGGGGGCCTCAGCGGCTATACACAGCGCCGTCAGGGTGAAGAAAATGGAGAGGCAAGCCGGTGGTTTCATGGATGTGTTGTCCTTGGCAGACTTGCTGCAGGATAACCGGCCAATCTGAAAATGATCTTAAAAACGGGGGCGCTAGGTACGCATGCGAGTGAAAAAATACATGCCTGCAAAGGCGAACAGGACGTCGGGTGACCAGGCGGCCAGCGCGGCCGGAAGCAGGTTCACGTCTCCCAACTGCTCGAACAACTTGCCCACCGACCAGTAGGCGATCGCAATGGCGAAGCTCAACCCTACGCCGGCCATGGCCCCGCGGTTGCCGGCCAGGAATGCGAAGGGCACCGAGATCAGCGCCATCACCAGCGCGAACAGCGGCAGCGCGAATTTGCGGTAGAAGCTCACCTGCAGCGTGATGGTGTCGATGCCGCTACGCTGCAGATCGCGGATGTACCCCGCCAGTTGCTGGAAGTTCATCTGCTGGTCCTGCAGCACCTCTTGCAGGAAATAATCGGGCCGCTCGTCCACCTCCTTGAAAGTCGCGGCCTGCCCGCTGAAGCTGTCGAACTTCTGCTGGTGTCCGGTGAAATCGCGGCTCCAGCCGTTTTCGAAAATCCAGGTGCCGAGCGCCGCCTCCCAGCGGGCCTTTTCCGCGGAGATGTGTTTCCGCACCTGGAACGTCGCGGGATCCAGCTCGAAGACCTGGGGCCGGGACATCACTTTCTGCGCGCCGTCGATGTAGTTGAAATAGAAAACGCGCGGATCGTCATTCGAGCCGGGATCGAACACCCACTTCCGGTCCGGGTGCAGATAGGTCTGCACGGGCTTGCCCTTGATCTCCTTGCGGATGGCGTCCTGCTTCCGGTTCGCGCCCGGCACGTAGTAATAACCGAAGGCGAACAGACTGCCGCTCAGCAGGAGCGCGGCCGCCAGCACCGGGACGGCCAGCCGGTACAGGCTCACGCCGCTGGCTTTGATGGCCGTAATTTCGTTGTGCTTGGTCAGGATGCCGAACACAATCAGCACCGCCACCAGAACGCTGATGGGGGCCGAATCGTAAATGAGTTGCGGCGTCAGGAAGAAGAGGTAGGTGAAGACCCGGAACATCGTGATGTGGTTCTTGACGATGTCGCTCAACAGCTCAAAAAAGGTGTAGACATGCGTCATCAGGACGAAGCTGACGAGCAATAGCAGGAAGTAAAACAGGAAGCTGCGGAGTACATAGCCGTCGATCACCTGCGGCGCCAGGAAAAAGCGCCAGGAGTGGCGCAGCCGCGTGGAGGAACCCGGCGTGGAAAAACCACCGCGCACTCTCTTGATGAACGTAGCAATCGAATCCATCGCGATCGCGATCCAGTCGCGGTCACCCGGGAATTCCAGCCGCGTGATCAGGATCAGGCCGACCACGGCGAAGATCGCGTTGGGAATCCACATCGCCACGCCCACCGGAAGTTTTTGCTGCTTGGCCAGGCCGTTGGCCGCGATCAGCCCCATCCAGTAGATAAAGGCCAGCGCGACGGTCAGAACAAACGCGCTCGACTTGCCGCCCTTGCGCGAGGAAATGCCCAGCGGAATGCCGATCAGCGCCAGCAGGAAGCAGGCGGGCGGCAGCGCCAAGCGTTGATGCAACTCGATGCGCGCCTGGATCACGTTGTCCTGGTCGAGCGTCTTGTCGTGATACGCCAGCCGGTAGAGCGGGAGGGTGTCGATTTCGGTGTAGCCTTTAGCGTGCACTTCGTTGGGCTTGGTGGCTTCCAGAATCAACGCGCCAGTGCCGCCTTGCGTTTTGTAGTACTCCGTGGAGTCCTTGCCGACCTCATAGGTGTTGGCATCCCGAAGCGAAAGCTGGATCTCGTTCCGCTTGACGTCGGGAATAGCGATCGCGTCGGAAGCCACGGTAATGCGCGGACCGTCGCCACGGTCATGATCGCTTGGCTTCTGCTCGTCGGGGGGCGTGATGTCGGCAATGAAGATGTTGCGCCAGCGCGCCTGCGCTCCGGGGATGACGTCATTGATATACAGAACCCGGTTGGGAAACTGCTCCTCGAACACGCGCGCCTGCACTTCGGAAGTGAGTTCGGCGGCCACCAGCTGATTCAGAATCTTGTACGTTCTCCAGGTGGAATACGGCGTGAGCCAAAGCGAAGCGGTCGCGGTGACCAGCGTTCCCAGAACCGAAAACAGCAGCACCGGCGCGATCACCTTACGGCTGGGGATGCCGCACGCGCGCATTGCCGTGATCTCGCCGTCCGCGGACATGCGGCTGAGCGCGATCAGCACGCCCACCAGCACGCCCAGCGGCACAGTGAAGCTGAGCGTAAACGGGATCGCCAGGAGAAACAGGTGGGCGACGGTCATGGGCGACGCGGCGCTGCGCACCAGGATTTCAAACAGGCGACCGACGCGCTGCAGGAACAGCACGAACGTGAACAGCACGGCGCCGAGCACCGCGCTTTTGGCTACTTCCCGGAAAATCGCTCTGGACAGCAGGCCCATACGATCAGTCGCCCACCGCTTTCTGCGACTGGCTTGGAACCGGCAGCCCGGTCAGCGGCGGCGCCGGAACGATCGGCGGCTTCGGCACTTCCTCCTGAACCGGCTCCAGTTCCAACTCGTCGAACAGGAGGGCGGGCGCGATCACCGACGCGGTCGTGATAAACGATCCCGCGCCCATCAGTGCGAACGGAGCATCGGAATCGATCAGATTGAACACGTAAGTTTCGTCGTCGGCCGCCGCGATGTCCTTCAGCGAGCGGGTTGAAACGTCGCGGAAGCGCACCCCGCGCACCAGCTCTTCCCGGCCGTCCGGATACACCTTGTAGGCGAGCAGCGGCGGAGCCACCGGATGATCGCTCCCGGATGCCTGGATCAGACGCCGCAACTCCGGAATCGAAGCCGACGACGGATAATCCAGCCGCCGGATGAGTATGCCGTAAGGCTTGTTCCGGTCGCGGCACATCTGGATCAGCAGCTTCTTCATATCCGCCGCGGGCTTGGCTTCCGAAGACCGGACAAACAAATTGCCAAATCCGGGCGCTCGCGCCCCGTACGATCCGGGCAGGCGCGCATGCCCGTTCGAACCGGGGTAGTCCTTATACACGGGAGTGCGCGTCAGCAGAAAATTCTTGAGAATTCCCTTGTCGATCAGCGTGACCGGCTGCGCCGCCACGCCCTCCATGTCGTACAGGTAGTGCCCCAGCAGCGTCTGGCCGTGCCAGGCGGTTTGGGTAGGATCGTCCACCACGCTCATCCAATCCGGAAGAATGCGCGATCCAATCCGGTTTTCCAGTTCGCTCGGAACGTAGGGAACCGTCCGCCCGGGATCGGCGATCGGCTTGCGAGTGACCTTCAGCTCGTCGCCCAGCATCTGTCCGAACAACTGCGCCGCCGCGGCCGCCTCGAACAGCATCGGGCCGTCGTACGCTTCACCCCGCGGTGCTTGAGCCAGGGCCGTCAGGCGCTCCCCCACTTCCTTGGCGTCCTGCATCAGATCGTCTTCGGAAGGAAGCTGGCTGGCCTCGAACGCCTGATACACACGCGCGTCATGGACGTCGCTCCCGTCGGCCGCCAGCCCGCGCGCGACCATGCGGATGTAGGAGACGTCCTCCGGCGTTCGCAGGACCGTTCCCTCGGAGTTCAACACGTAATTCATCGACTGCGATTGCGTCAGTTCGACGCCCGAAGTCAGCACCAGCGGGTATCCGGCGAATACCGAGGAAAGCTTGACGATCCTGTCTTTCCAGGGCCCAATGGAAACGTCGCGATGCGGGAACGGCAGAATCGCCTGATTGGGCTGCGCTTTCGAAAAATCCGGCAGCGCGTCCGGCAGGCTCATGTTCTTGAGCGACGACCGCTTGCGCGCGATGGCGTCTTCGGCCGTCTTGAAAGCCCGGTCGGTGGCCAGCCAGAAGGCGCGCCGCAGGGCCAGGTAGTCGTTATCCAGTGGAAGCCGCTCGGGATCGTAACGGCTGCCCAGGTAGACTTGCGAGTAGATGTGATTGGTGCTGTCGAAAGTGTAATTACCGGCGCGCACCCGCACGGTGGGAATCCGATAAGCATCCTGGCGGGTTTCCACCAGTGCACCCAGGGTCGCAGCCACGCCGCTGCTGACCGTGTCTTCCACGCGGTATTCGATGAAGTAAGGCGGCTCCTTGAGACCGAGCGACACGAGTTCCCGGGACCGCGCCAGCTCGTCCTTCATCGCTTTGAGCAGCACGTCGGCGTCTTGAGCGGCGCCGGCGGCAGGCAGTAGGCAGAAGCCGGAAAGCAGAAGGCAGAAGGCCGCGACGCGCCTCATTGACCGGCTCCGGCGTCCTGCGGCGGCCCAAGGAAAGGCGGCCGGTCCTCGCCATGTTGCTTCTTCTGGATCTCGATTTCAGAAACCAGCAGGGCCGGCGAGATGGCCGAGACCGGGACCTGGCCCGATTCGGCGCCGCAGTAGCCGTTGAAAATGGCCGGCTGATCCGAGGTCGCCAGAATCTTGGAGAAGCTGGCCAGCGGCGTTCCCACAATATCCACGCCGCGCACCAGTTCATCCGGGCGGCCGTCGGGATACACGCGATACACCATCAGCGGGATCACCGTGAAAGCCTGCAAGCCGCGGCGCTGCGTGGTCGTATACCCGCCCGTCACCTGATCGAAGTACAGGCCGTAAGGTTTTTTCTGCCGCTTGATTTCGGCGATCAGCATCTGGCGCAATTCCTGCTCGCTCACCTGTTTCTTCGATTCGACGATCAGGTTGGATTGCCGCGACTCCACTTCCAGGCCAGGCTGCCGGCGGCCGTGCCCGTTGGAATGATCGAAACCTTGAATGGGCGAGCGCGAAAGCAAAAATGTCTTCAGAATGCCGTTGTCCACCACGGTCACGGGCCGCGCCTTCACGCCTTCATCGTCGTAGCTGTAGTAGCCGTTCAGGTCCACGCCGTCCATGGTCCGGCGAGTCGGGTCAAAAATCACCGACAGGAAACTCGGCAGTACCGGCATGTCGACCGCTTTGGTGAAGGTCTGGCCCTCCGACTCGTCCTTCTGGCGATGGCCCTCGATCCGGTGGCCGAAAATCTCGTGGAAGAAAACCGCGGCGGCCCGGCCGGAAAGGATCGCCGGCCCAACGAAAGGATCCACGGCCGGAGCCTGCACCAGCCGCGCCAGGTCCTCACCCGCCCGATTGGCCGCGGCTTCGATCTGCGCCGTGGGCGGCAGGTGATCCAGATCGCCGGCCTGGAAGTCCTCAAGCGTGGTCAGGTCCATGCCGTCAGTCGCTTTTCCGCGGGCCACGATGGACAGATTGATGTAATCGCGTCCATGCAGCAGCCGCGTGCCCTCGGTGTTCACCATCTGCTTGGTCTCCCGCTCCACCGACAGATTGACGCTGGAACTCAAGACGTCCGGATGGTCGCTCACCAGCTTGGACCATTGGCTGACGCGCCGGGCCCATTCCGCGGTCAGGTCGCCGACCGGCGGCGGCGGTTCCTGATACACCGACGGCGGCTCTGCGGAAAAGTCATCCGAGCCGTCGGCGTCCTTCACTTTCACTTCTTCGGCCGACTTGATCTGGATCAGCCGCCGCGATGCCAGCTTGTAGGTCCGGTCCGTCTCCAGCCAGACACGCCGCCGGATCGCGTCGGGCACGTCATCCAGCGACAGGATGGCGCCCGGCGTGAATTGACCGCGCTGGCCGTTGATGACGTGATAATTATCCAGCTTCGGGCTGCCGACGCGAATGGTGATGTCCAGGTAGCGAACGTGATTCTTCGACTGCGCCGTGAGCGAGCCCAGGCTGGCGGAAAGCGACTGATCCTCGATCCCGGTGACCGTGTACGCCATGTAATACGGCGGCGGATCGGCTTTCTGCTTGAGAATGGTGAAGTTGCGCTGCAGTTCTGCGCTCAGAATGTCCAGCAGCGTCGGCGGAGAAGCCGCGGCGAGCGGCAGGCCGAGAGCGAGCAGGGCGAGGAAACAGCGCACGATTCTTCAGGATAGCAAGGTGGCTGGCGGAACGCGGAAAGCGGAAAACAGCTAGCTCGCGATCGACACCACGCCGCGGTCCTTCAGCCCGCTGATCGCCAACCCGTAGCGCCCGCGCACACCGGTCTTCTCAAAGATGTGCTTGAGATGAATCTTGACCGTGCCGGGCCGGATGCCCAGTTCCAGCGCGATTTCCTTGTTCTTGAAGCCCTGCTCCACCAGTTCCAGAACCTGGTGTTCGCGCGCCGTCAGCTCTGAACGGGGATAACCGCCCTGCCGCGTGGAATCCCGTAAGACGCAGTCCTCCATCCAGCTACGGCCCGACGCCACTGCGCGCAGGCAAACCAGGATGCTGTCGACCGCCACGGTTTTACGGATAATCCCCCGAGCGCCGGCCTGCAGCAGGCGCAATGCCTCCGCTTCCGTCATCGAGACGCCCCAGACGACAACCCCCGGGCCTGCATCGGTCAACTTCAGCTCGTGCAGCCAGTCCAACACGGCCCGCATTCCAAACCCCTTGTCCAGGATTACGATGTCCACTGGCTGCGCCGGCACCAGATGCAGGGCTGCCTCCAGAGAATTGAGCGCCGCCACAAACTGAAAATCGTCCGTTTCGCCCAGCAGCTTCCTCAATCCTTCGGTCGTGATGGGCTGAGTGTCGCACGCGGCAACGCGCTTTTTGGCGTGTTCTTCGTTCATGTTGACCTTCTGTGACGCGCACCGGTTCGTAAGGGGTCTCAGTTGGAATCAGAACCAAACTAAGCCTTATCGGCGATAGCGTTCGAAGATTTAGTTGATCGGGAATTGGAAGGCTCTCATGTTATGATCGGATCTAGCCGATTTGATCGGGTGGGACTCTCCAGGGAGAAGTCCTGTCCAGCGCCACATGCCCCAGTCTGACGCCCCGAAATTTCCTGGTACTTGGAAAGCTCTGTTTATCTGCCCTAACGCGAAGATAACCAGGGACTTAGCGCCGCTGCTCGACCGCCATCTGCCGAATCTCGGCGGCTACGAACTGAACACCTATCCGGGGCGCCACCAGATGGCCGAGGTGCTCAGCACCGAGATGCCCAATCTCTGCCTGCTCGAGATCGGCGAAGCTCCGGACCGGGCTTTGGGCCTGATTCCGGACCTGTTGCGGCTGGATCCCAAGCTGCCCATCGTCGTGGTTCTGGCCAGCAACGATCCGGAACTGGTCTTGCGCTGCCTGCGCCACGGCGCCAGCGACTTTCTGATTCAGCCCTTCACTTCCGACCAGGTGGAGGCCGCGCTACTGAAAGTCGCCCGGCTGCAACCGGCCAACGCCGCCAAACCGGGAAAGGTCTACTGCTTCATGCCCGCTAAGGGCGGTTGTGGCGCCAGCACCATCGCCAGCAATTTCGCTTACCAGTTAAAGCGGGCCGGCGATAAGCGCATTCTCCTGGCCGATCTGGATCCGCTGGCCGGCACCTTGTCCTTTCTGCTGAAGATCAAGTCCAACTACAGCTTCATGGATGCGCTGGCGCGTTCCACCGAGATCGACGCCGATCTGTGGAAGGCGGTGATCACCAGCCGCCAGGGAGTGGACGTGCTGCTCTCGCCCGAAGCCATGACGGAGGGCATGAGCGAGTTGACCGACGCCAGCAGTATCGTCGAGTACGCCCGCGGCACGTACGACCTGGTGGTGCTCGATGCCGGCGGCGTGTATGGCGACTGGAACCTGAGCCAGGCGCAGCGAGCCGATGAAATCCTGCTGATCACCACCAACGAACTCACCGCCCTGCAGGCCGTCCAGCGGGCGCTCGGCTACCTGGAAGCCAACGGCGTGCAGCGCTATAAAATCAAGCTCATCGTCAACCGGTATGACCGGCACGCCGGCTTGAGCAAAGATGTCATCGGCACCGCGCTCCACACCGACATCTATCACATCATGCCCACCGACTACGACGCCATCCAGAAGGCCCTCATGGAAGGCAAGCCCCTGGCCCCCACCACGAGTTTCGGCAAGAGCGTCATCGCCCTGGTGGACCGGCTGGCCGGCGGCGTGGAGCCGCAGAAGAAGGGCAGCTCCCTGTCCGGTTTGCTGTCCCTGTTTTCGCGCACGTCGTAGGTCTTTCCAAACCAGGCCCCGCTCCAAACAAAACCAGCCCGATTTGTACTATCCTGTGGAAAAGTGTTTCATCCCGATGTTGCAAAATGATTTCTGCGCGCCACCGCTCGCACAGGCTTTTCCACCGTTAATTCCACAAGCTATCTCGCTCACAACACGCGCCCCGGAAAATCCCTTGGCGTACGTGAATCGCGCCGCTACTGTAGAACGGTTGGCTTCTGATGGCTACTGTTGACATCGCGCTCGAACGCGGGCTCCCTGCCAATCCCGACGCTGAACGCTTCGTCCTGGGCGCTGTGCTGATGGACGACGCGCTCTATATCCAGGTGGCGGGCGTGCTGGAAGCCGACGACTTCAGCCTGGAAAAGCACCGCCGCATCTTCCTGCGCATGGGCGAGCTGTACCAGCGCGGCGAGCGCATCGACCGCGTGACCGTCGCCAACGAGCTGATGAAGCAAAATCAGCTTGAATCCGTCGACGGCATCACCTATCTGGTCTCGCTCGACGAAGGCCTGCCCACGCTGGCGAACCTGGAAAGCTACGTCCGCATCGTCAAGGACAAGGCTGTCCTGCGGCGCATCATCTTTACGTCGCAGAAACTGATCGACCGCTGCATCGTCGGAGAGGAAGAGCCTGACGAGATCCTGGCCAGCGCCGAAGAAAGCCTGCTGAAGCTCGGCGATGCGCGCGCCGAAGACGCGCTCGCCAGTCCCAAGCGCATCCTGGAGGAATTCGAGGGCGGCATAAACGCGTTCCTCGACCCCAGCAAGCGCATCAAGGGCCTCAGCACCGGCTTCCTCAAGCTGGACGAAATGACCGGCGGCCTGCAGGAAGGCGAACTGGTGATCCTGGCGGCGCGCCCCTCCATGGGCAAGACCGCGCTCGCGCTCAACATTGCCCAACACGTAGCCGCGTTTCCCGGCCAGAAGCAGGCGGTGGCCGTGTTCTCGCTCGAAATGTCGCGCGAATCGCTGCTGACGCGCATGATCTGCGCGGCCGCGCGCGTCGATCAGCAGAAATTCCGCGCCGGCTATCTCAACCAGGAGGAACGCCGCAGGCTCGCCAAAGCTGCTTCGGACCTGGTGCAGTCGCCGCTATTCATCGACGACACCTCCGGCACGCATCTGATCGACATCCACGCCAAGCTGCGCCGGCTGCAAAGCGAGCACGGCCTGTCGCTGGTCGTGGTCGATTACCTGCAGTTGATGAGCGGGCGCGGCCGGTTCGAAAACCGCAACCAGGAAATCAGCACCATCTCGCGCGGCCTGAAGCTGCTGGCCAAGGATCTGAAAGTTCCCATGCTCGTGCTTTCGCAGTTGAGCCGCGCGCCCGAGACACGCCCCGGCGATCATCGCCCGCAGCTGAGCGACCTGCGTGAATCCGGCTCCATCGAGCAGGATGCGGACCTCGTCGCCTTCATCTACCGCGAGGAAGTCTACAAGCCCGATCGCGAGGACCTGCGAGGCATGGCCGAACTGCTGCTCGCCAAACAGCGCAACGGCCCCACCGGCCGCGTCAACCTGGTCTTCCTGCGCGAGTTCACCAAGTTCGAAAACCGCACCCACGACCTGGACGGCGACGATTTCCCAACCAGCGAGTAGACCCTATTTCGTGGCCGGCGGGTCCAGATAAGGAATATCGTTGTACGTCATCCGCCGCTGGAACCTCCATTTGCCGTTCTCGCGCACCAGCGTGTCCTCGTAATGCCCGCTGTGCATTGCTTCCGGCTGATCGTTCGGCCCGGGCACGACAAACGTCCAACGCGACCAGGCCGTGCCGGTGTCGCCGTGCACCTCGATGATGAAGTTGGTCATCAAATGATACGTGATGCGCTTCTTCGCGCCGGGCGCGGGCGGCGGCAGATTCTTCTCCATCATCGCCAGAATGCCCGCCGGAGTCTTCGCCGTGCCGAAGCCGCCCGCCCACTCGCCGTCCTTGGCGAACAGGTTCGAGTAGGCCTTCAAGTCGTGCGCATCGAGTGTCCGGCCGTATTCGAGCAGCAGGTTCTGGATCGCCTGAATATCTTCCAGCCGCTGGACCCGCGCCGCCAGCGGCTTTTCGCTGTGTTGTTGCCCTCGCACGCCAGCCGGTATCGCCAGGATCGCCGCCACCGTCACGGTAAGTGTCCGATTCATGATTCGCCTCGACGCGAGTTTATCACTACCGCTTGACTCCTCGGTCACGCAGTCCTATGATTGTTTAGCGTATCTTTAGATAGTGTAGTGTTGTTTTACAATAATGCTAGAAATCGATTCGGCCGCTTCCTTTGCGATCGCCCGAGCCAAGAATCGGAATCTCGCCGAGGTTGGCCCCGACGAACTCTTGCTCGGTTGCTTACAAGCGATTTCGCAGTTCGGCATCGCGCAACTGGGAACACTCTTGCTGGATCTGGAAGAACTGGGAATCGATTGGCTCCAGTATCCGGAGAAGGGCGGCGCCAAGGTCGCCTACTCAGCCGCCGCCGTGGCGCTCTTCGATCAGGCGGCGCGAATCGCGAAAGCCGACGGGGCCGGCGCGGTGGGACTGGACCACCTGCTGGCGGCCTTCTCCGGTGAAACCTCGGGACTCATGAGCCGGTTAAAACGCAGCCACGGAATCACCAGCGCGAACTGGCGGGCGGCCGTGGCTCAGCTGCGGTCCGCGCAAGGGCCGCGCACCAACAGCGAGGCGAAAGAAAGCCCAGCCCGCACAATTCATAGTCGCGATTACCTCACCCCCGAAGAGGCGGCCGAGGCCTTGAGTATTCACGTGCAGACCCTGCGCGGCTACGTGCGTTCCGGGAAATTGCCCGCGTTGCGCCTGGCGGGCGAAAGGGCCATTCGCATCCGGCGAAAAGATCTGGGGAAGGTTCTGGAGCCGTTGGTGCCACAAACCTGACGGCTTCTTGTACATAAGTGGAAAAGAGAGGAGACTTGAGATGCCTTGTTTTGTCGTGAAACGTGATCTGCCCGGCATCACGCCGGAAGCTCTGCAAAGCGCCGGTGTGCGCGCCAAGACCTGCTGCGCCGAAATGACCAAGGAGGGCCAGTCGGTGCGCTGGATCCGCAGTTTCTATCTGCCGGAAACCGCTCAAACTCACTGCTACTTCGAAGCCGCCAGCAAAGAGGCGGTGGAGGAGGCCAACCACCGCGCACGGATTCCGTTCAGCCAGATAACGGCGGTGGTCGAAATGACGCCGGAATCGGTCTGAATGGCGCATTGCTCTCGATACCAGCGTCTTCATTTACCAACTGGAGGCCAGCCGCAGCTACTCCGCGCTCACTGATCTCATACTGACCTGGCTGGAGCACAAGGAGCATCGCGCTGTCACGTCCACCATCACGTATTCCAGCGTGTCGATGGGTTTGAGACTCTGCTGCTCGGCCAGCTTCTCTGAAACAATCGAGGCATGCCTCTCCTGTTCACAACCTCCTACCTGGAAGACACGCTCTCGCTTCTGCGCTACTACAAAGGCCTGGGAGAACGCGCGATCGCGCAGGTCACTGAAGAGCAGCTCACGGTCGCCCTGGACGAAGAGATGAACTCCATCGCGATCATCGTCAAGCACCTGAGCGGCAACATGCTGTCGCGCTTCACCGGTTTTCCGGCCGCCGATGGCGAAAAGCCCAGCCGTGACCGCGACCGCGAATTCGCCGATGCGCCTTCCTCCCGCGAAGCCATCCTGCGCATGTGGGAGCACGGCTGGAGCTGCGTGTTTGCAGCGCTGGAACCGCTCTCCGACGCGGACCTGGCCGGAGTCACGATGGTGCGCGGCGAGCGCCACTCCGTGATGCAGGCCATCAACCGGCAGCTCGCGCACTACGCCTACCACTGCGGTCAAATCGTGTTTCTAGCCAAACACCTGCGGCACAAAGATTGGAAATCGCTGAGTATCCCGCGCGGAGCGTCGGCGCGCTTCAACCAACGCGTTCAGAGCGGCGAAGCCAGCCAGCGCTGACGGACGGCCTCAGCTTTGGCTAAGCACTTCCGCTTCCAGGCGCGCAGCGCCGCTGCGGATCAGCGCGCGCAAGCTCTCTTCCCAGCTCTCGCCCGGCTCCTCCAGCTTGCGCTCCGCCACCTGCAGCAGGTTTCTGCCGCCATCGCCATCGTCAGGATAGAAAGCGCCGCCCAGGTCCAGAAGCGTTTCGCGCCCGCAAACGCTCTCCCCCGCCTCGGCCGCGATTTCGTGCAAACGGTCAAGCACGGCGCTCACGTGGGCCGGCTTCATTCCTGGCAGCACTAACGCCAGACGGTTGTCCGCCAGACGCCCCAGGCGGTCATATTCACGCGACGCCTTGCGCAAGCCCTTGCAAACCGTCACCAGCAGTTCGTCGCGCTTGGCATAGCCGGCCGAGTCGGCCAGCTCCCGGAAACCCCGCAGCTCTAGCACCAGCAACGCCACGGGCTGGCTGTCGCGGCGCGCCCGGGCCAGCTCCTCGTCCAGGAAGCGCACTAGCTGCGACCGGTTATGCACGCCCGTCAACGTGTCCAGATTGGCTCTCAACTCCACTTCGCGGTGCGCGATGGCATTCTGCAGTGCACCCGCGATGTTCGGCCCAGCCGCCGACAGCAGTTGCAGTTCCGCGCGCGTGAACGAATCCTTCTTGCTGCGATACAGCGCGAGAACGCCCACCAGTCCTTGGCCGCTTGTCAGCGGCATCGCCAGCACGGAGCGCAAAGGCTCGTCAGGATCGCATTCGAAGTGCGGATCCACCACCGGATTCCCGTTCACCACCGGCTGAACGTTCTGTCCCACCCAGCCTGTCAGGCCTTCTCCCAGCGGAACTTCCAGCCGCGCGAGAAACCGCGCGCTCTTGCCGGTCGCAAACTCCGGTTTCAGAACATTCGCGTGCCGCACGAAGAACACCAGCGCTTCGTGTGGAATCTTGCCGCGCAACGCGGTATCCATGCGCGTCATGGTTTCGAGCGGATCGAGAGAAGTTCCCGCCGCCGCGGTTTCCCGAAGCAACTGCTCCTCACGCGCCGCCGCGGTGATGGTCGTCAGAAAATCATCGCCGTGCGCGCCTTGCGGCAGCCCGCAAACGTCCAGGCCGGCATCCGGCGCCAGCCCTTTATCCACCTGAATCTCGGTGGAAAGCACCGGACCCTGCGCCGCTTGCGCCTTGGCGCACTGCTCCAGCTCCTTATATTGTTGGCGCAGAACCTCCACCACCCTCGGGTCAAAACTCTTGCCCGATTCGGCCACAATCCGCTGCATGGCTTCGTCGATCGGAATTCCCTTGCGGTATTCCCGGTCGGAAATCATGGCATCCAGCCAGTCCGCCGCCGTCAGAATCCGCGCTCCAATGGGGATGCTTTCGCCCTTCAGCCCGAATGGATAACCCGAACCGTCCCATTTTTCGTGATGCGCCCTCACAATCGGCGCCACCGGGTAGGGGAAGCGCATCTGTTCAACGATTTCGGCCCCCACCAGCGGATGCACCTTCATCTTGGCGAACTCTTCCGCCGTCAGCTTTCCCGGCTTGGTCAGGATATGCTCGGGAACGGCGAGCTTACCGATGTCGTGCAGAAGCGCGCCGGCGCGCAACGCCTCCAGACCCGTGCCCGTCAGCCCCATCGCCTTCCCGATGCCCAGAGCGTACACCTGCACCCGGCGGATGTGTCCGCGCGTATTGAGATTGTCCTTCGCCTCCACCGCCAAAGCGAGTCCTTCAATCGCGCGCAGATGCAGCGCCGCCACGTCCTCGGCATGCTTTTCGCGGATGCTCCATTCCGTCTTTTGCGCCCGGTAATGGCGGTAGGCCAGATACAATGCGGCGAGCACCAGCAGCGACGTGCCGGGTGAAAACCCGGACTTGCCCAGGTGAATCACCTGCGCCAGCGCCGCGGCTACCAGGTAATACGGGAAAGCCCAAAAGTAGGAGCTCTGCCAAAGGCTGCCCAGCCGTTGCGTTCCCGAAAGCCGGGACAGAATCGCGGCCGGAAAGGTGTTCGCCAGAAACAGAGCCGCCGCCGCGATAAACAACCGGATGGATTCGTCGCCCAGCCAGGCCGGCAACACAGACTGCAGTACGAAGCTGGCCGTCGAGATGATCGTGGCCTGCACTCCCAGGCTCACCAGGAACCGCCGCCACGACCACTCCTCCAGCGAGCGCACGTTTTGGATCAACACCGCCGCGCAGCCGATGCAAACGGCCTCCGGCGGGCTCAGTTGCACGATGCTCAACAGAAGGAACGGGAGGTTCAACGAAAAGCCCCCGGTCCTGCCGTTACGGTTCAGATAAAAGAAGCTGGAGACCGTGACCAGGGTGAGATAGATCAGGAAGCGCCGTGTATCGGCGCCGTGCAGGCGGAAGCCCAGCACCGCCAGCTGCGCGAAGCCGAGCGCGGCCACCACAACGACGAAAAGGCGAGATCGCGGCGAGATCTTTTTCAACGCAGCCGCAGCGGGCTGTGTCTCCATTTTCGCGAAACCTCCCTTAGTCCTTTTCCTGGGGCCGTCTTCCCTAACATGCGGCCTTTCTTCCGTAATTGCGATAAGTGAAACCACTCAGCAACGCGGCTCAAAACCGCGCAGCGAGGTGGTACCCAAAGCGGCGCCGTACTGCTAACGCGCGTGATATCATGCAACTGGAATATCTGAAACGGGAGGCAGCGCCGTCCATGTACCGGCTAGCCATACTGAGTCTTGCTTTATGCGCCCTCGCCGCGGCGCCGATGCTGGCTGCCGATGGATCACAGCCTGGCTCGGACTGGGCCTCCATCGCCAAACTGCCCGACTTCAACGGCGTCTGGGAGGTCACCTTCGGCGGTGTGATTGGCGGTCCGTCACAAAAAATTTCATTCACGCCGAAATACGAGGACATTCTGAAGGCTTATGAGAAGGCGCCCGAGCAGGACACGCCCATGGCGAATTGCGTCCCGCCCGGTCTGCCGGGCATCATGCTCCAGCCATACCCGATCGAATTTTTATACACGCCCGGCATGGTGACCATTGTGATCGAGGCTTTCTCGCAAGTCCGCCACATTTACACTGATGGCCGCAAACATCCCGCCGATCCGGACCTCACTTACAACGGCAATTCCATCGGACATTGGGAAGGCGATACGTTAGTGGTCGACAGCGTCGGATTCACGCCGGACACGCCGCTGGGGATGAACATGGGCATGCGCCATAGCTCCAAAATGCACATCATCGAGCGCTTCCACCTGCTGGATCCCAACAAGCTGGAACTGGTGATGACTATCGAAGATCCGGAAGCCCTCGCCCAGCCCTGGGTCCGCAAAGCGGTATTCGCCCGGCATCGCGACTGGACCATCGACGAATACGTGTGCCAGCAAAACAACCGGAATTCCCTGGATGCCAGCGGCAAAGCAAAAATCAATCTGAACGAACCCAAATAATAGAGGTAATCGAACTGATGATGATCAACGCCTTCAGCAAGCCGGCTCACAGCGCCGTCGGCCTCGCGGTCCTGGCGGCCGCTGTTTTGCTCTGCGTGCAGCCGGCCCGCGCCCACCACTCGTTCACGATGTTCGATAGCAGTCACACGGTTGTGCTCACCGGCGTCATCAAAGACTTCCAGTGGACCAACCCGCACACCTGGACCTGGATCGAAGTCACCAACGACAAGGGCGAAACCGAAACCTGGGGCATCGAGGGCATGAGTCCCAATTTCCTGGGGCGCCGCGGGTGGAACAAGGAAACGCTGAAGCCTGGCGACCACGTCTCCATCACCATTTTTCCCCTGAAGAACGGCGAACACGGCGGCACTTTTCTGCGCTGCAAGCTCGCCGACGGCCGCGAGATGGTGATGTTCGAAAATCCCAAGGTGATCAAATAGCGTCTCCGGCCAGGTAGCATCCGCCCGGTAACATTGGATACGATCGCAATATGCAAAACGTTGCTGCACGCCGGCTGGACCGGAGGACGGTGCCCGTCCGATGAGCGAAGGCCGCGAGATTCGTGATTACGACTACGTTAATCATCCCTACGCCCGCGTGCGCGACGTCTTGAGCCGGGACGCTCCGTCGGTATTCCAATCCGCCACCAAGGCCGCCAGTTCGCGCGCGCAATCCATTGCTTCCGAACTGCGCGTGGACATCAGCGGAATCGCGGTGGAGGCCGACATCATCGTGTCCGTGAAGAAAGTCGAGGAACGGACGCCCGAGATGGCCAATCCCGTCACGCGCCTCCAATTGGAATGGCAAGCGGCGAAACGGCCCGGCCTGTTCCCGCTCATGAAGGCCGACCTTTCCATCTATCCTTTGACGGCCAGCGAAACGCAATTGGAATTCTGCGGCAACTATGAGCCACCCTTCGG
The DNA here is from genome assembly GCA_035508055.1 of Bryobacteraceae bacterium. Classification (GTDB taxonomy): domain Bacteria; phylum Acidobacteriota; class Terriglobia; order Bryobacterales; family Bryobacteraceae; genus Palsa-89. The sequence continues at coordinate 1,317 of DATJNO010000109.1, read as the reverse complement.
CGCCTTGGGTAAAGCCGTCGATGCCGTGGTCGGGTACCGCATCGCGGAGGCCTCCGTGCATCGCTTCGTCACGGACGTGGCCGCATATCTTCGCCAGGCCCTGGCGAAGTAGCTGAGCTTATCCCCAGCCACCGGCTACCCGGCTACCCGGCACCGCCATATAATCACAGCTGGCGACGAACGCCAGAATGCGCAAAGGAGGAACTATGCCTGCTCTAGCAGCCGAGTGCGGCTTCGCACTACGTGCCGCGGCGCTGCTGACAATTGGCGCCGCACTGACGATCCCGGGATTCGCTGAAAAAGACGCCCCGCTCCAGCTTGCAGGCGTCGCTTGCGAGACCCCGCCGCCGCTCCACTGCCCCGACGCCAATTGCTCAGCCGAGCTGATGACCGATCCGGGCACCGCCGTCGAGCCCAAGACCGGCCGGAAGTTTTTCATCGATTATCCCTGCGACCTGAAGCCCCGTGAAAAGGTCACCTTCATTCTGAGCTTGCACGGCGCGGGCTCCTACGGAAACTGGCAGCGCCATTATTTCCCGCTCATGGATCACGTCGGCAAGTACCGCCTGGTCGTCGCCACACCCAACTCGCCCACGCGGGTTTGGTCGTCGAGCGACGACGGGTATTTGCAGAATATCGTGGACCTGATTTACAACCAACTCGGTCGCAAACGGATTAAGGCGTTGTGGCTGGTTGGCCACTCGCAGGGCGGCATGACTTCGAATCGCCTGCTGCGGACCGATTTTTTCAGGGACCGCGTGGATGGCTGGCTGAGCCTTTCCGGCGGACGCCTCGGCCCAACGCCCCCGATTCCACCGAGTTTCTTCGCGGCAACGCGGCCGCCCGGCGCTTCAGGACCTGCGGGTCCGCCACCGGGCTTCGCCGCTGCTTTGGCCGCGCTGCGCGAGCCTCCGCCCGGGACCTTTTCGTTCATCTTTGAGACCGGCGAACACGAACTCGGCGACCAGCCAATCCCGGCCGAGTCGCCCTGGGCCGCCAAGCTGGGCTGCCGCTCCCGCGTGCGCCGCGCCGACGTCGTCGACACCCAACCCGGGTACGTCTACGACCCGACCCGCCAGAACCCGGGCTCCGACGCCTGGGGACGGCTCCCGCGCCCCGGCAGCGCCGAAGTCTTCCAGTATCCCAACTGCAAGGACGGCCGCGTTGTCGCCGATATGGTGCGTCTCGGCAAAGGCCACACCGAAGGTCTGGAACCGCACGTCACCGAGAAGCTGATCCAGCTTATGCTTTCCGCCAAAAAGTAGGTTGGCCACCAGTCAGCGGCCACCGGCCGCCGGCGCGCACCTATAATTGGGG
>DATJNO010000108.1:0-23696 GCA_035508055.1 Bryobacteraceae bacterium | reverse complement strand
TGATGTCCGCGTCTGCTCTAAGGGCCAGCTTTACGGCGCTTCGTGAGCGGGGAACGCGTCTACCCTGGGATGCCGTGGACGAGCTATTAACGCAAATCGGCCAGTCACCGCTTTAGCTCAGAGTTCCACGAGGCAAACCTTGTTCTCCTTCCCGTTCGCGGATTCTTTTTCCGCGCCGTTTATCATAATGAAGCTCCCGCACTCCGACGGGTACGAGTTAGCGAGCACCAATATTCTGTTCTTCGAATCCCGTGGAAACTGACTGCGAGCAGAAGTTCTATCGCAAGCGGGTATGCACAATATCTTATGCTTCAGGTTGCAGCCATCAAGCTTGACCGTCACCGTTTGCCGCAATTTCAAGACGAGTGGGTCGAGATCATAAGTCGCGTCGTTGCAAATCAAAGCGGCCACGCATATCTGGTCGAACGACTCGTCGGAGGGGAGTGGATTCCCGCTCATTGCGTCACCCTCCCTGTAAGGTGTGTAGTGGCCCAATTTGTCGTCGCTAGCTTTGTGGCATATGAGCTTGGGAGGACGTTGGCCGTCGATCAAGTAGGCCGAGCTCTTCTCGTCCGGGTCTATTAGTCCTGCAACAAACACCACTCGGAGTTCGCGGGCGATGACGTGGAGCTCATGCTTCAGACGTGGATCAGGATGTGCAGGTTTATCCCGATCCCAGTAGTCTGTCGGATAATTGAACGCTTCGGGCAGGACGATTAGCGCTCCCGCGAGGCGGGCATTCGTATGTTCCCGAACAGCGGCACAAAGCGATGCAAGCGGCGCTTCGTGGTTCGCTCCAAAGTGGAAGAACCCGACCTTGCTCAACACAGCGAGCCGCCTCGACTAATTCAGGTAATACGTCCGGTACAGCGTGTCGCGCTGCTTGGGAACGAACCCGGCGTCGCGGATCAGGCGGCGCAGTTGTTCCTCGGTGGCCCGGTTGTGCGTGCCGGCGGCCGACACGACGTTCTCTTCGATCATGATGCTGCCGACGTCGTTGCCGCCGAAGCGCAGGCCCATCTGGCAGGTTTTCAGGCCCGGCGTCACCCAGGACGACTGGATGTTCTCGATGTTCTCCAGGTACAGCCGGGAAAGCGCCAGCATTTTGAGGTACTCCACCGCCGTCGCTTCCTGCTTCACGAAGCGGCCGAGCGAGGTGAACTCGCGCTGGAACGGCCAGGGGATGAAGGCCGTGAAGCCGCCGGTGTCTTCCTGAATCTGGCGCACGATGTCGAAGTGATTCATGCGCTGCTCGATGGTTTCGCCGGTACCGTACATCATGGTAGCCGTGGTGCGGATGCCGAGCGCGTGCGCCGTGCGGTGCATGTCGATCCATTCATTCACCGAACATTTCAGGCGGCTGATGCGATGGCGCACGGCGTCGTCCAGGATCTCGGCGCCGCCACCGGGAATCGAATCCAGGCCCGCGTCGCGCAGCCGCGCCAGCGTATCGCGCACGGAAAGACCGCTGACTTCGGCAATGTTCACGATCTCGGGCGCGGAGAAACAGTGGTTCCAGATCTTGTCGCCGAACTTCGCCTTGATCGAACTCAGCAGATCCTCGTACCACTCGATCTTCAGGTCCGGATGCAGCCCGCCCTGCATCAGGATGCCGGTGCCGCCCAGGTCGATGGTCTCCTGGATTTTTTGGAAGATCACTTCCTTGGGATGGATGTAGCCTTCGGCGTGGCCCAGCGGCCGGTAAAAAGCGCAGAAGCTGCAGTACTCGGTGCAGAAGTTGGTGTAGTTGATGTTGCGGTCGATGATGTAGCTGACGACGCCGTGGGGATGCAGCTTGCGCCGCACCGCGTCAGCCGCCATGCCGATGCCGATCAGGTCGTCATTGTGAAAGAGGTCAATTGCCTCCTGGCGCGTCATCATACCGAAACCTGTCTCCTCTCGATGGGATTGCCGAGCTCTGCTGCATATTGTAAGTAAGTTTGAAGCCCCAAGTATTCGCGCTCGCCCAGTTCGAAGACGATGTTCTTCGTCAGATATTCGTGCACCATGGCTTCGGAGATTTGGAGCCGTGGTCCCCATTCGCGGGCGATGTCATCGATATGCTCGCGGCCATAGCGCAGGGATGCCAGGAACGGAGCCGGATCTTGCTTTGGGAAGCCGGCGCGCGCGGCCCAAACCGCGAAGACCATGGGAAGGCCAGTCATTTCCGCCCATTCGGCGCCCAGGTCAAGGGTGTGAAACGGAAGCTCGGCCGGATTCAGCACCAGCGCCGAATCGCCGATGATCAGCGCGGCGTCGGAATGCTCCAGCATCGACGCCAGATGCGGCGCTACCGATCGCACCTCCGGCTCCACGCCGTACTTGCGCGCCAGAATAATGCGGCTGAGCATGGCCGACGTGCGCGAAGTGTTATCGGTGGCCAGTTTGCGGATGTCACCGAACGGGACTTTGGAAATCAGCAGGATGCTGCGGACCGGGCCGTGGCAGGCGATGCCGGTGCCGCGAATGATCTCGAGCTTCTGCCGGTTCAGCTCGACGGCGGGGACAATGCCGATGTCGGCCAAGCCGGAAGCCAGGCGGTCGGCGCACTCGGCCGGGACGGCGAAAGACAGATCGAAGATGCCGCGCTCATTGCCGTGCATCATCCCCCAGACGAGCGGGACGGTGTTCAGATAGCTGACGACGGAGACGCGAGGTTTTGCCGCGGGTGTCAAGAAACCAGTCTAGCAGGCGGACTTCAATCCGACCGCAACGCTGCGGTGGGATCGACGCGGGCCGCGCGCAGCGCCGGAATGTACCCCGCCAAAAGCGCCAGAAACGCCAGGACCAGAGCAACCCCCGCCAACGTCGCGAGGTCGTTCGGGTGCACGTGAAAGAGCAAGCCGGAAAGGAAGCGGGCGAGCACAAACTGGGACAAGAGCCCGCCCAACAGGCCCCAGGTAAGCAGCACCAGCACGTCGGCGATAATCATTCTCAGGACAGCACCGCGCTCCGCCCCCAAAGCCATGCGGATTCCCACCTCGCGCGTGCGCAGACTGACCATATACGAGACCACGCCGTACACGCCGACGGCCGCCAGCAAAAGCGCCATGGTCGCGAACAATCCGATCAGCGTTAAAGTAAAGGAACGAGCGGCCAGATAGGACGCGACGTAGTCGTCCATCGGTTGAACATGAAAGACCGGTTGCAGCGGGTCCACGTTCCGGATCGCGGCGAGCACGGCCCTCTCGAAGTTCATCGGCTCGCCGGCCGTTCGAGCCAACAGCCGCGTGTAATGATCCGCCTCGACCGCTTGAGGCAGGTAGACGGCTTCGTCCGGTTCATGATCGAACCCGCTCTGCCGCACGTCGCCGACGATCCCCACGATCGTGAACCAGGGTCCGTTCTCCTGTTGCGGCCCGAGCCGGATTCGCTCGCCGAGGGGCTGCGAACCGGGGAATCGCGATCTTGCCAGGGACTCGCTGACGATCGCGACCGGTGGCTGGTTGACGCCGTCTTCATTCGTGAAGAACCGGCCGCGTTTCAAAGGAATCTTGACCACCCGGAAATATTCCGGTGACGCCCAGAAAACATCGGCGCTGGGCGCATCCGCGTCGGTCAGATCCGGGGCGCCCTGGATGCGAAACTTCGCCGGCTCGGTATGGCTCATGGGGACGTTGCTGATCATGGCGGCGCTCAGAATCCCCGGCACCGCTTTCACTTTTTCGACCACGTCGCGGTAATAGCGGAGCTTCGCGTCCAGTGTGGCGTAGCGCGCGCCCGTGACGGTCGGCGTCAGCGTGAGGATGTTGCGCGGGTCGAATCCGGGATCCACCGCGGTCAATCGCAGAAAGCTTTTTGCGAGCAGGCCCGTTCCCACCGCGAGTAAGAACGCCAACGCCACTTCGGCGCTCACCAGAAGACGGCGCGACGCGCTTCGCTGGTTGGCGCCGGAAGACGCCGTGCCCTTGAATGCGCCGTTCAGGTCGAGCCGCGAGGCGCGCAAAGCGGGAAGAATGCCGAAGAGGACTCCGGTCCCCAGGCTGACGGCAATGCCAAACAGAAGCACCGTGGCGTCCATGCGGACTTCGTCGAAGCGCGGCAGCTCTTTCGGCGCCAAAGACGTGAGTAAGGGAATCGCCCGCCAGGCCAGCAAAACTCCCGCGACGCCACCCGCCGCGGAGAGCAGCAGACTCTCGGTGAGTAACTGCCGAACCAGGCGCCATCGACCGACGCCCAGGGCCGCGCGAACCGCGATCTCCCTGGTCCGGGCCGTCGCGCGCGCCAGCAGCAAATTCGCCGTGTTGGCGCAGGCGATGAGAAGCACCAGCGAAACGGCGGCCAGCAGCACCCACAAGGCGTTTTGAACCGGACCAATCAGACGATCCCGCAGCGGCTCCACAAACACAGAAGGGTCGCGCGGATAGTCGGACGGATACTGGCGCGCCAACTCGCCCATGATGCCGTTCAGTTCGGCCCGCGCCTGGCCCGGGCGGACACCCGGCTTCAGCCGGCCAATCGCGTTTCCGCCGAAGCAGGTCCGGCATGCGGCGGCCTGCACGGGATCGTAGCCCAGCGGCATGAAGATCACCGGCTTCTCGGCTGGATTGCTCATGCGCAAGGGGTAAAAATCCCGAGGCAGCACGCCGATCACACGATATTTTTCTTCGCTGAACTCGAGGACGCGTCCGATGATGTGCGGATCGCCGCCAAAGCGCCGCCGCCAGAGTCCATAGGTGAGAATCACGACGTTGGCTCGAGGCCAGCGGTCTTCCTCGGCGTGAAAACTTCGGCCCAGCATCATATTCACGCCGAGAGTCTCAAAGAAATCGTAGTTGACGCGTGAGCCGCGGAGAACTTCGGCCTCGCCATTTTCGACCAGAATCCGGGCTCCATCGCCGTAGAGGGAGATGCTCTCGAACGAACGGGCGCGCGTCCGCCATTGGCCGGCGGTCCATGCGCTGGCCCCGTCTTGACCCGTCACCCCGGGATCGGTTTCCGACAGGGAGACCACTCGACCGGGATCGCGGTAAGGCAATGGATCGAGCAGAACGGTCTGGACGGCGCTAAAGATGGCCGTGGTGGAACCGATGGCGAGGGCCAGCGTAATCACGGCCACGACAGTGAAGCCTGCGTTACGGCGCGCCATGCGAAGGGCGAACCGGGCGTCTTGCGAGATGTCTTCGAACCACTTCACAGGGGAGGCCGGCGCTTGAACCCTTATACTATGCGGACAAGAGGAATCGCACCCGGCCGGTTGTTTTTTGGCGGCACAAGTCGCCCAATCGCCGCAAACCGGGCCGATCCCGGCTTTAGCAGAAGTGGGGCTACACGCCCAAGCTCGTCCTGCCGATCTATCTTGCGGAGTGTGCAATGAAGAAACTCCTGCTCGTCCTGGCCGGTATGCTCCTGCTGGTCGCCTGCATTCCGGTAGAGGATTTCGGCGCCTATTGGGGCAAGGCCGGAGTGGACCAGGCGCTGGCGGGCAGTTGGAAGCACATCGCGGCCAGTCCGGATCAGACGCGCGAGCATGGTTACGGCATCGGCGACATCATGCACTTTGTCGAAAGAGATGGCGCCTACGAAGAGTCCTTCAATGAAGGCAAGGCGCCCGGAGACCTGCCTGCGGGCCCCTATAAAACGCTGGTCATCGGAAAGTATCGCTTCCTGGCCTGTGGAGGGAAGAGCGGGCTCATCGAGCGCTATAGGGTAAATGGGAATGAACTCACATTCTGCGATGCCTTCGGCCCGAAACAGGTTGAGTTTGTCCAAGCCAACTTCCCACGCGTCGCCAACCTGAAGAAGAACCCGGCAGAAGGTAGCTATCTAGTGATCAAACTGTTCGACGACGAGGTGTTCCAGGTGCTCTCCAAGATTCCGGATACTGACGACTATTGGGTTTGCGATACGAAGTACGAGCGGGTTCGTGGAAGGGAATCGGCGCAGCAAGCTATTCGTGGCGCAGCGCGGCCATAGGGTCCAGCCGGGCTGCGCGGCGCGCTGGAATGTAGCATGCCGCCAGAGCCGCGGCGACCAGGCAAAGCGAGACAGCGAGAAGCGTCAACGGATCGGCTGGCCGCACGCCGTAGAGCAATCGCGAAAAGCCCGGCAGGATTCGCAGGAGCAGCAGGGCGGACATCGCGCCGATCGCAACTCCGGCGAGCGCCAGCCTCAGCCCGCGCCCTAGCAGCATCCACAGAACATCCGCGCGGCCCGCGCCGAGCGCCATCCGTATGCCGATCTCGTGCACGCGCCGAGCCATCAGATAGGAGATGACACCGTAGATTCCGACGGACGCCAGCACCAAAGACAGGATGGCGAATGCCGCCAGCAGCAACATGGGAAAACGCTGCCGCGCCATCGATCCCGAAACCAGAGCGTGCATCGCGCGGAGGTTGTAGACGGGCTCGTCGCTGCCGGCGCGGTCGACCGCGGTCCGGATCGCGGGCATGATCGCCGTGGCGTCCAGGGGCGTGCGCACCAGCATGGTGATGTCCGTGCGGAAGGCGGGCACCCAGGCATCCAGAAGCTGGTAGAAGGACGCGTAAATCTGCGGCTTGTCGTGAATCGGGTCGGCGCCGTCCAGCCTCCAGTGCTCCACATGACCTACCACGCCGACAATTCGCGCCTGGCCCCAATGCGGAATCGTGATCGCCTGCCCCACCGGGTCCTGGCCTGGAAAATAAGACCGCGCCAGCATGCTGTCGATGGCAACGACCGGGTCGGACTGGAGATTGTCAGCGCGGCTCAGGAAGCGCCCGCGCAGCAGCGGAATTTTCATTGCGGCGAGATAATCCGGGCCGGTCCAATAAAAGACCGCACGCGGCGCTTCCGCCATGGATGCGGGCGGGTGGGGGCCAACCCAGAACGGGCCGGAATTGTCATGCTGGCTGAGCGGAACCAGACCGGTGATGTCCGCCGCCTCGACGCCCGGACTCTCGCGGATGCGTTCCGCCAGTTGCTGATAAGCTGCTCGCGTCGCTTCCGGCGTCCGGGTCACCGCAGGCGAAAGCCCCACCTGAAAGGCGATGACGTGCTGCGCGTCAAAACCGGGATTCACCTCCCACAGATTTTGAATGGTGCGAAACAGCAGACTGGCGCCCGCCAGCAGAACGAGGGCCAGCGCCATCTGCAGCACGACGAGAACGCGCTGGCTGCGATCGCGGCCGCCGGCCGAACCGCGGGCTCCTTCTTTGAGCGCGGTCTGAACGTCGGTCCTGGAACTCTTCAGCGCGGGCAGAAGACCAAACGCGATTCCCACGGCCATCGAAACTCCAAACGCGAACCATAGTACCGGAGCGCTGAGGCCGATGTTCCCGGCGCGCGGCAAAGTTCCCGGCGCGGCCGCAAGCACCGCTTTCAAACCCCACTTCGCCACTGCCAGCCCCGCGGCGCCGCCGGCGAGCGACAGCAGCACGCTTTCGGCGATCAGCTGCCGGACGATTTGCGAGCGGCTCGCTCCCAGCGCCAGCCGAACCGCGAACTCCTGCGCGCGGCCGGCCGAGCGCGCGAGCATCAGGTTCGCGACGTTGGCGCACGCGATGAGCAACACCAGACCAACCGCGCCCAGCAGCAAAAGCAGCGTCCCACTCACGTCGCCGATGAGGAATTGTTTCAAGGGCGCGACATAGGTTCCTTGGCCTCGCTCCGTGGCTGGGTTGAGCTCATCAATGTGTTCCTGGACAGCGTTCATTTCCGCTTGCGCCTGGCCCAGAGTCACGCCGGACCGCAAGCGCGCGATCGAGACAATATTGTGAATCGTGCGATCGTTGCGGATCAGCGGATCGCCCTGGCCGAGCGGCGTGTAGACGTCAACGGGCTGATCACCAAAGGCGAAGGCGGGCGCGAGAACGCCCACCACGGTGTAGCCCACGCCGTTCAACGAGACGGGCCTTCCGAGCGCCGCGGCGCTGGCGCCAAAACGATCGCGCCACAAACGATCGCTGATGATCGCCGCGGGCGCACCACCCTGCCGGTCCTCTGCGGGCGAGAAATCGCGCCCCCGCGCCAGCTTCACGCCTAACGTACCGAAGAAGCCCGAGGAGACTTCGCTCCCGGCAACGTGTTCCGGCTCGCCGGGACTGGTGAGGTCAAATCCCTGCGCGGCCAGCCCCGCGATCCGGACGAATGAACGGGCGCCACGGTGCCAATCCAGGAAATCGGGATAAGAAAGATCCGTAGCGTACTGAAGACTGCGATTGTAGAGCGCTACGACAACCAATCGATCCGGCTCGTGGTAGGGCAGCGGCGCCAGAACGACTGCGTTCAGCACGCTGAAGATCGCCGTGTTGGCTCCGATGCCCAGCGCTAGCGTCAGGATGGCGGCTGTCAGGAATCCCGGGCTCTTCCGCAACGAACGTGAGGCGTAGCGGACATCGCGGAGCCAATGATCCAGCAGTTGCAGGTTTCTAGGCCTCGCGTTCAGCCTATCACAGCCTGAATCGTGTCCAGCAGCGTTCCGCGTCTGGTTGCGGACTCACTGAGCGCGTTGGCCTCTTCCCCCGAAACCACCCTGCTGCAGCGTCAAGCCCGCAGGAAGCTGGAACAACGACGCTTCCGGTTCGGCGGTGGAGATATTGCTGAGTTGATAGGTGGTGGTGCCGCCGCGGGGATCGTTGCGCAAACTCTGGACGACGATCTGCAAATCCGGCGAATACCAGCGGGTGGAGGTGATGGTGATGGGTTGCGCGTTGCCAATCTGGCCTGACGGAATGGTGGCCACCGTCTGGGTGCCCTGCGCGCTGAACGAAGTTCCGGCGATGGCCTGCGTTCCGAGCGAGGTTTGCGCGCTATTGGGGCGATTCCGAGGCTGGCGTTCGGCGCGCGGCGTGGAGCCGGCGGGTGGCGTGCGGAGCGTCATCTGCCGGTAAGTATTGCTCTGCGTGTTGATGAAATATCTCACCCCGGCCACGGGATCGCTGATGAGAATCGTCGCGGGTGTTGCGCTGCAGGTGGCCGAATTGGGCGTCTCTTCCTGCCGCGTGCGACCGGCGCTGTCCCGGTACACCTTGACGCATTGCGCTTCGCTAATGGTGTTGCCGTCGGCGAGCACCCGCTTGGTGGTCGTGACTCCGACGCCGGAATAGGGCTCATTGGTCACGGTTCTACCGGAAAATATCCCTCCGAACGCTCCGCGGCCGAAGCCACCCCTTTCGGGCCTTTGCGCCAGGACGGTCACGCCGATCGCTACGGACGCGATGAGGCAGGCGGCCGCCGCTTTGTGATTGAATTTCATGATTCGTAAACTCCTTCTTTCGAACCCGCCCCTTACCTGTACTTTACCCGGTGAGCGGAAAAAGTTCCAATGAAAAGCGATGTAACCGGGTTGCGCCAGACTGCGTCTTTCAGCCAATTCGCCTGGGAGCGAGGCATTCGTCTGACGCGGCGTGCTCTATTGATGTGCGGGTCTGGTGTGCTGTTGGCGCAATCCGGCGGCGAAACCGTCTACGATCTCGGCCCGGGGATTACGCCGCCGCGCGTAGCCAAACAAGTGAATCCGAGCTACCCGAACAACCGCGGTGTTCGCGCCACCGGATCGGTGATCATCGGGCTGGTGGTCAGCTCCAAAGGCTTGCCCCAGGACCCGCATATCATCAAGGGGATCGATAAGGATCTGGATCAGAGCGCGGTGGACGCGGTCAAGCAATGGCGTTTCGTTCCGGCGCAGAAGAACGGCAAGCCCGTCGCGGTGCGGGTCAGCTTGCAGATCCAGTTTCACGACATGTGAAGGCCGGGGGAACGGCTAGCGCTCGCCGAAGTTATAACCCACCCAGATCATTCCGCCGGGCACGGAGTCCCTGCCGAACTGATCCGTTAGGCCGGGCGCGTAATGGAAATCGAACTCCGGACGAATGAAGACATGGTCGGTGAGGTAAACCTGAACTCCCACTCCCACGTGCACGTCGAAGTGGTTCGAGGTTCCCACCGGCTCTGTTTGGTAAGAACAGACCGCGGTGCCGATGCAACCGTTCTCTGAAATGGAAAAACCAGTATGCGCCGCGCCGACGCCCCCGATGAGACGCAGCTCGTAGCGCTTGGCGGTGATGGGCGCGTAAATCGCGTCGAAGTCATAAAACGCCTGCCGGTCCTGCAACGGCCCGTAATTCTGGCGTGTGGGCTGCAAGGAGGCCGAAAAGCCCGCACCCAGATGCTTGTAGAACATCAGGTCCGCACCGAAGCCCAGAAAGAATCCGCTCAGACCGGGTAAGCTCTGGCAGTTCGGGTCGCCGCTGTTGGGTGTGCAAGCACCATAGGCGTTGATCGAATTGGCGTTGTCGATTCCGCCGCCATTGGCGCTATCGTTATAGCTGCCGAATCCAAGATTGACGTCGAACGCTGTCTGAGCGCTGACAAGGGAGGCCCCCAAAAGCAGCAAGGAAGACCCGCGAAGGATCCAGGAAGTTTTGGTCATATGCGGTTGTAGACGCTGCACCTTAGTGGCAGGTTTCCAGAAGAGCGGAGCCGCCGCTCAGTTAGTAACCCAGTTCATGATAGAGTCGTTATTTCCAAATAGGTCCGCTCTTGAGGAGTATGTATGAGGATTACGGTGGTTTTGCTCTCTATAGCGGCCGCGTTGCCGCTTTTGGCACAAAGTAACTGGCCGGCATATGGTGGTGACACAGCCAACACACGCTACTCAACACTGGACCAAATCAACACGGCGAACGTGTCCAAATTGAAACAAGTCTGGAGCTACGATACGCGTGCCGGCGCCAGCGAGAAGACCCGCCGCCCCTCGCAGGCAACGCCGCTGGTGGTGAATGGTGTCCTGTACCAGGTGACCTCCTACCAGAGCCTGGTGGCGCTGGACCCGGACACCGGAAAACGGATCTGGAGTTACTCACATCATCACGCAGGGCGCCCGCCGCGTGGCATCGCTTACTGGCCCGGCGACGGGAGTCATCCACCGGAAATACTGTTCGGAACTTTCGATGGCTACCTGCTCGCGGTGAATGCAAATACCGGAAAGGCGGTAGAAGGTTTCGGCCAGCACGGAGAGATCGACCTGAAAGTGGGCATGAAGGACAATTTTCCCGATGTCCACTACGGTCTTTCCGGCGCGCCGGTGGTTTACAAGGACCTGGCCATCACCGGTTCGCACACGCAGGATAGCCCCGGCCTGGGTTCCAAGGGTGATCTTCGGGCCTGGGATGTCCGCAGCGGCAAGCTGGTGTGGACGTTTCACTCCGTGCCCCTGCCCGGCGAGAAGGGTCACGAAACCTGGCTCAACGACGGATGGCAGAACCGCTCCGGCGTGAATGGCTGGACCACGGGGTCGCTTGACGCCGCCACCGGAACACTGTACATGACGCTGGATTCGCCCTCCTACGATCTGTACGGCGGCGACCGGCCCGGCAAGGATCTGTTCGGCAATTCGGTAGTGGCGCTGGACGCGGCCACGGGCAAGATGAAGTGGTACTTCCAAACCGTGCATCACGACATCTGGGATTATGACGCGCCCGGGCCGCCACCGCTGGTGGACGTGGTTCATGGAAACCGGCATATTCCGGCGCTGATTCAAACCGGCAAGACCGGCCTCGTGTTCATCCTGGACCGGCGCAACGGCAAGCCGATTTATCCAGTCGAAGAACGGCCCGTCCCCAGGGGCGACACGCCAGGCGAATGGTATTCGCCCACGCAGCCTTTTCCCGTGAAGCCTCCGCCGCTGACGCGCTTGAGCATCACGCGCGGCCAGCTGGCCAAGGTAACGCCCGAGCAGCAGAAGTTCTGCGAAGAGCTCTGGGACGCCGAAGGCGGCGCGCACAACGACGGACCGTTCACGCCGGTGGGCCTGAAGCCGACAGTCGTGTTTCCGGGCCCTGACGGCGGCAGCAACTGGGGCAGCGGAACCGTGGATCCGAAGCTGGGCTATTACTTCATCAACAGCAAAGCGGACGGGGCCATCGGGAAAATGATGAAGCCCGGCGATCTGAATCCGCCCGCCGTGAAGGACGGCCTGGGCGAGGACGTCAGCACGAACGAATACATGCGTACGGGCGTGCACGTCGCGGGAATCGCCCGCGCGGTCGGGTCGTTCTCCAACCCCAAGACGGGATGGCCTTGTGAAGCGCCGCCGTGGGGCGAGCTGTCCGCGGTCAATTACAACACCGGCGAGCTCGCCTGGCACATTCCCTTCGGCCGCGTGGACGCACTGGAAGCCAAGGGCGTCAAGAACACCGGAGCGTTCAACAAGGGCGGTTCGGTCGCCACGGCCGGCGGACTGCTGTTCATCGGCGCCAGCTACGACCAGCGCTTCCACGCCTTCGAATCCAAGACCGGAAAGCTGCTGTGGGAGACCCGGCTCGGCGCGGACGCGATCGCCAATCCGCTCACCTACCAGGGCAAGAACGGAAAACAGTACGTGGTGATCGAGGCGGGCGACGAGCTGGTGGCGTTCAGCCTGCCGTAGTCAGCCGGCGAGATCTGCAGATCGAAAATCATTCGGCCGCCGCGCCTTCCAGGAGGCGCCCGGTCAGGCGTTCGTGACTGCGCAGGCGCGCGGCGTCGGACAGCATCTCGCCCGCCCAGCGATACACGTTGAAGTGCGAGAGCAGCGTCCGCATGGAGCGCAGACGGATGGCTTGTTCCTCGGCCGGCATCCGTAGCGCGGTGGCGAGGGCGGTGCTGACTTCTTCCAGGTCGTACGGGTTGACGATCAACGCTTCGGTCAGCTCGCGCGCCGCGCCGGTGAACTGGCTCAGCAGGAGCACGCCGCGCAGATCGTCGCGGGCGGCGACGAATTCCTTGGCCACCAGGTTCATGCCGTCGTGCAGGCTGCTGACGTAGCAGACGTGCGCGGCGCGGTAATAGCGGAAGACGTCCGGAGGCTCGTGATGGAACCGGCGCAGGATGATCGGCCGGTAGGATCCGCTGCCGAAGCGCACGTTGATGCGCGCCGCGAGTTGCTCCACCAGTTCGTTGAGCTCGCGGTAGCGGTCAATCTTGGTCCGGCTGGGGGCGGCGAGTTGGACGAAGGTGAATCGCCCGATGAACTGCGGGAAACGCTCCAATAAGGTTTCCACGGCGAGCAGGCGCTCCTCGACGCCTTTGGTATAGTCCAGGCGGTCGACGCCGACGCCCAGCAGCGCGTCGGGCTTCAATTGCAGCTCGCGCCACACCTGTTCGCGGCATTCGGGCTGGCTGGGGGCCGATTCCAGCCAGCGCACCGGCCACTCCAGCGAAATGGGATACGGCCGCACCAGCGTGGGATGGCCCTGGCGGATGACGCCGTGCTGTTCGTGGTCGATCCGGGCCTCGAGGTAACAGTCCACCGAGTCGAAGAAATTGTTGCAGTGGAATTGCGTATGGAAGCCGAGGATACTGCTGCCGAGCAAGCCTTCGAGAATCTGATTGCGCCAGGGGCAGATGCCGAAGCGCTCCGAGTTGGGCCAGGGGATGTGCCAGAACATGATCACGGTGGCGGCGGGCAGCCGCTCGCGGATCAACGCGGGAGCGAGCGCGAAATGATAGTCCTGCACCAGGACGATGGGGTCGTCGGAATCCACTTCGGCCGCGACCGCGTCGGCAAAACGCTCGTTGACGAGCTGGTACTCGATCCAGTCTTCGGAGCGGAAAAGGGGACGGGCGTGCGAGAGATGGCAAAGCGGCCACAAGCCTTCGTTGGAGAAGCCATAGTAGTAGCCGTCTTCCTCCTGCTGCGACAGCCAGACGCGGCGGATGTAGTAAGACTCCTCGCCGGGCGGCACGCGCACCCGGTCCGAGCGGTCCACTGTGTCGCGGTCGGCGGTGCCGCTGCCGTGGGCGATCCAGACACCCGAGCAGGCTCGCAGCACCGGTTCCAGCGCGGTCACCAGGCCGCTGGCGGGATGGAGCACGCGGATGCTGCCATCCGGTTCGCGATTGTGGACATAAGGCTCCCGATTGGCGAGAATGACCACCCGCTCTCCCCGCAAGTTGCGGCGGAGGGTCTGTTTGAGGCGTTCAGCCGTCCAGGCGCCGGAGGTATCGCCGGTATCCTCGATCATGCGCTCGACCAGCTCGCGGACGTCCCGCAGGATGGGCTGGAATTCCGGCCGTTGGGTCCGGTCGCCGCGGAGGGCCTTGCGCAGCTCGGCACTCCAGGCCTGGCGGCTTAGCCGGGCAATCGCCAAGGTGACCAAAGCGGCCAAGAGGGCCACGACGCCAAAGGCGGCCAGCAGGAACTTGGTGGTGGCGTCTTCGCGGCGCTCGGCGTAACTGAGGTCCTGCAGCAGGACGACGAACCCGACTTCGAGGCCGTCATCCCATAGAGGGATTGCGCTCACGGCCACACTGCCCGCGGGCAGCCGGTTCACCGAGTTCCACTCCTGCAGGGGGGCCTCAGGCGTGCCGGTGGGAGATTGCATGTGGTCACCGACTTCCTGGCAGCCAAATCCATCCGGGAAATCGGGCGTGGCGGTGAGCCGGGAAAAGTCGAGCGTGCAGGCGGCCGCGGCCATGACCCGCTCATCCCGGGTGATTTCCGAAAGTTGTTTTCGCAACTCGCGGCGGTGTTCCTTGTTCCAGTGAGAGGCCAGGGAGGCGCGGGCGCCGGTAACCACCAGGCGGGCCCGCAAGCTGACGTCGCGGGCGAACCAATTCTGCGCGGTGGTTTGTACGAATTGGGTTACGCCCCAGGCCAGCAGGCCCAGGCCTGCCAGCAGTGCCAGCACGAACTGCAACAACCGCGGCACTCTTTCATTGGAGCACAAACCCCGAAGCGCCAAAGTCCCGAAATGAAGAAACCGTTACTTCGAACCGCGTGAACCGCTGCGTCGAATCTAAATAGTGGAGGTGATGGAAGTGACACCAACCACAGAGAATGTGCGCGTGAGTGCGGTAAATGTCTCCAACACCATCGCGTTGCTGGCGGGCGTTTGGTTGTTCGTTTCTCCCTGGGTGTACCGGGTTACCCTGGACAGAAGTGCCTGGAATAGCTGGATTTTCGGTGCGATCATTGTGATCCTCGCCGCGATCCGGCTGGGCCGGCCCATGGGAACGGCCGCCCTAAGCTGGATCCACTGCCTGATGGGCGTCTGGATGTTCATCTCGCCCTGGGTATACGGGTATACGTCCGACATGGGCAGGTTCATCAATAGCCTGTGCGTGGGCGTCGTGGTGTTTGTAGCGGCCATCAGCATTGCCGCCAGTTCACCACACACCCACCATCCAGCGCCAACGCACAACTAGGTTAGCGGCTGCCGGCGGCTAAAAACCGCCGCGCGGCCGGTAGCCGGGGCGAGCGCGAACGCGATATTTCTTGCCGACGTCGCTGACGATTTCGACATTGATCTTGCGGAAGCCGTCGTTCGGATTGGGCTGCGGATAGTAGGTGATGGTGTAGCTGTTGCCGAGATCTTCGCGAATCGACTCGAAGGCCTCCACCTGCTTCTGCCAGGTTTTGGCGAAGTAAGCCTTGCCGCCCGTGTTCGTCGAGATGCGCTTGAAGACCGAACTGGACATGGCGTCCTTGTTCACGTCGTTGGTGGAGATGACGTAAATGGGGATGCCTTCGTCCTCGGCCACCGCCCGCACATCGTCGGGCGCAACCAGGCTGGCGTTATCCGGGCCGTTGGAGAAAACGATGACGACCTTGCGGCCGGGCACTTTGGCGGCGTCGCGCAAGGTGAGCAACAGGCCGTTGTAGAGCGCGGCATCGTCGCCGGCGACGGCTTTGCGAAGGCCGAAGATGGCCTCGTTGCGGTCGTGCGTGAGCGGGGCGGGACGCGAGAGATTGCGGCTGAATGTATAGACCGCGACGGAATCGGCGCGGTCCAGCCCGCGCACGAAGTCGGCGATCGCGTCGGACGCGTACACGAAGCCGCGGTACATGTAATTGCTGGTGTCGAACAGAACGAAGACGTTGGTGCCGACGAAGGCGTCCGAACGCACTTCGCTGGGCTCCGGACTCTCGCCCTGACTTTCCGGGCTGGCGACCGTCAGGGGGCGCGTGGTTCCGTCGGCCAGCACTTGCAGTGGCGGCTTGTTCCCTTCCCCGAACGTGTTCAGCTTTTGCAGGATGCCGTCCTCGGTGATGCGAAAATCGGACGGTTTCAGGCCGTTGATGTAATGCCCCTTGCTGTCGGTGACAGTAAAGCTGAGCACGACCATGTCGACTTTGACGCGAAAAGTGGGCCGCTGCGGCTGGGCCTCGAGCACGAGCGGAATCGCGAGTAAAACCGCGCCCGCCGCAGCCGCGCCTCCGATGAAGAGTTTATGATTGCGTAACGTCAAGATTGCCTCCGAAGCGGCTACAAGCCAGCGCCCGCCACTGTCTGCTTCCGCGCTTTCTCCCGGGCATCTTCCCCGACCAGCCGGAGGGAGCGCAGCAGCGCCGGCCAGTCTTCCAGGTTGGTGGCGAAGATGTGCTCCACCGTTTGTGCCGTCCAGGTTGGAACCAGGACGTTCAGTTCGGCGGGCGCAAAGTGCAACTGGTCCGCCAGCGCACCGTAGTACAGCAAGTTCGACTCCCAACTCTCGGCCAGGATGCGGCTGGAATAGCCCATCAAAGTGGGGAACGTGCGGAGGTCGAGCAATTCCGGCGAATACGAATTCGCGAGCGTGGGTTTGGGGGTGCCGAAGGCGCGGGAAATGGCCGCGTAGTTGAGCTCGGCGGGCGATGCGGCGGCTTCGCGACGAATCTCCACCGCGATCGGCGAAACGTCGGATTTGTCCGCGGCCAGCAAATCCTTGGACAGCTCGAACAGCTCGGACGGCAGAACGTCATCCAGCGCTTCCCTGACGCGAGCGGTTTCCAGCCGTTCTCTGATTTTGGCGATTCGCGCGGGCATGGCGTGCTGCGACAAAGCCTCCAGAACAGCGGGCAGTTCGGTCCGGTTCAAGGCGGCCTCGGCCAGACGCGTCTGGGCGTAATCCATGTGCAGATCCACCCAATGCAATTGAGCAGGCGTAACGTTCCACCAGCGCTTGACGGTGGCCGAAAGCAGGAGCTGCGGCACCAGGTCGCCCCAAATCAGCGCTTGCTCGCGGGAGGGGATCAGAAAGTTCTGCTCGGCGTCCGCCAAAGCGTACGGCAGGCTGACCAGAGAGCCCTCCAGTTTGCCGCCCGCGCTGGAGGGCCAGCCGGTTCCGAGGACCTCGGTCTCCTTCCACGGGCTGAACGGCGTACCCAGGCCGACAAAATCGTGGCTACGAACAAACAGCGGATTGGTATACAGGACCTGGGCGCCAGGCGGCGCATAGTAGATATAGTTCAAGCCGACCAGCGTGTCGCGCAGCACGGGCGCCATCAACCCGCGGACTTCATCCAGTTTCCTGGGATCGGTGGCGGCGCGGTCGACCAGGGCGCGCAGGTTCAGCTTGCGTTCCCCTTCGATATGCCGTTCCGACCAATAGCCGAAGCTGAGCGTATTTCTCTCCTGGGCGCTGAGCGAGCTGCGTGGTAGCTGAATTTCGGTGATGCGCGCGGCGGTCTTGTTGATCAGCGCGAGATTGGCCTTGGCGCCCTTGGCGACGGCCTCCAGATGGTCCACCAGGTCGAAGATCGAGGACAGGGAAACCAGCCGCTGGGCCTCGAAGATCTGGATCATGTTCTCGACCAGCTGGGTGTGGACGTCGGACGTGTCGGAGTGGGCATTGCCGGCCAGGAGATCGACCATGCGGTCCTGGACGGGCGCACCCTGCGGCGACCGGGCGGCTGCGAGCAGTGTCCCGACGCCGGCTCGGCCTCCCTCGAAAACCTCGCGCTCGTTCTTGATCTTTTCGAAGCGGGCCAGGATATCGGCCAGCGTGCGATCCCGCTCGGCGGGCGCGATGGAACCCTGGCGGCAGAAGATCTGCCACAGACCGACCAGCGCTTGCATGGTGCCGGCCGCGTCCGCGCGCAGGCCGGCCTCTTTGATCTGGTTTATGGAATCCGCGACGTTCAGGAATTGAACGATCGTGGCGCCGGAGACGTCGGACACCTCGGCGAAAATCGAGTATTGGGCGCCCATTCCGCGGTATTCCCGCGCCATCCGGTCGGCGGTATTGGCGTCCAGCGGCGTGGCGCGATGGCGGTCGACGTCGCTCAAGGCCAGGAAAATCTTCAACGGCTCATTTTCCACTGCCTTGCGGCACAAGGCGAACAGGGCTTCCAGGACATCGTCGGGGTCTTTCCATCCGGCGGCCGCCTTGCTCAGCTTGACGTCGTACTTGCCGCCGTGCTGCGGATGCGAAATGAACAGATTGCGCCACACATCCAGGTCGCCGGGGATGTGGGGCCGTCCGTCAGGGTCCAGGCGCAGGCGCGTGGTGAGCAGCATCATATCGGTGTTGGAGCGGAACACGGGCCGAGCGGGGCCGGGGCTGGTCACCTTTCCGCGAATCGCGGCGTAAAAGCGTTTGAGCCGCTCCGGCTCAGTCAGGTAGTTCTGCACCGGGCCCCCGGTGGGCGTGATGCGCGCCAGCGAATCGAAATAGCTGGCCATCCAACCGTCGTCGCGGGCGACCAGGCGCTCGATGAATTGGCCGGGCTTGTCGGGCGAGACTCCAACCAGGTCGGCCCAGGCCTTTTCCGAACGCGCGCCTCCGGGCACCACCACTTTGCCGTCGCGGATCTGCAACATGCCGCCATAAAAGTCCAGCACGTGCGCATAAGCGCGAATTTTCTGCACCGTGGTGTGCTGTTGCAGCTCGGCGGCGACTTGCGGGTCCAGTTTCGCGAGCGCCAGATAAAGCCGGCACAGAGCGGGGTCGGCCAGGAAGGCGTCGAGGAACGCGATGCCCGCGCGGTCCTTGGCCGGGATCCAATAGTCCTGGGTGTAAAGCAGCGGCACCTGAGTAGCTTTGTAGGGGTATTCGAACGGGCGGTTGGTGCGCAGATCCTCTTCCAGTTGGGCCAGCGGGAAGCCGGAGTCGATAGTAAGGAAAGCGCGGCTGGCGTTTAGGGTTTCCAGCACGACTTCACTGCCGCAGCCGCCGCGCATGCGGTAACCGAGAACGCGCAGCAGCTCGCCGGTTTGGGTGGAGTCGCAGGTTTCGACTTTGATCACGCCGCCCGGTCCGGCGAGGTTCTCCAATTCGCGGGCCTGCGAAAGATAACGGACGATCAGCTTGAGGTATTCCGTCTGTTCGAGCACATCGCTGCTTCCGGCGGCCTGGTATCCGTTGGTGACGATATTGCGGGCCAGCGCGGGCAGCAAATCCTCGGGGCTCACTTCGGGAGCGAGCGCGGCCATGCGGGCAAATGACCGCAGCGGGCCGGGAATGGCGATGGTTGGCGGGCTCGGCGGAAGGCTGGACTGCGGCGGGAGGCTGAAATCACGTCCGCCGGCGGCGCGGTATTGTTCGGCGTGCAGCTGGGCGGCCTGACGGTCGCCCGCGAACAGATCAAGAATCACCAGACGGCGGGCGGCGCGCTCGCGGTCTTGGCCTTGGGCGGCGCTGAGCGCCTTTTCGTAGGCCTTGCGCGCTTGCGGATCGTGGTGGCGATCGAGGAATTGCGCGTAGGCCAGCAGGGCGTCGGCTTGGCCGCCTTGCGCGGCGCGCTCCAGGTATTCGAGAGCCTGGCCGGCCTCGCCTTGGCTTTCCAATTGCCAAGCCCGAAGGCTCAAATCTTCGGCGAATGCGCCGAAATCAACGCTAAAAACAAGCAGCGATACCGCTATGAGGGCCTTCATGGAGGGTGTGTTCCTTTCCCATCCCGTAACCAAACTTCCGGTCACATGCTGCGGCGCTCTCCCATCCCCATCCCCGGCGACCGCGGCTGACCCGCTCTATGGCTAATTAATGTAACACCGGCAACAGGAGGCGCGCTTGGAAGGGATTAGCGGCGCCAAGCCAGCGCGGGCCGCGCTAGGATGTGGAGTATGAGCGGGAGGCTTTGGATCGCCATCGTGGCGGCTGCCGGGCTGCAGGCGGCGACGCAAATTCCGGCGGGCACACAAATTCAAATCCGTCTGACCACGGCCGTGAAAAGCACCAGCGCGAAGGTGGGCGACCCGGTGGAAGCGGTGGTGGTGGCTCCGGTGGTGGCGAAGGGCCGAATCGTGATGGCGGCGGGCGCCACGCTGAAAGGCCACGTAGCGGAAGCGGTCTCCGCGGTGAAACCGGATGACCAGGCGGTGTTGGATCTGGACTTCGACCATGTCAGCGACTCGACCGGCGCGAAGGCAATGCTGGCGGCCAAAGTGGCGAGCATCGACAACGCGCGCGAATCGGTGGACTCGCACGGGCGGATTCTCGGCATTGTCGCGTCGCAGACGGGGGCGGGACGTTTGGACGAAGGCATCAACAAAATCGCCGAGAAATACCAAGGACTGGCCGGCTTGCTGAACACCGTCAAAGGCGCGGTGTTGAAGGAGCCGGACGCCAACATCGACTTCGAACCGGGCGTGGATATGGCGCTGGAGTTGACTAAGGCAGTGGATTGGTCCGGCAGCGCGCGAGGTCCGAATGTCGCCGCCATCGAGCCGCAGGACGAGCTGTACCGGCTGGTAAACGCGCAGCCCGCGCGGACCATGGCCGAAAAGCCGGCCAAGCCTTCCGACATGACCAACCTGATGTTCCTGGGCAGCCTGGAGCAGATCGAGAAGGCGTTTGAAAAGGCCGGATGGCACCGGGCTGATGCGTTGAACGCGCAATCCAAATTTCAGACGTTCCAGGCCATGGCCGAGCAGCGCGGGTATTCCGAGGCGCCGGTTTCCATACTGCTGCTGGACGGCCGCGCGCCGGACGTAGCGATGGAGAAGGAGACCGATACGTTCTCGGCGCGGCATCACGCGCGCATCTGGCACCGGCCGAGACAGTTTCAGGGGCAAGATGTCTGGGTGTGTTCGGCCACCCATGACACCGGGATCGATTTTTCCGAGACGGCGCGGAACTTCACGCACAAAGTGGACGTGGAGATCGATCACGAGCGCGCCAAGGTTGTGAACGATCTTCTGTTCACCGGGCTGGTGCGCGGGCTTTCGCTGGTGGATCGGCCGGACGCGCCGACGGCATTCTCGAACGCAACCGGCGACAATCTCAGGACCGACGGCGCGATGGCGGTCATTCGATTCTAGCCGGCGCCGGCCGGCGGCCAAGCGCGCGTCCTCTATAATTGGGAATTGGCCGAAAAGACCAGGGTCTTCAAATACTACGATCTGCTTGCCAGCATCTTCATCGTTGTATTGGTGATTTCGAACCTGGTGGGGCAGAAGATCTGCGACATCGGCGGGTACCCGGTCAGCGGCGCGCAGCTCCTGTTTCCCATCACGTACATCTTTGGCGACGTCTTCACGGAGGTTTACGGGTACGGCGGATCGCGGCGCATCATCTGGATCGGGTTCGCGGCGAACGCGCTGATGGCGGGTTTGGGTAATCTGATCGTCGCCCTGCCGGCGGCGCCCGGCTGGAAGAACCAGGAAGCGTTCGCGATCGTTTTTCATCAGGTGCCGCGGCTGGTGCTGGCAAGCCTGATCGCCTATTGGTGCGGTGAGTTTGCCAATTCTTTCACTCTTGCAAAGATGAAGCTCATCACCAAAGGACGCTTCCTGTGGACGCGCACGGTAGGATCGACGGTAGTGGGGCAGGCCGTGGACACGCTGATTCTTTCGATCATCGCTTTCACCGGCGAGGTACCCAGAGCGGAGCTGATCAAGCTGATCATAGCCGCGTATTTCTTCAAGGTTGCGTATGAAGTGATCGCGACGCCTTTAACGTACGCGATTGTGGGCTTCCTGAAGCACACCGAGGGGATCGATACGTTCGACTACGAGACGCGCTTCACGCCCTTTGCGACGGAAATCTAGTCTTTCCGCGTCAGTTTTTCGCAAACGGAGTCGATGTCCTCCGACTCGCGCTCGATCAGATCATACGCCAGGTTCTTCAGAGCGGTGATATTTTCGGCGCTGGCGTTGTCGAGCAACGCGTCGTGCCCGTTCAATTGCACCTGAAAGCGGTAGTAGAGTTTGCCCGGATTGGGACTGTCTGGCACGAGTTCCCGCAGTTGGTAATCCACCGTGCTGCTGACGCCGTCGAAGACGATATCGATGAGCGGTTTGGCCCACCGGACCGAGCCCCAGTACTTGGCGACGGCCAGCGGCAGGTTGCGCATGAGCGTACCGGTTCCCAGCGACACGACGAGGTAAGCGCCGGCGCCGGGAAAAGTGGTGCGCGCTTCCACCAACGCGCACGCAGCGGGATTGTTGGCGAACACGCCTCCATCGATGAGTGTGTAGTGATCGGAATTGGTTCCAGTGAGTAGCTTCATAGGCTCAAAGTAGGTGGGCGCGGCGGATGTGGCGCGGGCGACCTCGCGCGCCGGAAAATCGTAGTCCAGGCGCTGGCGCGCGTTGGAGCTTTTGAAGAAAAACGGGAAGCGGCGTTCGACCTCATAGCTGGTGACCAGGACGTCGGTGACTGCATCGCGCAGCCGGGAATCGCCGAAATATTCGAGCAAGACCTGCTCGATCCCGGTCGACGCATACTTCTTCCAGGTGAGACTGTCGCAGGTGAAGAGTGTGCGCAGCCACGAGCGGGCAAAAATCCGGCCGCCTTCCCGCTCGTACAGTTGGACTAAGTTTTGGGCCGTGTAGAGCGGTGCGCCCCGCGCCTTCGGAATAGTTAGACCGAGAGCCAGGATGCCGCCGGTGGAGGTGCCGGCGACCAGGTCGAACAGCTCGGCGATCGGCCGTCCGGTTCGCTCTTCGATTTCCGCGAGCAGGACTGCGGGGATGATTCCGCGGATTCCACCGCCGTCGATGGAGAGGATTTTGATCACGCCGCGTCAGGGTAGAAGGCGCACGGACCACGGTGCGAGGCCAAGACAACCCCCGCAGGAGCAATTACCGCGGCCCGTGCGCTTCCGCCATCACCCAAGGCGAGATTACGCGGTTGGAGGTGCGGCCAGGCGGGCATGGTCTCGCAAGTGCAGGACGGCAAGGGAGAAATACTTTGGCGATCACGGGGACTGAAGGTCGCCCTGTAGCCCAACGAGCATGACCCTTAGAAACGTTGCCTGTTGAAAATGTTTGACAGTCGTGGTATGGTCACATATTGTGGGAGGTTGTCGCCATGGCTACAACGGTCTGGAAAGGGCATCTCACTTTCGGCCTCGTGTCTTTTCCCGTGAAGCTGTTTACCGCCGCGCGCAGCGAGGGTATCAGCTTTAACCAGTTACATAAGTCCGATCACTCGCGCATCAAGCAGGTGATCTATTGCCAGGCGGAAGACAAGCCGATTCCGCGAAGCGAGATCGTCAAAGGCTACGAGTACGAA
Source organism: Bryobacteraceae bacterium (assembly GCA_035508055.1). Lineage (GTDB taxonomy): Bacteria > Acidobacteriota > Terriglobia > Bryobacterales > Bryobacteraceae > Palsa-89. The sequence goes on along the minus strand of DATJNO010000108.1, from coordinate 575 downwards.
AAGGACCGCTACGTGGTCATCGAGGACGAGGACATCAAAAAGATGGCGCCCTCCACGGCCAAGGTGATGGAGATCCTCGAATTCGTAAAGTCCACCGAAGTGGACCCCATCTATTTTGAAAGCTCCTTCTACATGGCGCCCGATGAAGCGGGGCAGAAGCCCTACGCGCTGCTCTACGACACGCTGAAGCGCACCGGCTACGTCGGGGTGGCCAAGATCGCCATGCACAATCGCGAGCACATCGTCATCTTCCGGCCCGGCGCGCACGGTCTGTTGATGCACACCATGTACTATGCGAACGAAGTCCGCAAAGTGGAGGAATTCCGCACCGATACAGGCTTGGTGAAGGAACAGGAGTTGAAGCTGGCCGAGATGCTGGTGGAATCGCTCGCAGCTCCCTTCGAGCCGCAGAAATACCACGACACGTACATGGACAACCTGCAGTCGCTCATCGATGCCAAGATCAAGGGACAGGAAGTGGTGACGCCACCCGCGGCCGAGCCGGCAAAGGTGATCGACATCATGCAGGCGCTCAAACAGAGCCTGGCCGCTGCAAAGAAACCACCGGCATCCGT
>DATJNO010000107.1:0-22272 GCA_035508055.1 Bryobacteraceae bacterium | reverse complement strand
TGGTCGATTTTCGCACAACAGCAACTCGGAGTGTCCGTGTCGGTGCTATCCGTTTGGTTAGCAGGAAAACCACAAAGATAGCCCGGTTGATTTTAGAATCAACAGCTTCCATGCGAAAGTGAGCGGAAGCCCAAATGCACTGGTGCCGCCGCTGGGAGCCGATTCGGACCAGCCAGGGGGCCCGTGCCATCGAGCGCCCTCTACTTGCCCGCCCGCGCTCCCAGCGCGACCCAGGCCCAAGGGCAGCGCGATTTGGCGCAATTGCTCGGTTCTGACCCAGGTCCCGCGACCCCGGCCGATTTCTCAAGGCATTGATAAGTCACAGGATTGCCCCAGGGAGTATGATCTGCTTAGAGAGCGAGGGCTTGTGTCTATGGATAAGGCCGGATTGCTGCTGCTGGTGCTGGTTGGCGGTTCTTCGGGTCTGGCGGCTTCGTTTCAAGCCGACGCCCAACGCGGATCGGATTTCTTCAAGACGCAGGGCTGCGTGAACTGCCATGCGGTACAGGGCCAGAGCAAGGCCAAGGCGCCCGACCTGAGCCAGCGTTTCGACCGCAACTATACGCCCGCCGGCATCGCCGCTCTCATGTGGAACCACGCGCCGGTGATGTGGTCGACCATGGCGGCGCAGGGCATCACGCCGCCCGCGGTGAGCGCGCAGCAGGCCGCGGATCTGTTCGCGTTCTTTTATTCGGCGCGTTATTTCGAGAAGCCGGGGGAAGCCGAGCGCGGCAAGCGGCTGTTTGAAAGCAAACATTGCGCCGATTGCCATGCCATCGCGTCCGGCGGGGGGCCGGGCAAGCCGGTTGCGCAATGGCAATCGTTGCGCGATCCGGTGGTTCTGGTGGAGAGCATGTGGGACCACGCCGATCTCATGAAAACCGAGATGGCCAACCGCAAAATCCAATGGCCGCAGCTGACCACGCAGGATTTTTCGGATCTTCTGGTCTATCTGCAGAACCTGCCGCAGACGAGAAATGAGGAGCGGGAATTCGCTATGCCCGCGGCCGAGACCGGGGAGCAGTTGTTCGAGAGCAAGGGTTGCACGAATTGCCACAAAGGGCAACTGGCGCTCGAAAAACTGCTGGGAGACAGCACGCTCACCGACGTCGCCGTGGACCTGTGGGATCACTCGCCCCAGATGCAGCAGCCGCATCCGCACCTGACGCTGCCCGAGATGCGCGAGGTGCTGTCGTACGTGTGGGCGAAGCAGTTCTTCGGTTCCACGGGGGACGCGGTGAAGGGCAAGAAGACGTTCGAGGCGAAGAAGTGCGCCGCGTGCCACGATAACGCCTCTTCGGGTGCGCCCACGCTCACCAAGCCGGCCACCCCGTATTCGGCCGTCGCCATGGTGGAGGTGCTGTGGCATCACGGGCCCGCCATGGAGCGGAAGATGCACGACATGCATATCGGCTGGCCGCAGCTTTCGCAAAGCGACATGGCCAATCTCATCGCGTATTTAAATTCGCGATAATCAATACATCGCGATTCCATTCCAGATCGGAGATCGAGCCTTGTTGCGGACGGCGCGTTTCCACGCGCTCGGGTGCGCACTGGCCTCGCTGTTGACGCTGGCTGCATGCAAACAGGCGCCGACCCAGGCTGCCGCGCCCCCCAAGCGCCCGCCGGTGCCGGTGACCGTGGCGAAAGTGGTTCAGCGCAGCATTCCGGTGGAAGTGCGCGCGATCGGCAACGTAGAGGCTTATTCCACCATCGGCGTGAAGTCGCTGGTGGCCGGGCAATTGACCCACGTCTACTTCACCGAGGGCGACTACGTCCGCAAAGGCCAGCAGCTCTTCCAGGTGGATTCGCGCCCGTTCGAAGAGGCGCTCAAGCAGGCCGAAGCGAACCTGGCCAGGGACGCGGCGACGGCCGCTAACGCGGAGGCCGACGCTCAGCGCTACGCCCAGCTGTTCCAGGAAGGCATCGTGGCGAAGTCGGACAACGATCTGAAGCAGTTCACCAAGCGGTCGCTCGAGGCGACGCTGGCCGCCGACCGGGCTGCCATCGACAACGCGCGGCTGCAGCTGGAGTACTGCAACATCGCCTCGCCCATCGAGGGCCGCACCGGCAACGTCCTGGTCAAGGAAGGCAACGTCATCAAGGCCAACGACGTGCCGCTGGTGACCATCAATCAGATCCATCCGATCTACGTTTCGTTTTCGGTGCCGGAGAAAGAATTTCCCGAGATCAATAAGCGGATGGCGGATCATCTGACGGTTCAGGCCGCGCCGGCCGGCGAAACCGAATCGCGTCCGCTGGAGGGCACGCTGACGTTCGCCGACAACGCCGTGGATCAGAGCACCGGCACCATCCGGTTGAAAGCCACTTTCGACAACGCCGACAACCGGCTTTGGCCGGGGCAGTTCGCCAACGTAGTCCTGTTCGTGGCCACCCAGCCGAATGCGATCCTGGTGCCTTCCGAGGCGGTGCAGACGGGGCAAAACGGCCAGTTTGTGTTCGTGGTGAAAGCGGATATGAAGGTGGAAATGCGTCCCGTGGTGCTGGGCCGGCTGGTCGGCAACCAGCAGGCGGTGACGGGAGTGCATCCGGGCGAGTCGGTGATCACCGATGGCCAATCGCGGCTGGTTCCGGGCGCAACGGTGCAAGTTGTGGAAACCCCGCAGCAGCCGGACGGAGCGGGCTTGTGAGCATTCCCGAATTTTTCATTCGCCGCGCGGTGACGACCACTCTGGTGATGGCGGGGCTGCTGGGTTTCGGCATCCTTTCTTACCAGTCGCTGCCGGTGAGCGACTTGCCGAACGTCGATTTTCCGACCATCAATGTATCCGCCAGCCTGCCGGGCGCGAGCCCCGAGACCATGGCGTCATCGGTGGCGACGCCGCTGGAGCGCCAGTTCTCGACTATCGCAGGCATCGATTCGATGACGTCCTCGAGCACGCTCGGGCAAACTCAGGTCACGATTCAATTCGAGCTGAGCCGCAACATCGACGCCGCGGCACAGGACGTGCAGGCCTCCATCTCCGCGGCCGCGAAGCAGCTTCCCGTAGGCATGCCCTCGCCGCCGTCGTATCAGAAAGTGAATCCGGCCGACCAGCCGATCATGTACATCGCGCTCAGTTCGCCGACGCTGCCGCTGTCCACGGTGGACGAATACGCCGAAACCAACATGGCGCAGCGCATCTCGACGATTGACGGCGTGGCGCAGGTGAACGTGTTCGGATCGCAGAAGTATGCGGTGCGGGTGCAGGTGGATCCGGACGCGCTCGCCACCCGCGGCATCGGAATCGACCAGGTGGAGAGCGTGGTGGCCCAGAGTAACGTCAATCTGCCCACGGGAACGCTGTGGGGCCGCAACCAGGCTTTCAACGTGCAGGCCACCGGCCAGCTCATGCGCGCCGCCCAGTTCCGTCCGCTGATCGTGGCCTACCGCAACGGCAACCCGGTGCGGCTGGATGAAATCGCCAACGTCATCGACAGCGTGCAGGACGACCATACGGCGAACTGGTATAACCAGGACCGCGCCATCGGGCTGTCGATTCTGCGCCAGCCTGGCACCAACACGGTGGAGATCACCGACAAAATCCGCAAGCTGATGCCCGCGTTCCGGGCGCAGATTCCCGCGTCGGTGGAACTGAACATCATGTACGACCGCTCGGAGACCATCCGGGACTCGATTCATGACGTAAAAGTGACGCTGCTCATCACCATCCTGCTGGTGATCCTGGTGATCTTCTTCTTCCTGCGGAATTTGTCGGCCACGCTGATTCCGAGCCTGGCGGTGCCGATGTCGCTGATCGGCGCGTTCGCGGTGATGTATCTGCTCAACTACACCGTGGACAATCTGTCGCTGATGGCCCTGACGCTATCGGTGGGCTTTGTGGTGGACGACGCCATCGTGATGCTGGAAAACATCGTGCGGCACCGCGAAATGGGCAAGGACGCGATGCTGGCCGCCCAGGACGGCTCGGCGGAGATCGGGTTCACCATCGTTTCGATGACCGTGTCGCTGGCGGCGGTGTTCATCCCGGTGCTGTTCATGGGCGGGATCATCGGGCGGCTGCTGCACGAGTTCGCGGTGACGATCGCGGCGGCGATTCTGATTTCCGGCTTTGTCTCGCTAACGCTGACGCCGATGCTGTGCAGCCGTTTTTTGGCGCACAAGGACCGCAGCGAGCACGGCAAGCTGTTCCGCTTCTCCGAGCGCTTTTTTGACGGCCTGCTGGCCGTTTACGACTGGGGCTTGAAGATCGTGCTACGGCACCGGCCGGCGACGATTTTCGTCTCGCTCCTGGTGCTGCTGGCCACCGGATATCTGTTCGTGGTGATCCCCAAGGGATTTCTGCCGGTGGAAGACACCGGCCAGCTCTTCGGCTTTACCGAAGGGGCGCAGGACACGTCCTTCGATGCGATGTCGCGGCATCAGCAGGAAGTAACGAAAGTGATTTACTCCGATCCCAACATCACCATGGCGATGGGCATGATCGGCGGAAATAATGCCAACAACTCCGGCCGGGTCTTCGCCACCTTGAAGCCCCTGTCGGAACGCAAGTTGACCGCCGAGCAGGTGGTGCAGGAATTACGGCCGAAACTGGCGCGCATTCCAGGGATCAGCGTCTACATGCAGGTGCCCGCGACCATCCGCATCGGCGGGCAGCTGACCAAGAGCTTGTATCAATACACGCTGAGCGGCACCGATTTCAAGGAGCTGCAGCATTGGGCGCCGATTCTGGAAACGAGGCTGCGCGACATGCCCGATCTGCAGGACGTCACCACGGATCTGCAGGTCAGTTCGCCGCAGGTGACCGTGGACATCGATCGCGACAAGGCCCACGCGCTGGGTGTCACGCCGCAGCAGATCGAAGACGCGCTGTACGACGCCTACGGCAACCGGCAGATTTCGACCATCTACACGCCGTCGAACGAATACTACGTCATCATCGAGGCGCTGCCGCAGGATCAGCGGGATCCGCTGGCGCTGTCGAAACTCTACATCACGTCTTCGGGAGCGACATCGGCGAGCAATCCGACATCGGCCACGGCGGCGTCGTCCGATTCGTCGTCTTCCAGCGCGCCCGCAACGCCGGCCGGCCCTGGTGCAAGGCTGGTCCCGCTGGATGAAGTTGCCAAGCTGACCCGGACCGTCGGACCGCTCAGCGTGAACCACACCGGCCAGCTGCCCTCGGTGACCGTTTCGTTCAACCTGCGGCCGGGCGCTTCCCTGGGACCGGCTGTGGATCAGATCGAGGAAGCGATGCGGCAGCTCCGGCTGCCCATCACCATTAGCGGCAGTTTTCAGGGCAGCGCGCAAGCCTTCGAGAATTCGCTACAAACCCTGTGGGTGCTGCTGATCATCGCAACGCTGGTGATCTACTTGGTGCTGGGCATTCTGTACGAAAGCTTCGTGCATCCTCTTACGATTTTGTCCGGCCTGCCTTCGGCGGGCTTCGGCGCGCTGCTGACGCTGATGCTGTTCCACATGGAGCTGAATCTCTACGGCTTCGTCGGACTGATCATGCTGATCGGCATCGTGAAGAAGAACGCGATCATGATGATCGATTTCGCGCTGGAAGCCCAGCGCAACGAAGGCAAGAGCCCGGTGGAGGCGATCTACGAAGGCTGCCTGATTCGCTTCCGGCCGATTATGATGACGACCATGTGCGCGTTGCTCGGCACGCTGCCCATCGCGCTCGGTGTCGGCGCGGGTTCCGAGGCACGGCGTCCGCTGGGCATGGCGGTGGTCGGCGGGCTGCTGTTCTCGCAGTTGCTGACGCTGTTCCTGACGCCGGTGGTTTACATCTACCTCGACAAGCTGCAACAGACGCTGAGCCGTCTGCGCCGCAAGAAGGCAAAGACGGTCCCGCCGCGGGTGCCGGAGCCGGTGGTGGTGAAATAGGCGTAGCGCGTTGGCGCGAGACCGGGGATGTGAGCGAGCCGCCTCGAAAATCCAGTGTTGCGCTGATCCCGCGCGAGCATGGCGCGTGGGCGATGCTGCTGCAGCCGTTCGCGGGCGCGCTGATTGTCTTGCATAAGCTCGCCTGGCCAGTGTTGCCTGCGCTGGCGGCGGTGGTGCTGGTGTTTCTGCTGCGCGATCCGCTAACGCTGCTGGCGCGGCAGCGCTGGGTGTGGCGCGACAAGCGGCCGGAGAGCGCTGTGGCGCTTCGCTATCTCGTAGTGGAGGTCGTGCTGCTGGCATTGGCGGGCGGCGCGCTTCTGCTGGTTTGGCCGCTTGGGATTCTGGCTGTACTGGCGGGCGCGGCGGGAGCGCTCACGGTGCTGGCCGTCTATATGACCGTCCGGAACCGGCAGCGCGCAGTCTGGCTGCAGGCATTGAGCGCGGCGGGACTGAGCAGTTCGGCGCTCGCGGCGTGTCTGGCGATCGCGCGCACCATTCCGGTCTGGGGTTGGTGGATGTGGGGACTGCACGCGGCGCATTTCCTGGGCGGCATCCTGGTGGTGCATGCCCGGCTGGAGGCGCGCATCGCGGCCAGGAAAGCCACGCCCGTGCTCACGGAGGCGTTCCAACGGATGCGCAATCAAGCTACGTCGGTGGAGGCGCTGCTGGTCTTCGCCGCCATCGCGCTGGCTGCCACGCTGCGGTTCTTCTATGCCGCGGCGCTCGCCTTGTCGGGCGCATTCCATCTGATGGACCTCTACAATCTACACACCGAGCGAGCGCTGGCGATGCCCTTGAAGACTGCCGGCAAACGCGCGCTGACCGTGTCGATTGTGTTCGGGCTGCTGATCGTCGCCGGATCGTTCTTCTAATCGGGCTTGCGCGCCACGATCTCCGCGACGGCGCGCTGATGGCAGGACTCGTTGGGCCGGCCTTCGTAGTAATGCTGAATGGCCCAACCGGCGAAGTATGCGCGCAGTTCGCCCGGACAGGCTCGCGTGGGCGTGCCTTGCGGCTGATCGGGATCGGCCAGGTGGACGATCAGGATGATCGTGCCGCCCGGCCGCAGGCCCTGTTGCATTTGCGGGATCAGATCGCGCTGCAGATAGTAGCAATCGCAGATCAGGTCGTAGGAGTCTCGCTCGATGAGGAAGTCACCGCGCTCGAGATCGGCGATGCGCGCGTCGATCGTGAGATTCTTCGCGCGGGCGCGCTGCGTCAGCAATTCAATCGCGCGGGGTACGCCATCCACGGCGGTGACTCGCCAACCAAGCTCTGCCAGGCACACCGCGTTGCGGCCCGGACCGCAGGCCACATCCAGCGCCACGCCCGGTTCGAGTTCCGCCGCGAACTTCGCGACCAGCGGCGATGGAGCCTCAAACAGCTGCTCGCCGGCGCGATAGCGCTGCTTCCACTCCGCGAGGCTCAACTGGCGGCGCCACCACGTTTGGCAGCAGCCTGCAGAACCTTTTTCAGGATGGACACCGCACGATCGATCTCCTTCTCGGCGACGATATACGGCGGCAGGAAGCGCAGGACCGTCTCGTGCGTGCAGTTCAGCAGCAGCCCGTGTTCCATGGCATCCAGCACGATCTGTTTGCCCGGAATACTGAGATCGACGCCGACCATCAGGCCGCGGCCGCGGATTTCCCGGATGAAGGAAAACTTCTTCTTCAGTTCTTCCAGCTTCATCTGGAAATACGTACCGGCTTGTTCGATGTGCGGCAGCAGCGTGTCCAGGATGTCCATGAATTCAAGCGCCACGCGGCAGGCCAGCGGTCCGCCGCCGAACGTGGAGCCGTGCTGGCCGGAGCCGATGGACTTCGCCGCGCGCTGGTTGGCTACGATGACGCCCAGGGGAATGCCGCAGGCCAGCGGTTTCGCCGCCACCATGATGTCGGGCAGCACCACGGGATCGGAGAGTTGATAGGCGAAGTAGCGGCCCACGCGGCCGACGCCGCATTGAATCTCGTCGAAGACCAGCAGCGCGTCACAGCGGTCGGCCAGTTCGCGCGCTTTGCGCACGTAATCGGTGGACATCGGATAGATGCCGCCCTCGCCCTGGATCCATTCGATGACAATGCCCGCCGTGCGCTCGTGCACCACCTGCTCCAGCGCCGTGATGTCGTTGGGAGGAACGAAGCGCGCGCCGGCGAGCAGCGGCTCGAAATCCTTGCGATATTTTTCCTGGCCCGTGATGGACAGCGCGCCCAGCGTGCGGCCGTGAAACGAATTGTGCAGCGAGACGACTTCGTATTTTTCCGGATGGATCGCGTGGCCATGCGCGCGAATCATCTTCAACGCGCCTTCCATCGATTCAGCGCCGGAGTTGCAAAAGAACGTGCGCTCGAGGCCGCTGGCTTTCGCCAGACGCTCGGCGAGCGGGCCTTGATATTCGTGGTAGTAGAGGTTCGAAGAGTGCAACAGCAGGCCGGCCTGCTCGCGGATGATTTTCACCAGGCGCGGATGGGCGTGGCCGAGCGCGTTGACGCCGATTCCGGTGATGAAATCGAGGTAGCGCTTACCGGAGGGATCGTAGACGTAGCAGCCCTTGCCGCGATGCAGAACCAGCGGGTAGCGCGCGTAGTTCTGCAGCAGATATTCGCTTTCCAAGGCGCGTATACGGTCGAAGACGCCGGTGGCCTCGTGGACCGGTGTGACGGTGGACATAGCATTCATGATAGCGTGCCGGAAAACGCTCGCAGCAACGCTTGCGCCTTCAACAGCATCTCGTCCCACTCCTCTTCGGGATTGGATTGGAACGTGATCGCGCCGCCGACGCCGATGCTGGCGACGCCCGCGTGGAAGACCGCCGTGCGAATCACGATGTTCAGGTCGGTGGCGCCGTTGAAGCCGAGGTAGCCGATGCTGCCGGAGTAAATGCCGCGCGCTTCCGGCTCCAGTTCGTCGAGGATTTCCAGCGTGCGGAGCTTGGGCGCGCCGGTCATGGAGCCGCCGGGGAAAGCGGCACGGAGGCAGTCGACGGCGGAGGCGTCCGCATTGAGCCGGCCTGAGATGGTGCTGACCAGTTGATGCACGGTCGCGTAGCTCTCGACTTCCATCATGCGCGGGACGTGCACGCTGCCGAAGCGGCAGACCCGGCCCAGGTCGTTGCGTGCGAGATCCACGATCATGAGGTTTTCCGCGCGATTCTTTTCGCTGGCGGCCAGCGCAGCGCGAAACTGGGCGTCTTCCTGCTCGGTGGCGCCGCGGCGGATGGTGCCCTTGATGGGCCGCGATTCGACGTTGCCGACGGGGTCGACGCGCAGGAATCGCTCGGGCGAGGAGCAGGCCACCTGGATCTCGCCGAATTGAAGATAAGCCGAATGCGGCGCCGGATTCTGCCGGCGCAGGACCTCGTAATAGGCGAGCGCCGGGATGTCCGTGGCGACTCGCAGCTGGTTAGTGAGGCAGATCTCGTAGCTTTCGCCGGCGGCGATGCGCGAGCGGCATTCGGCGATCAGGCGCAGGTATTCGTCGCGCGAGATGCCCAGCTCGCAGGAGGGCGCCGGGCAAAACCAAGGGCCCGTGGACCCATCTTGGAGTGCACGGATGCGCTGCTCGGTTTCGTCGAGCCATTCCGCATCGCGCCCGACCAGCCACACGGCGTTTTCGGAGTGATCGATGGCGAGAAACTGATCCACGCGCAGCAGGAAAGCATCCGGCAGAGAGGATCGATGCAGATTCGGCGAGCCGCATTCGGCCTTCAGTTCGTAGCCCAGGTAGCCGACGTAGCCGCCGGTGAAGTCGAACGGGAGCGGGGGGGCGTGCACTTCGCTTTCGAGCAGTTGCTCCATGTGCTCAAAGAACCCGCCGGCCAGGCAATCGTGGCGTAGCACTTCGCCGGAAGCGCCCATGAACGAGAACCGGCTGTGCGGCGTGACGAGCGAGCTGTCGAGCCAAAACGCGTGGCGCTGGTGCGAAAAGAGCCCTCGAAACAGGGTTTCCGGTGCGACCGTGAGTTGGCGCTGCCGCGCCTGCATTTTCATCCGTGACCGCGAGGCAGGCGTGGATCTGACGGCATATTGCGAGGATCTTTTCGGCGCTTTCAAGAAATTGCGCAGAATGGTGGTTCCATATTCGGTGCAGATGGACTCCGGATGAAACTGCACGCCCCAGATCGGACGCTCGACGTGCCGCAGCGCCATGATCAGGCCGTCGGGCGTCCAGGCGATTTTGCGCAAACAATCGGGCAAGGACTCGTCCACCAGCAGCGAGTGATAGCGAATGGCTGTGAACGGATTCGGGACGCCGGCGAACAGTTCATCGCCGTCATGGAAAATCTCCGCGCCGCGGCCATGCACCGGTTCCGCCGCGCGAACCACACTCCCTCCGAAGTGCTGCGCGATGCCCTGATGACCCAGGCAGACGCCCAGGAGCGGCACGGTGGCCTCCGCAATCAGCCGCGCGGACATGCCGAAATCACGGGGGTTGTCAGGCCGGCCCGGCCCAGGTGAAATAATCACCGCATCGATATCCAACCGCTGTACTTCATCCCAATTCAGCTCGTCGTTGCGCACCACGATGGGTGCGCAGGTGGTGATTTCAGCCACCGCGTGCACCAGGTTGTAGGTGAAGGAATCGTAGTTATCGATGATCAGCGCAGGCATGCCGCTACCTTCATGATAGCGGCGGGGCGCTATCCGCCCGCGGGCGAAGGAGTGAGAAACGGAAGCTCGGTCAGCGAACGGATCTGGTAATCGGGATGGCCGGGCAACCGCTCGGAGCGTTGACCATAGCGATTACACCAGACCACTCGCATGCCGAACGCAGAAGCGGCCCACGCATCCCACGCATTGGAAGACTGAAACCAGGTGCGTTGCGCTTCCACGCCGAAACGATCCACGGCAAGCTGGTAGACCTTGGGATGCGGTTTGAAGACGCCAACCTCTTCCACGGAGAGCACGGCGTCCAAGAATGGCTCCAGGCGCGCGTTGGAGACAAGGGGCCGCAACATCTGCGGCGAGCCGTTGGACAGGATCGCCGTCTTGATCCCCTGACGCTGGAGGCGCTGCAGGACTTCGGGCACTTCGGGAAACGCATCGAGCGTCAGGTAGGATTCCATCAACCGCTGGCGAAGGCCCGGATCGCTTAGCCCGAGCGATTCGAGCGCGAAGTCCAAGGCGTCGCCGGTGACCTGCCAGAAGTCGGCATGCCTGCCCTGGGCGGCGCGAAGCCACGTATACTGCAGCTGCTTTTCCCGCCAAAGTCCGCTCAGCCGTTCGCCGGAGGCGCCAACAGCCGCGGTGTGTCGCGCCACCGCGGATGCGTAATCAAACAGGGTGCCGTAGGCGTCGAAGACACAGGCTAACGGAGCATCGATCGGAGCGGTGGGCATACGCTCATTGTAGTTGCGCACGCCGCGTGCGCTTCCCCGGCCTTACTTGCAGCGGGCCGCGGGGCTGCGCCGATCGCGGTACCGCAGATGGCAATGCTGGCAGGCCAGCGTCATCACGCCGGACACGTCGGTCATCTTGTCCTGGCTCTGGGTTCGCGCCGCAGCGTAGGCCTGCATTCCCGCGTCGCGCAGCTCCTCGACGAACTTGGTCCAATCCGGGTTCTGCAGCGGAACATCCAGACCGTTCGCGCATTTGCGTCCGGGAAGCATCAGGAGGTTGGCCACTTCGGCGATCGCCAAGGCATTGTTCTCCACCGCCTGCCATTTTCCATAAGAACTCTGCAGCGGGTCGGTCGCCATGCTGGGATCCTTGGCGTGGGGCACCTCGGCCGGGTTCACGTCCTGCGGCGCAAAGACCACGTTCGATTCCGGATAGAGGGTTCCCCGCATCAATTGAGCGAGGTTCGCTTCCACTTTCGGTGCGGACGCGGCGCCCGCGGGCGATTGAGCCTGGGCACGTTCGGTAACAGAAGTAGAAACGGCGCTACAAAGGGCTAAGGCCAATAGGGCTCGGATCATTCGCTTGCTCACGTGCGGCTCAGTTCCTAGTGACGAATCTGTGAGCTGATGTCCTTGGTCTCGTAGACCTCACAATCGCCCCGCTCGGGCAGAAGTTCGGCGTCGGGGAAGTTGCCGAGCGACAATGTTCGCGGCGTCATCACCCACGGCTCGGCGAGAACTTCGGGATCTTCGACCGTTACCTCGTAGTTGATCTGATTGCCGTGACGCGTGAGTTTCTCGATCACGTGCATCTGATCGGAATGGAAGTAACCGCCGCGCCCGAGCCAGGTGCTATCGACGAACGAGATGGAGTCGAGAACCAGCGTGTCACCTTCCCACTTGCCCACGGTATATCCCATATAGAAACTCTCGATCGCCTGTTTAGGATCGTGCTTGCGGCCGTCAGTAGGGATGATGCGGTATTCCCCGTACCCGCCGCCGCCATCGACATACCGGGTGTAGAAGAAGATTACGTCGGTGGGTGTCTGGACGATGCGATGGGGCGGGCCCTCGCGCGGAATCCCCAGCGGCTGGCAGGTCATAACCGGGTCGTCCTTGTTAGTCCACATGTCGAGGTTCTGCACCTTGTCCCAGAACTCGGGCTTATACAGCGGACGATTCGGTCCGAAGCGGGAAGGCGATTCGAACTCGAAATCCATGGTCTGATTGAGCGCCCGCGAGCAGCCCTCCTGCTGCGTTGGATCGCAGCGGCGATTGCCGTAACGCCAGTTCATGCCGGAGGAGTTCCAGGTGCCGGTCATGTCCGGATGCCCATCGGGAGTCCGCGGCGTGGGCGCGTTCGCGGTTTCCTGAGTGCCCGTGGGGGCTGGCCCGAACACGAAGGGGGCTGGCCCGTTCCACACCGGCGCCGGCCACGCCGGCGCATGCATTGCCGCGATCACACTGGCTGGCACAGGCATGGCCACATAAACGCTGCCGGTCTCCGTCTGGACCGTGGTGAGGTCGCGAACGAGAGCGCCGTTGTGACTTTCCGAGATCTTGCCCGCGTACAACGCGTCGACTTTGTTCAGCGGATTGTTCCAGTCCTGGTAGTCGCCGTAGTTGAACTCGATCGTTTTCGACCCATGCTTCACCACTACGCGCTCCGCCATGTACTTCGCATCCAGAGTTGCGGTGGCGATGGCGCCGGGAACGCCGGGAATCGGGTAGGTTACTACGGGCTTGCCGTCCTGCCACGCGAGGGAAGTCTGGCCGGCCTTCATGAGACCGTCCTTGACCAGCGTGCCCGGGTTGGCTCCCAGCACCGCCTCCGGGTCGGCCCCCGCGATCGCGGCCTTCGGCGCGCCCTGCGGACTGGCGTACAAGCGGATGAGCCGCTCTTCCACCGCGTCCGGCCTCGGCGCGGCCTTCCCCTTCCCCGGATCGATTTCCGCACCCGGGAAGTCTTCGTCCCAGGCGTAATGGCCGTTCAATACCTCGATATTCGAAACCGTTTGCCCGTTGGGCCGGGTGCAGGTGTACTGCACCCGCTGACCGGGGATCTGGTAGTTGGTGCTGACGCGATATTTCGTCAGCGTACAGGCTTCGCCGTCCACCTGGATGGCGCCCTTGCCCTGGTATTCGAGCGATGTGATCAGCTCGTGCTCATCGACACCTCGCAGCATGCCCATGTACCAGGTCCAGTTGAAAAGCACGGACCGCAGGTCCTTGGCGTCCTTCGCGGGCCGGTAGGGCGGAGGAGGGTCCGGAAATCCGAACTGCGCCCGCGCGGCAACCGGCGAAAGCAAGCCGATCACAAGGGCGGCCGCAGCCGCAACCGGCGCCCAAACGGTCCTTCGTTCAAGAGCCATGGTGGTCCGCCCCCGGTGTTCTATTCGTTACCTTGACCGGCCGCGATCTGGACCACGCGTCCATCCGGCATCACCACGGTCTTGAGGAACCCTAAGGGGCTGCCGTCCTTGGCGGGGAGGAACTTCACCTTGATGTGGTCGCCGGGGTGAAGGGCATTCGGTCCGGTCTTGCCGATGCCTCGTTGAGCGAGGGCGGTAGCGGAGCCGAGCGTCAACACCCACTCGGTGGTCGAGCCATCCGCGTTCTTGACCGCGACAGTCAGAGAACCGTGGGGATTCGAAAACTTGATCGCCGTGACCGTTCCATCCAGTTCCTTGTCGTTCTTCATGTCGTACACGCCCGCGAGGGAATGATGAGCCAGCAGCGTGAAACTGCCGGCCATCAGCCACCCGAGCAAAGCCAGAAATCCAAGAGTTCGCTTCAGCATCGAAAACCTCCTCAAAATTGTCGTCGCAACCCAATACAGCAGGCAACTTGTCCAGTGAGTATATCACTCGGAGCGCCTTGGATCTTAAGGCGCGCCGTGGGCCATATTGGTTACTTCACGTAAGCCAGCAGGCGGCCCGCGGTAATCGCGCCAAACCAGCAGGCCAGCGACGCCCAGGCCAGCACCTTCGCGTTGCTCGAAACCGGAGCCCGATCGAGCTGCGGATCCTCGAACACCTGCCGCCGCATGCGTATCAGAAAGTACATTCCCGCGAACACGAACGCCATTTTGATATAGAAATCCAGCGTCGTCAGTTTGGTGGTGGCGTCGGCCATCAGCATCATGACTCCGGTTGCCGCGTTCATCCAAAACGCCGCCCACATATACGGGAACGCGCGAACGAAGGGCTTCATCGGCACACCCGGCCAGAAGCCGAGCAGCATCAGGCTAAGCATGGCAGACCCGCCGGCCACGATCCCCATCCCAATCGTATGCAGCACCAGAATCGTCGGGAAGGCCCAAACGGTTGGGGCGTTTTTCACCCATTGGCTGAATGCCAGGTTTTCGATGGCTTCAAGAAATTGGTGCATGCCTTAATCCTTGTGCTCCCGGCGCGCCGTGCTTCGATCCAACACATAGCCGGTGACACCGATGAGAACCGTTATAATGCTGACCCACAAAATAGTTCCGACTACCAATGACATGGATTTGTTCCTATCTCGGGCTAGAACGAGTTGCCCAGAAATGGCAGCATGCTGCCGCAGTACAAGACGCCCATCCACAGCAACATCGCAGAAGCCGCGGCAAATTTAGCCGTGAACGATGCGTCCTCGCCGGGTCCCAGTTCCCAGGGTTCGTCCAGCAGGGTGAAATACACGGCGTTCAATCCGGCGAGCATCACCAGCCCGATTTTCCAGTAGAAGGATGTATTGTGAATGTACTGGCCGGGGATGCCCACGAAAAACAAGATACCGGTGAGGACGTTGGTGCCGAACCCGATCGCGGCCCAGGGCAGCAGACGGTGGAGAGAAGCGAAAGACACGCCCTTCATGAAACCCAGAACGCGCAGATCCACGATGAAAACCACGCCCACCAAAAGGCTGAGGCCGACGAAGTGCAGCGTTTCGCAGGTCGGCCACATCCAGGGAGTGTCGGTCACGAACGAACCCACGGTGCGCGCCAGACCAGGGTCCGCTGTGGCCGGTTCTTGCGCCTGGCTGGCCCGGATTTCCGGATGGCGAATTTCGCCGCCCAAGTTGGAAGCGCGGGTCATCAAAGCGAAGCTCGCCACCGTCAGGATCAGGATAACCGTCAGATTCCAGTTGGGGATGCGCGCCAGACGCCGGAATTGCCACAATCCCAGCCAGGCGAACGCCCCCGTGACCTCCATGAACAAAATGGCGACGAAGGCCGCGCCCTCATGGGCCTCGATCATTGCCTTCGATACGCCCGGCAGCGCCTTGATCCCGTCCTGCGCGCCATTTCCGCTCATATAAGTGGGGATCGAGATGAGCGCGATTCCCAGCAAGACAACCAGACTGGCACGCTTCAGATCGTCGCTCTTCATGATGAGAGAAAGTACAAATAAACCACCGCCGATGATGGTGCCGATGGTTGGAAAATGGTTTAGCAAGAGATGAATATGTGTTAAGTCCATAGTGATCCTCAAGCCGGCCGTCCGGCATCCTCTTCAGACCCCAGCGAAACAAGAATGCTGCACGCCGTTCGAATACTATAACACCTGGGCTAGAAAAACAGGAATAAGAATGAAAAGCGGGAGCCCAATCGTCCCCAACCCTCATCTTGAAAGGCGGAAACTTGCCCGAAGCGCTCCATCCAGTCTGCGCTGAGCAAGAACCGCTCCGGGTCCCGGACGAGCAGCACGTGATCCACGTCCCGGACTGCCCGGCGCCCATTGGGCGAGGGCCTGCAAGAAGGCTTCCGGCATGCTGAGATTGTGCGGTGCTCCCCTGCCTGCTACCCGGCCAGTACTTCGCCGGTGTGCCGCGTGTCGTAGCCGGCGAGCAGCTCAAGCTTCCTGCGGACGGCGGCGCGGTTCAGTGCGTCGAGTAGCGCCTCCACAGCAGGCAAACGCGTCGACTGGCGGCGAAGCACCAGGTCGTAGCGCTCGGTGGCCAGCGGAAGAAACGCCAGCCCGAAGGCGCGCGCGGCCGAGCGCGTGGCAACGCAACAATCGGCTTCGCCCAGGCTCACGGCGAGAGCGGCGGGCAGGTGGCCGTATGCGACGCGATCATATCCATTAACGCGCTCGGCGTCGATTCCCGCCGCGCGCAACTCGCGGTCGAGCAACTCGCGGCTGCCGGCGCCCTTCTCGCGATTCACGATGCGGACGTCTTTGCGCGCCAGGTCCGCGACCGCGCGGATGTTTTTCGGATTGCCGGCCGCCGTAACAAGTCCCTGTTCCCAAACCGCGAACGTCACCACCTTTACCGCGCCATGCGGAAACAGGCGCTGGACCGCGGGCAGGTTGTATTCGCCGCTCGAGTCGCGCAGATGCGAGCCGGCCACGTGCACCATGCCTTCTTTCAGCCACGCCAGCGCCTGATGGCTGGAGGAAGGCGCCACGACCAAATCCACATCGTGGAAGCGTCCCAGATGCTGCGCCAGCAGCGAAATTCCGGGGTCGCATCCGGCCACCAATAGCCGTTTGCCTTCGTCGATCTCGTCCTGAAACACATGCACCTGCGCGTGATGGCTGCGCGCGGAGCCTTCCACGATGACGCCGTCCGCCATCGGTAACACGGGCTGCGGGGTTGCCGCGACGCCCACGGTCCTTTTGCCCACGCGGCAGAGCTGCACCGGCTGCCCTTTGCGTGCGCCGCCCTGTGTGGCCAGCAGGTCGATGCTCACCGGCGGCTGCACGGCGGGCGCCTGGGACTCCAGCTCGAACAAATCCTCGACACGCACCTCCAAGAGCTTCGCCAGTTGCAGCGCCAGCGTCGTGTTGGGGACGTATTCACCGGCTTCGATCGCATAGATGGTCTGGCGGCTCACGCCGGCCTGCCGGGCAAGCTCGGAAGCGGAGATGCCGCGCTGCTGGCGCATCTGGTTCAGGTGAGTTCGTGTCTCCATAGGCTGTTCCGATTACAGCCGCGCGGGCGCGGGATTGCAAGTTACTGGCGCAGCTTCACTACATTCAGCCGCGTCAGCATGCGGATGGATCGCGCGCCTTTCTTATCCTGCGGCACCACCAGGCGAAACGGGCCCTGCCGTTCCGGCAATGGTTTGCCGTCCAGCGTGTCGGCGAGTAGAACGCGGTTGTCGGTGAACGCCGGATCGATTTCCGCGAGCGAGAACACCACCTGGTAGCCATCGCTCGCCTCCGCCAAAACGTAGCTCGCCATGCCCTTGCCCGAAAGCTGCTTATCCAGCGGCGCGCCGGCGCGCTTCAGGACGTCATACAGCAGCACGCCAGCGTACTGGAGCTCTTCGCCGCGTTCGTTCTTGTACGCGAGCATGGACCGCGGCATTTTCGCCAGGTCGCCGGCGGTCAGCGTCAGGACTTGCGGAATGTCGCCGCTGACGGTAATCTGCGCGGCGGGCTGAGCGAAGACTCCGCAGGCGAGAAAGAAGAAAGGCACGAACCGGCGGAGTCCTCGCATCGTCTTTCATTGTAGTATATACAAGACAGAGTCTCTGATTCGATACAAACATGCGGCCCTCCCCGGTTGTCCTGCTCCTGTCCTCGCTGCTTTTGACGCTGTGCAGCCAGATGCCGGAACCGGCCGCGGCGAAATCCGAAATCACCGTGGCCGCCGCCGCCAATCTCATGGACGTCTGCGGCGAGCTGGGGCCGAAGTTTGAAGCGCAAACCGGCATTCATGCCGTGTTCAGCTTCGGCTCGACCGCGCAGCTGACGCAGCAAATCGAAAATTCCGCACCTTTCGACGTGTTTGCCGCCGCCGATTCGGAGCACGTGACGAAACTCGAAAAAGAAGGCCTGCTGGCGCCCGCGAGCCGCGCGGTCTACGCTTACGGCGTGCTCGCGATCTGGATCCCGCCCTCCAGCAAGGCGCGGGTGAGCCGGCTGCAGGATCTCGCGTCGCCGGACGTGCGGGTGATCGCACTGGCCAATCCCGCGCTTGCGCCCTACGGCACGGCCGCCCAGGCGCTGCTCGAAAAGCAGCCCGAGTGGAAGCGCATCCAGCCGAAAATCGTGTACGCCGAGAACATCAGCATGGCCAGACAGTTCGGCACGTCCGGCAACGCCGACGTCGTCTTCACCGCATATTCCTTGGTTCTGCACGAGCGCGGCAAGGTGATTCCGCTCGCCGGCGAGGGCTTGCAGCAGGAGATGGGAATCGTGGCGAAATCGCCCCACCGCCAGGAAGCGCGCCGCTTCGAGGACTTCCTGTTGCACGGAGCCGGCCGCGACATTCTCAGCCGCTTTGGCTACCGCGTCGCGCCAGAAGCGCATTCGCAATAACCGCCTGGCCCAGCGCGATGCCTCCGTCGTTCGGCGGAACTTTGGCGTGCAGGAGGACCTCGAATCCCTGCGCGCGCAGTCCCGCGACGGCTCGCTTCAACAGATAAACATTCTGAAACGTGCCCCCGCTCAAGCAGACACGGCCAATCCCTTCCGCGCTCCGCAAACGGCGGCAAACTTCGATGACGATCGCCGCGACGGTGTTGTGAAATACGGCCGCGATCCATCCCGTGGCCTTCGCCGCCAGCACATCCTGGACCATGCGCTCGATCATGAGCCGCAGATCAATCTCCCACGGATCGGCGGAGCCGATCTCGAACGGATACGTCTCGTCTACGCCCGCCAGCGCGCTCATTTCCAGCTCGATGGCGGCCTGCGCCTCAAAATTCACTTCGTCGCGCAGCCCAACGATCGAGGCGACCGCATCGAACAGCCGGCCGCAGGCGGAAGTCGGAACCGTATTGAAGCCGCTCTCGATCATCGAGCGGACCGTTGCCACTTTGTTTGGCGCGACGCGCCGGAATTGCGGCAGATCCAGCGAGTCGAGCTTCGCACCGAAAGTGTCCAGCAGATAGCTCAACCCGATGCGCCAAGGCTCACGCACCGCCGTGTCGCCCCCCGCCAGCGCGGTATAGCGCAAGTGGGCGCGCCGCTCGAAGCCCGTGAAATCGGCCACCAGGAATTCCCCGCCCCAAATCTTGCCGTCGATGCCGAAGCCGGTGCCGTCGAACGCCACGCCGATCACTTTGTCCGTGATCCCGTTCTCGGCCATGCAGCTTGCGATATGCGCGTGATGGTGCTGCACACCGATCTTCTCCACTCCGGTCAGCTCCAGCGCGAGCTTGGTGCTGAGATACTGCGGATGCAGGTCGTAGGCGACGGTCTTGGGCGCGATCCGGAACAGGTCCTGCATGCGCTCCAGCGTTTCGCGAAAGAACACCAGCGTTTCGTAGTTTTCCAGATCGCCGATATGCTGGCTCAGAAACGCGTGATGTTCCTTCGTGAGGCAAAACGTGTTCTTCAGCTCCGCGCCGCAGGCCAGAATCTCCGCCAGCGGAAAGCTCACACTCACCGGATAGGGCGCATAGCCGCGTGAACGGCGCAGCACGCGCTCTGCGCCTTCGAACACGCGCACTACCGAATCGTCCACGCGCGTGTGGATGTCGCGATTGTGGAACAGAAATTCATCGGCGACGCGGCCCAGTCGGGCGGCTGCCGCGCGATTGCCGGTGACGATCGGCTCTTCGCTCAAGTTTCCGCTGGTCATGACCAGCGCTTCGAACGCGCCGTCGAAGAGCAAGTGATGCAGCGGGGTATACGGCAGCATCACGCCCAGCGTGTTGTTTCCGGGCGCGAGCGCTTGCGACACCGGCGCCTCCGGACGCCGCGCCAGAATCACGATCGGCCGACGGACGCTTTCCAGCGCCGCGCGCTCCTCAGCGGAAACGAAACAGAGTCTTTCGGCCGCCGCGACATCCGGCGCCATCAGGGCGAAGGGCTTGTCGCTGCGCTTCTTGCGCTCGCGCAGCAGCCGGACCGCGGCGTCATTCGCGGGATCGCAGACCAGGTGGAATCCTCCCAGTCCTTTGATGGCGACAATCCGGCCCTCCTGGAGCAGCCGCTGCACTTCACGAATCGCGGCCAGACTGTCCCGCTTCCCGCCGAAATCCCCTGCCAACCAAAGCGACGGCCCGCAATCCGGACAAGCGTTCGGCTGCGCATGAAATCGCCGATCCGCCGGATCCTCGTACTCGCGCAAGCAGCGCGCGCACATCGCAAAGCACGCCATGGTGGTCAGCGGACGGTCGTACGGGATCGTACGCGTGATCGTGTACCGCGGCCCGCAATTGGTGCAATTCGTGAAGGCATAGCCGAACCGCCGATTCTCGGGCGCCCTGAAATCGCGCAGGCAGTCGTCGCAGGTGCCAATGTCGGGCGACACGGGAACCAGGTGCCCCGGCTCATCCACGCTTTCCCGGATGACGAAACCGTCGTATCCGGCGGGCTCGAGGCTCGCCACTGCCACTTCCTCGATTTGGGCCAGCGGCGGGGCCTCGTTTCGCAGCGCGCGGACGAACTGCTCCAATCCCGCCGCGTCACCCTCCACTTCGATCAGCACGCCCGCCGACGAATTTAGCACCCAGCCGGAAAGTCCCAGCCGCTGCGCCAGGTTGTACACGAACGGGCGAAAGCCAACGCCCTGTACGATGCCGCGCACGCGGATCTCCCGCCGTCCGGCGGGAGCACTGGGATTCGTCATCGCCAATGCTTCAACGTAGCAGGACTGCCGGCGCGAATCACAGCACTTCCCCAACTATGTCGTTCTTCTTTTCAATGCGTTGGTCAAGAGCGGGGCGGCGGCCGCAGCACTCGCCTGCTAGTTTGCGGGCGCATGGATGACATTCAAACTCAATTCGATCAGGCCTATTGGGCCTCGCAGCCTCCCGAAGTGCAGGCGCTCGCCGCCATCACGGACGAACAGCAGCGCGCCACTCAGGCGGCCACGCTCGCTTCCAAGGGTTTCACTATCGATGTTCCCATCATGGTCTGGGGCTGGGATCCCTACCTGGCCATGAGCTACCGCGCTTCGTTCGGGTTCACCTGGGTGCCGTCGGCGCTTCAGCCTCAGGTGACGGTCGCGCCTGGCCTCCCGCCTCTGGCCGGCGAAATCGCCTACGACCCGTCCAACCCGCCTCCGGGTTCCATCAAAGTCTCGACCAACCCGGCTGATTATCCGCCCTATGCCACATCCGCCCCTCCGACGCCCGCTCCGGCAAACACCGATCCGGTCGGCCTCCAATCGGTCGGCGATCTATATCTCTCCACGGTGGGCGACAACTATCCCGACGGCGCCCAATACACAGACTCGCGCGGGACCTTCGTGAAGCACGTCACCATCACGCCCTTTGGCCGTACGAATTATTGGGAAAAAATCGCTTGACAACCGCTGCGCTAAAATGGCCGGTATGCGCAGCGAATGGACTAACCCTCGCCTGAAAGATCCCATCCGGACCCAGATGCACTATGCCCGCCAGGGCGTCGTCACCCAAGAGATGGAATACATCGCGCGCCGCGAGAACGTCACGCCGGAGCTGATCCGCTCCGAAGTCGCCCGCGGCCGCATGATCATCCCGGCCAACATTCATCACGAAAGCCTGGAGCCGATGTGCATCGGCGTGGCGTCGAAATGCAAGATCAACGCCAACATCGGCAACTCGGCCACCACTTCGAACATCGATGAGGAGGTGGAAAAGCTCCAATACGCCGTCAAGTACGGCGCCGACACAATCATGGATCTCTCCACCGGCGGCGACATCCCGCGCATCCGCCAGGCCATCATCGACGCCTCGCCCATCCCGGTGGGCACCGTGCCCATCTATGAAGCCCTCAGCCGCGTGCGGCGCGTCGAAGACCTGAACATCAACGTGATGCTGGAAGTGATCGAAGAGCAGGCCGAGCAGGGTGTCGACTACATGACCGTCCACGCCGGCGTGCTGGTGCAATACGTGCCGCTCACCACCAAGCGCATCACCGGCATCGTAAGCCGCGGCGGAGCCATCTTAGCCGAATGGATGGTCAAGAATCACCGGCAGAATTTCCTCTACGAGCACTTCGACGAAATCTGTAAGATCTTCCAGAAGCACGACGTGAGCTTTTCGCTGGGCGACGGCCTGCGGCCCGGCTGCGTGGCCGACGCGAGCGACGCCGCGCAATTCGCCGAGCTGAAGACGCTGGGCGAGCTGACGCGGAAGGCCTGGCAATACGATGTCCAGGTCATGATCGAGGGCCCCGGCCATATCCCGATGGACCAGATCCAGATGCAGGTGGAG
>DATJNO010000106.1:0-81257 GCA_035508055.1 Bryobacteraceae bacterium | reverse complement strand
CAAATGTTGCCGGTCGGGTCCAGGGCGATGGCTGTGCCCTGGTCGCTGCCCTTGCCTCCGAAGGTGGTGGTGAAGACGATGTTGCCGGCCGCATCCAGCTTGGTGACGAAGACATCACTCAGCGGGTTGTTAATGCCCGGTGCCTGGATCGTGCGTCCTCCGGTGACATAGGTGTTCCCAGCCGAATCCGTAGTGAGCGCAGCGACCTGATACTGGTTGGCGTCGCCGATATAGGTGGTGAAATCCGCGGAATTCGCCAGCGTCGCGAGAATAAACAGAGGAAGGCTGAGGCGGCCGACCAACCTCATGCGACGATCATATCGCGTTTCACTGCGAAGATGGCCGACTTCGGTCTAGTGCGGAAGCTGACTCAGTAGGCGGATTTGTCGCTGATGAGCGGGTTCATCGCGCCGCACTGCGGGCATCGGAAAACGCGCAAACCAGGGAAACGGATGCGAACACGGAACTCTCTGAGCAATGTGGCTGCAGGGCATCCGCTGCCGCAGCGAAGACATACATTGACCCACGTGGTGGTGTCGATTGGTTCGGCTACGTTGCCGAAATAGAAAGCCCATCCATAGACGCTGGTACGTGTGTTGAGCCATCGGTCGAGCCGCCGGCTCAGCCAGGCGTACAGGAACAGCGACCATTCGAAGCCACCACCTAACAGCAACAACCGGCGCGGCGCGGGCCGGGGAGACTTGCGGCGGTTCAAGAAGGAGAGGGACGAACAAAGAGTTCGCGTGGCGACGTGGTGCAGACCAGTCGCGGCGGCGATGAGGGCTGCGGTCTCCTCCGCCGATGTAAACGCGTTGACGTGCCCTCCTCCCTTTCCGAGCCATCGATAGATCTTGTCGGTCAAGGTGGAAGCATCCGGCACTGCCACGAACAAAGAACCATCCGGCTGGATGACGCGGCCGATTTCGCGCAGCGCGCCGGTCAAATCGTCAAAGTGTTCCAGGCTGTGGTTGGATATGACCGCTGCGAAGGTTCGGTTCCGAAACGGCAGTTTTGCGGCGTCGCTTTGAATGAAGCTCGACAGAGTCGCGGCGCCGGCCGGCGCATCACGATCAACCCTGATTACCGTGGCAGACGTGGCCTCTTGGGGGAAACTGCCCTGGGCGCATCCAAGGTCGAGAATGAAGGAGCCCGCGGGCAGATTTCTCAAAATCTCATGCATGGGCTGGGCTGCAATTTCACTCGGGGAGCCGGACCTTCGGGCCGAGGCCGAACAGGCGGCCGAGCCGGAGCCAGCGTGAGTCCTTGACGGCTTGGAGAGCCCGGCGCGTGGCGGCCCATTCTTCGAGAAGCTCGTTGACGCCGGCGGAATCCAGCACAAACGGTTCCTTGGCGGCGACGATGGGCAGCGATTGTGGACCGGAGAATACGACGCCGAATTTGCGGCAGCCGGTGGCGTCGAAGCGGATATTCGGCAGCCCGGCGGCGATCAGCTTGGCCCGCAGGTCGGCTTCGGAGAAGGTGCGGAGTTCCAGCGTGGCGCCGTCACCGCCGTGAAAGACCAGCCGATCGAAGACCTCGTATTGTCCGCTCGCTGATCGATTCACCAGCACGGTCGAGCTACCGACTTGGGCCAAGCCGGTCTCATGAAGACTCGCGAAGTTTTCGATCGTGGCATCAATGAACGAGTAGGGGACGGTCAGAATCAACACACCGGTGGGCTTCAGCAGGCGGGCCAGAGTTTGGAAGACGCGATCCACATCGCCTTGCACATGCTCCAGGACTTCGCTGCAGATGACGAAGTCGTATTTTCCGAACTCGGTGGGATCGGGTTGCGAAAGGTCGAAGCCGGGAGCCCGGTGATAGAAGGTGTTCTTGTAGTCGAAACGCGTCTGCAGACCACCGGCATAGGTGTCGGAGTCGCTGAGGCCGAGGCCGCGAACGGTTTTGAGCGTCGGGAAACCGGGCAAGCTCAGGTCCATTCCAAACAGCGCGCGGGAGAGGGCGAGAATGACGGATCGCGTGCGCAAGGAGGATTGACAAACTTCGCAGCTCGCGCGCTCACGGTCGTTCAGATCGGCGGCGGATGCGTTCGCGGCTCCGCAGATGTTGCAGGTGAATCGGCCGATGGCGATGCGCCTGTGCGGCGGCTGGTCGCCGTTGATGTTTGGCATGGGCACCTTCCCGCTATATTAGTGGTTCGGGAACGATGAGTGAAACACTAACACTGCGGAAATGAAGAATCGTCCCTGGGTTCGGAAAGCAGTTTTTCAGGTTCATTTGTGGTCGGGGATGATCCTCGGCGCGTACGTGGTTGTGGTGTGCGCGAGCGGCAGTGCGATCGTGTTCCGCAACGATCTGTATGATTGGCTGGAAACGCCGGCCGCTGCGGCGTATCGCAGCTCATTCTACTATTGGCTGTCGTGGCTGGGGCGGCTGCACGGCAGCTTGCTGATGGGCGCCACGGGTATGACAGTGAACGCCATCGGAGGCTTTCTTCTGGCGGCGTTGTGCCTGAGCGGGATCGTTGTCTGGTGGCCGAACTCCGGGAATTGGCGCCGTGCTCTCACGATTCAGACACGCGTGGGATGGAAGCGATTCAATTTCGATTTACACCGCGCGGTGGGGTTCTGGACCTTCCTGTTCCTGTTGATGTGGGGCTTAACGGGCGGCTACTTCGTGTTTCCCGATCCGTTTCGCGCGTTGATCGGCTTCTTCACGCCGATGTATCCGGCCGGGCCGCAGTTCGTGCATGGGCGGCGTGTTCTAACGCTGGGTGGGCAGATTCTGCGCGGGTTTTCGTATGCGCACTACGGCAACTTCGCCGGATGGGGTGTGAAGACGGTGTGGGTGATCCTGGGCCTCGCGCCGGCGGTGCTGTTCACGACCGCGATTTTGATGTGGTGGAACCGCGTCGTGCGTCCGAGGATGCGGCGTTCGCAGAAACGGGAAGTCAGGGCGACGGCAGCAGTCGAGTGAAGCAATCGGAGGGCAGGTCGGCGAGCGAAGCTACCGCGATGTCGGCGGCCAGTTGCTTGCCGTTGCGTGCGACACCGATACTGCGCATGCCTCCGCGGCGGGCCGCTTCCACTCCCGCGACGGCGTCTTCGACGACGATGCAGTGTGAGGGTGGAACATTCAGACGCGAGGCGGCAGTGAGGAAGACCTGCGGATCGGGCTTGCCGATGGTGACGTCTTCGGCCGAGACGAGCGCCTGGAAGCATTCGGCTAGGCGTGTGACTTCCAGCACGACTTCCACGTTCTGGCGCGGCGCGGACGAAGCGATGGCTTGCCGCCAGCCGTCGGCGTGGAGGCGTTCCAGCCAGTCTGCTGCGCCGGGGAGCGGAGCGAGCCCTTCTTCGCGGACCAGGCGGCGATAGCGTTCTTCCTTGGCGTTGGCGACCTGCTGAATACGTGCGGGCGTCGCCGAGGCGCCGAGCCAGCGCGGCAGGATCTCGTCGTTGCGCAGGCCGAAGGTTTGAAGAAACTGCTCGTGCGTGATGGGGATGCCCTCGGCTGACATGGTGTCGCGCCAGGCGCGCCAGTGATAATCTTCCGAATCCACCAGCGTGCCGTCGAGGTCCCAGAGTACGGCGCCGGTCATTTGGCTAGAACCGGCTCAAGCTGGGCAGGCCGAAGTGCATGCGGCCGGCATTGGTGGAAGTGTGATCGGTCTGCAGCGTAACGTGCGTGCGGATGACAGCGAGATTGCGCAGGGCGCGGCCGAGCGGCGCGGCTTTGTTGGCTGCCGAAGTTCCCGAAGTCCGGAACATCAGTTCGACTGCGTCCCAGGCCAGGCGGATTACTTGCTGCTCGACGAGAATCAGGCGGCGCTCCAGTTCATCGGTCAGCGGCGCGCCTTCTTCCATGTGGCGGCGCGCGTATTCCATGTAATTTTCGGCCATCTTGAGCAGGGCGGCCTCGGCGGTGTCCACCCAGGCCTGGGCCTCGCCGAAGTGCTGCTGGAATTCCTGTTCGAGATAGCGCGGCTGGAACGGTTGGAAGCTGGTTTTCTTGTTGCGCAGGATCTCATCGTAGACGTCCAGTGCGCCGCGCGCCGCGCCGACCGAGACCGCGGCCACTTCGGAAATCAGCAGCGGCGAGATCCAGCCGTGGTAAAGAGGATTGCGATGCACGGCGTGACCGGGCTGATGGCGCACCGGCTGCCATTGGGCGTCGAGAAACCACAGCGCGCGATTTTCCGGCACGAACGTTTCTTCGATGACCACGCGGCGGGAGCCGGTGCCCTGCATTCCGATGACGTTCCAGTTGTCAACGATGCGGTATTGGCTGCGATCGAATAAGAACCAGGAGTTGCCGAGCGGAGCCTTGGTTTCGGGATCGTGCACCATCGTGGAGCCGAAGAAGTGCGTGGCGAGGTCGCAGCCGGAGGCGTAATCCCAGGCGCCCTTCACCCTGTAGCCGCCCTCGACAGGAAACCCGGTGCCGCCGGGCATTCCGACGCCGGGTGCACGAAAATCGCCTGTTGCGCCGAAGGCCTGGCGCTGAGCATCTTCGGGCAGCATGGAGGCGAGAACCGTATGGCCCGAAGTCAGCGCCAGCACCCAGCCGCTTTCCGAGCAGCCGCGCGAGACGGCCGTCATGATGCGCAGGAAATCCGGGAGATCGAACTCGTAGCCGCCAAAGCGGCGCGGCTGAAGGATGCGATAAAAGCCGGCGTCGAGGAACTGCTTTTGCGTGTCTTCGGGGAGCTGGCCGAGTTGTTCGCACTCCGTCTGTCGCTCGCGCAGCATCGGCTGCATGGCCTCAGCGCGAGCGATCATTTCCGCGGGCGTGAGGTGCGGCTCCGGCGGAGCGAAGTCGCCCGGCTTTACCTCGACTTCCGTGGCCATGCTTCAGTATAGGCACCACACAGGAGAAATTCGCATTCCATCAAACACGAATAGACTGAGCCGCGACCGTAAGGGAGCGTGACCGTACCATGACCTACTTAATCACCTTTTCGTGCTACGGCAGTCATCTGCACGGCCACGACTTGGGCTCGGTCGACCGCAACCATCGCGTGCCGGGTAGCCGGTTGTTAGAGGCCAACCCCGAGCGTTTTGGGGGGGAGCTGCGGAGGATGGATCAGCCGCCGTATTCTCTCGATCACGATCGCCGAGCGGTTGTGCTGGAGGCTCTCAGGAAAGTTTGCGGGCATCGCGGGTGGATTCTTTACGCGGCGCATGTCCGCACGACTCACCTGCACGCTGTCGTGGAGGCCGAGGATCGGCGGGAGAAGGTCATGAACGATTTGAAGTCTTACGCCAGCCGCTGGTTGAACCGGTCCGGCTTAGACGACGCGAATCGCAGGCGTTGGACCCGGCATGGAAGCACGCGATGGTTGTGGGATGAAGCCAGCGTGTCAGCGGCGATTCGATACGTTGTCGACTCGCAGGGTGAGCCGATGGCGGTGTATCGGGCGTAGGGCATTTCGCTCCCTCACGGTCGCGGCTCGGTTTATGGCGTAGAACGAAACGGTAAATATATCGGGATGGCGCGGTTTATTGGAACGAAACGCACTAAATGGTCAGCATGCCCGTACTGTCGCCGAGCTTGTCCTGCTCGACGCCGGCTTTGTCCAACAACGCGAGCAGCAGGTTCGCCATCGATGTCCGTTCGGCGAATTTCAGATGGCGGTTGCCTTGCAACCGGCCACAGGCGCCGCCGGCCACCAACAGCGGCAGCGGGAAATGATTATGCTCGTTCGGATTGCTCATCGAGCTGCCGTACAGGATGATCGAATGATCCAGCAGGTTGCCGTCGCCGTCGGGCGTCGCGCGCAGCTTATCCAGGAAGTAGCCGAACAGCGTGGCGTGATAATTGTTGATCTTCTCCAGCTTGGCGATCATGACCGGATTGTTGCCGTGATGCGAAACCGAATGATGCGGCTCGGGCACGCCGATCTGAGGGAAGGTGCGCTGGCTCAAGTCGCGGGCGATCATGAACGTCGAGACGCGCGTGATTTCGGCCTGATAGGCCAGCACCTGCAGCTCGAACATCAGCTTGGCGTGCTCAGGGAACGAGTCCGGCACGCCGATAGGAGTTTCGGGCACGTTGATCGAAGAGGCGGCGCGTTTCTCGGCCATCTGGATGCGACGCTCGATTTCGCGGATGTTGTCCAGATAATCCGCGACCCGCGAACGGTCGCGCGTGCCCAGGCCGGTCTGCAAGTGTGATACTTCGCCGGTGATCGAATCCAGGATGCTGTGATCTTCCTGCTTGCGCTCCAATCGCTCGGCCGCGTTGCTGCCATCGCCGAAGAGGCGCTCGAAAACCACGCGCGGGTTGATTTCCATGGGCAGGGACTCGGTGGGAGTGCGCCAGGCGATCGAATTCATGTAGGCGCAGCTGTAGCCCACGTCGCAGACACCCACCAGGCCGGTGTCTTCGATGCCCAACTCGAGCGAGGGCAGCGGCGTGTCCTGGCTGATGTGATGCGCGGCGATCTGATCGATGGTCATGCCGGCGCGAATGTCTTCGCCTTCGGTGCGCAGCGGGTGCACGCCGCTGAGATAGGAGGGCGCGCTGCGGGCATGATCGCCGCCGCCGTCGCCTTGCGACTCCGCGGCTTTGTTAGCCAGTCCGGTCACCACCAGCAAGCGGTCGCGAAACGGCTCCAGCGGCTTCAGGATGGGGGTGAACTCGAAGTTCGCGCCTTCCGTCGCCGGAGTCCATTTGTCCATCACGGCGCCATGCGGCACGTAGACGAAGCCCATGCGCGGCTTGGGGCTGGCGGCCGTTTTCGTCGCAGCCGTGAGCGCCGGCACCATGGCGTCCAACAAGGGCAGAGCGATGGTGGTGCCCATCAGGCCGCGTAAAAACGTCCGGCGGGGCAAATGTTTCTTCGTGACGATCATGGCTTCGGCCTCCTGATTTCGGCTACCGCGCTCGGCGCGGCGGCGCTTTCGCCGGGTTGGGCCCGGCGCATCTCGAACGGCACACTGTTCACGATTCCTAGGATGAGCGATGAAAACTTGTAGTTGTTCTTCTCGGCACGGTGCACCACCGCACGTACGGCGGGCATGTCGTAATATTCCAGGCCGCGGCCCAGCGCGTAGGTCATGAGCTTTTCGGTCATGGTTCCCACGAATACGTTGGGGCGGCTCAGCAGAGCTTCGCGCAGACTGGACGGACCGTTGATCTTGGTCCCGTCCGCCAGCACACCGGAGGCATCGATCGGATCGCCGGATTCGCTGACCGTGCGCCACGCGCCAACGGCGTCGAAATTGTCGAGCGCGAAGCCCAGCGGATCAAGCTGCTTGTGGCAGCTGGCGCACGGCTCATACTTGCGGTGCGCTTCCATCAGCTGGCGCACGGACAGAGCCTTCGCGCCGGCTTTGTTTTCCTTCAGCGGCGGAACATTGGCCGGCGGCGGATTCGGCGGCGTGCCGATGATCTCTTCCAGCAGAAATTTTCCGCGCTGCACGGGCGAGGTGCGCGTGGCGATCGACGTCACGGTTAGGATGCTGCCCTGGCCCAGCAATCCGCGGCGCGGGCTGTCTTCTGGAAGCGAGATGCGGCGGAACTGGCTGCCGTAAACGTTCGGAATGCCGTAATGCTTGGCCAGGCGCTCGTTGACGAACGTGTAATCGGCGTTCAGCAGATCCAGCACATTGCGATCCTCCTGGATCATGCTGCCGAAAAACAGCTCGGTCTCGCGCTTGAACGCCTGGCGCAGGTTGTCGTCAAAGTTGGGGAACTCCTCCAGGTCCGGCGCGACGCCGCGCAGATTGCGCAGGTACAGCCACTGGTCGCCGAAGTTGGTCACCAGCGCGCCGGCGCGCGGATCGGCCAGCATACGGCGCACCTGGTGCTCCAGCACCCCGGGATCTTTCAGCTTGCCGCGCGCAGCCAGGTTCAATAGCTCGTCGTCGGGAATACTGCTCCACAGGAAGAAGGACAGGCGCGACGCCAGTTCGAGATCGCTGATGTGGTACAGCGTGTCGGGAACGACATTGGCGGGATCGCGCTCGAAGCGATAGATGAACTGCGGGTCGGAGAGCATGCGATGCAGCGCCATCTCGATGCCGTTTTCGAAGCTGCCCCGGTTGCGGCCCTGCTGATAGAAGCCGAGCAGCGTTTCCATGTCGCTGTCGGTCACCGGCCGGCGATAAGCCCGGCGCGCCAGCGTAGAGACGATCTTCTTCGCGCAAGGCAATTCATCGCGCGCGCCCGCCGGATGACAAATGAAGATTCGTTCGCGGCTGGGCGTTTCACCGGCGCCCTCTGGATTGAATGGCCCGCTGATGGAGACGCTCAACACGTGCGGCAGTCCCTTGGGGTCGCTGGGATCGATGGTGCTGCGCTCGAAGGGCTCCAGCAAATCCTGCGTCGGCCCGTAGCTGCGCTGGATAAACGAAACCTCCACCGTTTGCGGTCCGGCCATCGCGTGCACGCGCGCCTCGACGTTGTCCTTGGGCTGCGACATGCTGAGCTTGGTCGCGGCGGACGGATCGAAGCCGTCCTGCTTCACGCTGCCGGTGAGCGCCGGTTTGGCATCGGCTTTCCGGGCCGGATTGATCGCCAGCGTGGCAACGCGCACGCCATTCAGCGCGACGTCCATCAGCTCGTCCTGCGCGTTATTGCCCCAGAGCAGGTCCACGGTGGATTTCAGCAGCTTGACCTTAATGACGTAATCGCCTTCCAGCGGGAAATCGTGATGAATCAGAACGCCGCCGCGCGAGCCGAGCGGCAAGCCCTCCAGGTGCTCGTTCTGCGTGACGTCGGCGCGGACGCGGTAGGTGTCGACGATCGGGTCGGTCTTGGGATCACCCACGGCCAGGCGGCTGATCTTTCCGGCGGCCGACAGGTAGCGCTCCAGCAGCGCGGGCGAAACGCCCAGCACGCTGCCGATATTGTCGAAGCCGAAGCTGGAATCGTCAGTGGGGAGGAGATCCGACACGTCAACATTCAGGGCCAGCAGGTCGCGTATGGCGTTGCCGTACTCGGTGCGGTTCAGGCGATGCAGAACCGGGCGGCCAGGATTCTCGTGCGCGGCGGCGGCGCGGTCCAGCGAGTCTTCCAGCCACCCGGCGAGCGAGTCCTCCGTGGCGCGGTCCGGGCGCGGCATACCCTGCGGAGGCATCGCGCCAACGCGCAGCTTGCGCACTACTTTCTCCCACGTTGCGGCGTGTTCGCCCACATTATTTATGTCCAGCCGGTCCAGCATCAACCCCGCGGTCTTGGCCTTTTGGTTGTGACAGACGACGCAATACTGATTGATCAGTGCGCGTTGTGGCGACACGGTTTGTGCGGAGCCGGGAGCTGCATGCAAGAAAGCGAACAGGCCCACCACAGCGGCAGGAACCGGCCTTAGACAAGCAACAGGGTTCACTGCACTCAATTGTATTGCCAAGGCCCGCCGGGTTGCAATAGCATATGTCTAGGGGCCGGCGTGGTCGGAAGCCGGAATAGTGGTTCGCGGTGCTTGGAAGCCCTGAAAAATCAAGGAGGGGACCATCATGGTGCTGAGACAGGCGGCGAGGATTTGGATGGCGGCGCTGATCGCTGTGGCGGGCTTTGCCGCGACGGTTCCGGATTCCAAACTGGCGGATGCCGCGATGGATCGCGACATCGCGAAAGTTCGCTCGCTGCTAAAGCTGCATGCAGACGTCAACGCGCCTCAAGCCGACGGCACCACCGCGCTGCACTGGGCGGCGCGTTGGAACAACCCGGAAATGGCCGACTTGTTGATCCGGGCGGGTGCAAACGTAAAGGCTCAAAACCGTTTCGGCGCGACTCCGCTGCTGCTGGCCGCCATGAATGGTAGCGCCCCGGTAATCGAAAAGCTGCTCCAGGCCGGTGACGATCCCAACGCCGTGATCTCAGAAAAGGGCGACACCGTTCTGATGATCGCCGCGCGCACCGGCAAAGTGGACGCAATCCAAGTCCTGCTGGACCATGGCGCGCAGGTCGATAAGACCAACCGGGAGGGCCAGACCGCTTTGATGTGGGCGGTGGCGGAGAAGAACGCCGCGGCGACCCAACTGCTGATCGAACACAAAGCGGACGTGAACGCCCGCACCAACAAGCTGCCGGCGCCTTCGCCGTTCCAGTTGATTTTCTCGGCGCCGTTTCCGGCTGGCGGCATGACGCCGCTGCTGTACGCGGCGCGGCAGAACGATTTCGATTCCGCGCGCATTCTGCTGGACGCCCACGCGGATGTGAACGATACGTCGGCGGACGGCAGCAGCCCTTTGTTAGTGGCGATCCTGAACGGCCATGACGCGCTGGCGAAGTTCCTGCTGGATCAGGGCGCGAATCCCAACCTCGCCGACGATAAAGGGCGCGCCGCGCTGTACGCCGCGGTGGACATGCGGAACCTGGAATGGTCCACCCGGCCGGCGCCGCCCGAGAAAGACACGCTCAGCGAGTTGGATCTCATCAAAGCTCTGCTGGAGCATGGCGCGAATCCCAATGCGCGGCTGGCCAAAAAGATTCCGCTGCGCGGGCAGCCGTCGTTCGATGGCCGCTGGGCGAATCAGATCGGCGCGACCCCGTTCTGGCGCGCCGCGCAATCCGACGACGTGACGGTGATGAAGCTGCTGGTGGATCACGGCGCCGACCCGCTCATCGCCGCCAACGATCGCACCACGCCGCTGATGGTGGCCGCGGGCGTGGGTTGGTCCGACGGGCAAAGCCACGGCTCGCAAGCCGACGCGCCGGAAGCTCTGCGGCTGTGCATTCAATGGGGCGGCGACGTCAACGCGGTAAACGAGGAAGGCTATACAGCCCTGCATGGCGCGTCGTTCCGCGGCGCGAACGAAGTAGTGCAGTTCCTGGTAGAGCACGGCGCGAAAATGGACGTAAAGAATAAAGACGGCCGCACTCCCATCAACATGGCCGAAGGTATGCACATCGGACCGGGCGGCTGGGTGGAGCACGACGACACCGTCGCGCTCTTCCGCAAACTGATGGCCCAGGCCAAGGATCAAAAGACCGCGAACTAACCCGATTGCGCGCTTTCCATACCGCGTGCTCAGCATGCCGGCGCGGGCAGCGGTTATGCTGAAACTATGAGACAAGTCGCCGTCGTCGGCATCGGCAAGACTGCGTTTGGCGCGTTCCCGGATCGCGATCTGCGTTCGCTCGCCGTAGAAGCCGGACAGAAAGCTCTGGAGGACGGCCACGCCAAGCCCTCGCAGGTGGAAGCATTCTATCTGGGGAACTTCGCCGGGCCTGGCTTCACCGGTCAGAACCACCTGGCGCCGTATATAGCCGAAGGCATCGGCATCACCGGAGTTCCGGCGACGCGCTTCGAAGCAGCCTGCGCGTCCAGCGGATCGGCCTTCTTCCACGCCGTTTCCGCGGTAGCGGCGGGATTGTATGACGTCCTTCTGGTGGGCGGAGTCGAAAAGATGACCTCACAGCCGACCCCGAAGGTCACAGAAATTCTCGCAGGAGCAGGCGACCTGTGCGGCGAGGTGCGCGCGGGCGCCACCTTCCCTGCCCTGTTCGCGATGATCGCGCGGCGGCACATGTATCAGTACGGAACCACGCGCGAGCACATGGCGGCCGTGGCCGTTAAAAATCACCAGAACGGCGCTAAGAATCCGCTGGCGCACATGCGCAAGGTCATCACCATGGAGCAGGCGCTGAACGGCAAACCCATCTCCGAACCGCTCACGGTATACGATTGCTCGCTCATCAGCGACGGCGCGGCGGCGGCGCTGATCGTTCCGTTCGAGCGTGCCTCCGAGTTCACGGACAAGGCGGTGCGTGTGCTGGGCATCGCGCAGGCGTCCGACAACGTCGCGCTGGATGAGAAGGACGACATCACCACGTTCCAAGCCGTGAAGAAGTCCGCGGCGAAAGCTTACCAGATGGCGGGCGTGAAGGCCGACGACATTCAGTTCGCCGAAGTCCACGACTGCTTTACCATCGCGGAGATCGTCGCGATCGAAGACCTCGGCTTTGTGGCCAAGGGCGAAGGCGGGCCGTACACGTTGGCCGGCCGGACGTGCCTGAACGGCGAGCGTCCTATTAATACCAGCGGCGGTTTGAAGTCGAAGGGGCACCCAGTGGGCGCGACGGGCGTCGGCCAGATTTGCGACGTGGTTCAGCAGATTCGCGGCGAAGCGGGCGAGCGGCAGGTGGAGCGAAACTCACTCGGCTTGGCGCAGAATCTGGGCGGATCGGGCGCCACCAGCGTAGTGACAGTTCTGGGGGCCGCGTGAGCGCCGCCGCGGCGAATCAGCTCGGCTCCGGCACCGTCTATACTGAGACCGTGGTCTACTCGCCGCCGGAGGCTTACGTCAACGACGTGCCCTATCAACTGGCGATCGTCCAGCTCGACACCGGCCGCCGCATCACCGGGCGGATCGAAGGCGAGCGGGCCCACATCGGCGATCGCGTCACTTTCGCCGAGTTCCGCAACAACGTTGCGTTCTTTCGAAAACAATCATGAAACTAGCTGAGCGGATGAGCCGCATAGGCACCGAGACTGCCTTCGAAGTACTCGTGCGCGCCCGCGCGCTGGAAGCCAAGGGCCGCGATGTGATTCACCTGGAGATCGGCGAGCCGGATTTCGACACGCCACGCCACATTGTGGAAGCCGGCAAGCAGGCGCTCGATCAGGGTTGGACGCATTATGGGCCCACGCAGGGGCTGCCGGAGCTGCGCGAGGCCATCGCATCCTATGTATGCCGTACGCACGGAGGAATGCAAGTACGCGCGGAGAACGTCTGCGTCGTGCCCGGCGGCAAACCGATCATCTTCTTCCCGATGATGGCTCTGCTCGAACCGGGCGACGAAGTGATCTACCCCAATCCCGGCTTCCCCATCTATGAGTCGATGATCAATTTCCTGGGCGCGACGCCGGTGCCGATTCCTCTGGTGGAAGATCGCGGCTTCTCATTCGATTTGAACGTGTTGAAGGATTCGCTCTCGCCCAAAACGAAGATGCTGATCTTGAACTCGCCGCACAATCCTACCGGAGGCGTGATTCCGGCGGCGGATGTGCGCACGATTGCCGAACTGGTGCGGGATCGCGATCTGATGGTGCTGTCCGACGAGATCTACACGCGCATCTATTTTGACGAGCCGCCGTTGTCCATCGCGACGCTACCCGGCATGCTCGAGAAGACGATCATCCTGGATGGCTTCTCGAAGACCTACGCGATGACCGGGTGGCGCATGGGCTATGGCGTGATGCCCAACTGGCTGGTGGATCCGGTCAACAAGCTGATGGTGAATTCAAACTCCTGCACCGCCAGCTTCACGCAGCGCGCCGGAATCGCGGCCTTGAACGGCCCGCAGGACGGCGTCGACAAAATGGTGGCCGAGTTTCGCAAGCGCCGCGATGCCTTCTGCGCGGGCCTGAATTCGATTCCTGGATTCCGCTGCGCCGTTCCCGGCGGCGCGTTCTATGCGTTTCCAAATATCACCGGCACCGGCTGGAAGTCGAAAGATCTGGCCGACGCGCTACTGCAGGAAGCCGGCGTGGCTTGCCTGAGCGGCACAGCGTTCGGAGCCTACGGCGACGGCTACCTCCGCTTCAGCATCGCCAATTCCTACGATAAGCTGATGGCCGCGGTGGAGCGCATCCGCGAGTTTCTGAGACACAAGTGAGTTCGAGTGTATCAAGCGGCGATTCCACACGATGCTTGCTTGATGGTTTAGTAGAATCCGAGTGTGAAGGTCCGAGACGTGATCAAGATGGTTGAAGCAGATGGATGGAGGAAGACTCGCCAGAAAGGAAGTCATGTGCATTACACACATCCGGCCAAGCCAGGCGTAGTCACCATTGCCGGGCATCCGTCCGATGACATGGCTGCAGGAACCTACAACAACATCCTGAAACAGGCGGGGCTGAAAAAATGAAGTACGCAGTGATCTACGAGAAGACAGCCACGGGGTACTCCGCCTATGCGCCAGACTTACCAGGTTGTGGCGCGTCGGGAAGAAGTTTTGAAGAGGCGACGAGGCTCATTGCCGAGGCCATTGAAGGGCACATCGAGCTGTTGCGGGAGAGAGGCGAGGCGGTGCCCACGCCAACGACCCTGACAGGCTACGTGGAAGCCGTGGCCTGAGTTGCCCTTGCTGTGACATGAACGGTCTTAGCCGGCTGAGCGCAAGATCCAAAGTCATTTGGCAATCGCGCCAGCGGCGTCCACTGGGACGAAGCCACCATTTCTGAAGCAGAATCCGTTCTTCAAAATTGCGTCGTCCACTTTGTGTGCCCGTCCTCTCGCGGTAAGGAAGCGGACCAACTCCTCAGCCAACCTCGGGAGCACTGCTGCTCGACGCGATTGGCTCCAAGTGTTCCATTGTCCATTTATTCCACTTAGGATCTGTGGCCGGCGTGCGAATCCATGCTCATCCAGTCCATCAGGTATGAGGCCGAGGTCGAAGCCGGCGGTGCCAGCGATCGTCCCTATCTCTTGTGCGGGTACTTCCACAAGCACGCGCATGAGCGATCCATACAGCTCCACCACTCCTTGGGGTGTCAACGGCAAGCTCATCTAGTATCCTCCAGGCAAGGCGTGGCCCGCGAGCATGCGTGGACCAGTGGATGTTGGGCCGACTGGTCTATTGCGGCTCCGATCGGCTTCGATCAATCGCTACGAAAGCATATCCGTCTACGACACCCTTCGTGCTGGTTGGAGGTCCAGCGATGAGACGCTCCCACTCTTCGGTCAGCTTCTCGGGGAAGTCGTCATGACGACGAATTGCCTCGCGCGCTGCGGTCTCAGTCGCAGCGAACGCGAGAAATGTGGCCCGTTCAGCTGTTTCAGGATCGTTATACTCCCACACGAAAAGCTTGCATTGGTTCATAGCAACGCTCCCTGCGATCCTCATCGCCAGCCTACCATAAATGTCAAGAGCGGCCCCAAAATGAAAAACCCGGTCCGGAATCCCGGATCGGGTCTCGATTCTACTTCGCGCACCAGATGTCAGGCGACGTGCTGCGCCCGGTGCTTGCTGATAATCCCGTTCATCTGATCTTTCAGATTCAGTTTCAGCTTCTTTAGCCGGTGCTCCTCCACCTCCTCCTCGGGAGTGAGGTGAGCCTTGGCTTCCAAAGCCTCCAGCTGCTGATGATACTGAGCATGCTGCTCAGCCAGATGGCGGAATGCTTCATCCGTCTTCATCAGGTGCGCCTTGAGTTCTTCTTGGCTGTTCTCCATCAGGGTACTGCCTCCTTGTGAGGGTGCCGCGCCGAGTTGGTAGGATGGAATCGCTCGGTGGGTACGTAGTGAGTCCGTAACATTCTTACCGCCGGGAGTCACCGAAGGCTCCCGCATATGTGACAGTATCATGAAAAAATTCTCATGACAATCCCCGTTTCGGGTGGATTCTCATAGTACCCGGGGCGCTCGCCAACACGCTGGAATCCGAGGCGTTCATAGAGCCGGCGCGCCGCTGTGTTGGACTCGCGGACCTCCAAAAAATGGGCGCCTGGGCTGCGGCTAATCTCGGACCGGAGCAGTTCGGTGGCGATACCCAGGCGGCGAAACCCGGGGTGAACCGCGATGTTCAGGATCTCTCGCTCGCTGCCCGCCACTTGACGGGAGACCAGGAAGCCGGATATCTGCCCGTCCAGCATGGCGACGCGGCAATCGAAGGCCAGATAGTCCTGGGGAAGCCATTGCGAAGATTCCGGAGCGGTTTGTTGGATGGCGCTGATTTGCGGGAGGTCGCTTTCGCCCGCAGCGCGGATGCGGACCCGGGGCGGCATCAACTCGCGCAGCAAGGCTCGCTGGCTCGCCCCGATGGCCTTCCAGCCAAAGTGGCGCTCCGCGTGTTCGTGGCCGGCGAAAGCGATGGCGTGGCGCATTTCCGGGTCATCCAATAGCGTTTGAATGGCGCGAACGAAATCCTCCGGTTTGTCGGCAATCCACACGTTCGTGCCGTGCTCCAAGCCAAGGCCCGCGCAACCCGAAGGCGTGGACACCACCGCGCGCTGCATCGCCATCGCTTCCAGCACCTTCAGGTTGGTTCCTGCCGAAACCAGCGTCGGAACCAGCGCGAGATTGGCCTCCACGTAGAGCGGGCGCACGTCGGCGACAAACTCCAGCAGGCAAATCCGGTCGTCGCCGGGGATGGACAGCAGTCCGGTGTGTTCGCGCCAGTACAACTCCGGGTCCGGGCCGGCCACCACGGTGAAGGTGATCCCTGGCATCGCGTCGCGCAGCAGCGGCCAGACCTGTTCGGTGAAGAAGCGGTAGGCCACCACGTTCGGGAAGTGACGGAAAGATCCGATGAACAGCAGCCGCTGGCCGGGTCGCTCGATTTCCGGCGTGAAGCGGTCCAGGTCGACGCCGTTGGGGATCACTCGAACGCTGGGCCGATGCAGAAGAGCGCGATCCTGCTCCGACATCACCACCACGCGCATGTAGCGCCGGACCCACCTTTGCTCGAAGCACCTCCAGCGCCAGTAATCCCAACGCTCGGATAGGCGGGCCGGCCCGCGGTCGCGAACCTGGCGGTACAGCTCATAAGTGACGTCGTGCTCTACCAGGACGTCGCCCGCGTAGGGCGCGAGCATGGTGTATTCGACCTGGACCGCCTCGATCTTTTGCTCCGCGCGAATGCGCGCGAGAGCCTGGAACATCGCCGGAGACCGGAATTCGTGCACTTCGGGCGGCAACAAGGTCGACCAGCGCGGTTCGCGATAGCGGGGCTTGCCGGTGAGAATCACGCGCGCGCAGAACGCCAATACAGGCTGGAGATCCTTCGCAGTCTCCTGATCGCGAAACGCGAACAGAAAAACGTCGAAATCCTCCGACATTTCGCGCAACAGATTGAAGATACGCACTGCCCCGCCGTGAGCCAGCGGATAGGGAAAATACGGGCTGACGATCGCGACCCTGCGCCGCCGGGGCGACATCGCACGCCCCTCGATCTCCTGGATTTCTGACAGGTACGCCGACCGGTCCTTCTTCCAGGGCACAAGCCACTTTGGCCGCAGAAAGATGCGGTCGAGCGGAACGCCGCCTAAGAACAACCAGGAAGCGATGGCCGTGCCCAGACGCAGATGATGCCGCTCCAGCCGTTGGTTGTAGGCCAGAATCCGGGTAGGTGCGAGAAGAAACGCGGCAAGCCTGAGGGGACAGTAGCTCCGGTTCTTTTCCAACAGGACCAGCGCCAGGCCGATTCGATAGGGGCGAAATCGTTTTCGAAGCCGGCGGTAGGCCGCCCATGCCGACGCCGCTGGAAACTCCTCCGGCTTGACCAGGAAGTGCCGCCGCGCCGGTTCGAGACGCTGGATTTCGGCGAACATGCGCTGCGTCATCTCGGGATCGCCCGTCGCAAAGGTCACCACCACCGCTTCCGGATCCTTGCCGAGCATCCGGAAGATAAATTGTTTCAGACCGGCCTTCAATGGAATTCGATGGATGTGACGACGCCGGTAGCGTGCAGCCTCGGATCCGGTTTGGGGTTGTACTGCACCAATACCTGGCGGGCGGGCTTCTGGGGGCCGCACGCCAATGCCTGGCCGGCGCCGCTCACGACAATCTGCGTGGGATCAGCGATGACCAGTTCCACGGTCTTGCCGCCCGCGGTCTGAATGATCATCCGTCCCAGGCGGCCCTGGCAATCCAGCCGCTCGAAAACTCCCTGCACGTGCGCGGCGGCTTTGGGAGCTTCGTACCAGCCTTGCGGCTTGGGCGGCCCTTCGCCATTCGGGTTCAGCTCCTTGCGGGCTTCCTCTTCCGCCGCGTGAATGGCGGCTTCGCTCTGCGCTTTCACGCGCTGGATGTCCGCCTCGCGTTCGGCCGCGATACGCCGGATCTCGGCGGCTTCGAAATCGGCCCGCTCGCGATCGGTGTCCAGGCGGACCTGGTGGATGCGCTCCCGCTCCTCGTCGGTCGCGGCGGCGCGCTCGGCCCCAGCCCAGGCCTTTTGCGCTTCCGGATACTTGTGAATCGACATTTCGGTCTTGGCCAGGGCCTGCCAATAATCGATGTTGCGCGGTTCCAGCGTGGTTGCCTTTTGAAGCATCGTGACGCGCTGCTCGGGGTTGTCCTTGTCCAGTTCGGCCAGATGAAAATACGGCTCGGCCCACAGAGGATTCAAGTCCGCGGCCTTCTTAAAATCGGCGCGCGCCTTGGCCGCATCGGGTTCATGCAGTCCCGCATTCAGCCAGGCGTGCGGGCTTTGACTGGCCGTATCGATGGCGCCCGCGGGACTTGGATTCGCGCTCTTCACCGGCGCGCCGGCCAGTGCCAAATCTGCCAGCGCCTGTTTTGTGTCTTCCGGGTCCAACTGCACGCGCTTGAAGTCGCGGGTAGGACTCAACGCGCGCGCCGACACCGAGGCGGTCCCAAAGTTTCCGGCCTTCAAATATACGTCCGTCTCCCGGTTGATTTCGGCGGCGCTCTTTTGAAAGGCATTGTGGCAGGCCGCGTCGAAGTCGCCGCTCTGCTCCAGGTTGGAAATCATCACCCGGGTTCGCC
This sequence comes from Bryobacteraceae bacterium, assembly GCA_035508055.1. Taxonomy (GTDB): domain Bacteria; phylum Acidobacteriota; class Terriglobia; order Bryobacterales; family Bryobacteraceae; genus Palsa-89. Next base: position 62,895 of record DATJNO010000106.1, on the reverse strand, counting down.
CGGCGTAGTCCGGATTCACGGTCACCAGCTGCATCAAAGCCCATCCACGCGATCGCTCCGCTTCCGGGACCGGCGCTCCCAGCGTCACGTGCGTTCCGTCCACTTCGAGTGTCGAGAGCAGCTCAATGAAACCCTCCTCGACGGGCTGCGGCAACCGGTTCGTGTTGTCGTAGAGCAGAATCCGAGCCAATGCCTTGAGGCTGTCGCGCGAGAATCCCCCCGATTCGCTCACCGCTTCCATCCGCGCATCGCCGCCGACAGCAAATCGAACGGGCATAGCCGGCATCTGGTTGGCGTTCTTGAAGACCAGAACGTGAACCGGCCAAACCAGCCGTATTTCGGGCTTTCCGGTAATCACGCGCAGCGTCTCGCGGAACTGCTCCAGGAACATCAACTGTTCTCGCGCGGGCCGATCGCCGGCGTCGCTGAAGACTTCAAACGGGCCGGACCTCCAGGCGCTCCAGTGGTCGGCGGCCGGCGACAGCAGCGGCAGGCAGAATAGCAACAACAACCGGAACTGCACAGCTTCATGGTAGCGCGGGGCGCAATCTATCTACGCGCTGACTTATCGCATTGCCGGCGAGAGGGCGGGGGGAGCGCTGGCGGGCAAGGAGGAGCCTGACAAAAGGCATGATCCACGGTTCTGAATACAGCCGGGGGATCACCCCATGCTTTGTCCCAAGACCAAGCGTTGAGCTCCTCCGTGCCCAACTGCATCGAAAATAGCACAAGCTGAAAGAGAGAAGAACTAGCAGACTCACTAGTTTGCAGAGTCGCCTCCGCCGTTCATCGCATCAACTGCATCCAGTCGCGCAACCCCATCTTTCCGCCTTGCAGCAATCTCAAGGCGCGCTCCGGCGACTTGGGAGCCGTGCGGAATTCGTAGCGGCTGATCCTCAGAGCCGTTCCCTGCGGCCCGCTACGAAGAACCATCCCCTTTACCAGCAATTGCAAAGGGCAGTCGCCGTTCAGCAGGTATGGCCACATCACGACCACGTCGGCGGTGCCGCCTACTGGGACGATAGCGCCGGTTTGGAATAGAATTCCACCGCTGCTGATATCCAGCACATTTCCTTCACCGCCGGACGAATCAGGCAGCAGATACCGAAGCTTTAGGGAAAGCGGAAAGCGGCGGGTGGATCGCCGTTCCGGCTGTTTTAGCGCGAACGCCTCCGATGGCACGCAGGCCTCCTGGAACTCAGCGGTTTAGGAAAGATTTGCCGGCAGGCGGACGCGGCTGCCGCTCCGGTCTTCACTGGATTCGCTACTCACCGCTCCGAGGGTATTAGCCGACACCGCGTCCACATCCTGTTCGGTAATCTTAACAAAATTTTTATGCGAACAGAACCTAGGAGAACACCTAGTTTTTCAGGAACTTAACGGTCAGGGGCGCAGTTCTACCAGCCGTCCTGTTACTATCCGAAAAGCCATGAAATTCCTGGTGGTCCTTCTGGTGATGCTTCTGATTCTGGCCGGCGTCCCGGCCATGACCCTGCTTTTGATGTCATCCCATTCGGTGGTCAGTTTCGCCCCGCAGCCCAAAGTGATCGGGATCGCGACGCCGGTGACGGTCAAAATCGCTAACCCGCACGGAGCCCGGCGGATCACCGCGATTCTGGAACAGAACGGCGCCGCAACGACATTAAGCGAGGCCCGCAGTCCTGCGACGCGCCTGGGCTTCTGGCGCGCCGAGGAACCGGATCGGGATTTCAAGTTCACGGCGGGCAAGAAGCTGGCGCCCGATCTCAAGGAAGGCCCAGCGCGTCTGGTCGTCGAGGTGCAATCCAACGATCTGCGCGGCTCCACGGATTCGATTTCGGCTGATGTCAACGTGATCCTGCGCCCGGCATCGGTCGCCGCCGACGGCTTCCAGCATTACATCAATCAGGGCGGCTCGGAGATGGTTCTGATCACGCCGTCGGGCAACTGGAGCGAAGCCGGCGTTCGTGTCGGCAATGACACCTACACCAGCTTTCCCGTGCCCGGCAGCTCCAACCAGCGGCTGGCGCTATTTGCCTACCCGTGGGACATGCCCAGCAACACGGTTCCTTTGGTTTTCGCCAAGAACGAAGCGGGAACCGAGGCCAAGGCGGGCTTCTGGTTCAAGGTTTTCCCCAAGAAGTTCCGCATGCGCGACCTGACCATCGACGACCAGTTCTTAACCAAAGTGGTGAATCAGATCGATCCCGACGGCAGCGGCGATTTGCTGACCCGCTTCCTCAAGATCAACGGCGAGATGCGCCGCAAGAACAACCAAACCCTGGCCGACCTGCGCTTGAAGACGGCGGATCATTTTCTGTGGACTGAATCCTTCCTGCAGCTGGCCAACTCGAAGGTGGAATCCGAATTCGCCGACGTACGCAGCTACATCTACCAAGGCAAGAAAGTCGATCAGCAGGTGCACCTGGGCTTCGATCTGGCCGTCTCGGCGCACACGCCGGTAGTCGCCGCCAACGATGGCCGGGTGGTTTGGGCCGCGCCGCTAGGCATTTACGGCAACTGCATCGTGGTGGATCATGGCTGCGGCTTGCAATCGATTTACGGGCACTTGAGCGAGATCGCGGTGAAGGAAGGCGAGATGGTAAAGCGCGGCCAGGAGATGGGCAAGAGCGGATCGACCGGCCTGGCCGGAGGCGACCATCTACACTTCTCCATGCAAGTGGGAGGCGTGGAAGTGAATCCGGTGGAGTGGTGGGACGCGCACTGGATCAAGGATCACATCCAGGACCGGCTGAAGGGCCGGTAAGCGACCGCCAATTAGTGCTCGGGAACCGGCCGCGGCACGTGCAGCGACATCAAAATAATGGTTCCGTGGATCGGGCTGAACCAATGCGGGGTGTTTTCGGGCACGATGACGAAGTCGCCTTTGGCCACCGGCTGCTCCGTGCCGCCCTCGATCGCTGTTCCGGTGAAGTTTTCCGCGTTGGTCTGCTTTTCGTTCACCAGCTTGCCGCCCGTGACCAGCGTGGCGGAGCCCTGGATCACGTAAAACATCTCGGCTTCCTTAACGTGACGCGCGGCGGCGCCGACCGAAGCGCGGTACTCCAAGTTCGCGCCGTAGGGCGCCAGGCGCAGGATCGGCTGGACGATGATCGGCTGGCCGGGCTTGTGCTCTTTCTTCGCCTTGGCGATCATCGCTTGGATTTCCGCCGAAGAGGTGAACGTTTTCATGGCCGGAGCGGACCCCTGTGCATTGGCTGTTTGCACCAAAGCCCCGGCAGCCGCGAAAGTCAGAGTGATGATTCCAAGTGCGCGCATGCGACCCTCCCGCTTGTGAGCCCGTTGCCGGACTCAGAGCATGCTACCACACGGCGCTCACGCATGGCTTGCTTTTCAGCCGCCGCAGCAACCAGGCCCGAATCTATGTGATTGAAAGGACAATGGTTTCTTGGGTCAATGACCGTCGATTCCAGCGTCAATGACCACCAGTTGACCGCATACTGGTCTGGCTTGGCTGCCACCGTGGTAGCTTACGGTTCGGGGTCTACGAGGTCTAGCCAGATGAGATACCGTACGTCGATTCGCGTCCCTTGGGGCCTGTTACTCTTGGCGGCGCCAATTCTTGCGCATCACTCGGTTTCAGCCGAATTCGATGTGCACCGCCCCACAACCTACTCCGGAGTGATCACCCGGATGGAATGGAGTAACCCCCATATCTACTTCTATGTAGACGTGAAGGGTGCGGACCAAAAGGTGACCAACTGGGCGTTCGAAAGCGCCGGTCCAAACACCCTGGCCCGAGCAGGATGGATGCGAGACACTTTGAAGGTTGGTGATCGGGTGACGGTGGTGGCTTTTCCGGCGCGCGACGGGGCCAATGTCGCGGCTGCTCACAGGGTAACGCTGCCGAACGGCCGCACGGTATTGGACGGGCTTTCCGCGGACGGGATCCTCAAATTGTAGATAAATCAGGGAGACAACCGATCTTGCTGAGGACTACCTTGGAAGCGCCGAAGAGGCCACTGTGGCTACCAGTAGCGGCCTGTCTTTTGCTATCCGGCATGCTCGCGCAGGCGGCAGTTACCGGAAGTATCTCCGGCACGATAACGGACCCCACCGGAGCCGTCGTGGCCGGCGCTAGTGTCTCGGCTACCAACACGGCGCAGGGAATCGAGACCAAGACGACCACCGACACCAGCGGCTTTTACAGTTTCCCGCGGCTTGCGGTAGGAACCTACGACGTCCAGGTGGAACAGGAAGGTTTCAGCCCGGAAAAGAAATCCGGTATCGCGGTGGACGCCGACGCATCGCTGCGGATGGACTTCACTCTCGTGGTTGCCGCAGCGAAAGAGGAGGTGACCGTATCGGAAACTACCGAGCAAGTGCACGTGGAAACGAGCAGCACTCAAGTGGGCGAGGTGGTTAGCCAGAAGGAAATGACGGCGGTCGCGTTGAATGGACGTAGTTATACGGACTTGCTCGCATTGCAGCCGGGCATCGTACCGGAGTCGACGCAAACGCCGACATCGGTGGTGATGGCCGGCGCGTCAGTAGCGATTCAGCCCTCGGGCGGCCTGAACGCGGGAAACCAGTCGATCAGCGGGCAGCGGGAGGATGCTAACGGGTTTCTGGTGAATGGCGGCGATGTCAAGGAGCTGATGAATGGAGGAACAGCCATCATTCCCGACTTGGATTCCATCGACGAATTTCGCGTGCTTACGAATAACTTCGACGCCGAGTACGGGAACTACAGCGGCGGCATCATCAATGTGGTCACCAAGTCCGGCTCGAATCACTTTCACGGCAGCGCTTTCGAGTTTCTCCGGAATACGGATCTGGACGCGCGCAACTTCTTTTCGCCCGAGCGCGGTTTCTACCGGCAAAACCAGGTTGGCGGAACGGTGGGCGGGCCGATCAAGAAGAACAAATTGTTTTTCTTTCTCGACTATCAGGGAACGCGAAACGCCCAAGGCCTCGATACCGGCTTGATCGCCGTTCCGACGCTGGCGGAACGAGGCGGAAACTTCAGCGATGCGGCGAGCACCCTAACGGGCACGGTGAGTGGACCGTACCTCGCCAACCTGCTCTCGCAGAAACTTGGTTATCCCGTCACCGCCGGCGAACCGTATTACACTCCGGGCTGCGGCTCGTCCTGCGTCTTTCCCGGCGCCGTCATCCCGCAATCGGTGTGGGCCGCGCCGGCCGCGCACCTGCTCCCCTACGTCCCGCTCCCCAATGACGGGCCAGGCACCTTCACCACGGGCGCCTATGGGGAAATCCTGCGGGACGACAAGGCTAGCGTGCGCGTGGACGCCGATGGCGGTAAATGGGGCCAGATTTCCGCCTATGACTTCATTGACGATTACAACCTGAACAATCCTTATCCCAGCGGACAGGGAGGCGCCACGGTTCCGGGCTTCGCGGCCCTCACTCTGGGCCGTTCGCAGCTCATCAGTCTGGCCGACACCAAGACATTCGGTCCGACCATGGTCAACGAAGCCCGGATGAGCTTCCTGCGGGACTCTAACAATGTCGGCCAGCCGCAACAGGGCGTAGGCCCCAGCCTGGCATCGCAAGGCTTCGTGACCGGCGTAGGGACGCCGGGCATCGTTCCGCTGGACCCCAAGATCGAAGGCGTCGAAAACGTGATTTTCAATTCCTTCACCATGGGACTTCCCATCACGAACCTCGCGCAATTCAACAACACCTGGGCCTGGAACGACACCCTCACGCGCGTCATGGGAACGCATACGCTCAAGGCCGGTTTCACGGGCAGCTATGAGCAGGTCAACGTGCATCCCAACGCGGAGTTCAATGGGGGCTTCACGTTTGCGGGCCAGGAAACCGGCAACGACTTTGCGGATTTCCTGGTCGGGGTTCCGAGTCTTTACAATCAGGCCAGTTCCAATCCCTACTACCTGCGCCACCACTACGCCGCCGGATTCCTGCAGGATAGCTGGCAGGCGTCTAAGAGTTTGACAGTCAACTTCGGCGTCCGGTGGGACTGGATGGCGTATTGGTCCGAGAAATACAACCAGATTCCGACCTTCCTCCCGGGGGAGCAATCGCAAGTCTACAGCCAGGCTTTCCCGGGTCTGGTGTACGTCGGCGACAAGGGCGTGCCGAGCACACTGGTGCCTTCCAGTAATCGTTTCTCGCCCCGAATCGGAATCGCCTATTCGCCGGGCGCCACGGACGGAGTTTTGAAAAAGATTACCGGCGGTCCGGGCAACAGCAGTATTCGCGCGGGCTACGGGATTTATTACAACGTCATCGAAGGGAACACCATGGCAATCGACGAGCCGCAGCCGCCCTATGGCTTGAGCTATACCAGTCCAGGGCCGCCGCTGTTCGCGACGCCGTTCACCACGGCATCGAACGGCCAGTTCCTGGGCAACCCATTCCCGTTGGAAGTGCCTTCCACGAATGTTTCGACGAAGAATCCGAATACCACGCAGACTTTTTCGCAATTCATCCCGCAACAAGGCATGACGGCCCCGGTGCCCTGGGACACCTATCCCTACACGGAAAACTATTTTTTTTCTGCGCAGAGGCAGTTCGGCCAACACGCGCTGTTTAGCGTCAGCTATGTCGGTTCACAGTCGCATCATCTGCTGCTCGTGTACTCGGCCAACCCGGGCAACCCGGCGTTGTGTCTGTCTCTCAGCCAGCCCAATGAAGTCGCGGCGGGATCTCCCACCTGCGGGCCTTTCGGCGAAGAGACGGTTTACACCAGCGCATCGGGGCGCGTTTACAACGGAACCCGGCAGGGCCTGGGGCCGGATTACGGCAACGACGATTACGATGCCACGATCGGCAACGCCAACTTTAACGCACTGGAAGTCACGCTGCGCTACACTACGCCGAACCTGAGCCTCCTGGCCGGATACACCTGGAGCAAGTCGATCGACCAGGCGTCCAGCATTTCCGATCCGGGCAACCCCTACAATTTCTCCGCCACGCGCGCCCTTTCAGCCTTTGACATCCCGCAGAATCTGGTGCTCAGCTATGACTACAAGTTTCCCTTCGAAAAGCTGTTGGGGCATATTCGCGGCGTGACCACTGGCTGGGAGCTGACGGGAATCACGCGCATCAGCAGCGGTTTCCCGGTAACGCTGCACACCGACGGCGACAACTCGCTGATGGGCAGCAATCCCAACGGCGTGAACAACTACAGCCTGGACTTGCCGGATTATAACGGCCAACCGCTCGCTTTGAACGGCAATCCCCGCAACGGCCTGCCCTATTTTAACGTGAACGCCTTTACGCTCAATGCCCTGGGTACTCCCGGCAACGCGGGCCGGCGATCGTTCCTCGGGCCTGGCGAGATTAACTTCGATCTGGCGCTGCTCAAGACATTTACCATCCGCGAGTCGAAGACCCTCCAATTCCGCCTGGAAGCCTTTAATGCGTTTAATCACGCCAACTTCTTCGGTCCCGCGGCGGTCGACGGGGATATCAGCAGCCCTTTGTTCGGCGCGGTAGTGAGCGCGGCCCCGCCCCGCGAGGTGCAAGGGGCGGTAAAGTTCTCCTTCTGAGGCCGGCGTTCGCCCAGCGCGCCGAAGCGATTCGTGTCGAACCGCTTTTGCGACGGTCGTCGCGGCGTCGCCAGGAAGGGGATTTCCACGCGGGCCGGTTCAGTACTATACTGAACGAAACATAACGACCTGTAAGTAGAAACGGGCCCACTTGCCAGGATCGGCCTGCGACGCGGCTTGCCGGAGATAGAACCGAACTATGAAACGAATCCTCAAGACCTGTCTTGCAGTATCGACGGCTTCGCTCGCGGCGATCTTCTTCTACGAGATTACCCAACGTCCGATCCCCGCCTCCGCGGCCACGTCGGAATCGGTTGACCGTATCGCTGGAAAGCCGGACTTCAGCGGGATCTGGGAGGCGAATAACACCGCCAACTGGGATCTCCTCACCCATCAGGCGCGTCCCATGGTGGCCCAGCCCGGGTTGCTCCCCAATACCGTGGTTCTCGCGGCTCCGGTGCTCGCGCTGGGCTCGCTCGGCTGGGTTCCCGGAGGTCTTGGCGTGGTAGAGGGCGACGAGATTCCGTATCAGCCGTGGGCGGCCGCAAGAAAGAAAGAGAACGAGGAGCACTGGATCGACCGCGATCCGGAACTGAAGTGCTTCCAGCCCGGGATCCCGCGCGGCATGTACCTGCCGCATCCCTTCCAGATCATCCAGAGCAACACAAAAATCCAGATGATCTTCGAATTTGCGAATGCCCAGCGCACCATTCATCTCACCAAGATGGAGCCGTATCCGAACGTGCTCTGGATGGGCTACTCGGTGGGCCGTTGGGAGGGAGACACGCTGGTGGTGGATGTCTCCGATTTCACGGATGCGACGTGGTTCGACCGGTCCGGAGACTTCCATAGCGATGCCTTGCATGTGACCGAGCGCTACACGCTGGCCGGCAAAGACGTCATCCACTATGAAGCCACCATTCAGGACCCGCAGGTCTTCACCAGAGCATGGAAGATCAGCATGCCCCTTTACCGCCGGCTGGACCCCAACGCACAGTTGATGGATTTCAAGTGCGTGGAGATGGTGGAGGAGACGATGTACGGCCACCTCCGCAAGCACCAGCTGGTTAAGCACTGGGAAGGCGAGACGATGAACGTGGATATTACGCGCAAGATTCCGCCCGGTGAAAAAGTCCTGGAACGTTATATTTCCGGCAATCCGCCGGCCAAGCAGTAACCAGAGAGTTGGAAGGAAATGAATCAGGAGACTCGCTTTATGCAAGCCAAGTTTACCGTTGCAGCAGTTGTTGCCGCCGGCATCGCGTTGTTGTCCTATGCGCCTCCGCTGGGCGCCCATCACGCGTTCGCGGCGGAATTCGATGCCAATAAGCCGGTGCATTTCGAGAATGCCACTGTCACGAAGGTCGAATTCATGAATCCACATTGTTGGATTCACGTGGATGTGAAGATGCCCGACGGGACGGTGGAGAACTGGGCCATCGAGGCCGGAAGCCCGAACATTCTGATGCGAAGAGGCATTACCCGGTTCACGCTCAAGGTGGGGGACAAGATCAACATCTCCGGCTATCAGGCCAAAGACGGGCTGCACCGCGCCAACGGCCGGGACCTGACCTTGCCGACTGGCCAGAAGCTGTTCCTGGGGTCCTCCGGTACCGGGGCTCCGTACGAGGTGCAGCGTCCCGGCATCGACACGCAGGACAAGACCACGCCGGAAAAGAAGGAGCAATGAGCGATCGATCGGCAATCGCCGTTGCCGCGCTCGCGTGTGTCGCGGTCCTCGCGGCGGCAGCGGTTTCCCTGCGCGGCCAGACCCGGGCGACTCCCGCCAAAGCCGCTGGTGCCAAGGCTCCCGCAGCGAAGGCCGGCAATCCGCCCCGGTTGCCCTGGGGCGATCCGGACCTGCAAGGCACGTGGTTCGTGCTGTACGACGTGCCCCTGGAGCGTTCCGCGGCGAACGCCGGCAAGGAATTCCTGACGGATGCGGAAGTCGAAGCAGCTGACGACAAGAAGGGACTCAATCCAGGAAGAAACGCACGATCTTCGAACGCCCAACAGGACGTCAGCGGCGCTTACAACGCGGTATTCAACTCGGTTCTGAAGACCGGCCGGCGCACCTCGATGATCGTCGATCCACCGGACGGAAAAATTCCGCCGATCGTTCCCGGATCTCCGGCCGCCAAATTCGGCCAAGGATTCCGGTTCGGATTGGGAACGGATCCTGGAGTGAACGACAACCCCGAGACCATCCCGCAGAACCCGCGCTGCCTCGGTGTGCCCATGCCGTTTCTGCCCCTGAATACCTTATTCGCTCAGGGAACGGTGATGCAGGTCGTGCAATCTCCCAAATCCCTGGGGATCTACATGGAGGACGATCATGCAGGCGGCGGCAACCGGGTGATCTTCCTGGACGGCCGGCCCCACGCTCCGGCGAGAGCGAAGTTCTACCTGGGAGACTCGCGCGGCCACTGGGAGGGAAACACGCTGGTGGTGGAAACCACGAACTTCCTGCAGGGCTTTCGCGGCTCAAACCCGGACACCTACAAGATGATCGAGCATTTTACGCGCGTCGATGCGCACACTTTGCGCCGCAACATCACGTTCATCGATCCCCAAACGTGGACCAAGCCCTGGACCGTCACCATCGAGATGGGACGAGCTCCGGATGGGAAGCACATGATTTTCGATTCCGCCTGTCACGAAGGAAACGAGGGCATCGTCGGCATCCTTTACGGGAATCTCAAGGAAGGGCAAGAACAGAAGAAGAAGTAGGGCCGATCGGATCACGGGATTGTTTCCACTCGGAATCCTGCTTGCGTTCGGCAGCGGCGCTGCCGCGCTGATTTACGAAGTGGTCTGGTTTCAAATCCTGGAACTGGTCATCGGCTCGACCGCCGTCTCGCTCGGAATCCTGCTCGCGACCTTCATGGGCGGGATGTGTCTCGGCAGTTGGTTGTTTCCGCGCGTCTTCCGGGACGGACGCTATCCCCTGCGCGTCTACGCGATGCTTGAGATCGGAATCGGAATCTGCGGACTTGCGTTTTTGCGTGTGATCCCGTTTGCCGCCGGAGCTCACGCCCGTGGATTGGTTGCGGCGGCGTGTCTGCTGCCGCCCACTTTGCTGATGGGCGCAACATTGCCCGCGTTGTCGCGTGTAGCGCACGCCTCGAAGAACGGGATCCCGTGGCTGGGCTTTTTTTACGGCGCAAACATCGCGGGCGCCGTCGTCGGATGCCTGCTCGCCGGCTTCTACCTGCTGCGCCTGTATGACATCACGGTGGCGACGTACGCCGCCCTCGGAGTCAATCTGGCGATGGCAGCGGCCGGCGGTGCGTTCGCCGGATGGAGTCCTCGTTCATTTCCGGTCGAAGGACCTACTGGCGCACCCGCGCCTGAGCCTGGATTGCGATGCCCCGGAATCGTGTACTTCGCCATTGCCTTGTCGGGTCTCTGCGCTCTGGGCGCGGAAGCGATCTGGACGCGGTTGCTGGGACTGCTGTTCGGCGCGTCGGTGTACGCGTTTTCGATCATCCTGGCCGTTTTTCTCGTTGGGCTGGGCGTTGGCAGCGGCATCGGGGCCTGGCTCGGTCGAATCGCTTTGCGCCCGCGCGGCGCATTGGGCTGGTGTCAAATTCTGGCGGTGCCGGCCATGGCCTGGACAGCTTACAACCTGGCCGCGGCGCTCCCCTACTGGCCCAGCGTCCCTTCGCTTTCCTCGGATGTCTGGTTACACTTTCAACTGGACCTGGCTCGCGCGAGTTGGGCCTTGTTGCCTCCGACAATCCTCTGGGGCGCGAGCTTCCCGTTGGCGCTGCAGGCTGTGGCGGGCGAAACGTCAGACGCCGCGCATCTGATGGCGCGGGTTTATGCGGCCAATACCTTCGGGGCGATTGCCGGGGCGCTGGCCGCGAGCCTGATGCTCATCGCCTGGATCGGATCGCAGCATGCCGAGCAAGTGCTCATGGGATTGTCGCTGCTCGCCGGTCTGGCGCTCTCAATCGACTCGTACACGCGTGTGGCCCGCTGGAGGGTCGCGGCCGCGGCGGCGCTGCTGGGAGCCCTTTCCATCCTCAGCGTCCCGCGTGTTGCGGATGTGCTGATCGCATACGGCCGCTACGCCGCGAGCTGGGTGGGCAAAGGAGAGATTGTTTATGCGGCCGAAGGCCTGAACTCGTCGGTAGCGGTTTCGCGCTTTCCCAACGGAGCAGAGACATTCCACGTCGCGGGCAAGATCCAGGCCTCCAATGTGCCGCGCGACATGCGTCTGCAGCGCATGCTGGGACACCTCACGACTTTGACGAACGCGTCGCCGCGCTCGATCTTGGTGATCGGCTGTGGAGCGGGAGTTACGGCGGGCGCGGTGTCGATCGATCCCAGGGTGGAACGCGAGACCGTTGTCGAGATCGAGCCACTGGTGCTCGAAGCCGCTTCCCGCTATTTCAGCGGCCCGAATTTCGACGTCCTCCGCAATCCCAAGGTCAAGACGCGGATTGACGACGGGCGTCACTATCTCCTGACCACGCAGCAGCGGTTCGACGGGATCACGATCGATCCGCTCGATCCGTGGGTGAAAGGCGCGGCGGGTTTCTACACCCAGGAGTTCCTCGAAACTTTGAAGCAACATCTCAACCCAGGCGGCACAGTGACCCTCTACGTCCAGCTGTTCGAAACCGATTTGGAAGCCGTCAAGAGCACGGTTGCCACGTTCTTCAAGGTTTTCCCTAACGGCACCCTCTGGGGCAATCCGTATCGCGGACAAGGTCACGATATGATCCTGCTGGCCAAGGTCGAGCCACTCAGAATCGATCTCGACCAGATGGAGGACCGCATCGGCTATCGGGGCGGTGACAGCCCGGTAGCCATGTCGCTGGCTGAAATCGGCATGAACTCTCCCGTGGATCTGTTTGCGACCTACGCCGGCCGCGGATCGGATCTCAAAGCCTGGCTGCGCGGCGCCGCGATCAACCATGATTGGAACCTGCGGATGCAGTATCTGGCCGGCCTTGGCCTGGATCGCGACGATGCGGCGGCCATTTATGCGGGACTGCTCGCCTACCGGCGTTTTCCCGAAGATCTCTTCTTCAGCGCGGAAGGCAGGGTGGACTCGTTGCGCGACGCTATTGGCCGGCTGCGCTAACTAAGCAAGCACTCTTCCAACCCTCCCGGCACGCGAGGGCGTACAAAGCAGAAGGCCTCCGGTCGCGAATTTCCCCTTTGGAACCTCGCAAGATGATCGGATAGTCCTTGAGTGTTGGCGGCGCATAGGCGAAACGTTGCCCGCCCCTGGTCAGCAGGATCAGATTCTGGCAGGCCACCTGAAATCCCTGCCGGCACCCGCGCGTGAAGGGCGCCGCGGCTTGTGCCGGGTTGCGCCGCCGAAGGTCCTCGCCCGATCGCGCCAGCGCGATATCCATCAGACCCGCATCGTTGCATGCCCAACCCGAACCCTGCTGGCAGAAGCCCAGCTCGATATCGGCGACGTAAGGACAGGCGTAGGCCCGACCCTCCTGACAAGCATTCCGCCAGAAAGGCAGCCATTGTCCGGGATGGCTGTCCCCCACGCCTTGCGCGGCGCTCATTCCGGCGAATACGGCGCCCCAAACGAACATAGATGCGAGATTGCGCCCGGGCCCCGCCAGCCGTCTGCCCAAGGCTGCCGGATCGAACGCACGCAGCCACTTCGAACGCGCCAGCCAATCGATGCCTTGGATCGACAGGTTCAACAACGGGACCTGCAGCAGTTTGTCATAGAACGCCGGCATGCCATGGCTACCGAGCAGCCAGTACAGCAGCACAGTACTCAAGCCGTAGAGCGCGCCGAAAATGATTCGTCCCAGCTCCGTTCGCGGCGACGTGGAGGGGTCGTTGAATAGCAGCTGCATTCCCAGGAAAACGGCGATCGGGATGTAGGAGTCGTAGAAGAAGTAGATGCCGGTGGCGGCGTGATACGCGAGCCCGAACAGATAGGTGGTGACGACGGCGGACATGGTCATCGACGTCACGCCGAAGAAGAATTGGCCGGGCAGGGCGATCAGAAACAGGAACAGATACATGTGCGGAGGATAGAACTGGGTGGTGGAGATCTGCTGGCCCCACGTGATATCGCTTGCGCCTTTGGCAAGCAGAAGCAATGAGAATAGAGCCAATGGAAAGGACGATGGGTTGAAGACGTGTACCTTGCGGCCGTCCTTGTTCCAGCGGATCAGATCCTTGGCGGCCAGGCCCAAAGCCACCATCAGAAACTGCAAATAGAACCAGTCCGGCTTGAACCAGAGGAAAAGATTGATGCTGAACACAATGGGGAACTGGGCGAATCCGAGCGTGTAGGTATTTCGACGCGACCAGCCGAGTAACATGTCGAACGCGTAGGCGAAGAGCAGTTGGGCCAGAATGAGGTAGGCCGAAGCAGAGACTTGCGGCCAATACCAGCCCCAATACAGCAGCACGGAAGCTTGCGCACAGGCCTGAAGGCCGTGCTGCTTCTTGAAGAGGAGTTCCACGGTAAGGGTCCGTCCGGTGCGCCGCGCCCACAAAAACAGGAATGCATCCCACACGAGCAGGACCGCCGGGGTTATCAGGAACGCGGCCAGCAGCCGGGGGTTTTGGCGGACGGGCGGAAGAAACGCCAGTGCGGCCAGACCGGCCGTAAAGGCGAGCGGCAGAAGGAGCATCTTCGGGGCTTTCGTACGCAATACGGGACGCTCGGCCGTGATCATTAGGTCCTGGCACTTCTGCTGGCGCGTTTCATCGAGGAACTGTGGTTTGCTGTGCGGTTTTTTTGCGGACCAAGTATATCACCGGCGTCCTACTATGAGTCAGCCACGGAATCGCGCCGCGGGTTCACAAAGTGATAATCTCCAGGCATGCCGAGGATTGGTCTGCCGGCTTCGATTCTTCTGGCGGTGAGCGCCTTTGCGCATTCCCCGGCGCTACAGAAAATCACGGTCAACTACGCGGCCAGAACCGGCACCACCTGGCCGCTGTACATCGCCAAGGAAGGCGGTTATTACCAAAAATACGGTTTGGATGTGAACCTGGTGTTCGCGGTGCATCCAGCGGGCATTGCGATGGTGATCAGCGGGGAAGCGGTAATGACCAATTATCCGCTCGAACAGGCGATGCCGGCCAGCTCCCGCGACGGATCGCTACTGATCATTGGAAGCCAGTACAAGAAGAGCTCCTTCGCGCTGATGGCTCCCGGAACATTTTCGACTGTTCACGATTTGAAGGCGAAGCGCATCGGCGTGAGCCAGATCGGAGACGCGCCATACAACTACTCGGTCGCTTTACTGGCAAAGTTCGGGCTCACCCCGAAGGATGTCGAGTGGGTTCCCATCGGCACCGACGTCAATGGACGGGCAGCAGCGCTGAAGAGCGGCCGCGTGGACGCCACCATGCTCGCCGCGCCGGTTTATTTCAAGTTTGAGGAGCAGGGCTACAAGAGTCTCGCCAACACCAGCGACTACGACGACATCTACGCGCCCACGGTGTACGTGTTCAAGAGAACCACGATCGCCGCTCATCCCGGGCTGGCGGAATCCATCCTGAAGGCCCACGCCGAAGCGATCAAGCGCCTGTATGCGGACAAGGCCTTCGCCGTGAAGGCCTATCTGAAGTACAACCCCGGCGACTCACCGTCCGACGTCGGGCGGATCTACGATCTGTACACCAAGCTCAATACGTATGAGCGCGTGCCTTATGTGCCTCGCGCCGCCGTTCGATACGTCATCGATCATCCCATCGACGCCCGGCTGGGAGTTCAGATGCGTGCCTTCGACTTCCACAAGGTCATCGACAATGCCCTGGTGGACCGCCTGGTCAAAGAAGGATTCTTCGAAACATTGTTCGGAGCCGGGATCAAGCCCGAGGAACAAAGGAGGGCCCAACTGGCTTTCCGCTAGCAGAGAGGTTCACAGCGCAGAGTTATGGCGTACGATGAATCTCTTGGAGGGCGCTCTAGGAAATGCTCGAGAGTTCTAAGAACCAGCTCCTCACCCAAGTCGGCCCTGGCACGCCGATGGGCGAGCTGTTGCGCCGCTACTGGATGCCCGTGGCCGCGGTGACGGAGTTCGAAGAAACGGCCGTCAAACCGGTGCGCCTGTTCGGTGAGGATCTGACTCTCTACAAGGATTTGAGCGGCACCTTTGGACTGGTCGACCGGCGGTGTCCACATCGCCGCGCCGACACGTCTTACGGATTCGTGGAACAGTGTGGGCTGCGCTGCAACTACCATGGCTGGCTCTTCGACCAGGACGGCCGGTGCGCCGAGCAACCCTACGAGGACATGGCCGCGCCCGAGGCTCGTTTCAAGGACAAGGTTCGAATCAAAGCCTATCCGGTTGAGGTCCAGGCAGGCCTGATTTGGGCTTATTTGGGACCTCCGCCGGCACCTTTAGTCCCCAACTGGGAGCCCTTCACCTGGAAGAACGGCTTTGTGCAAATCGTTTTCGCCGACGTGCCCTGCAATTGGCTGCAGTGCCAGGAAAATTCCATCGATCCGCTTCACTTCGAGTGGATGCACATGAATTGGAGCGTCCGGCTGGATGACAAACTGGGGCCGTACTCGCCGCGGCATTTGAAGCTGGCCTTCGAGGAGTTCGATTACGGCTTCGTCTATCGGCGAATCCGCGAGGGCATGAGCGAGTCGGATCTGATGTGGAAGGTAGGCCGTGTTTGCCTGTGGCCGAATGCGCTGTTCACCGGCGATCACTTCGAGTGGCGCGTCCCGGTGGATGACGAGCACACTCTCAGCGTGACGTGGGCTTTCAGCCGGGTGCCCAAGGAGAAGGAAGGCTACGTCCAGGAGCGCATTCCCGCCTGGCATGGCCCGGTGACGGATGGAGAGAGCGGCCGCTGGATTTCGAGTCACATTATGAATCAGGACTTCGTCGCATGGGTCGGCCAGGGAACGATCGCCGATCGAACCCAGGAGCATCTGGGAACCAGTGACCGCGGCGTCCTCATGCTGCGCAAGCGTTTTCTCGGCGACCTCGAAGCCGTGGCCAGGGGCGAGGATCCCAAAGCCGTCATCCGTGATCCGGAAGTCAATCGTTGCGTCGCGCTGCCGGTGGCGGAACGGAAAATCCTGACGGAGGGATTGCCCCTGGCAGAGCTTCTGAAGCACCCCGTTCATGGGCGGCAGATCACGGAGGGTTATCCCTTTCAGAAGGGACAACCGGCAGCGATCCGTGATGCGTACTTGGCCGCCATGGGCGTCGCTCCTTCCGGGATGTAGGTACATTCGAAGATGGCCTTCCAATATCGCGCCGACCACGTCGGCAGCTTGCTTCGCCCGTCCGAGTTGTTAGAGGCTCGCAAGAACCAGTCTTTGACTCCGGAGCAACTGAAGGAGCTCGAAGACACGCATATTCTACGCGTGCTCCAGCGTCAGAAGGATCTTGGGCTGCGGATTTTCACCGATGGCGAGTTTCGGCGCGCGGGATTCATGAGCGACTTCAACGATTCCATTGAAGGTCTGGACAACGCCGAAGCCATCATGCGCGACTGGAAGATGGAACGGAGCGGGGCGATCGCCCTGGCGAGCCTGAAAAACCGGCTGCCTGGCGTGGTGGTCGAAAAGATCCGCCAGAAGAAGCGGCTCACCGGGCATGAAGTTCCGTTCCTGAAACAGCACAGTCCCGGCGACATCAAGATGACTCTGCCCACGCCCAATCAGTTCCCCGCAATCGCTTATAAGAAGAGTCTGAGCGAGCAGGCTTACGCTACCTACTCGGAATTCCTGTGGGACATCGTGCCCATCTTCCAGGCGGAGATCCGGGCTCTGGCTGGCGAGGGCATTCCTTACATCCAGATCGACGCGCCGCGCTACAGCTATTACATCGATCCCAAGTGGCGCCGCTATGTGCAGGACGAGATGGGGGTCGATCCGGAGCAGGCGCTCGACGAAGCGATCCGCGTGGACAACACGTGCATTGAAGGCGCCCGAGGTGATGGCAGCGGCGCTAGGCCCATCGTCGCCATCCATTTGTGCCGTGGCAACAATCGCAGCCAGTGGTATGCCGAAGGCGGCTACGATCCCATCGCCGAAAAGCTGTTTAACCGGCTGAATGCGGACGCGTTTCTGCTGGAGTACGAGTCCGAGCGTGCGGGAACGTTTGAGCCGCTACGCTTCGTGCCTGCCGGAAAGACGGTCGTCCTGGGGCTGGTGAGCACGAAACTTCCCGAGATGGAGACCGCGGATCAATTGCTGCGCCGCATCGAGGAGGCCGGCAAGTATGTCTCCGTGGATCAGCTCGCCCTCAGCCCGCAGTGCGGATTCGCGAGCGTGAGCGAGGGCAACCTCCTGACCGAAGACGAGCAGTGGCGCAAGCTGGAGTTAGTGGTTCAGACGGCCCGCAGGGTTTGGCCGGACGCCTGATCCTCGCGCCGTTTTACGCCCGGATTCCTAAGTTCGATATAATCCCGTTTGCGCGAACGAGTGCAGATCCTTTCCATGAGAACCAGACCAATATGATCATTGACGCCCATGCTCACGTCACTGCGCCGGACAAACTCTACGTCTACAAGGCCGGACTGATTTCCCACCGCGGAGCGCACGGCCGCGGCAGCGCGGGAGCCACGGACGAGGACATCCAACAGGCCCTAAACAACCCGGTCTTCGGCGGATCGTCGCATCTCGATCAACTGAAGGAAGTGGGCACCGACATGCAGATTGTCTCGCCGCGTCCCTATCAGATGATGCATAGCGAGCAGCCCAAGATCGTGAACTGGTTCATGGAAGAGACCAACAACATCATCGGGCGGCAGACGAAGTTGTACCCGAAGATCTTTCGTGGCGTGTGCGGGCTGCCGCAGAGTCCCGGCGTCAGCCCCGCCAATTGCATCCCGGAGCTCGAACGCTGCGTGAAGCAGCTCGGTTTCGTGGGCTGTCTCATCAATCCCGATCCCGGCGAGGCCGGCGGAATTTCCAGTCCGCCGCTGGGCGACCGCTACTGGTATCCGCTCTACGAAAAACTGGTGGAGTTGGATGTTGTGGGTCACGTCCACTCCGCCGGCTGCCGCTCGGACCGGCTGCCGTATTCGCTGCATTTCATCAACGAAGAAAGCATCGCCGTTCTGTCGTTGTTGAATTCCACCGTGTTTAAGGATTTTCCGACGCTCAAGATTCTTCTTTCGCACGGCGGCGGCGCCATTCCACTGCACTGGGCCCGCTTCGAAGCCAGTTCGCTGCGCACGCCCGGCGCGCCGCGTTTCTCGGAACGCATGCGGAATATTTACTACGACACGGTGCTCTATTCGGCCGACTCGCTGGCTCTTCTGATCAAGACGGTGGGAGCGGACCGGTGCTTGTTCGGTACCGAGCGCCCCGGCGTGGGAACGGTGAAGGACCCGCGAACCGGAAGATGGCTGGATGAGATCCGCTTTTTGATCGAGGACTTCGACTGGCTGAGCGCCGCCGACAAGAAGCTGATCTTTGAAGACAACGCAAAAAAACTGTTCAGACTGGACGTGTGAGTCCGCCATGAAGGCTTTCCTCTGCGCCTCGATTCTACTGGGTCTTCCGGCACTGGCTCAACTCCGCGACATCACCGTCAATTACCCCGCCAAGGCTCCCGCGAACTGGCCGATCTTTCTGGCGAAGCAAGGCGGCTACTACCAGAAATATGGGCTGAACGCGAAGCTGGTGTTTGCGGTGCATCCCGCGGGCATCGCCATGCTGGTCAGCGGCGAAGCGCAGATGACCAACTACCCGATGGACCAGGCGATGCAGGCGGCCATGCGGGATGGATCACTGGTGATCATGGGAAGCCCGTTGAACCGCGCCTTGTTTGCGATGATGACCCGCGACAGCGTGAAAAGTGTTCGCGATCTGAAGGGCAAACGATTCGGCGTCAGCCAGCTCGGCGACCCGCCGTACAGCTTCGCGCTGGCGATTCTGGGCAAGTATGGAATCGGCCCGCGCGATGTCCAGTGGATCCCTTTGGGAACCGATGGGAACGGACGAGTCGCGGCTCTGGTGAGCGGCCGCATCGATGCCACCATGATCCCTCCGCCTGCCTACTTCAAGCTGGAGCCGGAGGGATTCAAGGAGATCGCGAATCTTGCCGACAATCCGGATCTCTACGCGCCGCTCGCCTATGTATTCAAGAAGAGCGAGATCGCGGCCAATCCCCAGCTCCCGGAGCTGATGATCAAGGCGCAGGCCGAGGCCATCAAACGCTACTACGACGACAAAGCCATGGCGATCAAGGCGTATGGGATGTACGACCCGCAAAGCGGCGCCGACATCGGCCGGATTTACGATCATGACCGCAAAGCCAACACCTACGAACGCGTGCCATATGTGTTGGCGCCCGCCGTCCAATACATCATCGATCATCAGGCCGACGCCAGGATCGGCGCCGAGATGAAGGCCTACGATTTCCACAAGGTCATCGACAATAGCGTCGTCGAGCGTTTGGTGCAGGAACACTTTTTCGAGCGGCTGTTCGGCCCCGGAATCAAGGCCGAAGAGGAACGCAAGGCGAAGCTGGCTTTCAAGTAGACTTACCCTATGGCTGAAATTGTGCTGGGTATCGGATCATCGCACGGCCCGCTGCTCTCCACCCCTCCGCCGCAATGGGATCTGCGCGCACAGGCCGATCGCGAAAACAAGAACCACTGGTATCGCGGCAAGGCGTACGATTATGAATCGCTGCTTCGCGAACGGGCGCCCGGATTCGCGGCCGAAGTGACGCTGGAATCCAGACAGCAGCGGTTTGCGCTGTGCCACCGGGCCATGGAGGTGCTGGCGCAAAAATTCAAACAAGCCGCTCCCGAAGCCGTCGTCATCGTGGGCAACGATCAGCGGGAGTTCTTCGACGAAGGTCTCACGCCTTCCATCACCGTGTATCGCGGCGCCGGGATCAAAAACCTGCAGCATCTGCCCAAGGACAACCCACCCGGAATCAATATCGCCGAGCCTGGAAACGCGCCGCCGGAGGGCGCCACTTATCCCGGGGCGACGGCGCTTGCCGATCACATTCTGGATAGCCTCGCCAACGACTTCGATCTCGCCCAATCGGACTCGACACCTAAAGCCGCTCCGCGCGGCGGCATTCCACACGCGTACGGCTTCCTGTATCACTCCATTCTCGGTGACACTCCTCCGCCCAGCGTCCCCATCATCTTGAACGTTCACTTTCCGCACAACGTGCCCAAGAACCGCCGCTGCCTCGATCTGGGAAGCGCACTGCACCGGGCGATCAAAAGCTTCAACGGAGTCGGACGCGTCGCCGTCATGGCGTCAGGAGGACTGACCCATTACGTGGTGGATGAAGAGCTGGACCGGAAGATCCTCGCGGCAATGAAGGAAGGCAAGGAAGAGACGCTGGCGGCCATCCCGGAGAGTCTCTTCAAGGTCGGCACGGCGGAAATCAAAAACTGGTATCCCGTGACTGCGGCGATGAACCAGACGGGGCTCCACTACCATCTGGTGGATTACGTGCCCTGCTACCGTACCGAAGCGGGAACCGGAAACGCCATGGCGTTCGTGTACTGGGATTAGCAGCCAATTGCCGCACTCTGTTCAGGCCGTTGGCTTCTTGAGCATCTGCTCGTAGTTGGCGCCCATCACCTGGCTGATCGGATGGCCGTCGCGCAGCGCCTGGGCGATCGCCTCCTCGCGCGCCACGATCGCCTCCGCCGCTTCCAGCACGCGCTCCATGTCAGCCCGCGCGATGAACACGGCCGCGCTCCCGTCCGCCACGGCATAGTCACCGGGCGAAACCGTCACGTCTCCCACCTGAATGGGTTCGTTGGTCGCCACTTCCACGATGCGCCCGCGAGCCGTGCGCGCCGTGTGATCGCGCGCGAACACCGGGAAATCCAGTTTGCGGCTATCGTCGATATCGCGCACGGGCCCTTCCACGATCACGCCGGCCACCCCTCGCACTTGCGCACCGATCGAAAGATTCCCACCCCACGACGCTGCATCCAGACCCGTGCGCTGCTCCACCACGATAATGTCGCCGGGAACGGCTGCTTCAATTGCGGCGGTGCACAGATGGCGGGTATTCGAGCGTCCCTCCGCACGGTCCAGCTTTACTGTTTGAACTCGTCCGGCGATTCTTCGTTCCGAAGAAAGCCGGCGAATTCCCGTAACGGCGCCCTTCAATCCCAGTTTGTCCAATGCATCGGAGACCGCGCAGGAGTCCAACCGGCTGAGCCGCGCTATCAAGTCGTCCACGTTATCTCTCGGGTTTCCAGCGTGAGAAGCGCCGCTCCAGAAGCTCCGCCGCCCAGGTGAACAGGATTCCCGCAAACGCGATGATCAGCACACCCACGAACAGCGTATCCGTGGCGAAGGTTTGTCCTCCATAGGCCACCATGAAGCCGATCCCACGGCTTCCGCCGAACATCTCGCCCACCACCACGCCGATCAATCCCAGCGCGACTCCCTGGCGTACGCCGGTCAAGATAAACGGCACCGATCCGGGCAGGGCCAGAGTGGTAAAAATCTGCCAGTCCGAGGCACAGTAGGCGCGCGCCGCGCGCAGCAGATCGGGGTCGATGTTTCTCACTCCGCTCACGGTATTCACCAGAATCGCGAAGAACGCGGTAATAAATACGATAAAGATCTTCGACCCCATGCCCACGCCAAACCAGATGATGATCATGGGCACCATAGCAATGCGCGGCGTCGCGTACAGTGCATTCACAAACGGGTCGCAGATCAGGCGAACCCTCCGGTACCAGCCGATGAGGACTCCCAGAATCACCCCAGCCACCAGCGCCAAGGCAAACCCGATGGCGAAGTTCGCGCCGCTATAGGCCATATCGGACAGCAGAGTGCCCTGCCGTAAACCGAAGACGAACTGTTTGACAATGGCCGACGGCCCGCTCAGGAAGAGCGGCGAAATCTTTCCGGCGGACCAGAACGCCTGCCACACGCCCAGCGTGAGCGCCACCGCGCTGCCGCCGAGAATCAAAGCCTCATGCCTCTCATAGAAGTTGCGCTTCGGCTTCATTGCGATTTAACCCGGCGCCGCCAGCGCGTCCACGCCGCGGGCCTCCTCTTCAATCAACTGCCAGATGGCGTCCTCCAGCTCCAGGAACTGCGGCTCGCGCTTCAGGTGCAACGAGCGTGGGCGTCCGAATGGGACTTGAAACACATCCTTCACGCGACCCGGCCGGGAGCTCATCACCGTCACGCGATCCGCCAGGTAGATCGCTTCGTTGATCTGATGCGTAATGAACAACACCGTCTTGCGGGCCTGCGCCCAGATCTTCAGCAGCTCGGCCTGCATGAACTCGCGCGTCTGCGCGTCCAGTGCCGCGAAGGGCTCATCCATCAGCAGCACCACCGGATCGGCCGCCAGGGCCCGGGCCAGGTTCACGCGCTGTTGCATGCCGCCCGAGAGCTCCGAGGGATAGTGGCGCTCGAAGCCGCCCAGCCCCACCAGCTTGATGAAATATTCCACTCGTTCCGCCATCGTGGCTTTATCGAAACGCCCCTGCAATTCCATCCCATACCGGACGTTGCCCGCGATGGTCCGCCAGGGCAGCAGACTGGAGTGCTGAAACACGACCGCGCGGTCGATTCCCGGCCCCTGGATCTTCCGTCCATCAATCGACACCGAACCCTCGTCATACGGCAGCAGGCCGGCAATAATGTTGAGCAACGAGGTTTTGCCGCAGCCGCTGGGGCCCACAATGGCCATGAACTCGCCGTCGGCAACCGCTAACGACACATCGATCAGCGCGGCAGCGTCCCTGCCCTCGCGTTCGAGCCAGTATCGCTTAGAGACGTGGCTGACTTCCAGCTTCACCATGCGCCGCGCTGGCTAAAAGGCCGCTTTGGATTTGCGCGCCTCCTCGCTCCGGATGGCCGGACCAAATGTCTTTTCAAAGAAGCCATCCTTCACCAATCGTCGCACGTAACCGTTGTCGATGACGGCGTGGAAGTCGTAGGCCTTCATGCGCGCCGCAATCTGCGGATCGGACTGCTGGTCCACTACGGACTTCACCGCCGCCGCCAGCACGAACGGAACTCTTTCGAACGCCTGCGGCCTGGCATACAAATCGTACACGCGCGCCACTTCGTCTCCTTGAGCCGCTTTGTCGTAGCGCAAGAACGTCTGCACCGCGAATGCCTTGTCGGCGTAGAACCGCTGGATCGCTTCCGCCTGCGCCTCAATCAGCTTTTCGGGCAGCTGGGGATCCGCCGCGATCACACTCTTCTTCATCAGGTACGCGGTGGACGCGAAGATGTCCGGATGGTCGGCAAGATTGGCCAGCGTCTTGAAACCCTGCTGCTCCAGTTTGAAGTACGCCGGCGCGGTCAGCAGCGTCGCTTCCGCCCGGCCACTGACCAGAGCGGCGGCGCGTCCGTTCACATCCGTGCCGACGGGAATCCATTGCACATCCCGCGCCGACAATCCCGATTTCGCCAGCAGGGCGACCAGGTAGCCGTAAGGAGCGTCGCCCACTTCCGAAACGGCGATGCGCTTGCCTCTCAGGGTCTTGACGCTGGCGATGTTTTTGGCTGCCATCAGCGCGAACGTGCCGCGATTCAGCGAACTGCCAATCAGCACCAACGAGCCGTCCTTGGATGCGGCTTGCATCAACTGATCCAGCGAGGAATTCACCATCTGGGCCTCGCCGCTCACCAGCATCGCGATTCCCGCCGGCATCACGCCGAAGGTCAGCGTCACATCCAGCCCGTGCTTTTGGTAATAGCCTCCGTCCTTCGCCAGAAACAGCGGCCAATTGGATCCGCTCCGGTTCGGATAATTAATGGTGATCTTTTGTTGCGCGGCAGCGCTGGTTGCGAGCGCCGCGGCCATGAGGAAACCAACCCAGATTCGAAACTTCAAGGGGCCTGCTCCGTCCTTTTTCTCCCGCTCGTACATCATATCCGAACTGGCCCGGCAGGGTCCGCCGCGAGCGTTCCGTGTACATTGGAGATTCAAGAGGAGGCATCCGCAAATGCCGAAAGCGACAGTCGGGATCCTTCATCCCGGCGAAATGGGAAGCTCGGTTGGCGCAGCGGCGCGAGCGGCCGGCGCACGCGTCGTCTGGGCGTCCCGCGACAGGAGCCCCGCGAGTCGAACCCGGGCGAGTTCGTATGGGCTCGAAGACCTGGGCTCGCTCGACCGGTTGGTCGCCGCGGCGGATTTCGTGATTTCCATATGCCCGCCGCATGCGGCTCTCGAGGTGGCCCGCTCCGTCGCAGTGCTCCGTTTCCCGGGTGTCTACATCGATGCAAACGCCATATCGCCTGACAAAGCGCGCAGCATCGCCGGCCTGATCGAGAACGCTGGAGGCACGTTCGTGGACGGGGGAATCATCGGCCCGCCGGCGGCAGAGCCCGGCGCCACGCGACTGTATCTGGCTGGCCGCCAGGCGGCTCGCGTCGCGGAGCTGTTCCATGGCAGCGTCCTGGAAACGGTCCAGATGCAGCCGCGCGTCGGAGCCGCTTCTGCGCTGAAGATGGCTTATTCGTCCTGGACCAAAGGGAGCGCGGCGCTTCTGATCGCCTTGCGGGCTTTCGCCATCACGGAAGGGATTGATGCGGACCTGCTTGCCGAATGGCAGCGGTCTATCCCCGATCTTCCGGCGCGTAGCGAACGGACACTCAGCCTCAATGCACGCAAGGCCTGGCGCTTTGTGGGGGAGATGGAGGAGATGGCCGAGACGTTCCAGTCCGCCGGTCTCCCCACCGGATTTCCATTCGCCGCCAAGGAAATCTACCAGCGGCTTGACTGCTATAAGAACCTTCCTGCGCCTCCCTCCTTTCCGGAAGTGGCGCGCAGGATTCGTGCAAGCGAACCTGGCGGCCGTGAGTAGAACTCACGGGTCACGCCCGCCGGTGCTGGATTCTCACACGCGAATGCGCACGCGCGATCCGGCGAAGGCGAATCGCCGTTATTTATTGATCCCTTTTGATTGCACGTCCCAGTTGGAATTCGTGCACAGCCCGCAGTTCTTGCCCACGAACATCTTGCCGGCCTTCTTATCGCCTTTGAACGTCCACAGCAGCCAGTTCGACGCAACATTGGCGAACTCGCCGCCGCCGGGATGAAAGACCGTCGCGGTGTGGCCGGCGTTGTGCCGCGCGCCGTAGAACGCCGGCAGGTTATGGATCATCTCGAACGTCGCCAGAGAGGTCGCCATCATGAAGTCGGGCGTGCTGCCATTGATCAGCAGCACCGGGCCATGCAGCTTGGGCAGGTCGTCGGCAGTGGGGTACGGAGACCGCGCCGCGCCGGGCGCCGCTTTCTGCACGCCGGAATTGAACACGCCGATGGTCTTCACGCGCGGGTCGGCGCCCAGCGCGATCGAAAGAAAGCCTCCGCACGACTGGCCCATGACCGCGACTTTGTCCAAGGCGATCTTGCCTTCGAGCGGCGACCCCTCGCGCGCGTTCTCCTTCCCGGCCCAGTCGATCGCTCCACGCAGGTCGTCGGCGGTTGCCTGCCGCCGCGGTGCGCCCTCCTGCGGGACCGTGCCCAGCACCACGAAGCCGTGTGAGGAGATCGTGGTCAGAAAGCCCGAATAGCGCGTGCTGTCGATCGCACAACCGCCGTTGCCCCACACCATTACGGGCAGGGTGTCCTTCTTCGGAAAAGCGTCCAGCGCCACAGGGTGAAACACGATGAGCCCGGGCGAGCCGAATGCGCCTTCCGACGTGACCTGGTAGGGTCCGGGTATCGCCTTTGGCGCGCCTTCCAGAGGCAACGACCGCTCGATCATCTCGCGAGTGATGCCGGGCGGTTGCGCGAGGCACACGCCGGCGCCTGTGAGAAGCACCGCGGCCGCGGCAACGATGGTCTGATACATAGTCCGTCTCCTTGGGGACCGGGATTCTAAATCGAACTCACCGGCGCACCGGCGAACTTCCGGCACTGGCGCTCGATCGAGTGGTCGTTTGTCAGTATGACACTCGGCGCGGTCCTTCGGTTTGGGCCGCGGACGCGCTCGGCGGGGGTGAACAATTCCTGGCCGGACCGTTCGATCCGGTGGTGTTAGGGCGCCGTGGTCGCGTGAGCCACAGCCTCGGCCAGATGGAGCACGCCGCTGATCTGGTTCACGGCATGGGAAGACTCCCGGCCAATCGCTTCGGCGGCGGCATGGGTCTGCGTGGCCGGCGCTTCCGGGTGTTTGGGCGCGGGAGGGCCCCAGGGGCGCTCCTGTTGAAGAGCAGTCACGATTTGAACCGCCAGCCGGTCGGCATTGGTTCTCATCTCGGCGCGGAATTTGGGCCTTTCATTGATCCGTACCGTCATCTGACGGTGTAGCGGGCAATCCAGATCCAGCACGTCGCCCACATCCATGCTGAGCAAGGCGCTGGCTGAAATCGTGGAGGCTTCCAGCCGCGCATCCAGGACCACCGTGCAATCTTTGATCAAATGCGCCATGTGGGCCTGGTCGTGTAGCGTTGATTCGGAACGCCGCACCTGGCGCGATTGCTGCTCGAACCGGTGCCGCAGCCGTTTGAAAAAAATGGAAGGAATCGCAAGATTGAGCATGCCGGTGCTCGCGCCTAAACGGCCCTCGATGGCGATTGCGACCACGGCTTCACTCGGAGCCAGTACGTGCAGCAGTTGCGGTTCTCCGGCCAGCGACTGTACCTCGAAGTTGATTTCGGAGATGCTCTTCCACGCCTCGCTCAGATCCTGCAGGATTACCCGCAGCAGATTCTGCAACAGGCCTTTTTCGATCTCCGTGATCTTACGCTTGATATTGCTGACGCTTTGCCCATTACCGCCCAGCAGGATCTCCACCAGCGCGAAGGCCAGGGAGGGACTCAGTTCCAGCACGGCGGCCTCATCGTAAGGAGACAACCCGATGTAGGCGATGCAGGTGGGCGAGGAAATGCCGTCCAGAAATTCCGCGTACGAGATCTGCTCCAGGCTGACCAGATTCAGCGTGATATAGGCGCGCAGGTAAGCCGATAAGCTCGAGACGAGAGTGCGGACAAAGTTTTCATGCAACAGATGGATGGCGCGCAGCTGCGACTTCGGAATCTTATCCAGCCTTCCAAAGTCGAAGGGAACCGCAGCCGTGTCCGCTTCCTGCGCGGCCTCATTTGTTCCCTGAAAGACCGCATCGATCTCCTGTTGCGACAGCTCCCGCTTCATTGGTTTCTCCGTCCTGCCGGGCTCTTGGAAAAGCCAGGCTTGCGATGCAGCCCCGTCAACGCGCCGGCGCCACTGCGCCTTCCAAGCCGGCGGAGGCCTGCAGGGCGATGCGATCTCGGCGGCTGATCACTTCCTTGACTCGGACTCCATAGTTCCCTTTCACCGCTACCACCTCTCCGCGCGCAACCACTACGTTGTGCACCACCACTTCGACCAGGTCGCCCACGCGGCGGTCCAAGTCCACCAGAGACCCGGCGGAAAGCTTCAAAACGTCGCGGATGGGGAGCACGGCGCGCCCCAGCACGATGGAAATTGGCAACTCCAGTTCCATCAGCCGCTCCAGCAGCACCTTGGTGTCCTTGCCCGTCTCGGCCGGGCTTACAGCGGCGCTTTCCATGGGTGCGTCATCCCCGGAGGAGGCGATCCAGCTGGCAAACGCGGGTTCCAGAGCGGCGAAGATGGGAGCTAATGCCCGCTCGTTTAACGTGATCGTCAAAGCGCCCCACAAGAGCGTGCCGCTCGGCCGGCTAACTTCAGCAAGCGCGTCCTTACAGGTGATTCCGTTCGGGCTGCCTGCTGTGAGAACGTGGGCTGCTCCCTCCAGAGACGGCCCGAGCATTTCCAAAAACAAACTGCGGCGGTCCTCCGGCGTGGTCCCCAGCCCGGCCGTCAGATCGAGCCAGGTTTCTTCCGGCGCCCCAATCCAGAGCGAATGGGTTCCGCCCGACTCGAACTGCTGCCGCCACCAGAAAACCGAATCCGCGGCGTCGAGCAGCGTGCTCGCGCGGTCGCTCTTCAACAAAGCCCAGGTTGCGCTGGCCGCTTCGCCCCGGAACATTTCCACGGCGCGGCCTAGTTCCGGCGCCCACCCTTTCAAAAACGCCTCGATACCCCGGTCCTGCCGGCTGGTCACAGTTCGCCCCCTTTCATGTGGCTCGCGTGATGCGGCCTTCCGGCCCTTCGTGGCCGGATGCATCCCTCAGGTCCGCCACCCGGACCGAAACGTTCCCGTCGATCAGCAGGATTTCGCCCCAACCAATCAGCATTTCGCCGGCATAGATGTCGATGTTCTCTCCGGTGGGCCGCGACAGCCGGATCAGGCTCCCCGCGTTCAACCCCAGAAGCTCGCCAAATGACATCAATCTCTGATCCAGCACCACCCGCAGCGCTAAAGGAACGTCGAGCAGGCACTGCATCCGATCGAGCGGCCACGGCACGTTCGGTTTATCCATATCCTTGTCCGTCAAGCGCTACACCACATACTGATCGGCCCCCGAATTCTTCAAGCTGATCACCCCGTCTTTTTCCAGCTCGCGCGCCACCGTAATGACAGCCTGCTGGGCGGCGTCTACCTCTTTCAATTTCACCGGCCCCAGCGAGGCCAGGTCCTCCTCGAGCATCTCGGCCCCGCGTTGCGAGAGGGACGCGAAGAAGTGCTGCCGTAACTCTTCGCTCGTGCCTTTTAGCGCGGTGACCAGAATCTTGCGGTCCGTATGGGAGAGGATCTCGCGCATCCCGGCCGCATCCACCGCCAGCAAATCCTCGAAAACGAACATGTACCGGCGGATTTTTTCGAAGAGGGCCGGGTCACTCCGTTCGATAGCGTCCATCAACTGCGCGCAGCTGTTGGGCTCCAGCCGGTTGAACATGTCCGCTACGGCGCGAACGCCTCCGCGTGCCTCGCGGCTCAGGTCACCCAGATTCTTCAGCTTTTGTCCAATCACCGAAGCAATCACCCGGACGCTTTCCGGAGAGATTCGTTCCAGGTCCGCCATCCGGGCAGAGACATCCGCTCTCACCTCCAGCGGCAGCGAGTTCAGCAGCGCCGCGGCCTGCGAAGGATCCAGATGCGAAAGCACCAGGGCGATGGTCTGCGGGTGCTCGTCCTGGATGAATTTCGCCAGTTGCTGGGGATCCACTTTGCGCAGGCTTCCAAAATCGACCGATTCCTGATCCATGGATTTCACCAGCCGGTCCATCAGGCGCATCGCCGCCTCGGGGCCGAAGGCTTCCGCGAGCATCTTGCGGACGTAATCCAGTCCGCCTCGTGTGAACGGAGCCTTGCTGGAACGGTTGGCTTCCTCCAGCACGGCTTCCACTTGCTGCGCCGTTACCGGCTCCAGCTTGGCGATCGCGCTGGTGATGACCTCTACCTCCTGGTCGGTCATCCGCTTGAGCACCGGAACGCTGACGCCCGAGCCGAGCGATACCATCAGGATCGCGGCCTTCTGCAGTCCCGTTAACACAGTCGCGGGAGCTGTCGCGGCCATCGGCTATCTCTCTCTCCGCTGCGTTTTGCCGGCCGAATTACGCCCTCTGGATTGTCTCATCCTCACCATCTATCGTCGCCGCCGGAACGCCCCTTAGACGCCCGTGAATCGAAATCGATAAAGTTTTCGTAAATTCCCGCGCGTTGACTCTAGGCCAACATTCGCTGTGGGCTGCGATCGGAGGCTGCGGCGGCGCCGGCCGGGCGTTTCATGCAGCGGGCGCGAATCGCCGCCCACGCCTCGCGGGGAATCGTCTGAAACACCCGCACCACAGCCGGGTCGAACTGAGATCCGCTGCAGCGCTGGATTTCCTCCTGGGCCGTCTCGAACGGCATGGCGCGCCGGTACGGCCGGTCCGAAGTCATCGCATCCAGTGTGTCGACAACCGAGAAGATCCGCGATCCGAAAGGAATCTGGCCGGCGCTCAGTTTGTTCGGGTAGCCGCCGCCGTCGTAGCGCTCATGATGCGTGAGAACGATCTCCGCCTCTCTCTCCAGCGAGGGCAACGTCTGCAGAATCCGCCTTCCGATCTCGGGATGAGTCATCATCTGCGCCCACTCGCTTTTCGACAAGGGCCCTTTCTTGAGAAGAATGCGGTCGGGTACGCCGATCTTGCCGATATCGTGCAGCATGCCGGCGCGCCGGATCACGCCCATCGCCGGACCTTTCACGCCCATCTCCGCCGCCAGATAGGCCGCGTACTCGCTCACTCGCTTGGAATGATTTTGCGTCTCGCACTCGCGCGCGTCCAGCGCCGCCACCAGTGCCTCCAGAGCGACTTCCGAATTCCGCGCCACTTCGGCTTCGGCGCTCGCCAGTTGCTCGAACTGGTGGCCCACCAGCAACTCCATCTTCCGCCGGTTGTCCTCGGCCCGCTGGATCACCTGCGCGCGCGCCTTGTGCACCGCCGTAAGGACCTCCTGAAGATCGAACGGCTTCAGCACGTAGTCCAGAGCGCCCAGCCGCATGGCTTCCACCGCCGTGCTGATATCCCCGCATCCGGTCAGGACGATGAAGCCGGTGTCTCGCGCCGACGCTTCTTCGGATCGCAACAGCTCCAGCCCGCCGATCATCGGCATGTTCAGATCCAGCAGCACCAGGTCGAAGGTCTGGTTTCGCAGCGCCTGCAGTGCTTCGAGGCCGGTCTTCGCAACTTCTGTCTCGAAGTTTTCGCTCTCGAAAATACCCTCCAACAGATCACAGATGGCCGGCTCATCGTCGGCGACGAGGATCCGACAGCGGGCCGCTGCCGGTCCTGAGACCGGATTTTTGGCGAACGGCAACGTTTGCTGAATCATCTCCGTCCTTTCCTGACCTTGAGTAGCCTCGGGTCAGTTGCACGCCAGGCTCCAAAAAAGTAACTTTGTGTAACTCCCGCTATCCCCAGGCTACCGCCCTGCTCATCGCCAAAAGCGAGCGCTGCGCGGGTGAGAAGTTGAGACAACCGTTTCAAATCAAGGCAAAGACGCGATCCTCCGGTTCTATACAGCAAATTAATAGCGATTCGTCTCTAGCCGCCCCCTCGCGTCGACGATAAAAGGCTAAAGCCAGCAGTTGCAGCTTCCAGCAGAACGAGTCCCGAGGTTTTCGGGTGGTCCGGTTGGGATGTGCTGACTCCGGCTTGGGAAGGGTTGAATCCTTGGCGTTGGACATTTTGATTGTTGACGATTCGGCGGCCATCCGCAAAATCCTGCTCCGCGTTCTGGCGCAGACCGACCTGCCGATCGGGAAAGTGCTGGAGGCGGGCGATGGCGTGGAGGCCCTCAAGGCCTTGGAAACCACCAAGGTCGGTTTGGTTCTTTCCGACATCAACATGCCGAACATGGACGGCCTGCAGCTGCTGACCCAGCTTCGGACGAACCCCAACTGGAGCCAGCTGCCGGTGATCATGATCACCACCGAGGGCAGCCAGGCCAAGGTTCTCGAAGCCGTTCAACTGGGAGCCCGGGGATATGTACGCAAGCCCTTCACCGCCGAACAAATCAAGGAGAAGGTGCTCGGCTGTCTTCATGAGCAGTTGAGCCAGTGAACGCATGACCGACACAATCACCCAGGCCGACATTACTTCTCTGCTCATCACCAACACCGAGAAGGTATTTTCCGTGATGCTCGGAATGAGCGTTTCTGCGCGGGACTCGGTGCAGCATCCAAACATTGAGGGCGTTGACGGAAACGTCGTTTCGCTGGTCGGTTTTGTCGGCGAATGGGTGGGCACGGGCAGCGTTTGCTGCAGCTCGGAAATGGCCTGCCAAATCAGCTCGCGCATGCTGATGGCCGAATACGCCGCCGTGAACGAAGAGGTGCTCGACGCGGTCGGCGAGATCACCAATATGATCATCGGCAACTTTAAGGATGCCGCCGAGCAGTTGCTCGGGCCGCTCGGTTTGAGCACCCCGACGGTAATTTACGGAAGAAACGTGCGCGCCCGCAATCTGAACGGCCAACTCTGGACCACGGTCCCTTTCGATTGCGAGGGCGGGCTGGTGGAGGTGAAAATCTGCCTCGGCCCACGCCTGGGAGCGAACGGATCGGCCAAGCCCGGAATACTTGTCGCGGAGTCATGAGCCGGCCGGCGAGAGCGGACTCCGCCGAACGACTGAATCTGGCGCTGGAGAGCGCGAGGATGGGTGTCTGGGCCTGGGATGCCGTCGAGCAGGAGTCGTTTTGGGACGAGCGCACGTGCGAAATCTTCGGACGCCCCTACCGGAACGGTCTGGGCGCTTCCGCGGACGAAGTGTTGGCAATGATTCATCCGGAAGATCGCCGGGAGCTTGAAAGCAGGTTCGCCGTGGCCGTCCAGCGGCGTTTGCGCGAGGTGGCGGGCGAGTATCGGGTGATCTGGCCGGACGGGAGCGTGCATCATGTGTCCATGATCGGCTCGGCATTCTATGACGCCACAGGCCGCCTCTCCCGAAGCGTGGGAGTCGTCCAGGACGTTACCGGGCAGCGCACGCCCGGCGAACAGGTTCGCCAAACCCAGAAGCTGGAGTGCATCGGCCGGCTGGCCGGTGGCATCGCGCACGACTTCAACAACCTGCTGACCGTAATCAACGGATACTCGGAGCTTCTCCTCCGCGAATTCGGCCAGATGGCCCCCGTCCGGTCCAAGGTATTGCAAATCAAGCGAGCCGGCGAACAGGCCGCCAAGCTGACCAACCAGCTTCTCGCCGTCGGCCGCAAGCAAGTCATGAACCTCCAGCCCCTGGACATCAACGTTCTCATTCAGGACCTGCTGCCCATGTTGCGGCGTGCGATGGAAGGCGTGAAATTGAAGCTGGTTCTCGAGCCCGGCCTCGGATTGGCCTTGGCGGATTCCGGCCAAGTCAGTCAAGTCGTCCTGAATCTCGCGATGAACGCCTATGAGGCGATGCCCGTAGGCGGTCTGTTCACGCTGCAGACCGCGAACTTCCAGGTTGGGACGGCCGGGAAGCCCGCTTCGGATCTTCCGATAGGCGACTACGTTTTATTGACGTTGAGCGACACGGGAACCGGGATGGACGCCGAAACGCAAAAGCGCATCTTTGAGCCCTTCTTTACAACCAAGAAAGCCGTCCATGGGGCCGGCCTCGGTTTGGCGACCGTCTACGGCATCGTGGCCCAAACGGGCGGCCGGATCGAGTGCCACAGCGAACCGGGCGCCGGTACCGTGTTTCGTATTTATCTCCCCGCTGCAGGTGTCCAGCAGACCGCGGCACAGCTACTGCTACAAAGGCCATTGGATGGAGGTTCCCGGCAGGGCGTAGTGCTGGTGGCTGACGACGAGCCCGGGTTCCGCAGCCTGGTCCGGGACGTTTTGGAAGCGTTCGGATATCAAGTGCTGGAAGCGGCCGACGGCAAGCAGGCGCTCGCGGCTAAGGAGCGCCACCGCATCGATATCCTGATTACCGATCTGGCCATGCCGGACATGGATGGAATCGAGCTGATCCGCGCCTTCCTCCACACCGCGCAGTCTCCCTCGGTCGTCGCGATTTCGGGAGCTTTTGACGCGAGCGTCCTCAAAGCGGCCCGGTTGCTGGGCGCGAAGGCGACTTTGACAAAACCAATCGATACCGATGCTTTGGTGACGCTGGTTAAGGGCTTGGTCCGTTCTTAAGTGGCTATGCTCAACCTTGGCTTTGCGCTGAGGATTCCACGGCGCGGTATCCCACTCCGGGAACGGTTTCGATATACCGTGGGGCGGCGGGGCTGGGTTCAATCTTCTGCCGAAGGTTAGCCACATGCACGCGCACGGTCTGGATGTAGTGGACGTACTGGTGGCCCCATGCCTTGGCGAGAATGCTTTCAGGGCTCAGCGTGGCGCCTCTGGCCTCGGCCAGGCACGCCAGGATTTGAAATTCTTTCTTGGTCAGACGGATTTCCAGGCCGGAGCGGGACACGCGGTGCCGGGCCGTATCGATCTCCAGGTCCTGAACTCGAAGAACGGAAGCCGTAGCCGGCTCG
Organism: Bryobacteraceae bacterium; assembly: GCA_035508055.1. Classification (GTDB taxonomy): domain Bacteria; phylum Acidobacteriota; class Terriglobia; order Bryobacterales; family Bryobacteraceae; genus Palsa-89. Next base: position 28,665 of record DATJNO010000106.1, on the reverse strand, counting down.
CTCTTGCCGCATAGTGCAAGCTCGACCGTGACGGCGAGTTGGTCCAGGCTAAAAGGCTTCAGAATAAACCCGGACGCTCCGGCGCCGGCGACTCGCTCGATTGTTTCACGATCGGAAAGCCCGGTCAGGAAAACAATGGGCGCGCTCGTGAATTCACGAATGAGCCGCGCCGTGGCCACTCCATCCATCCCTTCACGCAGTTGGATGTCCATCAAGATCAGATCCACGGGGACGCTCCGGGCGGCATCCAAAGCTTGAAGACCCGTCACCGCGGCCGTCGTTTGATAGCCCAGGACCTGAAGCCAACTCGCGACCGACTCGGCGACCAGCTGCTCGTCTTCTACCACCAAGATCGACTTGCCTGCCTGCAGATTGCAATCCATCTAAGTTGACACCATCTCCTGCGTCTTGAACCGGCGGAGCTCTTGCGGCGTGCCGGCAGTCTCAGTCGGCCAGACCGATCCGGACGATCCAACGCGAGTGAGACCGGTGCTGAGCGCCACCTGCGTCAAGCCGGCCACGTTTCCGACGCCCAATTTCTTCATCATCGTCTTGCGGTACGTGCGCACGGTTTCCAGGCTCAGCGCGAGCAATTGTGCAATCTCCTTGCTGGTGTTGCCTTCAGCGATCAGCCGAAGCACCTGGAGCTCGCGCGGTGACAGCGCTCTGGCTCTGGACGCCATGGGACGTTCGTCAATCCCGTCGTTTTGCATCCGGTCCACCAGGCGCTGCGAGATCGAGGGGCTCAGGTAAACTCCGCCGCGGGCGACGGCTCTCAGCGCTTCCAGCAGTTCCTGGGCGGAAACCCGCTTCAGGACGAAGCCGCGTGCTCCGCAACGAATTGCATTGAGCATCGCGAGTTCCTCCTCCAACATGGTTAAGACGACCACTTTCGTCTCCGGCGAGTAGCGCAGAATCTCCGTAGTCGTTTCAAAGCCGTTGAGATCCGCGAGTCCGATCTCCAGGATCGCAATGTGAGGCCGCTCCGTCTTGCAGATCTGAACCGCTTCCCGCCCGCTTTCGGTCTCGCCAATCACGCGGAAGTCCGGGTCACGGCTCAGAATGGCCTTCAAGCCGTCCCGCACCACCTTGTGGCCGTCCGCCAGCAGTAGGTTCAATGCCATCGCTCACCTCACCGCCAGCGCCAGCCGCAGCAGGTCACGAACTCTGCGCCGTGCTTCGCGGATCTTCGCCAGCTGGGACCGGCACTCGGCGCATCCTTCCAGGTGCTGAACCACCTTCTTCTTCCGCCGGGGACCCATGTCGTTGGTAGCGAATACCTCCAGGATTTCAGCCGGCGGGTGCTCGGGCTGTGCCGGTGTCGGCTCCGCCAGGTCGGTTAAGTTGCTCATTTCGGTTTGTTTTGTCGAATTCATTTTTGGGGCACCCGGGTAAATGCAACCTAACCGCCATTGCGTGGCCCCCGGTTAAGGACATCGCGAGGAAAATGAGATCCTTAAGTTATTGATATTGAGTGTTCTAAGGGTCTGCTCCGCCGACGCCGTCCATCTGTAAGGCGTCTTATATGTCTCAACTTGAGACGAACGGCTCAGCCTTGAGCAGCCTGGTTGGTGACTTCGCGATTGAGAATGCGGTAGAGAGTGGCTCTTCCAATGCCCAGGATTGCGGCCGCCTGGAGCTTGTTGCCGCCTACCTGGTCCAGGACGTGTTCCACGTAGCTTCGTTCCGCTTCCGCCAAGGTCGTCATCCCGGGAGCCCACCCGCCGCTCGCGTCCCGCTTCTCGAAATGCAGGTACTCGGGCAGATCGCGCACGTCGATCATGTCGCTTTGCGTCATCATGCACGCCCGCCCGATCACATTCTCCAATTCCCGCACGTTACCGGGCCAGGAGTGCCGGGATAGCACCGACTGCGCTCGCCGCGTGAGGCCCTTCACGGGCTTGTTGTACTGCCGCGCGAACTTCTTCACGAAGTGCCGTTCCAGCAGGGGCAAATCTTCCTGGCGTTCCGCCAAAGTGGGTAGCGTTACTTCCACCATCGCCAGGCGGTAATAAAGGTCTTCGCGAAATTGCTTCTCCCGAACCATCGCGCGCAAACCCCGATTGGTGGCGGCGATCACCCGCACGTCGATTTTGTAGGTCCTGGGCGAACCGACGCGCTGGATTTCCTGGTTCTGCAGCGCTCGCAAAAGTTTGGCCTGGACCGACACGGGAATCTCGCCCACTTCATCCAGGAACAGAGTTCCGCCGTTGGCCGCTTCAAACACTCCGATCCGGTCTTGCACGGCGCCCGTAAAGGAGCCCCGGAGATGGCCGAACAGTTCACTCTCGAACAGGGTTTCGACGATTGTCGCGCAGTTGCAAGTAACGAAAGGACCTTTGCGAACCGGGCTTAGACTCTGTAGCACCTCGGCCGCGAGCTGTTTACCCGTGCCGGTTTGGCCCGTAATCAGAACCGTCCGGAAATGCGGCGCAATACGCTGCAGCATGGCGAAGACCTCGACCACGGCCGGACTGGAACCGACCATTCCAGCCAATTGCGAGGCTTCCGATAGCGCCCCTTGCAACTGGGAGGCTCGCCCGCGGGTTTTGGCCGCCTTGATCAGCGCGCCGACCCGTTCGCAAAAGACGTCGATGTCAAACGGCTTGGTCAGATAATCACAAGCGCCTCGCCGAAGTGCCTCTACGGCGCTCTCGGTGGAATAGTGGCCCGTCAATAGAACCACGTCGATTCCAGGATTCCATTCCACAATTTGGTCCAACAGATCCAACCCGTTGAGGTTCGGCATCACCAAATCCAGGATCACGATATCCGGATTCGTGCGCCTGACGACTTCCAGCCCCCGCGCCGGATCGGACTCCTTTTGAATATGCAGTCCGGGTTGTGTCAATGCGGTTTCAACGAGATCGAGGATAAGCGGATCATCGTCGATGGCCAGGAGTCTAACGTCTTCATCCATGGAACAACCGCCTGTCTAACTGTGACAAATATGATAACGTCCATGGCGATCCGATTCAATGAGACATACAACAATTTCGTTTGCCGCTGTCGGGAAGCATGAGGTAGGGTGTGGGGACCGGGTTCCTAGATGGCCCCCGGCTTTTGCTAATAAAATGAAGGACATATGAAGCATTCGTCCCACGGGCTTGAAAGTCTTTCGCCACCGCGCTGGTTTGGAGCCAGGATTGCTAGTTCTAGTACGCAGCTGCCGCGCGATAATAGGTAACGCTTTGCCCGCATTTCCCAATTGGCGAAACGAACCCAACGAGGTCTCTCGCGAAGCGCTCACCGGAGCGCTGCTCAGCGTGGTGTTGTGGTGGCAACTGCTGTGGATTCTATTTATCACCATCGTGGAAGTGCCTTTCCTTGCAGTCAACAAGACAGGCGCCGCCTGGATTGACTTGGCGTGCGCGGTATTCGGGCTGCTGATTCCCGCTGCGCTGCTGCAGCGCGGGAAGGCGATCGCCTCGGCGTGGGTTTTCGTGGTTGCCGAGGCGGCAATCTTCACCGTGCTAGCCTTTTTTGCCCGCGGTGTAGAAGGTCCCACGGCTATCTTGCAGCTTGCGGTTGCCGTGGTGGCCGCCGTGCTGCTCGGCAGGGCCGCCACGTTATCCGTCACCGCCGTGTGCCTGGCCGCCGATCTCGGTATGGCGATTTTTGAGGCCGGCGGCGGACATGTGCCCGTCCTGTTCCCCGGCTCGCCCCTGAGCTACTGGTTTGTGATTGCCATCGCGTTCGCTCTGGGCGCGCCGCCGATGTTCCTGGCCGTCGGACGTCTGCGCGTCGCATTGGATCGGTCTCAAAAACAGCTCAATGCACTGCAGCAGGCCGAAGAGCGCATCGTGTATCAGGCGCAGCTGATCAATCAGTCAGCCGATCCGATGATTGCCGCCGACAATAACCGGATCGTCACTTTCTGGAACAAGGCCGCTGAGCGCGTGCTGGACTTGTCCGAACAGGAGGCGGTGGGGAGGGACATCCAGGAGGTGGTTCCGTTTGGCTCCGACACGATTCCCCGGGAGGGCTTTCGCGACGAACTGGCCAGGAACGGCCGCTGGGAAGGGGAGGTCACCTGGCTGACGTCTGCAGGGGAACCTCGCGTCATGGACGCGGCCATCACGATTCTGCGAAACGCCGCCGGCGAGAGGATCGGGACAGTCGGCGGGTTCCGCGACATGACCGAGAAGCGCGTTGCCGAAGAAGAGTTGCGACGCTCCGAGGAGCGCTTGCACAGGCTTACGGAAACCGTGCCGGTGGGAATCACCATGTTCGACGGGGCCGGTCGAATCGTCTTCGCCAACTCGTTCGCGCTGAACCTTCTGGAGATCTCAAGGAGCGAGATACTGAGCCGCAGCATTGCTTCGCCGGAATGGGAGATTACGGATCTTTCGGGGAATCCTTTTCCGCTCGAAGAACGGCCGTTCTACCGCGTCCTCAACACGGGGCAGCCCGTCAATAACATCAGTTACATTGTAATAACGCCCTCGGGGAAGAAGAAATACCTGTCCGTGAGCGCTGCGCCGATTCTTGGTCCTCATGGCGAGGTGGAAAGCGTCGTAGCTTCCCTGGAGGACATTACGGAACGGCGCGAGTTGGAAGAGCGCTACCGTCACGCCCAGCGCATGGAAAGCTTGGGCCGCATGGCCGGCGGCGTGGCCCATGACTTCAACAATCTGCTCACCGTAATCAACGGTTACAGCCAGCTGCTGCTGCGGCGTTTGGATTCGGAGGCGCCCCCACGCGATGTGCTGCAAGAGCCGCTGCAGCAAATCCGCAAGGCGGGCCAGCGCGCAGCCGATCTTTCGCGCGAACTGCTGGCATTCAGCCGCAAGCAGGTTGTCGCGCAGGCGCCCCTGGTGCTCAACGAAGTCATCCAGGAATCGGAACCCATGCTCCGCCGCCTGCTGGGCCCGGATGTGCGCTTAATCGTCCGGCTGGACCCGTCCGGGGGCGCCGTACTTGCGGACTCCGGCCAAATGCAGCAGGTGCTTCTGAATCTGGTGATCAATGCCCGGGACGCCATGCCGAACGGCGGTTCCGTGAGCATAGAAACCCGATGCGGCGAGAGCCGGCCGGACGATCCCGCGCGCGATCTGGAACTGCCGGCTGGCCCCTACCTGTTGCTGGCCGTCGAGGACACCGGGTCCGGCATGGATGCCGAGACACTACAACACGTATTTGAGCCCTTCTTTACGACGAAGGCCGTGGGCCACGGAACTGGACTCGGGCTGGCGACCGTATACGGCATCGTGAAGCAAACCCATGGATCGATCCAGGTGCGAAGCGAGCCGGGAAAAGGTACGCGTCTCTCCATTTATCTTCCACGGATCGACGCCGTTTCCGATGCAGCCGGCGCGCCGGCGGAGCAGACCATTCTGGGCGGCAGCGAAACGGTCCTGCTGGTGGACGATCAGCCGGAGGTCCGTGGCTTTCTGGCCGAGTGCTTGCGCTCCTACGGCTACGGCGTAATCGAAGCCGGGTCCTGCGAAGAGGCCTTGACCGTTTCACGCCAGCGCGACCACGCCCTGGACCTGTTGGTGACGGATATGGTGATGCCGGGCATGTCCGGCCGGGAGTTAGCCGAAGCGCTCGGAGCCGAGCGGCCCGGTCTGCGCGTGTTGCTGGTTTCCGGTTATTCGGCCGAGCAGGTTCGACCGCTGGGACTCGCCGCGTCCCGGTTCGCGTTTGTCCAAAAGCCGGTCTCGCCGGAGGATCTCGCCACCAAAGTCCGCCGTCTGCTGGAGTCAACCGACGCCGTGCCGCAGGCGCCCCCACCTCTGGGCTGACCCTGCCGCTACGCGCGGTTGAGCGCCCGGAGTATGCTTCCGGCGACGTGCGGAAGCGGGACGACCTCTTGGACGGAGCCGTTGCGAATCGCTTCGCGGGGCATGCCAAACACCACGCAACTGGCCTCATCCTGGGCAATGGTGTAAGCCCCGGCGCCTTTCATTCTGAGGAGCCCTTCGGCGCCGTCGGAACCCATGCCGGTCAGAATCACCCCGATCGAGTCGGCGCCGGCAACTTCCGCCACGGAAGTGAACAGGACGTCGACGGAGGGCCGCTGGTAGCAGACTCTGGGACCGGTTTTCACGGCCACCGAATATCCGTAGCCGGAACGCCTCAACAACATGTGGAAGTTTCCCGGTGCGATCAGCGCAAGGCCGGGCCTGACCTCGTCGCCGTCCACGGCCTCCCTGACTTCGATGGCGCAAAGCTGGTTGAGCCGGTTCGCAAACGCCAGGGAGAACCCGGCGGGTATGTGTTGCGTCACGACGATGCCCGGAGCGGTAGGAGGTATTTCGCGAAGCACAGCCGCGATCGCCTCGGTGCCTCCGGTCGATGCGCCCATGGCCACAACCGTCGACTGGCGGAAAGCGTTGTCTTCCTGGGAGGGAGGTAAAACCCGGGACGCGGCGGGCGGTGCAGCAGCGGTCAGCTTTTTGATTCTGGCAGCAGCGGCCGCCCGAACCTTGTCCGCCAGGATCCGGGAAAGTTCGCCCACCGAGTAAGGCCCTCCCGGCTTGCAGAGGACGTCGACCGCCCCGTTTGCCAGGGCTTCGATCGCGGCACGGCTGGAAGCCTGGCCAAGCGAACTGATCACAATCACCGGCAGAGGATGGTGCCGCATGATCTTCTTGAGGAACGTCAGCCCGTCCATGCGGGGCATCTCGATATCCAGGGTGACCACGTCGGGAGCGAGCGCAAGAATCTTGTCGCGGGCGATATAAGGATCGGGCGCGGTGCCCACCACCTCGATGTCCGCATGGTTCGTCAAGGCTTCCGAAAGCACCTTACGCACGATGGCGGAGTCATCCACAACCAGCACGCGAATCTTGCGCGCGGCGCTCATGCCGGTCCGTCCAGCCTGAATTGGAGCCGCAGGAAGCCCGCGCCAACGCCGAAGGTCTGCTCCGCGAACCGAGTCTCGCAACCGGCGGCGCCTTGCGTTTCCTGTTCTTCCTCGAGTTCCGGCGAGAGAAGCTCGAAGACTTCGGTGCTCTTCAACCGGCTGAGAACGGCGCCGCAGATCATGTTGGCCAATTCCTTGGCTACGGCCTCCTGTTCCTGGGAGGCGGCCTGGTCCGGCGCGTCGAGACCGAGGAAGTTGGCGGTCATTTCGGCGCTTGCTTCGGGCGACGAGCAAAGCGACAGCGCGCCGGTCCAATGCCCGCGAAACTGAATCCGGATGCGCGTGCAGCCGGAGTCCGCCGGGGCGTCGGGAGGCGTATCCAGCATGGTGAAAAACATGGTGGACAGTACTTCGTCGGTTGCGTCGACAAGCGCTTGATGCAGTTCAGACATGGGCTTCTCCCAGCACGCGTTCCAATTCTTCGCGGAGCGACTCGGGAGCGAACGGTTTCTTGACGTAGCCTTTCGCCCCCAACGACAGCATTTGCCGGACGCGCGCCTCGGTAGCGTCGGTGGAAATCACGACCACGGGGACCGTCAGCTCACGGGATTCCATGGAGCGAACCAACTCTTCGCCGTTCATCCTGGGCATGTTGATGTCGGTCAAGACCACGTCGACCCACTCGCGTGCGAGCAGCTCCAGCGCCTCCTCGCCGTTGGACGCCTGAAAGCACTCGCTCATATCGAAACCGGAGGTATGCATGACCCTGCGGATGAAGGTCCGCATCACCGGTGAATCATCGACGATCAGTACACGGAACGCCATCACTTGACTCCTTTGGCACCCGGGGTTATTTCCTTTTCGGGTTCGCCCGGGCCGCGCCAGAACACTTTGCCGGTTCCGTTCTCCAACCGGACGGTGCGGGCGATGTTGCCGCCCACCGTCTCGCCGTGCACCATGACGCCCGCCTTCCAGAGGATTTTGCGGGCCGCCAGGTGATTGCGCTTGCCGATATTGAAATCCTCGCTGGTGTGGACCACCTGTGCGCCGCCGAGAAGATACACGGCCAGCCGGCGCTTATCGGCGCCCCGCTGGTAGGCTTGTTGGAACAGGCGCGGGATTCCGGTGTCGGCGAACACATAGGGGTTGTTTTCTGCCTTAGTTGGATTCATGGAGGAATCCGGAAGCATGAAGTGGAGCAGTCCGCCGACGCTGGCGATACGATCGTGGATGGCGATGGCAATGCACGAGCCGAGCGCGTAGGTGATGAGAGACCCCTCGGGGTCGTTGGTGATCGCGCAATCGGAGATGCCGACAACGTGAGCCATCATCCCACCCGCCTTTCCGGTTGGGCGGCGCCCGGAGCCGGCTTGCGGTAGACCGCCGGCGCGACATATTGAAGCGAGTGCCGCACACCGTTGAGGCTCTCCGCGTGGCCCACGAAAAGATGCCCGCCCGGCTCCAACCATTCGGAAAGCTGCCGGACCACTTTTTCCTGGGTGGACTTATCGAAATAGATCATGACGTTGCGGCAGAAGATGGTCTGGAACTGGCCGGAGTGCGAAATCGGCTCGATCAGGTTGATGCGACGGAATTCCAGCAACTGGCGAACTTCCGGCTTCACGCGGTACAGCGCCTCGCCGTGGCGGACGCCGCGCAGGAAGTACTTCGAGCGCATGGCGGAAGGGATTTCCGCCAAGCGTTCTTCGGGATAGATGCCGGCCTGGGCAGTGGCCAGGGCTTGCGTGGAGATGTCGCTGGCCAGAAGCCGGATGGAGGCGCCGGAGCCCAGTTCCTCCAGAAGACTGAAAAGGATGCTGTACGGCTCTTCCCCCGTGGCCGCGGCCGCGCACCAAATGTCGGCTCGCTTCCGCGAACTCCACAGCGGCGCTACGTGTTTGCGAAGAATCTCGAAATGCTTCGGTTCCCGGAAGAAGTGGGTGAAGTTGGTGGAAAGCGCGTTGATGAGCTGGATGAGCGCCTCACCGGTGCGGTCGTTCTCAACCTCTTGTATATAACCGTCGAAGGAAGCAAGATTCCGCTTCCGCAGCTCCTTGCCCAGCCGAGCCTTGACCAGCTCTTCTTTGCCGTGCTTGAGGTCGATGCCGCACTTCTCGTAAACCAGGGTCTGAATCTTGTAGAACTGCTTGGCGGTCAGGACAGGGTGAGCCGGCGACCAATCAGGCATGGGCCTTGTCTCCCGCCAGGGCATCCATGTCCAGGATCAGGCCCACCCGCCCGTCGCCCAGGATGGCGCCGCCCGCGACTCCGGAGACATCCTTGAACCGGTCGCCCAGGGCCTTGATCACCACTTCCTGTTTGCCGATGAACTCATCCACCAGCAGGCAGAACGCGCTGCCGCTGGTCTCGGCGACCATCAGTAAGCCATCGCAGATCTCCTGGGACTTAGGCGGAATATCGAAGCGCTGATGCAAGCGCACAATAGGCAACAGACTTCCGCGCACCAGAACCATCTCCGCACGCCCGTGCACCGTCTTGATGTTTTCGGCGGCGGCGCGGAACATTTCCCGCACCGCGAAGATGGGAACGACGTAGCGCTCGGCGCCCACCCCAACCACGAGACCGTCGATGATGGCCAGCGTGAGCGGCAGCTTGATGAAGAAGGTCGTACCCAGCCCGGGCTGCGATTGGATGTCGATGCGGCCGCGCATCTTTTGTACCTGCTTGCGGACCACATCCATGCCCACGCCGCGGCCGGAGATGTCGGTCACTTGTTCGGCGGTGGAAAAACCGGGCTCGAAGATGAGGTTGAAGACTTCCCGGTCGGTGGGCTCTTCGCCAACGGCCAGTCCGTTCTTACGCGCCTTCTTGAGAATCTTTTCCCGGTCCAGACCGCGGCCGTCGTCGGACACTTCAATGGTGATGAAGCCGGCCTGATGGTAGGCTTTGAGGCTGATGCGGCCGGTGGGATTCTTGCCGGCTTGGATGCGGTCTGCGATGGATTCGATGCCGTGATCAGCCGAGTTTCTCACCATGTGCATCAGTGGGTCGGCGAGGTCCTCGACGATGGTGCGATCGAGTTCGGTGTCTTCGCCCTGCACGATCAATTCGGCCTGTTTGCCTTCCTTGCGGCTCAGGTCGCGAACCAGGCGGGCCATACGGCTGAATAGCTGCCCGATGGGGACCATACGCATGGACATGGCGGTCTTCTGCACTTCGCCGGTGATGCGGCTGAGTTGGACCAGATTGCGCTGCACGCGCGGGTTGATCAACGTGCTGTCATGGCGCAGCAGGCTCTGCGCGATGACCATTTCGCCGACCATGTCGACCAGGAAGTCGAGCTTGGCGGTGTCCACCTTGACCGCGCGCGACTCGGATCCAGACTGCTTCTTGCTTTCCACGGGCGCAGCGGGCGCTGCGGACACAGGCGCCGGAGTGGCGGCCGGCGGTGCGGCTTCCGGCGCGCGACTGGCGTCCGGCGCTGACGTCTTGACCGCCACGCTGTCTTCGGACAACAACGCTTGAATCCGGCGCAGCAGATCCGCGCTGTTGGCGGGCTGAATCGCCGAACCGTTGCGTACGGCGATTTCCGAATTCTGGAGTTCGGTTTTCAGATAATCGGTGGCGGCGAGCACGACGTCGATCACCGACGGCGTGATGGCCAGTTTGTCGTTTCTGGCCAGGTCCAGCGCGGTCTCTACCTCGTGCGCCACGCCTTGGATGGCTGCAAATTCGAGGAATCCGGCCAAGCCCTTGATGGTGTGAAAACCACGGAAGATAGTGTGCACCGCGTCGCGGTTGTCGGGATCCTGCTCCAGGGCCAGCAAGTGGGTTTCGATGTTGGACAGGTGCTCCCGCGACTCCAGCAGAAAGTCTCCGAACAATTCGAGGTCGAAGTTCGGCGGGAGAGCCATGGCCTGACCGGACGACTCCTTGATTCCCGCAGGGTCCGGGGCCATCCCGGTCAACTCCAAGGCATCCTGCAATTCCGCCAGGCTCGCTTCCATGGACGACCGCAGGCGTTCCCGATCGGCGGGACGGCTGCCCGGGCCGCTCTTACTCCGCAAACCGGCCTTGATTTGAGAAGCGATGCGGGCAACCCCCTCGACGCCGGAGGCTTCCGCCCGATCGCAAATGCCGGAGAGCGTGGTGATCCACGACTCATCCGATGGAGCCGAGCTCGATTCGTGGTCCTGAAGCATGAGAGCCATCGCCAGGGCGTCGATCTGCTGGCGCAATGTGGGTTCAGAGTTGTCGTGTTGCGGCAATTTCATTTTCCTTTCCGCCGCGGTGTACCTTGCCGCCGCAGCCCGTCTGTGTGGCAGGCGGTGCTTACAGCGACTTGGCCAGGCCTTCCAGGCCCCGCAGATCCTGGGTGCTCAACGCCGAATCGATATCCAGCAGAATTCGCACGCGGCCCTTGCTCTTCGCCATGCCCAGGATATAGGGGGTATCGACGGTGCTGCCGAAGTCCGGCGTGTTCTCGATGTCGGCGGCGGACAACGTCACCACTTCGGAGACGCCGTCCACGACAGTCCCGAGAACGACCGGGCCGGCTTCGCCCGCGATCTGGACCACGATGATGCAGGTGCGTTGCGTATACTCCACTTCCGGCATGCCGAACTTCTGGCGCAGGCAGATCACCGGCGTGACCTTGCCACGCAGGTTGATGACGCCCTTCACATAGCCCGGCGTTTGCGGTACGCGGGTGATGTCCTGCATGCCGATGATTTCGCGCACCTGCATCACGCGGATGCCAAACTCCTCCGTGCCCAGGTGAAACGTAAGATACTTCCCGGCGCGTTCGTCCGGCCTGGAAGTGACGGCCTCGCCCGCGGTCATTGCTAAAGTCGTTCCCATATTGGTTGCTCCTTTTCACGCCTCCGGCATTGAATCAGCCGGCGGTCAGAATGCCTTGAACTCCTCGTCCATGGAGAAGGCATCCTTGGCGGCCGCCGGTGCATCGGCCTGTGGCTTGGCGGCTTGCTTTCCGGCGAGCGGCGCCGTCTTCTTCACGCCCGAGGCATGAGTGGCGCCACTCCGCCGCGCGACGGCAGACTTGCGGCGCGCGCGTCCGCTTTCTGCGTGATCGCCGCCGACCAGGGCGCCCAGCTGGTCCACCACGTCCAGCAGGGTCTCCGACTGCGCGTTCAGCTCTTCGGCCGCCGCAGCGCTCTCCTCCGCATTGGCGGCCGCGGATTGCGTGACCTGCTCCATTTGGGTGACGGCCTTGGCAACCTGCTCCATGCCGCGCGCCTGTTCCTGGCTGCCGATGTTGACTTCGTCGACCAGCGTCTTGACCTGGGCCGACTGCGAGGTGATTTCGCGGATGCCGGCCGCCACGTGGTCCACTTTGACTCGGCCGTCGTTGGATTTGGCGATGGATTCCTCAATCAGCGCGGTGGTATCCTTAGCCGCCTGCGAGCAGCGCTGGGCCAGATTGCGAACCTCGTCGGCCACAACCGCAAAGCCCATACCCGCTTCGCCCGCGCGCGCGGCTTCAACCGCGGCATTCAAGGCCAGGATGTTGGTTTGGAAAGCGATCTCATCGATAACCTTGATAATCTTGGAAATTTTTTCGCTGGATGAATTGATCTCGCTCATCGCCCGCACCATCTGCTCCAGGGCTGCGTTGGTTTCACCGAACTTCTGCTGGGATTGGGCCACCAGGTCCGCGGCCACGCGGGAATTTTCGGCGTTCTTGAGAGCCATCGAATTGATCTCTTCGGCGGCGGCGGAGGTTTCTTCCAAGGAAGCGGCCTGCTCGGAGGAGCCCTGCGCGAGCGAAGAACTGCTGGAGGATACCTGACCCGCGGCGCTGGCCACCTGCTCGGCGCCCGACGAAAGATCCGACGCGGCGCGCGTCAGTGTGGCGTTCAGGCTGCGGACGATGAAGTAAACCAGGGCTGAGCCGGAGACCATCGCGGCAATCAGCAGAACGACAATCAGCCAACGGGCCTGCGAGGCCGTGCTCTGCGCAGCGGCGGCATCCACTTCGCTGTTCTTGCGGTTCAAATCGACTTCCGCCGCCAGCGCCTGAGCCAGCTCCTGCTGGACCGGCTGAGCCTCCTGGATATAGCGGGCTTCGGCCTGTTGCGACCGCCCTGACCGGATCAGGGGCAACACCTGTTGCTCCACCAGCTCGGTGTAGCGCTGGTAAAGCGGACGGACCTTCGCAAACAAAGCGCGATCTTCGTCGGTGGCAATGGTCGTCTCATAGTCCTTGAGAAACTGGTCAATTTGAGCTTTGATCTTGGGCCGGTTGTTATCGGCGTCGCGCTTCACGTCGGCGCGCGAGGTGCCCATGTACTTCCAGGCGTCGCCGCGGTACTGCCAGATCAGCGAATCCACGCGAGAGATGCGGTAAACGCCCGGCAGCGGGTCGTTCACAATCGTGTCGACGGATCTGCTCAGCGAGCGGATCGAAAGGAACGCGCCCACTCCAAGTACGGTTGCCAGCGCCAGCAACAGCCCCGCGGTCAATACGAATCTCTTGCCAATCGTCATTTGCGATTTCATCTCAGGTTCTCCAGGTATTTTTCGTGAACTTCTAGGTATCTCATCGGTTGCCGATTCGCCAGGGGTAAGCGAAGCGGCGATAAAGAAACGGTAAAGAATCGCGGTGGGCGCTCCATTTTCAAAATTGCTGGGTCCAGTTCAGGAAGACCAGGTTGTACGGAACGCCGCCGGTGGTACGGCGAAGGAATTGTCCGGGAAAGAGCCGTCCATAACCGGCAATGATTTGCGTTGAGCGCGACATTGACCAGCGCGCTTCGACATCCGGTTCCGACCCGACATCGGCGCCCGCTGCGCCGTTGGCGCTTTGCGCGACGCTGACGCCGTGAACGTACAGTCTGTCCCGGCTGCTATCCAGCCAGTAGTGGTTGTAAGCCGCCGAGAGCGTCAGCTTGGCCCGCAGGCCGTACTGGAAGCCAGTGCGGAAGTGAACGAGATTACTGGACGCGAACAGGTCCGTCAGGCCGTATTCATCGTGGGGGTTCTCAAACAGCGGATCAAAAGTACGTTGGACGCCGTCGCGGGGATCGGCCGCGCCGGACGCGCGGTTGTATTCGGCAAATAGACGTAGCGGGCGCGGGACGTGCGGCAGCGTCTCTCCGGCTTCCCAGTGGCCCATCCAAGCAGCGATACGGTCGCCTGCAGACGAGCCCGTCTGGCCGGCGATCTCGGAGGTATAGTCGAAGCCTGCGGGCAACTTGCCGCTCCAACGCAGGCCGATGGTCTTCTCGTCCAGGTTGCCTACATTGCCGGCCGCGTTCCACCAGTTGTGCTCGAGACGCCAGAACACATAGGGCTCGAGACTCGCATTGGGAACGATCCCTCGCAGGGATCCATATGCCCCATCGAAGTGTTCGCCGGGCGTGGGCAGGTCGAACCCGAAGGGATTCACCTTCACGGAGGCGCCGCTGAACAGATCCAACGTCAGCGAGGCGTAGCGCAGGGTGAGCCGCGCAGCGTCGAACGAGAGGCCGACGTTAGTCCATTCCTGATCGGAGACCAGTCGCCCGTCGCCAAAATCCAGGCTCTGTCTGCCCGCGCGCAGAGTGACCGGCACGTCATCGTCGCCGATTTGGACGTAGCCCGTGCTCAGATTGATGGCGTCCTTTTGCGAAGTCGGCGCCGGCAGAGTGTTCTGGCCAAACACGCGGGCGTCCTGCGCCTGAAAAGCGAAGCTGAGCCAGGAGACCGGTTGCAGCGTCAGATTCAGCTGCAAGAGGTTCAACAGATAGCGGTCGCTGAGGGGTTGAAAAGTTTCGCCGGTGATATTCTCTCCGCGGACGCGCTGGGATATGCTGAAGCGCATCCATCCAGGCAGCTGACCGTTAATTACGCTGGACACCGGGGCCGAACCCGGATCTTGGCCCTGAGCGTACACCGTTCCTGGGACCGAGCATATTAGGAACGCGGTCAACCTCTTCCACGCACGATACAAGGGGCGTCTCCTGGGGCCGGCTCGATCAGAGAACCGACGAGCATGTATCGCAGCATTTGTGCGGGAAGGCGGTTAAGAATGAATTAAGAACAGCGCGGCCGTGGCTTCGCGGCTGTTAGGCCCGTTTAATTCGACCCGCGAAGGAGGGATCGCACGGTCTCGAACAGCGCTTCCGGAGAGACCGGTTTCGACAATGTGGCATCGGCGCCCAGTAGCTGTGCGTGTTTCAGGAAGCTCCCGCCAAAGGCGCCGGACATGGCGATGATCCGGACGTTGGAGCGCATACCGCGGATGGCCTGAATCGTCTCCAGGCCCTCGGCATTCGGCATCACCACATCGGTGATCACCAGATCGACCGCTTCGCGGTGAAGGATCGCCAGGGCTTCCTTGCCGTCGCTGGCCAGGATCACCTTGTAGGTTTTGCCGAGAACGCCCTGGAACAACTCGCGGATACTTTCCTGATCGTCCACGACGAGAACGCTGCGCGGGGCGGCAGAGTGCGACAGGAGCACTTCCTGGACTTTGTCCGCGAGCGCCTCCAGTGTGAACGGCTTCTGGATGTGGGCCGTGCCGGGCTCCAGGGCCGCGAGGTTCCCGATCACGTCGCCCGCATAGCCGGACATAAAGAGCACCTTCATCGCGGAGCGGAGCGGCTTGATTCGCTGCGCCAGTTCTTTTCCATTCATTCCCGGCATCACCACGTCAGTCAGGAGCAGATGAATCGGGCCCTGGTGCCGCTGTTCCAGCAGCATTGCCTCGGCGCCGCTGCCGGCGCGCAGGACGGAGTAGCCGAATCCGGCCAACGCCTGGGCGAGGAAGTCCCGGACATCTTCCTGGTCTTCAACCACAAGGATTGTTTCGGAGCCGCCCGGCTGGTGCGATGAGCGCGCCTCGGGTTCCAGCGCCGCGTCCGCGTCGGTCCGGGGAAGGAAGAGCTGGAATGAGCTTCCGCGTCCGGGCTCGCTATCGACGTGAATGAATCCGTTGCACTGCTGCACGATGCCGTAAACGGTGGAAAGCCCCAAACCGGTGCCTTTGCCCTTTTCCTTGGTGGTGAAGAAGGGTTCGAAGATCCGGCCGCGGGTTTCCCGATCCATTCCGGCGCCGTTGTCGGTGACCGTAAGAAGCACGTAGGATCCCGGCGGAATATCGGGCCGTGCGTCGAGCTTGCCCGCGGGTAAGTCGACGTTGGCGGTTTCGATGACGACCTTGCCGCCTTCCGGCATGGCGTCGCGCGCGTTCACCACCAGGTTCATGACACATTGATGGATCTGATTGCGATCCACCAGAACCTTATCCGGCCTGGCCGCAAGGGCGGTGACGACCTCGATATCCTCTCCCACCAGACGGCCCAGCATGGTCTTAGATTCATCGACGACGGCGTTCAGCCCGGTGGGCTTGGGTTCGGCAAAGTGCAGGCGGCTGAAGGTCAGAAGCTGTTGGGTGAGGCTGGCCGCCGATAGCCCCGCCTTGCGGATCTGTTCCACCATGCTCCTGAGCGGATTGTCTTTTTCCAGCCGGCTGGTCAGCAGGTCGCCATAGCCGTTGATGACGGTCAGGAGGTTGTTAAAGTCGTGGGCCACGCCGCCCGCCAGACGGCCGACACTTTCGAGCTTCTGTGCCTGCAGGAACTGCTCTTCCAATTTCTTCCGCGCCGAGACATCGACATTCGCGCCGACGACGCGCACCGGCCGGCCATCCTCCGCCCGCGCGACCACTTTGCCACGGCAGAGACACCAGATATAGCTGCCCGGCTTGGTGCGTACCCGTACCTCGAAGGCGAATGCGTCCTGCTTGAGGAGAGACTCTCTGGCCGCACGGACGACCTGCAGATCGTCCGGGTGGACCAGCCCGGGGAAGGTCGCGTAGGTAGCAGGAACTTCGCCGGGGTCGTAGCCCAACATGGTGTTGTGGCGGGGGCTCAGGTGGCCTTCGCCGGTGACCAGGTTCCAGTCCCAATAGCCCTCGTCGGCGGCGTCCAGAACCAATTCCAAGCGCTCGCGGCTGTTGTGCAAGTCGGCCTCAGCCTGACGCCGCAGGCGGTCCCGTTCCTGGGCGTCGAGCGCGAAGGATACGCTTTCGGCGATCTCGCCCGCCAGCGCGAGTTCCTCGTCGCTAAAAAACTGCGGCTCGGCGGAATAGAGTGATATTTGAGCGACCACCTTGCCGCCCCGGCGCAAGGGGAGCGAGATGGTGGAGCGCAGCCCGAATTTTTCCGCCGCATCCTTCCAGGGAGACATGCTGGGATCCTGGCTGATGTCGTTGCAGACGGCGACCGAACCCTGGCGCACGGACCGGCCCGCGGGCCCCATTCCCAACGGCTCCTCGTGAACAGTAACGGAGAAGTTCTCCAGATATTCCGTGCTTTCGCCGGCGCGAGCCACGGGGTGGATTCGCAGCGTCGCCGGGTCGATGATCCCCACGTAGGCGAGCCGGAAGCCGCCCTGCTCGGTGGCGATCCGGCAGACGCGGTCGAACAGATCCCTTTCCGATTGGGCGTGAATGATCGCCTCGCCGCAGTGGCTCAGGACATGATACAGACGATTCAGCCGGCGGATCTGCTCTTCGGCCTGCTTGCGGTCGGTGATGTTGCGGACAATGGCCTGGACGAAGTCCTTGCCCTCCACTTGGATCAACCGGGCGCTGATCTCGGTTGGAAAGCGGCTGCCATCTTTGCGGAGGCTCTCCGTTTCGTAGACCAGGCTCTTGTGAGCGCGAAGCATCGCCCAGACTTGTTTGCTGTTGCCGCGGGTCTCGGGGACCCGCAACTGGTCCGTCTTCATCCCGATCAGTTCGTTGCGGGAATATCCGTAATAGTCGGAGGCCCGGTCGTTCACCTCGACGAGGCTGTGGCTCTCGTCCACCAGCAGGATCGCGTCGTTGGCGTAGCGGGTCAGGTAATCGTAGTGGCCCAGCAGCGCTTTCCTTTCGATCTCGGCCTGATATTGCTGGCGGTAGAACTTGGAGAGCTGACGCCGGCGGATTACCTCGATGCCGGCCGCGGAAAGCAACAGAAGCAGTGCGCCCACGATCCAGAGTCCGGTGCTGATTTGACCCAGGCGCTCATAGGCCTCATCGGCGTGCATGGTCGCCAGAACAAACCAATTGGAGCCCGGCACCTGGCGGGCGGCGCCTTCCACGTCCTCGCCCGTGCCGATCCGGCCATCCACCTCCGTCTCTCCCAAAACCGCTCTCACCGAGATGGACGACTTGTTCGCGAGGTCCCGGTGCAGTTTCATGGCGGCGCCTGGCACGCCTTCCAGATTGCTGAGGAAAACGGCGCCTCTCTGGTCGCGCTGCAGGAGCACAACCTGACCGGTCCGGGTGGGCGAGGGCCAGTGCAGGACCACCGGATAAAGGTAGGCGGCAGGATCGATACCCAGTAACAGCGCGCCAATGTGCCGCCCCTTGTTATTCGTCAGTCCGGCGGCCAAAACGAAGTGCGCCTTGTCCGAGGCGGCAACGGGCGGAAACTCGCGAATTTCCATTCCGCCGGCTTCGGCTGTTCGTTTGGCGAATTCCTGGTAAGCGGCCGCAGGTCCCAAAGGCGGACCGCTGACCAGGTAGAACTCGCCCTTCAAATTCGTGAGAGCGACATTGGCGTAGTCATAGCTCCGGCGCAGCGAGTCGAGCCAGACCGAGAGTTCTTCGCGACTCGCGGCGTTCGGTTTGCCCTCGAGCACTTGCTGAGCGGCAGGGTACTGGCGGATGACGGTCTGGGCCAACTGTGCATCGCCTAACCGTTCCGCGCGCCAAGCGGCAATTTCGGAGACCTTCAGCTGCGTGACTTCACGAAGATGTTCGTGAACATCCTGCTCAATGGTGTCTTTTTGCTCGAAGTAAAGCCACGAACCAAAGGCGGCTTCGCAAACCGCCAACAAGACGAGAACCAGGATCTCGATTCCGAAGCGCGGCCTGGGCGGGGCAAATCTGCCAGTTCGGGTCATGCGGAGCAGCTTGTCAGGTAAAAGGTGACTTAATGCAACACTATCATATATTGTTATTCCGCTTACATCCCTTCGCGGAGTGTTTTGCAATTGGTTTACGTTTGGATCGCCGCCGAGCCATGGAACCCCGCGGCATGCTCGTCCACCAGCACACGAAGCTGAGATACCAGGTTGCGGAGACTCTCGGCCTGAGCGGTTAGCTCCTCGCCGGCCGCGGCACTTTCTTCGGTACTGGCGGCGGCTTTCTGAGTGACTTGTTCCATCTGCGCGACCGCGGAGGCGATCTGCTGGATGCCCCGGCTCTGCTCGGACCCGCCCAGGCTGACTTCTTCGATCAAGTTTTTGGCCGTGGCGGTGCTCTCCGTGATGGCGCCAATCGCCTCGGAAACGCGGTCCAGTTTGCTACTTCCGTCCTGGGACCGCTGGATCGACTCTTCGATCAGGCTGGCGGTGTCCTTAGCGGCCTGGGCGCTGCGCTGCGCCAGATTGCGGACCTCGTCGGCGACGACGGCGAATCCCATGCCCGCTTCTCCGGCCCGGGCCGCTTCCACCGCGGCGTTCAGAGCCAGGATATTGGTCTGGAACGCGATCTCATCAATGACCTTGATAATCTTGGAAATTTTGTTGCTGGAGGCATTGATTTCCGCCATCGATGCGACCATTTCGGTGAGAGTAAGGTTGGCATTGGCAACGCCGGAGTCCACCGCGGCCATGAGTTCGCAGGCGCTCCGGGCATTGTCCGCGTTCTTGCGCGTGACGGAAGCAATCTCCTCGGTCGATGCGGAGGTTTGTTGTAACGAGGCAGCCTGCTCGGAGGTGCCCTGCGCCAGTGCCTGGCTGACGGTCGACACCTGAGCCGCCGCGCCGGCGACCTGTTCGGCGCCTTCTCCGATTTCCACCACCGCTACCCGGACGAAGCTGTTCAGACGGCGGACCATGAAGGTGGACAAGGCCATCACGGCGGCGAAGCCGAGCGCGACACCCAGGCCGAACAACCACAGGTCGTTGGTGATGGCGGCGCGTTGCGAAATTGTGCGTTTGCCCAGCTGGTCCACTACCTTGTCAATCAGGTCCGTAGGCGGGCGGTCCTTGCCCTTCACCATTTCGTCCACTTCGTGCTGATTCCTGCCCCGCGCTTTCACAAACTTTTCCAGAGCGGCGGCGTAGGCTTTGCTCAGCTCCTGATGGGCCGTGCTGAAGTCGATCAAAGTCGCGCGCGCGTCCGGATCGGGGACCTGGCTTGTCAATTGGTTGGCCAGGTCACGCACGGCGGCCTCGTCTTGATGGAACTGCGCGGTGTATTTCTTCAAAGCGGCCGGGGCTGCGCCACGGATGAGAATGTCCTTCCACTCCTGGACCTGCTTCTTGAACACGACCTGCATCTGACGGCTCTGGTCCTGCTGTTGCGTCTCCCGCGTGAAGAGCTGCTCGTAGGCGGCGACGATGTGCTCCAAGCGATAGAACAAGAACACGGCCGCTCCTCCTCCGACGAGCCAGCTGAATGCCACGATGGCCCAGATCTGAGTCCCCAGTTTGTGGTGTCTCAACAGTGCTTCTCCTTATCCCTGTCTACTTAGTACTTGCTCCAATGCTTAGCCATCGGCACGCCAGCGAAAACCGCACTTAAAGAATCCATAAATTTTGAAAAACGCTCGATGAATGGGCCCAAGGCATCCTATACTCAAAAAAGGGCAGTCTCACGGGTCAAGGGCGTTTACTGAATCTTAACGCCGGTAATTCCCTCTCAGGTCTAACGCGGGCCAGCAACCGGGGACGATAAAAGAGAAAAGGCTGTGACGGCGATCCCTCTCCCGAGGGACTGAATCGCCAAACCAAAGCAGGAAAGCCGAACGATATTGTTGTCGAGATCCGCGCCCAAGAATACGCGTACCAACAAAGAAGCCGCTCCGGCCAGCGGGTGGTCCGAGCGCCTGCCCGTTCCCTGCAAGTTGTTTTTCTGGGCAGCCGTACCCTTAGCGGTCCAGATCGGCCTGGCGCTTGGATTAGGACCAACGGCTCGCGGCGCTCTGTTGTCGGGGGGGCTGCAAGCCCTGGTCAGTGCAGTGAGCGCGGTGTTGTGCTGGCGGGCCTCGCGCCGGGCAAGCGGTGTAAGCCGTCTGTTCTGGCAACTGGTCGGACTCGCCATTGCGAGTCAAGCCGCCGGCGATGTTTGGTGGGACTATCAGGAGGGCTCCCGCCATGTGTGGCCGATGGCCATGACGATTGGGCAGTACCTTCCGTTTATCAGAACCCTCTTCCTGACGCTGGTTCTGTTTCTCGATCTGGAAGAGAACTCATCGAGTCCTGACTTGGGGACCGTTGTGGACCTGGTTCAGGTGGCGATCGTCTTCTTCCTGGTTTATCTGCTAATCGGGTATATCCCCCAACATTCGACGGAAAATCCCGCGAATCTGATACGGGTGCTCTGGGCGGTAATGCCGCCACGGGCCGTGTTGATCGCTTTGGCGGTGGTGCAGACCTACCGGGCGCGCCAACGCAGCGTCCGCTCCTTGTACCGGGGCCTGACCGCTTACCTGCTGTGGTTTTTGCTGGGGGAAGGCACAGCTGCCTACTTCGTTCTGACGCGGAAGATTTCCTCGGGGTCCTGGTTCGACCTTGCCTGGACCATACCCGCGCTGGCGGTTGGCCTGTGGGCGGCCTGTTTTGAGCGCGAGGATCCCGATGCGGCGAACGCCGCGGTCTGGCCCAAGACGTTGAGCAACCGGCTGCTGACGAACGCCACATTTGCACTGGCGCCTTTGATCGTCCTGCTGCAGGTGGCGCAGCTCCAAGAGCAGTTTCATCTGTTGCGCTACGCGCTCCTCGCCGCGTCCATCCTGTGCTTCGCGGCGCGTCTGGGGCTGAGTGAATACCGGCAGCTGCGAAGCCTGGAGTCGCTGCGGCTGCACAAGCTGAGCATGGAATCCGCCCAGGAAGACCTCCTCGTGCAGAAAGCCTATCTGGAGCAATTAATTGAAAGCGCTCCGGAAGCCATCGCGATCGTGGATTCGAACGTGCTGGTGCAACGCATCAATCGGGAGTTCAGCCGGCTTTTCGGCCACGCGCCGGAGGAAACTTATGGAAAGCCGCTCGACGCGCTCATCATTCCAGCCGGCAAGGAGGCGGAAAGCGTCTCGCTCAATCAGGAAGCCGGCCGGGGCAAAGTGGCTTCGATGGACACCGTGCGAAAGACCAAAGACGGCGCGCTGGTGGACGTTTCCGTCCTGGTGTCTCCGGTGATCCTGCGGGAAAACCGGCGGGCCATGTTCTGCATCTATCGCGACATCAGCGAGAAGAAACGCGTAGAGCTCCAATTACTGCAGTCGCAGAAGCTGGAAGCGGTGGGCCGCCTTGCGGGCGGTGTGGCGCATGATTTCAACAACCTGCTGACTGTTATTAACGGTTATGGCGACCTGCTCTTGCGGCGTCTGACGCCGCTGGATCCCATTCGCCATCAGGTGGAACAGGTGCGCAGAGCCGGCGAGAAAGCCGCCCAGCTGACTCAACAGCTGCTGGCCTTCAGCCGCAAGCAAATCATCCAACCTAAGCCTGTGGATCTGAACATCCTGGTGCGGGACTGCTGGGAAATGCTCAGCCGGCTGATCGGCGAAGACATCAAGCTGAATGTTGCTCTGGCTTCTTCTTTAGGACAGATCATGGCCGATCCGGGCCAGATTCACCAGGTCCTCATGAATCTATTAGTGAACGCCCGGGATGCCATGCCCGACGGAGGCCGCGTGACGATTGAGACCGCCAACGTCGAGATTAAAGGCACGGAGCGGCGCGAGGTTCCAGCCGGCTCCTATGTCCTTCTCGCGGTAACCGACTCCGGCGTCGGCATGGACGACGAGACACGCCAGCACATTTTCGAACCGTTCTACACAACCAAGCCGCTCGGGGAAGGCACCGGGCTGGGCTTATCCATGGTTTATGGCATCGTCAAGCAGGGCGGCGGTTGGATCTGGGTCTATAGCGAACCTGGGCAGGGCACCACATTTCGGATCTATTGGCCCCGCACCGACGCCACGGCCGCGGTGAACAACGTCTCGCAGCATGTTCCCGCCGAATTGAACGGCAATGAGACCCTGCTGTTGCTCGAAGATGAGCGAGACGTGCGGGAACTGGCTACCGAGTTGCTCACCTCCCGCGGCTACAGCATTCTGAAAGCCGCGAACGGCGACGATGCTTTGCAGATCTCCTCAAGCTATCCGCAGACGATTCACGTGCTGGTGACCGACGTCGTGCTGCCCGGCCTGAATGGACGGCAGGTGGCCGAGCGTCTCAAGGCTCAGCGTCCCGAGCTCAAAGTGCTATACACATCCGGCTACACGCAGGCCGCGATTGCGCACCGTGGTGTCCTGGAACCGGGGGTGGCATTTATTCCCAAGCCGTATACGCCCGACGACCTGGCAGCCAAAGTCCGCGAGGTTCTTGCCGCGGACGACCGGCCGTAATCGCCCCGCCGGTTACGTGAAAACCGCGCTGCACCGGCTCCAGTGCGGTTTCCGCGGAGTTCTATCGCTGATAGCCTCGCAGGCGGATAGGGGCTTCAATCTGAAACGCCAGGAGGGTGTCCGTGGGCACGTTGATCCTGTGGCCTCTGGTGACCACGGGTCCGGCTCCCTCGTCGCCACCGGCCCACCTGGCAGCGCCACGATCAACGTCAATGCCTCCCGCGCCCGGCGCCTGGTCGCCGGCTTTCACCGGATAGCGCACACCGTTAACGGTGACCGAGCCGACCTCGAGGGTTAGTAACGTCATCAAAACGCCTCCCGGGCCAAGGTACCCGAGAGAGCGCACATCCAGCTCAATCGCCGAGTCCTTCGGGATGAGTACGGCGCCATTTTGGTCCAGAATGTCCTCGGCGACGCTGCCGAAGTACATGGTAGTTCGAGATGCCTTACGCGTTTTCACCGTGTCCATTGTGCGGACCACGAGAGAAGTTCCTGTGGGCACCACACCAGGCTCAGTGGTAACTGTGTGAACGGACCCGATCGCCACCGCACCCGCGTTGCCCGCCATGCAATTACCCAATGCCACAGCCATCAGTGTGGCCAAACCCAAAAGAGGTTTCATAAATCGCCTCCTACTCTTATTAAGATGCACGCAGCACGCCGTAGGTTGTACCGGCGGTACCGGGCCGAAGTCCGCTATAGTGGTTGGCCGGGACCTTGGCGATGACTCGGAGAGGAATGGTGACATCCGCTGGGATCGGCATTGCGGCGATGGCCTTGCAGGCAACCGACAGTTCCGGCGCAACTGCCGCTGCGCCTCCCGTGAAGGCGCTGCTCTTCGACACTTTCGGCACGGTGGTCGATTGGCGGGGCTCCATCATCGCGGAAGGCACGGCCTGGGGAAAAACCAGGGGCATTACCATCGATTGGGGCCAGTTCGCCGACCGCTGGCGGGCCGGTTATGCGCCTTCCATGGACAAAGTCCGCAAAGGCGAGATGCCCTGGACCAATCTCGACCACCTGCATCGCGCCCTGCTCGACGGCCTGCTCCAGGAGTTTCACATCGAAGGTCTTTCCGAAGAAGAAAAGGATCATTGGAACCGCGTCTGGCACCGCTTGAAACCCTGGCCCGATTCGGTCGCCGGCCTCACGCGGCTCAAGAAGAAGTACACCATCGCGCCGCTATCGAACGGCAACGTCGCGCTGCTCGCCGACATGGCCAAGCACGCCGGCATCCCCTGGGACCTGATTCTTTCGGCGGAGCTGGCCCGGCATTATAAGCCCGATCGCGAAGCCTATCTCACCGCCGTCAGCCTGCTGGAGCTGAAGCCCGAGCAGGTCATGATGTGCGCGGCTCACCGGAACGATCTGAGCGCCGCGCGCGGTTTCGGCATCCGCACCGGATTCATCCACCGGCCCAAAGAATACGGACCCACGCGCAAGGCCGATGACGCCAAACCCGGCGATTTCGACGCGGTGTCGGAGAACATTCTGGATCTGGCCGCGAAACTGGGCGCCTAGTTCCTAGGACAATGGTTAAGTGCCCAGCGGCAAAAACCCGTGGCGAAAATGGTTGCAGCGTCCGCAGCAATTTTGGGCCCGCCGGGTGGTGTTTCAAATTCACCTCTGGACCGGCCTGGCCGCAGCCGTGTATGTCGTCGTGGTCAGCGTGTCCGGCGGTGCGATCGTCCTTCGCCAGGAGATCGACAAGCGGGTGCACAACACCGTCATCGAAGTGAGGGCGGGCGAAACGCCGCTGAGCGCGGACCAGATCCAGCAGCGCGTCCAGCAGGCCCGCCCGGCCGATGAGATTCTCACGATCATCGAGCCGCGGAAGCCGGGCCGGCCGTTCATCGTCATTTTCGAAGCGGGCAACCGGAGAGTGCAGCAGTCGTTGGATCCATACACCGGCGCTGTTCTCGGCGATCCGCGGCCGCGGGTGGTTCGTGTCCTCGACTGGCTCACCGATCTGCATGACAATCTGCTCTCCGGATTCATCGGCCGAACGCTGAACGGCTTGGGCGCCCTGCTGCTCGTTGTGATGTCCCTGACCGGCGCGGTGATCTGGTGGCCGGGAAGCCGGAATTGGCGCAGAAGCACCCGCGTCCAGTGGGGTGCGCGGTTTGCCCGGCTCAATTGGGATCTGCACAGCGCGATTGGATTCTGGTGCTACGCGTTCGTGCTGATTTGGGGCGTCTCCGGCTTCCTTCTTTGTTTTCCCGGCACGGTTGACGCGCTTCTGGGCGGCCACGTTCGCTACTGGCTCACGCGCTTGCATTTCGGACGCTTCAACCTTCTCCTGGAAGGCGTTTGGACTTTGCTGGGCCTCGCGCCCGCCGCCCTCGCGGTGACGGGCGCATTGATGTGGTGGAATCGAGTCCTGAGCAAGAAAGTCAAGCGCTCGCACAAGCAGAAGGAGAGCGTCGCCGCGGTTTAATGGGCCGATTCTTTCGCGCGCGAAACGATGTAGGCCTGAATCGCCATCACCTGATCGTGGTTGAGGATCTTCTGGAACGAAGGCATGCCCAACTGAGCGCGGCTGCCGCCCAACACGATCCCTTCGATCCCCTGCAGCACTTCTTTGCTCGAATAGCGCAGATCGGGCACCGGGCCCGCCACCGCATTCACGCCATGACAGTTGGAGCATTGCGAAGCGAAGAGCACGCTGCCTTCCTCGATCACTTTCTTCGGAGCATTGCTGCGGATGGCCGGCGTCGGCGGATTCTTATGGCCGTATGGGAGCGGCTTCAGTGTTGCTCCACCGTCCAGCGTGAACGTGAGAATGCGCGCGTAGCCCGGCTTCATGGGACCCCATCCGGGAAGATTCTCCAATCCGTCGGCGCCGCCCCAACCGGCCATCACGGAGACATACTGGACGCCGTTGATCAGATAAGTCACGGGCGGAGCCATGATTCCGGTGCCCGCGTCGAACGTCCAAAGCAGCTTGCCGTCGGAAGCGCGATATGCCGCCAGCATGCCATCCGCGCGGCCGTGAAAGACGAGATTGCCGGCCGTTGCCAGCACGCCTCCGCCATCCACCACGGGGTACTTCACTCGCCAGGCCGGCTTTTGCGCGACCGGATCCCAAGCTACCAGCGCTCCGGTTGGGTTCGGCATCGCCGCCAGCTTGGCATTCAGCGGCCCATTGTAGAAGGCATCGCCGCCGACGTTGTCGCGGTTCGGATTGTATTTCCACTTCGGATCGGCTACGTGCAGTTCCTGGCTGCCCTCGATCACCGGCAGATAAACCAGCCCGGTCGCTGGGCTGAAAGCCATCGGATTCCAATTGTGCGCGCCTTCCGAGCTGGGCGAGACGATTACGGCGTTCAGGCCGGCGGTGCCCGGCGCTTCGATCGGGCGCCCGGTCTTGGGGTCGAGTCCGGTAGCCCAGGTTATACCGCCCACAAAAGGCGCGCCGGAGATAAACTCTCCGGTTTCGCGATCGAGAACGTAGAAGAAACCGTTCTTATTGGCCTGCATGATCACCTTGCGCGTGCGCCCGCCAATGTTCAGGTCGGCCTGCACGAGCGGCTGCGTCGCGTCGTAATCCCAGTTGTCGCCGGGCGTGGTTTGGAAATACCAGGCCAAAGAGCCGTCGCTGGCGTGCACGGCCAGAATCGAAGCGGTGTACAGGTTGTCGCCACCCTGGCGGAGCGCGCGATACCAGGACGTAGGATTTCCGGTTCCGAAATACAGCAGGTCCAGCGTGGGATCGTAGACGATGCCTTCCCACGGAGTCCCACCGCCGCCCACTTCCCACCACTGGCCCTTCCAGGTTTTGGCGGCGGCTTCCATGGCCTTCGATTCGAAGCCCTTCGAGGGATCGCCCGGAACGGTGTAAGTGCGCCAGGCCATCTTGCCGGTTTCGGCGTCATAGGCGGAGATGTAGCCACGCACGCCGTACTCGGCGCCCGCGTTGCCGATCACCACCAGTCCGTGGGCGACGCGCGGAGCGCTGGTGATGGAGAACGGCTTCGAGCTATCGGTGGTGGATACGTTCCAAACGGGATTGCCCGTGCGCTCGTCGAGCGCGATCAACCGGCCGTCCAGCGTGCCAGCGTACACCTTACCGCCATAGAGCGCCACCCCGCGATTCACTACGTCGCAGCAGATAAAATAGGCCCGCTCGCGAGCCACTTTGGGATCGTAGGTCCAGCGCACTGCTCCCGTTTTGGCGTCGATCGCGTACACCACGCTCCAGGAGCCCGTGGTGTAGATCACGCCGTCTTTTACAATCGGCGTCGCTTCCAGCCCGCGCGTGGTACCGAACTCGTGGCTCCAGGCCAGCCCCAGCCTCGCGACCGTCTGCTCGTTGATCTGGTTGAGCGGGCTGAAACGGTGATCGTCGTAGGTGCGGCCATACATCAGCCAGTCGCCCGCGTCCCTGTCCGCTTTGCGGAGCGCCGAATCATCGATGTTCTTCGAACGGTTACAGGCGGGGGTGAGAAAAGAGAGCAGCAGAATTGGCCAGGCGAAATGGCGCTTGGGCATGGAACGAACCTCCGATCACTGCGAGCAGAGAATTGCTATTCCATCGAGTCTACCAAGGGGAGGGCGTCGTGCGGGCGAAAATTGAGAGGCGTGGTAGCCGCGAGTGTCCTGGCTACCATGCCGGCCAAGCTCCACCCCCTAGATAGCCATCCGGGGCGGTCCGTTGGATCTGAGCCGTTCTGACAAAACTGACATCCGGCTGCAGCCAAGTATCGGAAGATAACTTGAAGCTTGCTTCGATATAAACATCACCGAGACTGCGGGTCGCGTTGACTACGGCGTGCGAATCAATCCGCGGGCCTCTTCAAGCCGTTCAACGCGGTGCGCTAGCTCCATGATCTGCTTCGTGAGGCGAAGCTCAAGCTCAGCCAGTTGCTGCTTCAATTCGGCCCGGAGTGCATCAATCTGAGCACTAAGCCTCTCGCCTAGGCGTTCCATCGAGCGGTTTTGAAGATACACTCCAAGAATCACGACGAGCATCGTGCCCAGCAGGGTTGCTACTGGAGCGATGAGCGTCGTCCAGAGCGGTACTGACTGGTTCATTGCTTTTAGTGTAATCTACAAGGACATTCGTTATGCTGGACACGGATGAGTGAGGATTCCGCGGATCGCATGAGGCATATGGTAAGGCTGCTCGATGCGGCAGTAGCGGGAACCTTCGAAGAGCTTGAATGCCCAATGTGCCATGCACGTTCCGTCAGCACGCTTTAAGAAACCAAAGGACAGCACGTAACAAAAAGGCGGCCAGTTCAGGCCGCCCGAGGATCGAGAGGAATGGCACCTCCCACCAAAATCCATTTTGAATCGCGAAGAGTCTAGCTACAGCCGCTGGTCCCGCCGCAGTTCTCGCACTTGTAGCAACTGCCGTTGCGGGTCATGATGCCGCCGCACTCCGAGCACATCGGCGCGTCGCTCGCCGCCGCGGCGAACGGCAAGGCTTGCTGCGGCTCAGGCTCGGTCGGGCGCAGCACGGGCGCGTTGCCCGCCTCAGTCACCGCGTATTCGGGGCCCAGGAACTTCGCGCCCATCCAGCGGAAGATGTAATCCATG
>DATJNO010000105.1:0-44906 GCA_035508055.1 Bryobacteraceae bacterium | reverse complement strand
GCCTTTTCGAGCAACCGGCTGATGCTGCTGGTGGTCGACAATTCGTTCAGTATGCGCGCCGGAACGCGGCTGGCCGATGCCAAGGCGGCAGCCATCGCTGTACTTGCCGGCAAAGGCGCTGCGCGCGGGCAGGTGGCGGCGTTTGGCTCGCAATTGCACTTGCTGTCGCAGCCGATCGAGGATCAATCGGCCTTGCGAGCGGCTGTGCAGGCCATCCAGCCCGGCGACGGTCACGGTAATTTCGGCGAGCTGGCGCGCGCCGTTCGGGCTATCGCGGAGTCAATCCGCACGCCGATTGAGCTGCACCTGTTCAGCGACATGCAGCGCAGCGAATTGGCGGGTAATTTCGCCGACATGGCGCTGCCCGCGAACGTCAAGCTGGTCACGCACGCTGTCATCAGCAAATCGCAGCCCAATTGGACCGTGGAAGCGGTGGATGCGCCTGGACAAGTCTGGGGCAAAGACGTCAAGCCCGTTCGGGTGCAGGCCGTGGTCGCGGGCTACGGCACTCCCGCTGCCCGGCGCACGGTTTCGCTGATCGTGAACGGCAAGACGGCCGCGACCACCACCGTGACGGTGCCTCCCAACGGACGCGCCACCGTCGATTTTCCTGCTTTGGAGGCGCGCTACGGCTTCAATCGCTGTGAGGTGAAGATCGATTCAGCCGATGGCTTCCCGGCCGACGACCTTCGCCGCTTCGCCGTCCAGCGTTCCGACCCGCAGAAGGCCCTGCTGATTCACAACTACGGTGATAACCGCGCTCCACTTTATATCGGCGCCGCGCTATCCGCCGCCGCGCAATTGGCTTTCACTCTGGAATCGATTAACGTCAACGAGGCCGCGGACCGCAAGGCTTCCAACTACGCCTTCATCATTCTTTCCGACCTCAGCTCGCTGCCTTCGTTGCTGGAAAACTCACTCACGGATTACGTGCGATCGGGAGGCAGTCTGCTGATTGCCGCCGGCACCTCCGCGGGCGGCCGCTCGCAGATCCCTATTTTCGGCGCGCACATCATTGAGGCGCGCGACTACAGCCGCGTTCCCGACCGCTACATGGCCGTCGGCTCCAGCGACTCCTCGTACCCGGGCGTGCAAAGTGCAAGCGGCTGGCCGGGAGTAAAGTTCTATTACGCACTCAACATCGATCCCGCCGGCGCCCGCGTGATCGTCCGCTTAAGCGATCAAACCCCGTTGTTGCTCGAAAAACGCATCGGCGAAGGGCGCGTCGTGTTGCTGACCAGCGGGCTCGACAACCTGACGAACGATTTCCCGTTGAATCCCGCCTTTGTTCCTTTCGTGGAGCAGCTCGCGCGATATCTTTCCGGCAGCGAGCGCCAGGGCGGCGCGCGCCCGGTGGATGCCTATCTCGAGCTGCGCAACGCCAAAGGCGATCGCCAAGGCGTCGAAGTGACCGACCCCGAAGGCAAGCGTCCGCTTACCTTGGGCGAGGCGGCGTCCGCCCAATCGTTCCAGCTCACCGAAGCCGGGTACTATCACTTCCGCTTCGCCAATGGCCGCGAGGATGAAATCGCGGTCAATCCCGATCCGAAGGAATCCGATCTCGACGTCACCCCGGATGATGTGTTGTCGCTCTGGCAGGGTAAGGGCGGCGCGTCTACCCGGGAGGCGTCGGCGGCCGGCACATTGGCGCAAGCCAAGACGCCGGAGAGCCTCTGGTGGTACGTGATGCTGCTCGCCTTTGCCGCGGCATTCGCCGAGTCCGCGTTGGCCTGCCGCTACCTCGGCACGCAGCGCGAGGAATAGCGGCGCGGAATCCGCATGCCTTTGCAGAATCGCGTCGATCCCTTCGGTAACATCTTTCGCACGCCGGCACGGGGGACGTTCCTGGGCAACCGGGGTGGCGCGCTCCACAACACCGATCGCGAGATCGTCCGCAGTTACAAAAGCAGGCGCTGGATCACTTGCCTCCTCGAATTTCGGGGACGACACCGCCGCGTGATGTCCCCGGGGCGTTATACGGAGCTGTTCTTTCTCGACGAAGCCGTGGCCTTCGCTGCCGGGCACAGGCCCTGCGCTGAGTGCCGCTGCGAACGGTACAAGGCCTTCAACCTGGCTTGGTCCGGCACGCGAGGCAATCCGGCTACTGCCGACCAGATCGACTGGGAACTGCATCGGGCTCGCATCGCCGGCGGGAGACAAGTCACTTATGTCGAGTCAGTCGACCTTTTGCCGAACGGATGTTTCGTCGAAATCGAAGGGCATGCCTACCTCGTGTGGAACGACGCGCTGCTGCTTTGGACGCCCGGCGCGTACGCTCGAAAGATGGCCAGGCCGAAGAACTCCGTCGTTACGGTTTTGACTCCGCAGCCGTTCGTTGAATGTTTCCGGCAGGGATACACGCCAGAGATCCACCGCTCCTGGCGTTCATTCGAGGCTGCCACCAGCCCGATTGCCGTTCCGCGCCCTACCTGCGATATCCTTTAGCTAATTACAACGGCCAAGCGCCGGGAGGCCTCATGAGCGCTCGCGAACAACTGCAAGCGTACATCGCGCAGCTGGAGCAACGTCTGCGCTGGAGCACCGTCCTGCGCGGCGCCGCCCTTCTCACTGGCAGCGCTCTGGTCGCAACACTGGTCCTGGTCATCATCGCCAATGCCTTGGCATTCTCGCAAGGAAGCGTCACCGCGGCGCGATTCGCCTTGATTCTGATTCTGGCCGGTGCCGCCGGCGCCGGGCTGGCCTGGCCCTTGCACCGCTTGACCCGCCGCCGGGCCGTCGGAACCGCCGAAGCCGCCTTCTCGCAATTCCAGCAGCGCCTCACTACCTTTACCGAGCGCGACGGCCAGGACCCATTCATCGAACTTCTGGCCGGCGACGCCCTGGAAATTTCCCGTTCCGCCACACCCGAACAACTGGTCAGTGACGGCCGGCTTTGGGGCTCGCTGGGCGCCGGCGTGGGCGCCTTCGCGCTTCTGATCTGGATGATCGCGGCAGGGCCGGGCTTTCTCGGCTACGGTGCTTCCTTGTTGTGGACCGGCCCGCACCGCGACCGGCCCGCGCTTTACGACCTTCGCGTCATGCCCGGCGACGCCGTGATACGCCGCCACGCCGACCAGATGGTTTCCGCGATCCCCAGCGGCCTGCGCTCGCCTGCCGTCAAACTGCATGCGCGCTTTCAGAGCTCCACCAAGTGGGAAGAAATTGCAATGCTGCCCCAGGCGGCCGGCAGCTTCGCCGGCGGCTACGAATTTGTCTTCGCTGGTTTGCCGGAGAACGTCGAATATTACGTCACCGCGGGCGCGATGACGTCCCAGCACTTCCAGATTCGCGTTACCGACTTGCCGATGGTGAAGCAGATTCGCGTCACCTATCATTACCCCGCCTGGACCGGTATGCAACCCGAGGTCGAAGAGCGCGGCGGCGATCTGCGCGCCGTCACCGGCACCGAGGCGCAGCTGGATGTTTCCACCGATCGCCCGCTCCAGAACGGCCGGCTCCAGCTCGACAACGGCCAGCTGATCCACCTGAGCGGCGGCCAGAACAACGTCTATCACGCCACGGTCAAGATGGATCGCGACGGCGTCTATCACGTCGCCGGGGTCGATCAGGGTCAAGCCGTCCGCATCAGCGAGGATTTCTTCATCGAGGCTCGCAAAGCCAACCCGCCGCAGATCTCGTTGGTGCGTCCCGGCGGCGATTATCGCGCCAGCCCGATCGAAGAGGTCACGGTGGCCGCGAAGGCGACCGACGAGTACGGCTTGCGCGACCTCGCGCTGCATTACTCGGTCAACGGCGGCGCCGAGACCATCGTCGATCTGCTCCAGAAGAAAGGTGAAAAGCAAGCCGGCGGTTCTACCACGCTCTCGCTCGAAAGCTTCAAGCTCGTGCCGGGCGACTTGGTCAGCGTTTACGCCACTGCCAAGGATGGCAACGCCGAAGCTCACACCGACATGATGTTCATCCAGACCGACCCGTTTGAGCGCGATTTTTCGCAATCGCAGGTCGCGGGCGGGGGCGGCGGTGGGGGCGGAGGAGGCGGCGATCCGTCGGCCGAAATTTCGCAGCGGGAAAAGGAGATTATCTCCCAGACGTTCCGGCAGCGGGGCGACAAGAACTCCACGCTGCAGCAGGCCGCCGACATCGCCAAACTGCTGTCGCAATCGCAATCCACGCTGCGCGATCAGGCCATCTCCCTTTCCGGCCGCCTGGAGGCTCGCGAGTTAACCGATGAAGTGAAGGCCATCGGGGACTTCCAGAAGGATATGCTCGCGGCTTCTGAAGCCATGGGACCGGCCTCCCAGCAATTGCAACAGCAGAAGTGGAAAGAGGCGATCCCGAACGAGCAGAAGGCTCTGCAATTCCTCTTGCGCGCCGAAGCGACCTTCCGTCAGATTCAGGTTGCCTTTGGAGCGCAGGGCGGTGGAGGTGGCGGAGGCGGCGCAGCGCGCGACCTGGCCCAGCTGTTCGAGCTCGAACTCGATACCCAGAAGAATCAATACGAGACCCCGCAACGAGCCGCCACCAGCGCCGAACAGAAGGCTAAGGAAATCGACGAAGCTTTGAAGAAGCTCGACGAATTGGCCCGCCGCCAGGAAAATCTGGCCCAGCAGCAGCGCAATGGCGTGCAGACCGCCGAACAAAAGTGGCAACAGGAGATGTTGCAGCGCGAGGCCCAGCAGCTCCAGCAGCAGATGGAGCAACAGCTTGGCCAAAGCGGCCAGCAAGGACAAGCCAGCGGCCAGACCGGTGCTTCGTCATCCGCGGGCAGTGGTGGCGGCCAATCGCAATCGGCGCAGCAGTCGGCCGGACAGGCCGCCGATAGCCGCCAGCAAGCCGCTCAACAGGCGCTGGATCGCCTGCGCCAGGCCACCGAAGACATGCGCCGCGCCATCTCGCAGGGCGCCAGTTCGGCCGAATCCCGGCGCGCAGCCGACCGCCTGCACCAGGCTACCGATCTGCTTGGCGGGCTGGAACAACAGGATGCCGCCGGCCAAATCGGCTCGATGGCCCGGACAGCCGGCGATTTGGCCGCCCGGCAAAAGCAACAAGCCGATCGCGTGCGTGGCTTAATGGCCGAGCAATTAGCCGCCCAGGCCGCGAAGCAGACTCCGAAGTACCCTTCCGCTCAGGAAATCGACAAGATGGTGAACGGACGCCAGCAGGTGAGCGATGACCTCTCGCGTCTCACGCAGCAAATGCGCAACGCCGCCCGCGAGCTGGCGTCCTCGCAGCCGGCGGCCTCCGGCAAGCTGCGAAGCGCGCTCGACACGATGGATGAGAACGATCTCGGCACCCGCGTGCAGCGCAGCTCGGATTGGCTGCGCAGCGGTAACTTCTCCGACCCCGCCGAAACCGCCATCACCAGCGATCTGCAAAAGCTCGGGCAGCAGCTCACCGACGCCGCTCGCGCCGTGGGCAGCGCGCAACACGGTGACCAGGAGGCTGAGCTCAACCGCGCCATGGATGATTTGTCCCGTCTGCGCGATCAACTCTCCAATCTGGGACAGAATCCGAATGCTCAGCCAGGACAGCGCGGCGGCCAGCCAAACCAAACCGGCCAGCCAAACCAAACCGGCCACCCATATCAGACCGGCCAGTTGAACCGCGATGGACAAGGCGGTCAGCCGGGGCAGGGCGGCGTCGCGCAAAACGGCGGGACAGCCGGCAATCGTCTGGCCGGTCCGGTCGGAAATCCCGCCGGCGGGCCGGGCAATCGCGATCGGAATGGATATGGCGGCATGGATACGGGCAATACCCGCATCAGCGGTCGCGCGGTCGCGCCCCAACAAGGTCCTAATCCAGCCGATACCCAGCGCGAAATTGATCAGGGCTTGAACCTGCTCAACGGTGTTCGGGCAGCCGTGCAGGATAGTCCCGAGGCGCGCCAGGAGTTGCAGGCTTTGGTGGATCAGATGCGCAATCTCGATCCCCGCCGCTTCCCCGGGAACCCCGGTCTGGTGGAGCAAATGCATCAGCAACTGCTCAGCGGCGTGGACGCACTCGAATTACGGCTGCGCCGCCAACTGGACGAAAAGCAGGGCGGCACCATCCGGAGCACCGATCCAGCCAGGGTTCCAGCAGGCTATCAGGACTCCGTGGCCGAGTACTACCGCAAGCTCTCCGGCGCCAACCACTAGCGGCCGGATGCCCAGTGACACCGCGAATGATTTGTGATAGCGTCCCTGTTAGAACCTGAGAAAGCGGGTGCTCCCATGCGTTGGCTCACCGCCTTATGGACCAAATTGCAGCACTTGTTGCATCGGGAAAAGCTTCCCCTGGCTCACCCGCGTTCCAATCTTCACGCTCGTCGCCGCTAAGACGCAGGCCGTCTGGAGCGATGCGCTAACATAGGCTTTTTAAGCGAAAATTCCCCTTGCAACCCGGTTTTGAACTGGGCCATCCTATCGTCTAGTAGGCCGACGTCGTGATCGGGGTCTTGTTTTGAGCCGAATTGCACTTTTTCTGTCTCCCTTCCTGCTGCTGCCGAGCCTGGTCTATGCTCAGCAAGACCGGATTACCGCGCCCGTCAATAACCGGCAAATGGTGCCGCTGACCGGCAACGTGCCCCGCCAGGCGCTGCCACAGTTCGACCAAGGACGCGTAGCGGCATCGTTCCCGCTGACTTCCATGCGGATGTACCTGAAGCCGTCCAACATTCAGCAGGCGGCGCTTCAGCAGCTTCTGGCGGATCAGCAGAATCCCGCGTCACCCGATTTTCATCAATGGCTGACACCGGAGCAGTACGCCGATCGCTTCGGCGCCAGCCCGCATGATGTGGCCAAGATGACGGCCTGGCTGACATCTAGGGGTTTTCAGGTGCAGGCGGTAGCCCGCGGCCGCACTTTCATTTTTTTCAGCGGGACCGCGCAGCAGGTGGAGCGCGCTTTTCAAACCGAAATTCATCGTTTTGTAGTGAACGGCAAAGCCCATTTTGCCAACACGGCCAATCCGTCCGTCCCGGCCGCGTTCGCGGATCTCGTGCGCGGAATTCAGGGGCTGCATGACTTTCGTCTCAAACCCCGCTCTATAAAGGCGGCGACGCCTCTCAGCGGACCGGGCTCACCCCAGTTCACGGTAGGCGGTGTGCACTACATCGCGCCGGACGATTTCGCGACCATTTACGACGTCACGCCCCTCTACAGCTCCAACATCGAGGGCGCGGGCCAGAAACTGGTCGTCGTCGGCCAAACAGATATCGATATGTCCGACATCCAGGCATTTCGCAGCCGGTACAACCTGCCGGTAAACGATCCGCAGAAGATCTTGCCCCAAGGCGAGACGGATCCCGGCATCAGCCAGGACGATCTTCCCGAAGCGGACCTGGACCTGGAATGGTCGGGAGCGGTGGCCCGCGGCGCAACCATTCTCTTCGTCTACTCGAGTGATGTTTTTAACTCCCTGAGCGATGCGATCGACAATAACTACGCCCCCGTGATCAGTATGAGCTACGGGCTTTGCGAGCCGTCCGACTTGGTGGATTTGCCCACCTTTCAACAGTTGGCGCAACAGGCCAACTCGCAAGGCATCACCTGG
This sequence comes from Bryobacteraceae bacterium, assembly GCA_035508055.1. Lineage (GTDB taxonomy): Bacteria > Acidobacteriota > Terriglobia > Bryobacterales > Bryobacteraceae > Palsa-89. The sequence goes on along the minus strand of DATJNO010000105.1, from coordinate 37,412 downwards.
CTGGTCGCCGCGGGCGATGCCGGAGCCGCCGATTGTGAAGATCAATCCCCCGCAGTCGCCCAAACCGGATTGGCGATCGATAGTCCCGGCGCAATTCCCGAAGTCACCGCGATGGGCGGCACCGAATTTATGGACACGTCCGGTGCTTATTGGGGCAGCACGAATACCGCCAACAGTGCTTCGGCGTTGCAATACATCCCCGAGCGGGCTTGGAATGATACCGCCCTGCGTGATGTCCTCCGTGCCGGCGGCGGCGGCGCCAGCGTCTTCTTTCCGAAACCGCTGTGGCAAACCGGGCCGGGCGTGCCGGACGATGGCGCCCGCCATGTTCCCGACTTGGCCATTAGTTCCTCAGCCGATCACGACGGCTACGAGGTCTACACCAGTGGAAGCCTTCAGACCTACGGCGGTACGTCCGTTGCGGCCCCCACCATGGCGGGAATCGTAGCGCTGCTCAATCAATATCTGGCGTCCAGCAGCGCTCAAAGCCCGGGCGGCGTGGGCAATATCAATCCCACGCTCTACCGGATGGCGCAGAACTCACAGACCCTAACGGCCGCGCAACGGCCATTTCACGACGTCACGTCGGGCAACAACATCGTTCCGTGCCTGGTAGGATCTCCCAACTGCACCACCGGATCGCTGGGCTACAGCGCCGGCCCGGGCTACGATCAAGCGACCGGACTCGGCTCGCCCGACGCCAATAATTTCGTCCACCAATGGACCAACGTCCTCAACGCGCCTTCCGGTTCGGCCGTCGTACCCTCCATCAGCCAGAATCCGGTGTTCGAACAGTCGCCCGATTCTCAGGGCCTTCGCTGGACCTTCACGCTCACCCTGAACGAAGAAGCCGGCATCGCCACGACATTGACCGCGTTTACCATCAATGGACAGCCCCAGAATGTGGTGACCGGTTTTGGCAGCGCCTCCATTCCCGCCGGTGGCTCCATTTCCACCAGTCTCGGTTTTAAGACGCTCAATGTTCCCACTACCGTTGTCTTTGGCTTCAACGGAGTGGACGCGAGCGGGCAAACCTGGTCTCAGCAGCTCTCGATTCCCTTCGAGACGCTGCAAGCTCCGCTCGTCGTGGGCGGGGTCAGCAACGCCGCTTCCGGCCAGGTGGCGGCTGCGCCCGGAATGGTGGTCAGCGTCTACGGCACGGCCCTGGGCGACTTCGCGCAACCGGCGGGCACGCTGCCTTTGCCGAATTACCTGGCCGGTTTCGAAGCGTACATCAACGCTGTGCAGCTACCGCTCTACTACGTTTCGCCCAACCAGGTGAACCTTCAGATTCCGTACGAAACGCCGTTGGGACAGCAGACCTTGACGGTTGGGAACCCTTACACGAACGTCAACTTTACAATCAACGTCACCGCCGCCGCTCCGGGCATTTTCATGACCAACGGTTATGTCAGCGCGCCATTTTCCAGCGTCCAACGCGGCCAGACTACAACTCTGTTCATCACTGGCGAGGGGAAGGTGTTTCCGAGCCTGCCTACGGGAACTTCGCCCAGTCCCTCGACTCCACTAGACCAGCTTCCCCAGCCCGTGCTTGCGTACAAAATGACCGTCGCCAACCAGCCAGCCACGATTGATTTCATCGGGATTCCGCCCGGCCTGGTTGGTGTGACGCAGATCAATTACACGGTGCCCGCCGATGCGCCGTTGGGCGATCAGCCGGTGGTGGTGACCGTGGGCGGAGTCGCCAGCCAGACCGCCAAGCTCACCATCACCCAGTAGACCGTCCCCGGCGTGGTACGCTTTCTCTCGGAAAGCTTTCCCGCTTTCCTGGAAGGGAGCCACTGTGACCCGAGGATTGTCGCGATTGTTGAAAACCGGCATTGCGTTCAGCGGCCTTAGCCTGCTGTGTGCCCAGACGCCATCGCTGCCCGAAGGCTACGTCGCCCGCAAGGAAGTCACGGCGCGCGGTCTGGCCCCGGGTATGAAGGTGGAAGAGCTCGCCTCAACCGGCCGGACCTTTCACGTCCATTTTTCCAAAGGCGATGAGGTGGAATCCGGCCTCACCGAATTCGCCGAGAAGCATCACATCACCGCCGCGCACTTCACCGGAATCGGCGCCTTTAGTTCAGCCCTGCTGGGATGGACCGATCCCGAGAAGCGGGCCTTCAAGAAGGTCGAGGTCAATCAGGAGGCCGAGGTGGCCGCCTTCACCGGCGACATCAGCATGCTGAATGGCAAGCCCAACGTACACGCGCACACGGTGCTGGCGCTCTCGGACGGCGGCACCAGGGGCGGCCACTTTCTGGAAGGGCATGTCGGCATCGTGATGGATGTGTACGTGGTCGACGACAGCCCGGCTGCGCCCGCCAAGACCGAATAGGGCTCGCCCGCCCTCAGGAAATAATGCCCTTGCGGACAGCGTAAAGAATCAGCTCCGGAACGCTGTGCAGGTTCAGCTTCTGCAGAATGTGCGAGCGGTGCGTGTCCACCGTGTACATGCTGAGGTTGAGCTGGTTGGCGATTTCCTTGTTGGTCTTGCCTTCCGCCACCAACTGCAGGATCTCGCGCTCGCGGTCGGTTAGCAGGTCGTAGCTGTCTTCCACATCCCGGAGCTCGATGGTCCGGATGTAATCTTCCTGCAGGATCTTGCTGATCTTGGGGCTGAAGAACGACCGGCCCTGCACGACGGCCTGAATCGCGGAGATCAATTCCGATTTAACCGCGTCCTTGAGCAGATAAGCGCGGGCGCCGGCTTTCAGGGACCGGATCACGTAGCTCTCGTCGTGATGCATGCTGAGGATGACCACGCCGGTGGCCGGCTGTTTGTCTACAATCCGCCGTGTAGCCTCGATTCCGTTCATATTGGGCATGCCGATATCCATCACGACCACATCCGGGTGCTGATCGTTCGCCAGTTCCAGAACCTCGCGTCCGTCGGAGGCCTCACCCACCACCACGAAGCCCGGCTGCCGCTCCAGCAGCAGGCGCATCCCGTCGCGCAGGATGTTATGGTCGTCAGCCAGCAGGATGCGGATTTGTTCCATCGGCCTGGCCTCCCTCCGACACGAAAATCACGTCACTGGCGGGCCGGGCCTGAGCCGGGCGGCTACGCTGCTCCGCCGCGGTGGTCTTGAGCAAAGTAGCGGGGAGAGTCGCCAAGGGTAGGCTGACCCGGACCAGAGTCCCGCGTCCGGGCCGCGAATCGACCTCACAGGAGCCGCCCAGGTGGCGGGCACGCTCTTCCATACCCAGAAGCCCCAGCCCGCGCACGCGCTGGGGATCAAATCCGCTGCCGTCGTCCTGGATCTCCACCACGATCCGGCCGGTCTCCTGTCGCACGGACACCTGCGCCGTGGTTGCCTGCGCATGGCGCGCGCAGTTGTTCAAGGCTTCCTGCACCACGCGGTACACGCAGGTCTTGTGCTCTTCGGGCAATTCGCCGCTGACATCGCTTTCGAGCAGCACCCGGACGCCGGTGCGCTTGCCTACCTCGCGCGCCTGCCATTCCAGCGCCGGAATCAGCCCGAAGTCATCCAGCATGGATGGCCGCAAAAGCAGTGCCATATTGCGGATCTCGTTCATCCCTTTTTCGGCCACACCGCGAATCGACTCCAGGTGGCTTCTCACCGCCGGCTCACGCTCCAGATCCAGCAGGTTCTCCGCCTCCATCAACACCGCGGAAAAGGCCTGGCCCACCTCGTCGTGCAGTTCTCGCGACAAAGCCCGGCGCTCGTCCTCCTGCGCGCGCACTAACCGGGCGGACAGCTCCTGCAGGCTGCCTTGCGCGTGCTCGCTTTCTTGTAACCGCTGTTCCAGTTCGGCTTCCAGCTTCAGGAGGTGGGAGGTCGTCAGAGCCGCGAGCGCCACGCCACCCAGTAGCGTAATGGCGCTCATGGCCACCAGCCACAGTTGCAGCTTCCCAAAAAGCGTACCGAGCTGAGTGTCGCCACGCCGCAACGCATCCTCGTTCAGCGCGGCAATCCGGTCCGCGATCTGCAGCATGGAGGTCCGGCGGGGCACCAGTTCCTGATAGAAGAACGCCGACCGGAACTGGTCGCGCTCCTGGGGGGTCCAGGAGAACGTGTTGTCCAGAACCTTCCAATAATCTTCGATTTGCGAGCGCAGGGTTTGAAAGGGCAGCTTTTCTTCCGGCTCCAGCGTCTGCGCGTAAGCGTTCAGCTCAAGAGCGGTGTCCCGGCGCAGGCCTTCCAGCGCAATGAGTTGGGCTTGCGCGCCGCGCGTCTCCGGCGCCAGCAAATAGTCGCGCACATAGGTCCCCGAGAGGTAGATGTTGGAGCGTAGCCTTTCCAGCCTGCGGTTACGTTGCAGGAAGTGCGCCTGTAACTCATTGCCACTGCGCCGTAACCCGTTGAGAAATAGGACCGCTCCAGCTTCGGACGCTGCCATCAAAAGGAGCAGCCCCCCAAATCCCGCTACCAGGACCATCCAAGGGCGTTGCCGCATGCCTCCCTTAGGATAGCGGATCGCGTCATGGGAGCGCAGCCACACATCATTACAATAAATCCAGGCTAGGGCTACGGGAATCGCGTGCATCCTGTATTCGGGTACTTGCTGAGAAATACAGGTAGGACGGGATTCCTTGGCGATCGTGCGCTTTGTATTCTGAGACTGCAGTACCCATTAGGAGGCTTTTGGATGAAATCCCGATTCCTGGCTTGCGCGGCCGTGACAGCGCTGACATTGACGTTCGCAGGTTGTGCGAAGAAGGTTGCTTCGACGCCTAAGCCGCCACCTCCGCCCGTCCAGCAGAGCACGCCGGCCCCGGCGCCAGCCCAGACCGCCCGGCAGAATACTTACCAGCCGGCTCAGACCGCGTCGAATGGCAACCACCGGCTCCCGGACGCTGCCACGCGGGCCCGGATTCAAGACTTGCTGAACCGTATTCAGGACGCCTATTTTGACTTCGACAAGCATAATCTGCGTCCCGATGCCGAAACCGCGCTCATGGCCGACGCCAAGGAGCTGACGGCCATCATTAAACAGTATCCGGACTTCAAGTTGACCGTCGAGGGCTTTTGCGACGAGCGGGGTTCCGAGGAATACAACATGGCGCTCGGCGACGCGCGCGCCAAACAGGCCGAGCAATACCTTGCGAACCTCGGATTGCCCGGCGACCAGCTTCGAACCGTCAGTTTCGGCAAGGACATGCCGGTTTGCAGCGATCACACCGAGCAGTGCTGGCAGAAGAACCGCCGCGCTCACATCACCCAGGCGCAGGCTGAATAAGTCTTTCCTTGATTGTTGTGCGGCTCGCCGGGGAACCGGCGAGCCTTATTGTTTGGAGAGCTTCGCCAGCACCTGATCCAGAGGCTGATCTTCCGCCTTGGAACCGCAGAGTGTCCGGCCGGCTTTCCAGAGGTCCAGCGTCAAGCTCAGGTTGTTGTCGGTGGAATCCTCCAACCCCGCCCGCGAGGGATGCTTGCCCAGGGCTTTGCGCGCGGAATCCGCCAGCTGCGTGAGAGGTTGAGACTGCGCCGGCGCGGTAACCGCAGCCCGGCAAGCATCCGCGTTCGCGAGCTCCTGCTTCAAGAGCAGGACGCTGCGCGCATGCCGTTCGGCGCTGCGGAGCCTGGGTGCATCCGGGTCGAGGGCAGTGGCCATCTCGCAAAATTCCAACTTCTTTTGGCTATTCTGGTCCGAGGGATTCCACAGCACGGCGTTGCGGAATGCATCGCGGGCGCCTTCAAAATCGTCCTGAGCCAGTTGCGCGGCGCCCAGCCCGGCCCAGGCTTGCGCATCGCGGGAATTCAAGCGAAGCAATTCCCGGAAGACCCTGGCGGCCTGCCCTGGCGAACCATAATCCAGCAGCAATTGCGCAATATTTCTCTTCTGCCCGGGGCTTTGGCTGGCCGGGCCGAGGGCCGCGAGCAGCTCGGCGACAGCTTCCGTGCTTTGCCCATTCTTCAGGAGGAAATTCGCCAGCTCCAGACGGGCCTGCATGCGGTTTTGATCCGCCCCCGCTGGCCAGGAACCGTAAATGGCTTTGTGATAGTAGGTTACGGCATCCGAAATGTTGTGCTCGGCGGCCCGAATCCGCGCAATACCAAGGTTGGCGGGGCCGTTATCCGGGTCGCGCCTCACCAGTCCGTCCAGGTAGACCAAGGCCTCCGCCGGATGGTCGGAGCGTTCCAGCGCCAATCCCAGCGCCAGCCGGTACTGGGCGCTTTGGGGCGCGATCGAAAGCGCGTCGCGGAACTGCTCCGAGGCTTCTTCGTTACGGCCTTGCTGGACCAATTCGTTTCCGGCCGTGAAGTAGCCTTCGGCCCGCGCGGCGCGTGTGGAGCGGTAATAGTAGTTCAGGAAGGCGACCAGGATGAACAGGACGATCGTCGCTGCGATCATGCCGGGAACTAATTTGCGGGTAGCCGGGGCTTCACGCGCCGGCGCCCGCTCCCGAGCAGATGCTTCCTGTTCTTGGCCGGTTCCGTAGGCGTGCAGGATCTCATCCAAAGAAACCACGCCCTGCAGATCGCGGATATTGGACCGGCTGACCACGGGCAGAACGTTCATCTTGGCGACCGCCATGCGGCGCAACGCCACGTCGGCGGGATGATCCAGATGCACGTGCGGAAATTTTTCGGCGGTCAACTCGGTATCGGGCAGATCCTTGGGCAGCACGTCGCCGAGCCGGGTGCCGCCCCAGCCTGCCTCAATCTTCCTCTGCACCTGCTCGAGCGAAATCATTCCGGCCAGGAGGTTCTGATGGCTGTCCAGCAACACCGGCCAGGCGTTGCGGCTGGTGCCCAGCGTCGCCACTGCGTCCTGCATGGTCTGATGTGCGTAAAGAACGTGCGCCGGCGCCCGCACGGCATCGCGAACCACCAGCATTTCCTGCCGGTAGCGGACCAGAGCCGGCAGGTGAACGCCGTCCTGATGCTGCAGAGCTTCGTAAATCGGCTCTTCCTGCAAGCGGTACGAGATATAAAAGCTGATGAGGTTGGAGATCATGAGCGGAACGATGATGGAATAGTCCCGCGTCATCTCGAAGATCATGATCACCGAAGTGAGTGGCACGCGCACGATGCCGGCGAACGCCGCGCCCATTCCCACCAGCGCATAAGCGCCGACGCTGCCGGTGTAATCGGGGAGCAATTGATGCGCCATCGCGCCGACTCCGCCGCCCATCATCGCGCCGATGAACAAGGCGGGCCCGAAGATACCGCCCGCGTTGCCGGTGCCGTAGCAACCGGCCGTGGCGATGACCTTCAGCGCGACCAGGAGCAGCATGAGCTTGAGCGCCATCTGGCCGTTCAGAGCCTCGCTCACATGCCCGTAGCCGACGCCCAGCACCTGGGGCACGAACCATCCCATCACGCCGACGAGCAACCCGCCGGCCGTAGGCTGCACCCATTCGCTCCATTTGGGCAGGGCCAGAAAATGCTTCCGGATAAGCAGCAGCAGCTTGACGAAACACACCGAAACCAGGCCGCCCACTACTCCCAACAACGCATATACGATGAACTCGATCGGGCTGACCAGTTGATAGGCAGGAACGTGAAACAGAGGCTCGTCGCCGAGCAGCAGATGCAGCACCACCCAGGCGGTCGCGGAGCTGAGCACGATCGACCCCAGCACCGGGGCGTGCATGTCGCCCATCACTTCTTCCAAAGTGAACAGCACTGCCGCGACGGGCGTGTTGAAAGCCGCCGCCAGGGCCGCCGAGCAACCGACGGGAATGAGTTCGCGAATCCTGCTGGGGCCTAATCCCAGCCGCCGGCCCAGCACGGAAGCCAATCCGGCGCCCACCTGGACGGACGGGCCTTCCCGTCCCAATGCGATGCCGCTCGCCAGCGACGCCGAACAGCAAGCAAACTTGCCGAACGCGGTGCGAAACGTGATGAACCCATCGCGCAGAAACAGCGCTACCTTGGTCTGCGGGATCCCGCTTCCACGGGCGTTTGGAAAAAAGCGCCACAACAGGTAGCCGGTGATCAGGGCGCCGCCGGTGGGGACCAGCAGGCGCCGCCAGGGCGATCCTCCAGCCGGGTAAAAGCGGGCGCCCAGATTTTCGGTGACGTAGATAAAGGCCGCCACCACCAGCCCAACCAGGGCTCCGATGAACAGCGTCAGGACCAGTTGAATCTTCTCTTCGTGCTGGCGCAGCGTTTCTTGCTGGGCCCAGCCTTCCAGACGCGTTTTCCAGGTTTTGGAAGACGGACCGGCTGCTATGGTACGAGACACTCTTTGAACCAGCTTAGCAGGTAGCGCGCTAACTTCCTACCCCAATTGGCTTGATTCTCGTGGTACATTTGAGCTTTCGTCACGGCTTGCATGTCGGTGCAGATCTTATTACAGGGCAAAATCCTGGGCGTTGAAGCGTTCTTACTCTCGGGGCATCCCGAGGAGACTCTGCTCGCCGGGCGGTTGCGCTGGGCCAGTCTGCTTAGCGAAATCCTGCCGCGCGCGCTCATCGAAGGCTTGGGTCTGTCCAAGATGCTTTTAGGATCGAGCGGCGGCGAGCAATTCCTGGTGGTGCTTCCCGGGGAGGTTAAGCCGCAGACGGAGGATTTTCTGAACGCCGCCAGCGCCGGAATCCGCCGGTTGAGCCAGGGCAAGCTGCAATTGCTCTGGGCCATCACGGAAAACCTGGGCGATTGGACCGTGGTTCGTAAGCGAATCAACGATGAATTCCAGCGCAAGCAGGGCACTCCGCTGGCCGGGTCCGGGCTGGTGGTGGAGAGTTTGCCTCCCGTCGGACCGGACTATTTTGAGGACTTGGCGCGTTCGTTGCGCGACACCGCCACGGTGAGTTGGTCGCCGGAAGCGCCGGCGATGGTGAGCACCAGCGGCGGAAAGTTCAGTTGGAGCATCGGATCCACGCCGGACGCGGTTCCGCTGGCGCGTCATGCCGCGCTCACGGACGACGGCCGCGAGACGGCGACCGCGCTGGTTTTGGCGTCCCGCGCCGAAGGCCGCCCGGTGTGGGGTGTTTTGCGCGGCGATGTCGACAATTTCGCCATCCGCATGCGCCGCTTGCACAGTATTGAAGAGCACGTGCAACTTTCCGTGCTGTACAAACAGTTTTTCGCGGGTGAAGTCGAGGTGCTGTGTTCGCTGCCGGAGTTTTGGCGTAAGGTGAACCTGCTGTATACCGGCGGCGACGATTTTGCGATCTACGGCGCCTGGGACGCCTTGATCGCGTTTGCCCGCGAGCTGCAGCGTTTGTTCCATCGCTTCACCGAAGAGCAACTGAAGGATTTCCCCGGGCCGGAAGGCAAGACCCTCACCATGGCGCTGGCGTTGGCGCCGGACCCGGAGACTCCCCTGGCGTCGGTGTACGAGCGCGCCGGAGATAAATTGGCCGTCGCCAAAGCCGCGGACAAGGACTGCTTTTATCTGCTGGGCCGCACCTTGGAATGGAAGCAACTGGCCGACGCCGGCGACTTGAAAGACGAGCTCACGGCCATGGTGCGCGAGTTCGGCGTCCAGCCGCAATATATCCGGGATCTGTGCGCCATCTATCGTGAAACCCGGCGCGCGCCCGGCGCCCGCCGGACCGAGCGGCCCTGGCGCTTCCACCGGCGCTTGCTGCGTATCCTGGGAAGCTCGCGTTCGCGCGATTTTCAAAAGGCGCGCACCAGCCTGATCGCCGACCTGGTTGGAAAAAACCCGGTCAACCTGAAGTTGCGCCCGTCGGGCAGGGTAGCGCTAGAATGGGCCAGGTTGTCGACCGAAGGCCGCGCTGAAAGCTAAAGTAGGAGACGAGATTGGATGGCTGACACTCCGCAGCAGCAACAGGAACCACGCGCCCGGGAGGGCCGGGGCAGGGAAGGACGCGGGCCGCAGGGCGAGCGCCGTGAGGGCGGGCGAGGTGAACGGGGCGACGACCGCAGGGGAGACCGCGGACGACCCGAAGGTCCGCCCGAAATCGATCTGGACAAGCTGATCTCCGACCCTTTGTATCTGGACAATCAGGCGCACGGGGTGGTGAGCCGTATGCGCGACATGGATTCCGGCACCAAGAGCCAGTTGCGGCGCCTCTACAATGCGGTCCGCCGCGCCGTCCGCGCCCCGGAGAACGAACGCCAGCAGCAGTTCGTCATGCTGCGCGCCCGGCTGGCCTACACCATCGCGCGCCATTCCCTGCGCAGCCTGGATTCGCTCGAGAAACTGCTGCTGCAGGTGACCCGCAAGAATGACGCCCGTGGCTATGAGCGTTTCCGCGATCTGTTTGAAGCCATCGTCGCCTACAACGAATAAAGCAACCGGAGACCACATATCATTCCATGAGTTCGCACACCGCGCAAACCCAGCTGAAACTGATCGGAAAATTGATTCTGGAAGGCGACATCACCTGTCAGACCGGGCTGCACATCGGCGCGGGTAAGGGATCGCTCGAAATCGGCGGCGCCGACAATCCGGTAGTCAAGGATGCGTTCGGGTTGCCTTACATTCCCGGCAGTTCACTGCGCGGCAAACTACGCTCGTTGCTGGAGCAATCCTCCGGGCTGGCCGTGCCGTCGGAGCTGGTTTATCTGTCGCGGCGCAAGGGCCAGGAAGTGCGCATCCATCAAAGCGAGCGTCCGGATGACGAAGTGTGTCTGCTGTTCGGACGCAATCCCGGCCGGATGGATCGCGTTTTTGGCGAAGCGGTGGAAGCCAGCGCCGCGACCCCGGCGCGCTTGACCGTGTATGACGCGCCGCTGGTCGCCGACAGCATCACCGCGCAGATGCGCGAGAACATGGACGACGAGCTCACCGAGGTGAAGAGCGAGAACGCCATCGACCGCATCACCTCGCAAGCCAATCCGCGCACGCTCGAGCGCGTGCCCGCCGGCGCCCGGTTTCATTTTCGCGTCGTAATGGATGTGCTGTGCGCGGAGGACCGGGAGTTGCTGCCGCGTCTCATCGAAGGCTTGCGGCTGCTCGAAGACGACAGCCTGGGCGGCGGCGGCTCGCGCGGAAATGGCCGCGTGGCTCTCTCCGGTTTGAAGCTCACCTGGCGCGGCCGCGGATTCTACGCCACCGGCGCGGCGGAGCAGGAACTGCTCGCAGGCGCCAGCCTCGCGGAACTGCAGCAACTGATCACCGCCGCGGATTTCGCTGAAAAGCTCGCCGAGTAAGGATGTCACCGGAAGCCGCATCCACTAGCTTCGCAGTACGATTCCGCCCGCTTGGACCCTGGCGGTTCGGGCCGGACTCGGGCGCCCGCGATCGTGTCGATTTGATCTATCACAGCGACGCCGTCTTTTCCGCGGTGTGCTCCGCGATGGCGCAGCTCGGTTTGGCGGACTCCTGGTTGAGCGCCACGGCCCGGGCCCCGGCGCCGGCCGTTCGCTTCAGCTCCTTTTATCCATTTGTGGGGAGCACGCTGCTGGTTGTCCCGCCGCGCAGCATCTGGCCGCCGGCCGAGTCCAGCAAGGTGCGCTACAAGGCCGCGCGTTTCGTGCCCATCCCTGTGATTGAAGCCTTGCTGGCCGATCAGCCGGTGGACGAAGACCGCTGGGCGGTGGACGGAGAAAGCGAGTGCCTGGCGCCGGAGAACGCCGCGGGTCCTTTTCGCGTCTCGATTCGTTCGAACGCGGGCGTGGATCGCGTGCATCAGGCAATAATCGAAGCGCACACCACCGCGTGCCTGGAATTCGCCCGCGATGCCGGACTGTGGACCGTCGTTCAATTCGCCGATAGCGAAGCGGCGGCGCAATGGGAAGCGCCGGTTCGTGGCGCGCTATTGCTGCTGGCCGATTCCGGTTTCGGCGGCGAACGCTCGCGCGGCTGGGGGCGGTCGCTGGCGCCGGAGTGGGAGCCTTGGAAGCCGCCGCAAGCGCCGGTATCCGACCAGCCTTCCGAACGTGCGCACTGGCTGCTCTCGCTCTACACGCCATCGAGCACCGACACGGTGGACTGGAAGCGCGGCAGCTACGCTACCGTATCGCGCGCGGGACGCATTGAGAGCGCCGCGCGCTGGGGCGAAGCGAAGCAAGCCACTTTGATGATCGCCGAGGGGTCGGTTTTGCTGGCCGGGGGCGATTTGCTCGGCGCGGCGAGCGACGTAGCCCCGGAAGGCTTCCCGCACCCGGTCTATCGCGCCGGATTCGCCGTGACGGTTCCAATCCCCTGGCGGGTGGCCGCATGAACTACCGCCTCACTTGCCTGACCCCGACGCTGGTGGGCGACGGCCAGAAGCTCGCCCCCATCGACTACATGGTCTGGAAGGACCACGTCAATGTTCTCGATCAATGGCGCATTTTCCGTCTGCTCGCGAAGGGCCCGCGCCTGGAAGGCTACCTGAGCCAGCTCAAGAGGGCCGAAAAGCTCGACTTCGCGTCCTGGGGCGGTTTCGCGCAGAATTACGCCGGCCGCCGCATTCCCTTCGAGCACGCCAGCTCTTCCCAGTACTGGGACAAGACCCGCGCCGAGCATCTGTTCATTCCCACTTTCGCCACCGGCCCGAAAGGCCCGTATTTGCCCGGAACGGCGGTGAAAGGGGCGCTGCGAACCGGCGTCGTTCACGGACGTCTCAGCTCGCGAGCGCTGGCGGATCTCGCCGCGCGCGCAGGCTCGGAAGGGCGGCTGCCGCGCCACCCCGCCAATTCCGTGGAGGAAGCCGCGATGGGATCGGCCGGCGCTGATCCGATGCGTCTGGTCTCGGCGTTCGACTCCGGGACCGTGTCCGCGAGCGTCTTCAAGATATATCTGTTGCGCGTGTCCACGCTGGAATCGCGCGGCCCGGGCAAATTAGAGCTGGCCTGGAAGCAAAGCCCGCGCGGCAGCGTGAAGCGCGCCGAAGAGAGCACGCCGACGTTCGCTGAAATGGCCGTGCCCGGCACGGTATTCGAGGGCGAATGGCATCAGAACGCCTTTCTCGCGCAGCCGGAGATCTCCAAAGCCCTGCGCCGGCGCGACCCCATTGGCGTTGACGCGATGTTTGTCCTGGTGAATGAGTACACCGCCCAGGTGCTGCGCCTGCAGAGACAGTACGCCGAATGGACCGGCCTGGCGCTGCTGAAGTCCACCATCGATCAGCTGGAAGCGCGCCTCAACGAAGTACGCGAAGCGCAGCGCGGTTGCGTGCTCCCGCTCGGCTGGGGCGCCGGCTTCTTGTCGAAAGCCGCGTTTCTCGATACGCAGGATGAGACCTACCGCCAGGTCCTGCGCCAGGTGGGCTTCTACACGCGCGCCATCCAATCCGGCCTGCCGTTCCCCAAAACCCGCCGCATCGTGTTTCTGGGCAACCAGCCGGCCAGCCTTCCCGGTTTTGTTCACGTGGAGATCGTCCGCTAGCCCGCCTTTCATCGCCCTCGGCCGGCGATTCATCCGGTAATTCGGCCTTCCGTCAGGAGGGGCGGGGAAATCCGCCGCCCTGCCCGTATTCTGAACTCGAAGGGAGTTCCAAATGAAACGCACACTGATGATCCTGGCCCTCGCGGGCGCTGTCCTGCAGGCGGCCCAGGAACGCTTCGACATGAAGGTTCGCACCTATTTCTTCGCGGGTCTGGCCGGCAACGTTACCGCGCTGCAGCAAGGAATGAAGATTTGCGAGGGCATTCTGGCCGGCAATCCCAAGGACGCGGAGGCGCTGGTCTGGCACGGCACGGGGCTGATCACCGAATCGCGCGAGGCCTTTGAGAAGGGCGACCAACAGAAGGGCGGCGCGCTGTGGGAGCAGGGCCTGAAGGAGATGGACCAGGCCGCCGAAATCGCCCCGGACAGGCTTGGCGTGCGCATCGTACGAGGCGCCGTGTTGCTCACGGCCTCGCATTATCTCGGAAATCTTGACGTGGAGCGGCCCCTCATCGAGAAAGGCATTTCCGATTACGAAAAAGCTTACTCGGTCCAAGGGCCGGATCTCTCACAGCTCGGCACGCACAAAAGCGGCGAATTAATGATCGGCCTGGCCGATGGCTACAGCCGGCTGGGCGATCACGCCAAGGCGCAGGAATGGTTTGAACGCATCCAAAAGGAGCTGCCGGGCACGCCCTACGCGAAGTCCGCCGCCACGTGGCTCGAAACGGGATCCCTTCCGCCCGCGCAGGCCGGCTGCCTGACTTGCCACTCCAGCAAGTAAGATGGGGACACAGGTTCGAGGGCATCATTCGATGACTCGGAAACAAGCCATGAATCGATACAAGCGGGTATTGCGCATTCTGATGGTGGACACCGCGCTGTCCGTCATCCCGCCTCTGCTGCTGCTCGCCTTCAACGAGACGACCACGCTACACCAGCTTCTGATCAACTTTGGTTTCTCTTTGATTTACGCGCATTCCATCGGATCCCTCGCCTTTCTGATCGTGCCCCGCGTGTGGTGCCTGGCCGAACGCTTCGGCCGCCGGTTCCAGTGGGTGTTCCGCGCAGTGGCGGCCATCGCGGTTGCGATCACTGGCGCCATGCTGGCGGGCCTCATTCTGGTGGCTCTGGGCTGGAACACGCCGCCGGAATATTGGCCGCAATTCACCGCCAACCTCAAGCTCGTGATTCTGCTCACCGTGGCGGCCACCGCGGTCATCGGGATGTATGAAATGTTCCGTGGGCAGTTGGAGGACGCCAGGCTCAAGTTGCGGACGCAGGAGTTGGAGCGCGAACGCGCGCTCAAGCTAGCCACGGAAGCCCAGCTGGCCTCGCTCGAATCACGCATTCATCCGCATTTTCTCTTCAATACGCTCAACTCGATTTCCTCGCTGATTCCCGAGGATCCGGTTCGCGCCGAGCGTCTGGTAGAGCAGATGGCCGCGCTGCTGCGTTTCTCGCTCGACTCCAATCATTCCGGGCTGGTGCCGCTGGCCAGCGAAATGAAGATCGTCAACGATTATCTGTCCATCGAGCAGGCCCGCTTCGGCGGCCGGCTACGCTATGAGATCGACGTGCCCGGGAACATCGGCGAAGCCGCTGTGCCGCCGCTCGCGGTGCAGACGCTGGTGGAGAACAGCGTGAAGTATGCCATCGCGCCCAATCGCGAGGGCGGTGAAGTCCGCGTCACGGCCGCGCGGGATAACGGGCTGGTGCGAGTCGAAGTCGTCGATTCCGGCCCGGCTTTTCGCCTGGAATCCGCGCCGGAAGGGCACGGCCTGGACAATCTGAAGGGCCGTCTGGCTACTTTGTTCGATCAGCGCGCCCTCCTGTCGCTCGAACGCAAGGACGGACATAACGCGATGATTCTCTCCATTCCTCAAACCGTTAACGGGCATGCGGGCGTTTCTAGTTGATGATGAAGCGCTCGCTCTGAAGCGCCTCCAGCGCCTGCTGGCGGCCACGAAGCGGGTGGAAATTGTCGGCATGAGCAGCGACCCGGTGGAGGCCGTTCCCGCTATTCTTGCCTCCCAGCCCGACGTTCTTTTCCTGGATATTCAAATGCCAGCGATGACCGGCTTCGAGATGCTCTCCCACCTCGATCCGCAGCCCTGGGTCGTCTTCACCACCGCCTACGATCAATACGCGCTGGAGGCGTTCGGCGTAAACTCGGTGGACTACCTGCTGAAGCCCATCGAAGCCGCCCAACTCGATCGTGCGCTCGACAAGATCGAACGCCTGGGCGCCGGCGCGCGTCCTGAGATCCAAAGCCTGCTCGAAAAGCTGACCGCCCGTTCGGCCGATTACCCGGACCGCATCGCGTCGCGGGTCGGCGAACGCGTCGAGTTGGTCGACCTGGCGCAGGTCACGCACTTCTTCGCGGCCGACAAGCTCACCTACGCGGCCACGGCGGCCAAGAACTATGTCGTCGATCACACCATCCAGCAGCTCGAGCAGAAGCTCGATCCGCGCCGGTTTATCCGGATCCATCGCGCCATTCTGCTGAATGTGGATTACGTCCAGGAGCTGCATGCCGGATTCGCCGGGCGAATGATCGTACGCCTGAAAGATGCCAAACGCACCGACTTGACGGTCTCGCGCGATCGCGTCCGCGCGCTCAAACAGCGCCTGGGAATCTAATTGCCTTTGGTGGCGGCGGGCGTTGCCGGAGGCGCCGGCGTCACTGCCTTGGTCCATTCGCCGATCCAATCCAGGAACGAGTTGTACCAGAGCACGCTGTTCTGCGGTTTCAAGATCCAGTGGCCTTCGTCCGGATAGACCAGAAGCTTCGACGGCACCTTTTGCAGCTGCAGCGCCGTGAATAGCTGCAGGCCTTGGGTATACGGCACGCGAAAATCCTGTTCGCCGTGAATCACCAGCGTCGGCGTCTTGAAATCCTTCACGTAGAAACTGGGCGACCATTTCGAGTAGCTATCGGGATTGTCCCAGGGGGTGCCGTTAAACTCCCACAGCGGAAACCAAAGTTCTTCGGTTGCGCCGAATTCGCTGCGCAGATCGAACACGCCGGCATGCGACACAAACGCCTTGAAGCGCGTGGTGTGGCCGAGCATCCAGTCGATCATGTAGCCACCGTAAGAGCCGCCGGCCGCGGCCATGCGGTCCGGGTCGGCGTAGGGCAGGGTAGCCACGTGATCCACCACGGCCAGGATGTCGGTGAACACCTTGCCGCCCCAATCATCCTTGATGTCTTCGGTGAATTTCTGGCCATAGCCGAAAGAGCCGCGCGGATTGGGCATGATCACCAGGTAGCCCGCGGCCGCGAAAACCTGGGCGTTCCAGCGATAGGTCCACTCCTCGCCCCACTCGCCTTCCGGCCCTCCATGAATCAAAAACAGAACCGGATATTTTTGAGTTGGCTGGAAATTCGGCGGTTTCATCACGAAGCTTTGCACGCGCGCGTTCTCCGCCCCATCCACCCAGAAATCTTCGAGCGGCGTCATCTGATGCGCCGACAAAATAGGGTCATTCAGGTGGGTCAGCGCCACGGGCGTCCCTCCGGCCGAACTTGCCCGATAGAGCTCCACCGGCGAGGAGCCGCTCTGCTGGCTGTAGATCATGGTGCTGCCGTCGCTCGAAAGCTGCATGTCGTCCAGCGTGCTTGCGCCCGTGACGATCACGCGGCTGGCTCCGCCGGTGGTAGGAATCATCTCGATGCCTTGGCGCCCGCGGTCCAGCACCGTGAAGAACAGGGCGTTGGAATCGGGCGACCAGGTGAAGCTTTGCACCGGCCGGTCCAACGATTCAGTCAGCGGGTTCACGCGGCCGGTGGCGCGCTCCAGAACGTTCAGCCGCCAGCGATCGCTTTCATAACCCGCGCGCGGCTGGCTGCGATAGGCCAGCCATTTGCCGTCCGGCGAATATTGCGGGCTCTCGTCGGCGCCGGGGTTCAGAGTGATCTTCCTGGCGTCGCCGCCCGCGATCGGCACCACATAGAGGTCGGTGTTCGTGCTGGTGGCCGGAACCGGATCGGCGTTCATGACGAAACACACCTCGCGCGAATCCGGTGAGATGGCGTAATCGTCCGGGCCTCCCAGCGAAAATGGCGGAACGTCCCGATCGCCCGGCGTGAGATCCTTCACCGCCCCGCCGGCCGCACCCACCACCATCAGGTGCGAGCGCCGCTTGGTCTGCCACTCGGTCCAGTGCCGGTACAGCAACGTCGTGTAACTGCGCGCCTTCACCTTGTTGTTCTTGTCTTCTTCGATGCGGGTCTTGTTGCACGCGTCGTCCGGGCAATCCACGTACACCGAGCTGGTGAACACCAGCCTCTTACCGTCCGGCGAGAACAGCACACCGCCCGCTTCGGTCGACAGATTGGTGACCTGGCGCGCGCCCGTTCCGTCGGCGTTCATGATCCAGACCTGTGCCGATCCGCCGCGGTCCGAAATAAACGCAATTTGCTTGGAATCCGGGGACCATTCCGGCCGCTCGTTGTCGGTGCCCTGCGTGGTGACCTGGTGCGGCGGGCCGCCGCTGGCCGGCACGGTCCAGATCTGCTTGGGCTTGCTATTCTGGGCGAGATCGATGCTCTGCACCGTGAACGCCACGGTCCTGCCGTCCGGTGAAAGCTGCGGCTCGCTGATCCGTGAGATGCGCAGCAGCGCTTGCACGTCAAACGGCAGCTTTTGAGCCAGAACGAGGGCTGGAGCAAACAGCAAAACAGCACACAGGAGCCGCGGCAGGGGCATGCTTCGATTGTAAGCCACGAAATTCCGGGTGTCTCCGGTGTTCGCCGGCACGCCGCTGCCCTGATGCAGGCGCCGTTCTTGATACCATGAAAATCGAATTGGCAGCACATTCCGGAAGGAGTTTTCATGGCCACTATTGTTGTTAACGGTGTCCGGCGTGAGGTCCAATCGCCCGCCGACACTCCGCTCCTCTACGTCCTGCGAAACGACCTTGAGCTGTCCGGCCCGCAGTTCGGCTGCGGCCTGGCGCAGTGCGGCGCCTGTTCGGTCCTGCTCGACGGCAAGGAAATCCGCTCCTGCATCACGCCGCTTTCGGCGGCCTCGGGCAAAGAAATCACGACGCTCGAAGGGCTGCCTTCCCGATGGGCGCAGCAGAAGGGCCTGTCAAAGACCGAGGCCGAGAAGACGCTGCACCCGGTGCAACAGGCCTGGATCGAAGAGCAGACGCCTCTCTGCGGCTTCTGCCAAAACGGCATGATGATCAAGGCCACCGAGCTGCTGGAGCGCGTCGCCAAGCCCAGCGTCGCCGAAATCAAGGAAGCGTTCACCACTTCCGGACCGTCGCCGCATCTGTGCCGTTGCGGCAGCTACAAGGCCATTATCGAAGCCGTGCAGCATGCTTCCAGAATTATGGCGAAGGAGAGCTAGGCCATGGCGATCACAAACGAAAACAGCATCAATGTTTACGGCGCTACCTTGACTCGCCGCGAGCTGGTGAAAGCGGGCGGAGCCCTGCTGGTCAGCTTTGGCATCGCCGGAGCCGCACCCACGAAGAAATCCGCGGTTGCGAAGAATTCGCTCGATCCTTCCCTCCCCAGCTCCTGGATCGAGATTCATCCCGACAACTCCATCCTGATCCGCACCGGCAAGAGCGACTTCGGCCAGGGCACCACGTTCACCGCGTACCGCCAGATTGTGGCCGAAGAGCTGAATGCGCGATTCGACGATATCACCACGGTGTGGATGGGCGATACGGACCGCACGCCGGACGGTAGCGGCGCCTTCGATTTCCTGGGCCGCGGCACCCCCAACATCCGCAAAGCGGCGGCCTACACGTATCAGGCGCTGCTGGAACTCGCGTCCCACCGGCTGGGCGTTTCGAAGAGCGAGATTTCCGTCAAAGACGGAGTCGTTTCGGGCGGCGGAAAGAGCATGACCTATGGCGAACTCGTCCAAGGCCAGCAGCTGAAGCTCACCATCCCGGTCGAGGGCGAACTGACCAGCATCGGCGGTTTGGCTGTTGCGGGCAGCCCGCCCATGAAGCCGGTTAGCGAATACACCGTCATCGGCAAATCGCACCGGAACAGCGTCATCGCGTCCAAGGTCACCGCGCGCGAGAAATGGGCCACCGATGTGCGGCTGCCCGGCATGCTGCACGCGCGCATGGTGCATCCGAAGACGCTCGGCTCCACGCTCGTTTCTGTCGGCCAGCTGGACAAGAGCCGCTTTCCCAACGCTCAGGTGATCGTCAAAGGCAACCTGGTCGGCGTCGTAGCGCCCACGGAATGGGAGGCCATTCGGGCCTCGCGTCAAGTGGCGTCCGGCACAAAATGGACCGACTGGAAAGGCCTGCCCGGTAACGCCCGGCTCTTCGATCATCTGAAGCAGGCCGACTTCGCGAGCACCCGCGTCTCCAAGAGCGATAAGAGCAAGGGCGACGCGCGGTCCGCGATGGCCGCGGCCTCGAAAAAGCTTTCGGCGACCTACGAGTTCTCGTACATGAAGCACGCGCCGCTCGGCCCCACCATGGCGCTGGCCGACGTTCGCGCCGATGGCTCGGTGCACGTCTATACGCACAATCAAAACCCGCAAGCGCTGCGCGGCGAACTGGCCAAGATGCTGGGAATCAGCATCGATCACATCATCGTGCGCGTTTACTCCGGCCCCGGCCACTACGGCCGGTCCAATGGCGGCAACGCCGGCGCCGAAGACGAAGCCGTCATTCTGTCGAAGGCCGTCGGCAAGCCCGTTCGCGTGCAATGGATGCGCGAAGAGGATTTCCAGTGGTCCACGCAGTCGCCGGCGGCGTATTCGGACGTGGAAATCGGCCTGGACGCGAACGGCAAGATGACCTCGTATCAGATCGATCACTATATGCCCGCCATGCAGGACGATCGTCCGGTGGGCGCGGTGCTCGCCGGTTTGCCGACCATGCCGGCGCCCAACGACAAAGCGCCATTTCCAGGCTCGACCGAAAACGATATCTCCGATCCCTGGATCTACGACGGGGTCGCTGTTCTCGCTGAGCACGGCCACGGCACCGCCCAGATCGGTCAGAAAGAATCGCCGCTCGCGATCGGGCTTCGCGATCACAGCATGCGTACGCCAGGCCAGTTCCAGCAGAATTATCCCCGCGAACTGGCGGTCAGCGAAGCGGCGGCGCTGGCCGGCGCGGACGCCATCCAGTTCCGCATCGATCACGCCACCGAAGAGCGGGTGATTGGCGTGCTCAAGAAAGTTCGCGAGGAATCCGGCTGGGAGACGCGCCCCTCGCCGGCTCCCACCGCATCTTCAATTGGCGATCAGCCGGTGCGCGGCCGCGGCATCTCGGTGATGTTCCGCTCGGGCAGCTACTGGGCCTGCGTCTGCGAAGTCGCTGTTACTCCGTCCACGGGCGTCATCAAGGTAGAGAAGTACACCATCGCGGTCGATCCGGGCATCGTGGTCAACCCGATGCAGCTTAAACGCCAGGTGGAAGGGGGCGCGATGATGGGGACCAGCCACGCGCTACTGGAGGAGGCCCGCTTCGACGAGAGCGCCATCACATCGCACGATTGGCGAACTTACCCGATCCTGAAGATGGCCGATATTCCGGAGGTCAAAGTGGTGCTCATGAATCGCCCGGACGTGGGCGCTTACGGCGGCGGATCGGAAGCCGCCAATGCGCTGGCCGCGCCCGCGATCGCCGCGGCGCTGCATGACGCCACCGGCAAAATTGCGCGGCATCTGCCGCTGAAACCGGAATACGTGCAGGCCGTGCTCAAGGCCTGAGCGCGAATCGCAGGGTTGCTGGGCCTAGAGCGCCAGCTTGCCCTCATACTGCATGTCGTTCAGTTTGAACTTCTGTTCAATCTTGATCCGGCGCACCTCGAGAACGAAGTCCACTTCCTTGTCGCTGGGCGCAATTCCCACCGTGCGCGGGAACAGAAACCGAATTCCGTTCTCGCCGTTCGGTCCGTCAAACTGAACGTCCTGTGGGTAAACCGTGCGTTTGTCCTTCGGCGTGAGCTGCGCGGCGTCTAGAAGCTGAGAGCGCAACGCGTCGTTGTTGTTCTGATTCTGCTGCGCGCTCCCGTTGCCTCCCGAAGACTGGCTCTGGTTCTGATCGTCGTCATTGTAGGATCGGTTGCGCGGCGTGGGCAGCCGCAGGCCCAGCACCGAGATGACGTAATACTTCTGCTCCGCGTCGTTGGCTGTTTTGTTGCCTTGAGGAGCTGCGGACGGACCCGCTTGACGCAGGAGCGCTTGTTGAATTGGCTGCGCGCTCTCCCAGCGTACAGTCACATGCATGGGACCGGTATTGCCGCCATCGTTGCCTTGCCCACCGCTGGGATAACCGCCGCCTCCTCCGCCTCCCGGATAGCCACCGCCTCCGCCGGGATATCCGCCGCCCGGATACCCGCCGCGGCCACCGCCGGGAAAGCCAATTCCGCCGCCCGGAAATCCAAAGCCGCCACGCCGCCCCCCGCTGCGCCGTTGTCCAGACTGCTGGGGCGAGACGGTCATTTCCTTCGCCCACGGCGAACTGGTCAGAATCTTATTGACTTCATCGTCGGTCCACTGACTGGAGTCCTTCGTCTTCCAGAAATCGGAAGCGAGCAGCAATCCCGCGCACACCGCGCCGGCGATGCTAATCTGGATCAGGTTCTTGGGCCACATCTTAATTTCCGACGCTATGCGCATCGCCTCCGTTACGCTAAACTCTATCTCAGTGCCGTTCCAAAGTGTCAAGTTTTGTAATCGTGCCTCGCAGTGGAACGCTTCGGTGAGCAGTTTTTCGTTAACCAGGCGGGCGGCGGCAACGTCTCTACCGTAATTCGTCTCGACATGAAATTAAATCTTTACCTTCCTTTCTCTTTGCTGGCTGCTGGCGCGCTCGCGGCCGGCGCGACTCCCGACGCCGTGCGCCTGCTGAACTCCGCGCCGTTGCGGTTTGAGCCCATCCCGGACCACGTCCGCACCGGCTTTCTCGCACGTGGCGCTCACTTCCGATTCGAGTTCCAGAGCGACCAGGCCCGTCTGCGCGTGGGAAGTAAAGACGTGCGCCTCCGCTTTGCCGGCGCGTCCCACAACGCTTCCCTGACGCCGGCTCAGCCGCTGCTCTCCAAGACGAATCTGTATCTCGGCAACGATCCAGCCCGGTGGCGCACCGCGATTCCCAACTATGGCCGCCTGCAAGTGCACGGGTTGTATCCGGGCATCGACTTGGCTTACTACGGCAACGCCGGCCGCCTGGAGTACGATCTGACCGTCAAGCCGGGCGCAGACCCGCGCCGGATTCGCCTCCGCCTGGAGGGCGAGGGCGCCCGCCTCAACCGCCAGGGCGATCTAGTCGCGGACTTGATTCAGAAGCACCCGGCGGCTTACCAACTCGACGCCAGTGGAGCGCGCGTCAGCGTGTCTAGCCGCTATCGCCGGAATGCCGACGGAAGCTACGGCTTTGCACTCGGCCGCTACGATCGTTCCCGTGACCTGGTGATCGATCCGGTTTTGCTCCTCGGCCAATACCTGGGCGGTTCGTATCAGGATATCGCGTACGCCATCGGCCATGACTCCAACGGATTGATCTACATCTCCGGCACAACCCAGTCGAGCGATTGGGAGCTGGTGGGCAATTCGCTGCAAACCACCGAGGCCGGAGGCCAGGACCTGTTCCTGGCGATTATCAATCCCGCAACCGCCAACGGACCACAAGTCATTTATGTCACCTACCTGGGCGGTAGCCTGGACGAGACATTCGGCGGCATGGCCGTGGGGCCCAACGGCGATGTTTATCTCACTGGTTCCACGCTGTCTTCGGACTTCCCCCTCGAGAATGCGGCGCAAACGGCGCTCGGGGGTACGGAAGGCTACGCGGATGCTTTTGTGGTTTGGCTGGACCCCACGCAAACGCTGAAGTTCTCCACCTATCTGGGTGGTAGCGGGATCGATAGCGGCGCCGGCATAGAGGTGGATCCCCAAGGCAAGATTTGGCTCGACGGAAACACTCAGTCCACCGACCTTCCGGTCATCGGCGGATTCCAACCCGTGCTCATCGGCGTACAGAACATGTTCGTGGCCGGTTACGATCCGTCCCAGACTGGATCGGCCACGCTCGTGTATTGCATCTACATCGGCGGCACGCATTTTGATATTGCGTCCGGGTTGGCCGTCGCGGCGGATGGATCGCTGTGGCTGGCGGGCACTACCTATTCGCCTGACATCTGGATGGTCGGAAACAGTTACGAACCGCTTTCCAACGGCACCGGCAAAGGCTACATTGCGCACATCGTCCAAGGTCTGGGCGCCAACGCATTGGTGTACTCCACGTTTTTGGGAGGCAGCAGCATCGACCAGATCAGCGGCATCGTTCTGGACTCCGCGGGCCGGATCCTGGTCGCCGGTTCCACCATTTCCACGGATTTCCCCGTCACCACGAATGCGCTGCAGCCGCAGTACGGCGGCAATACCGACGCGTTCGTGAGCGTTCTCGACCCGACTATCGCGAACCGCCCGGCCCAGCTCGTCTACTCCACTTACTTCGGCGGAAGCGGGGCCGACGGGGCTTTCGGTCTGGCGCGGGATAGCGCCAACATTTTGTACGTGACCGGCTACACCACGTCGCCGGATCTGGTTACGACTTCCAATGCCGCGCAGCCCGGTTGGGATTACAGTCTGGACGTCTTCGGGCTAAAGCTGAATCCTTCCAGCGCGGGCGCGGCGGGGCTCCTCTATAGCACCTATCTGGGCAGCGACGGGCTTCAGGTGGGCTATGCCGCCGATTTTGATAGCAAGGGGAACATCTATATGGCAGGCTTCACCAGCGGGCCCATGTTCGATCCGTTTGGAGGCCAACCGAAAGGCACGCCCGCTGGAAACGTCGACGGGTTTGCCGTGGGATTGAATACCACGCCGCCAGCCACGTCAACTCAGTAGTCCGCAAAGGCCCGTCCCAGGCCCTCGCTGGATCGGAACAACGGCCTCCGTTCCAGCCCGGGGCAGGCTCCGTTTTGCCGGTTGTTACTCAGCCGGCGGAGGCTCGCCCCCCCGCGGCGCTTCGATTTGGATTATATTCGACAAACGGGGGGGTATTTCATGCTCCGTGTACTAACTGTTGCTTGCCTGGCCTTGGCGGTCTGGGCGTTGCCTGGAGACGCTCAGGACAAACCCAATCTGAGCGGGACCTGGAAATTAGACGCTTCCAAGAGCCAGTTCCATTCCGAAAAGGTCAGCGGCGAGACCTGGACCATTAACGAAGACGACGAAACCATCAATATCTCCGAGAGCGAAGACGGCTCGGCCAAGACGGTCCAATTGAAGTGCACGACCGATGGCAAGGAATGTAAGGTGACCGGCGAAAAAGCCACCGCCTCCTTCTGGTACAACGGGGCGATGTTGGTAGAAATGGAAACCAGGGGCGATCACGTGGTCCGTTACCGGATGAAGCTTTCGAGCGACGGCAAGACCCTGACCGTGGACACCACTTACATCACACCGCAGTCGCCGGACGACACGCTCGTCTTCGACAAGCAAGCCTGAGAGGCGCGTCTAGTTTGCCTCTTTCGCGGCGCCCGGGGCGGGCTCGGGGAGCCGTTCGATCGCTACGCGTGCAATGCGGTTGCGTTCCATTTCCACGATCCGGAAGCGGCGATCCTCGTATTCCACCGTTTCACCTGGCTTCGGAATGTAGCCCAGCTGGAAGAGCAGGAATCCAGCCAACGTTTCAAAACCGGCGTCGCCGGGCAATTCCAGGCCGTATTGTGTGTCCAGGTCGCGGATCGTTGTCGCTCCATCTACTTCCAGTACGGCCGGTTCAGCAGCCGGCCTGGGCCGCTTGATGTCGTGTTCGTCGCCGATTTCGCCAAAAATCTGCTCCAAGGCGTCTTCCAGAGTCACCAGCCCGACGATGGTTCCGAACTCGTCTACCACCATGGCCATGTGCGTGTGCGTGATGCGGAATTCCTCAATCAGATCGTTCAGCGGCTTGGTTTCCGGAACCAGCAGCGGCTTGCGCAGCACGCGCGAAAGCTGAAACGGCGGCAGAACGCGTTTGCGCGCGATGGCGATCCTCCGGTCTTCCCAGATGCGCATCATATCCTTGTAGTGCACGTAGCCGATGATGTGCTCCGGTTCGCCCTGATAGACCGGTAGGCGGGAATATTCGTGTTCGCGCATCCGCCGCAGCACCTGGTCCAGGCTGGCATCCACCGGGATCGAGACGATGGCGTTGCGCGGCACCATGATCTCGCGCGCATAGTAATTCGATAGCTCCAGCAGTGCCTGGATGGCGTCTTCCTCGAAGCGGTGCAGATGGCCTTCGCGGCGGCTGGAGCTGACGATGAACTTCAGCTCTTCGGCCGAATGCCCGCCGCCGGTGTGGCCGCCGCGGAGACCGATCCAGCGCGAAATAGCCGCGGCGGACCGCTCGGCGAAGAAGATGAACGGCCGCGAGATCCGGTCGAACGCCAGCAGCGCGGGCGCCACCAGAATCGCCAGATGATCCGCTTTTTCGATGGCCAGGTTCTTGGGCACCACCTCGCCCAAAACCACGTGCGCGTAGCTGATCGCAAGGAACGCGATCCCGAAACTCACGCCGTGCCAAAGCGCGGCGTATTGAGGGGTCATCCAGCGCTGCAAGGCCAGCAGCAGCCAGTCATAAACGGTGTTCTCGCCCGCCCATCCGAGCCCCAGGCTGGCCAGCGTCACGCCGGCTTGCGTCAGGGAGAGCAGACGCGCAGGATTGGCGAGCAGGTTGATGGCTGCCTGAGCGCCGGCCTGGCCTTCCTCGGCGAGCGCGCGCAGCCGGCTCTTGCGCACGGAAACCAGGGCTACTTCAGCGGCGGCGAAAAAGCCGTTGAGCAGCAGCACCGCCGCCAGGATCACGAACCGGTAGGGCATGGCGGAAGCTCAGCGGCACGCGGCGTTTGTAACAGACACGCGATCGAATCGGCGGTACAGTAGAATCTTCCAGGTGCTTCGCGCAAAAATCCTGAAGTTCATCAACTTGAGCATAGCCGTTTTGCTTGCGCTCGGTTTGGCCGTTGCGTATTGGGTTGCGTACCGCCCGCTGCCGCAGACTTCCGGCCGGATCGCCGCTCCCATCTCGGGCCGAGCCACCGTGGAACGCGACGCCCGCGGCGTACCCCATATTGCCGCTGCTTCCTGGGAAGACGCCATTTTCCTGCAAGGCTACGTGACCGCCCAGGACCGTCTGTGGCAGATGGACGCGCTGCGGCGCCTGGCGGCCGGTGAATTGTCCGAAGTCCTGGGTAAATCCACGCTCGAACTCGACCAGGAGTCCCGGCGGCTCCAGATGCGGCAGATCGCCGAAGAACACGCCCGCACTCTGACAGCCGCGGACCACGCCGTGATGGCGGCCTACGCGCGCGGGGTGAACTACTTCGTTGAAACCCATCGCAACCGCCTGCCGCTCGAGTTCACTCTCTTGCGCTACGACCCTCGGCCGTGGACCATCACCGATACGTTGCTCTGCGCCCTGGAGATGTACCGGACCCTGACGGCGACCTGGCGGGACGAACTGCGCAAGATGACCATGCTGGCCAACGGCGATCCGGCCAAGGTGAACGCGTTGTACGCCGCGCGTGCAGGAAACGAATTTCAGCCCGGCTCCAACGCCTGGGTCATCGCGGGCAAATACACCGCCAGCGGCAAACCGATTCTGGCCAGCGACCCGCACCTGGAATGGGCCATTCCGTCGCCCTGGTATCAAGTGCACCTGAAAGCTCCCGGTCTCAACGTGACCGGTGTATCGCTGCCGGGTGTGCCGGCGGTGATCATCGGCCACAACCAGCGCATCGCGTGGGGTGTGACGAATCTGGGCTTCGACGTACAGGATCTTTACCAGGAGCGGATCGATCCGCAAACCGGCCGCTACCTCTTTCGCGGCCAGGTGGAGCAGGCGCGGCTGGACACCGAGTGGATTCTGGTGAAGGGCGCGCGCCCCGTCCAGTTCCGCCTGTGGATCACGCGTCACGGCCCGCTCAGCTTTTCCGACAACGGCCGCCTGTTCGCGCTGCGCTGGGTGGCGGCCGAGCCGGGCGCCTTCGAATTTCCTTTTCTGGATATCGACCGCGCGCCGAATTGGACCGAGTTCACCGCGGCGCTGGCGCGCTTTCCCGGGCCCGGCCAGAATTTCGTGTTCGCCGACGTGGAGGGCAACATCGGCTATCATGCCACCGGACGCTTGCCCATCCGCAGGAACTACTCGGGCGACGTGCCGGTGGACGGCAGCTCCGGCGACTACGAGTGGGATGGCTTCATTCCCTTCGACCAGTTGCCGGCGTCCTACAACCCGACCCGCGGCTGGATTGTCACGGCCAACCAGAATCCATTTCCGCCCGGATACCCTTACCGCGTGAACGGGCAGTTTGGCCCGCCCTTCCGTTCCGAGGAGATTCGCAATCTTCTCACTGCGCACACCGGCTGGAAGCCCGAGCAGATGCTCGCGATTGAGAAAGACGTGTATTCCCTCTCCGCGCGGTACCTGGCCCGTCAGGTGGTCGCGGCCTACGATCACAAGAAACCCGCGGCGCCGGAATTGGGCGCAGCCGCCGCGCTGCTGCGATCCTGGAACGGGCAGATGGAAAAGCAGACGCCCGCTCCGATGATCGTCGCTCTGGTTTACGAGCAGCTGCAGAAGATGCTGGTGAACGAGGCGTATTCCGGCCCGTCGGATGTCTACCGCGCCATGATGGCGCCGGCGGCCATCGACAACATCTTGAAAACGGAAGGGCGGGGCTGGTTCCCGGATGAGGATGCAGCGCTGCTGAAGGCGCTCGAAGCGGCCATCGACGAAGGGCGCCAGATGCAAGGCGGCAATCTGCGGCGCTGGGATTATGGAAGATACAACGAACTCACCATTCCGCATCCGGTGGGAAGCCACTTGCCGCTGCTCGGGCCGTACTTCAACGTCGGGCCGGTGGAGATGAGCGGATCGGCGACGACCATCAAGCAGACCTCCAAGCTGCTTGGGCCGTCCATGCGGTTCATCGCGGATTTATCGAATTGGGATGGTTCGTTCAACGATCTCGATATCGGCGAGTCCGGGCAGATTCTATCGCGGCACTACAAGGACCAGTGGGACGCCTACTACAGCGGCCGCAGCTTCCCGATGCAGTTTGAAAAGGTGGATGCGAAAGATACGCTGGTCGTCGAACCGAAGTGATCAAGCCACGGTCGGCTCGGGCAGCGCTTCCTTCACCCGCCGTCTGTGGCGCTGGATGTTCTCCAACAACGCCGCCATGTAGGTGTAGAACACCGGCGTCAGGTAAAGCGTAACGAGCTGTGAGAACAGCAGGCCGCCGACCACCACCAGGCCCAGCGGCTGCCGCGCTTCGCCGCCCGCGCCATAGCCGAGCGCGATGGGAACCGCGCCCAGCAGCGCCGCCATAGTTGTCATCATGATGGGCCGAAAACGGATCAGGCAGCCTTCATAGATGGCCTTCAGCGGCGTCAAGCCCTGGTTGCGTTCGGCCTCCAGCGCGAAGTCGATCTGCATGATCGCGTTCTTTTCCACGATGCCGATCAGCATGATCAAGCCCACGAAAGCGTAGATGTTCAGGTCCATGTGGAACAGGTACAGCGTCAGCAGCGCACCGAAACCGGCGGAGGGCAATCCGGATAGAATCGTGAGCGGATGGATGTAACTTTCGTACAGAATGCCCAGCACGATGTACACCACCATGATGGCCACCAGGAGCAGAATCCAGAGGTTGCCGAGTGAACTCTGGAACGCCTTGGCCGAGCCCTGGAAACTGGTGCTGATGGTGGAGGGCAGGGCTTCGCCGGCCAGCGTCTGGATCTTGTTCACGACGTCACCGAGCGGCGCGCCGGGTTTCAAGTTGAACGAAATCGTCACCGCGTTCAACTGCCCGTAGTGATTGATGGTCTGCGGCCCGATGTCCTGATGCAATTTGGCCAGCGTGTCCAGCGGAATCAGCGGCCCGTTGGAGGATTTGAAGTACAGCAGCGACAGGGCATGCGGATCGGCTTGATATTGCGGCTTCAGTTCCAGCAGCACCTTGTATTCGTTGATCGCCGCATAAATGGTGGACACCCAGCGCGGGCCATAGGCGTCATAGAAGGCGTTCTCGATCTGGTCCGCGTTCACCTGCAACGCAGCCGCCTTGTCGCGGTCGATGGTCACGTTCACCTGCGGCGCCAGGATGGCCAGGTCGCTGGTCACGTCCTGCACTTCCGGCAGCTTGTCCACTTCCTTTTGGAGCTTCTCGGCGCCGGTGTAGAGCTCCTGCTTATCGGGCGACTGCATCGAGAATTGATACAGGCTCTTGGTCACCTGGCCGCCGATGCGGATGGTCGGCGGATTTTGCAGGTACACGCGCATGCCCGGGAAATTCGACAGCTTGGGCCGCAGTTCTTCGATGATCTGGTTGACCAGCTCCTTGCGCTCCGAGCGCGGTTTCAGGTGAACCACCAGCTCGCCGTAATTGGGGCCGCCCAGCGTCGAAGCGGAAGTGCCGCCGACGGTGGACATCAGGGCCTCGACATTGGGATCCTGGCGGAACACCTCGGCGACGGCTTTCTGATAGTCGACCATCTGGTAATACGAAGTGCCCTGCGCGGCCTCGGTGACCGCATAGATCTGGTCGGTGTCCTGATCCGGTATGAAGCCCTTGGGAACCTGGATGAACATCACCACCGTACCCACCAGCACCAGCACCGAGGCCGCCATGGTGAGGGCGCGATGGCGCAGAACCACTTGCAGCGTTTGATCGTAGAGGTGCAATAAAGCTTCAAAGAAGCGGTCGGTCGTGCGGTAGAACCAGGAACGCTTCTGCTCTTCCGGCGAGCGCAGGAAGCGCGAGCACAGCATGGGCGTCAAAGTCACCGAGACCACGCCCGAGATCAGGATGGCGACGCAGATGGTGACGGAAAACTCGCGGAACAAACGGCCCAGGATCCCGCCCAGGAACAGCACCGGAATAAACACGGCCGCCAGCGACAGCGTCATGGACACGATGGTGAATCCGATTTCCCGGGATCCGGAGAGAGCTGCGGATAAAGGCTTTTCGCCCATTTCCATATGCCGGAAAATGTTCTCCAGCATGACGATCGCGTCGTCCACCACGAAGCCCACCGAAAGAATCAGCGCCATCATGGACAGGTTGTCCAGGCTATAATGCAGCAGGTACATGACGGCGAAGGTGCCGATGATCGAAAAAGGCAGCGCCAGCGCGGGAATCACGGTGGCCGAAACGTTGCGCAGGAACAGGAAGATCACCATCACCACCAGGCCCAGCGTCAGCAGCATGGTGAACTGCACGTCTTTGTAGGATTCGCGAATGGTGTCGGACCGGTCGTACAGCGTGTCCATCTGCACCGAAGCCGGGATCTCTGCCTTGAACGTGGGCAGCAGGCGTTTCACCGCGTCGGTCACGGCGATGGTGTTGGTGCCGGGCTGGCGCTGGATGCCCAGGATGATGGCGCGCTGGGATCCGTCTTTGGTGTAGAACCAGGACGCTGTCTTGTCGTCTTCGACGCTGTCGATCACGTTGCCGAGCTGGTCCAGGCGTACCGGCGAACCGTTGCGGTAGGCCACGATGAGCGGCCGGTACTGCGCCGCGCTCATTAACTGGCCGGTGGCCTGCAGCGTGAAGGCGCGCTGCGGCCCGATGATGCTGCCGGTGGGCAGGTTGACGTTCCATCCCGAGAGCGCGTTCTGAACTTCATTAATGCCGATCTGCCGCGACGCGAGCAGGTGCGGATCCACTTGCACGTGAACGGCGTATTTCTGCGCGCCCAGCACCTGCACCTGGGCAACGCCGCTGACCATCGAAATGCGCTGCGCGATGCGCGTTTCCGCGTACTCGTCCAGAGTCCACAGCGGCAGCGTCCGGGAGGTGATGGCGAGATAAAGAATGGGCTGATCCGCCGGGTTCACTTTGGTGAATGTGGGCGGCGTGGGCATGCCCTGGGGGAGCAGGCGCGCGGCCTGCGTGATGGCCGCCTGCACGTCCACGGCGGCGCCGTCCAGGCTCTTGCTCAGCACGAACTCCAGCGTGATTTGCGTTGACCCCAGCGAGTTGATGGAGGTCATCGAATCCAACCCGGCGATGTTGGAAAACTGATTTTCCAGCGGCGTGGCCACGGCCGACGCCATGGTCTCGGGACTGGCGCCGGGCAAGCTGGCGGTGACTTCCAGCGTGGGGAAATCCACGTTCGGCAGATCGCTGACCGGAAGCGCGCGATACGCCACCAGTCCAAACAGCGCAATGGCGGCCATCAGCAGGCTGGTGGCGATCGGCCGGCGGATAAAGGTTTCCGAGAAATTCATTAGTCCGCCCCCGTCAGCACACCGGCGGGAGTCTCCAGGGCGGGCGTGAGAGCCGGCTTGCGGCGGCCGCGCCACCACTCCAGCACCGACGCCATGTAGGTGTAAATTACCGGAGTCAAATACAGCGTGATCAATTGCGAGAACAGCAGTCCGCCCACCACCGCCAGACCCAGCGGACGGCGCGCCTCGCCGCCCGAACCGTAGCCCAGCGAAATCGGGATCGCGCCCAGCATGGCGGCCATCGTGGTCATCATGATCGGCCGGAAGCGGATCAGGCAGCCTTCGTAAATGGCTTCCATCGGCGGCTTGCCTTCTTTGCGTTCGGCCTCCAGCGCGAAGTCGATTTGCATAATCGCGTTTTTCTTCACGATGCCGATCAGCATCATGAGCCCGACGAACGAATAGATGTTCAGATCCACATGAAAGATCATGAGGGTCAGCAACGCGCCCACGCCCGCCGCGGGCAGGCCCGACAGAATCGTCAGCGGATGAATGTAGCTCTCATAGAGCACGCCCAGCACGATGTACACCACCAGGATCGCGATGATCAGCAGCAGCGTGAGGTTCTTCAGCGAGCTCTGGAAGGCCTGCGCGGTTCCTTCGAAGCCCATGGTGACGCTGGCGGGCAGAGTCTGATGGGCGGCCTCCTGCACGGCATTCACCGCGTCGCCCAACGAAACGCCCTGCTTCAGGTTGAAGGAAATGGTCACCGAAGGCAGCTCGCCCGAATGGTTGATGCTCTGCGGCCCGGCGCCCTCGGTCAGTGCGGCAAAGTTGCTCAGCGGCACCAGCTGGCCCGCCGAAGACTTGAAATAGATCTTGTGCAGGTAATCGGAGAATTCCTGGTACTTGGGCTGAATCTCCATCAGCACCTTGTACTGGTTGGTGGGCGCGTAGATGGTGGAGGACCAGCGCGGGCCGAACGCGCTGTACAACGAGGATTCGATCCCATTGGCATCCAGGCCCAGCACCGCGGCTTTGTCCCGGTCGATCTTGAGCCGAACCTGCGGGTTCTTGACCTCCAGATCCGTGGTTACGTCCACCAGGCCCGGAATCTTGGAGATGGCGCGTTGCAGCTTCTGCGCCTGCTCATAAAGCACATCGGTGTCGGGCCCCTGCAGCGTGAAATCATAAGCGGACTTGGTCATGTGGCCGCCGATGCGGATGCTGGGCGGCACCACCATGAAGACCTGCACACCGGGGAATTGCGAGAGCTTGGGACGCAGCTCACTGATCACCCCGTTTACGGCCAGCGCGCGCTCCTTGCGCGGCTTCAGCTGCACCCAGAAGCGGGTCTGGTTCGAATTGGTGGCGTTGGACATGAACGAATCGATATTCGGGTCCTGGCGCAGGACATTGGAAACACGATTCACATAATCCAGCATCTTGTAGTATGAAGTCCCCTGCGCCGCCTCCAGCGCGACGTTCATGCTGTCGTTGTCGGCGTCCGGGATGAAGCCCTTGGATACCGCGCCGAACAGGAAGATGGTGGCGCCCATCAGCCCGAAGAACACCAGCACCATCGCGAAGCGGTGCTCCAGCACGCGCCGCAGGCTCCGTCGATAGCCGTGATGCAAGGTCTGAAAAAAGCCCTCCATCTTCCGGCTCAGCCAGGACTGCTTGTCCACCGCGCTTCTTCGCAGGAAGCGGCTGCACAGCATCGGCGTCAGCGTGATGGACACGAAACCCGAGATCAGGATGGCCGTGCAGATGGTGACCGCGAATTCCTTGAACAGCCGGCCCAGGATTCCGCCCAGGAACAGCACCGGAATGAAAACCGCGGCCAGCGACAGCGTCATGGAGACGATGGTGAACCCGATTTCGCGCGAGCCCCGCAGCGCCGCCTGAAACGCGGTTTCGCCGTGCTCCATGTGCCGCACCACGTTTTCCAGCATCACGATGGCGTCATCCACCACGAATCCGATGCACAAGATGAGCGCCATCATGGACAGATTGTCCAGGCTGTAGTTGAGCAGGTACATCACCGAGAACGTGCCGATGATGGAGAACGGCAGCGCCATGCTGGGGATCAGCGTCGCCGAGGCGCTGCGCAGGAAAATGAAAATCACCGCGATCACCAGCCCCAGAGTCACCGCCATCGTGAACTGGATGTCGTGGAAGGCTTCGCGGATGTTGATCGACCGGTCGCCCCGGATGTTCAACTGCACCGACGGCGGAAGTTCGGCCTGCAGCGTGGGCAGGATCTTGCGGATGGCCTGGGTGATCTGCATCGTGTTGCTGCCGGCCTGGCGCATGACGCCCAGATTGATGGCCCGCACCGGGCCGTCCTTGGTCACCACCCACGAGGCATTTTTGTCGTCTTCCACGCCGTCGATGACATTGGCGACTTCGTCCAGCCGCACCGGAGTCCCGTTGCGCCAGGCCACCACCATCGGCCGGTAATCGGCGGCGCGCATCAATTGGCCGTTGGCCTGGACGTTGTAGGCGGTGTGGGGCCCGTAGAGCGTGCCGGTGGGGACGTTGACGTTCCAGCTGTTGATGGCGCTGTCGATTTCGTTCAGACCGAGCTGCTTGGCGTTGAGCTTGTCCGGATCTACCTGCACGCGCACCGCGTATTTCATGCTGCCCCACACCTGCACCTGCGCCACGCCCGAGACCATCGAAAGCCGCTGCGCTACCAGCGTCTCGGCGTATTCGTCCAGGTCGTACATGGGCATCGTCGCGCTGGTGAGCGCCAGGTACATGATGGGCTGGTCCGCCGGATTGCTCTTGCGGAACGAAGGCGGAGCCGGCAATCCCGCGGGCAACAGCGGCGTCGCTTCGGAAATCGCGGTTTGGACATCCACGGCCGCGCCGTCGATATCGCGATCCAGGTCGAAGGTCAGGCTGATCTGCGTGTTGCCCGTGGAACTGGTCGAGGTCATCGAATCCAGACCGGCGATGGAGGTGAACTGCCGCTCCAGCGGCGTCGCCACCGCCGAAGCCATCGTAGTGGGATCGGCGCCGGGCAGCCCGGCATTCACCTGGATGGTTGGAAAATCGACGCTAGGCAGATCGCTGACCGCCAGGCCTCGATACGCCACCACGCCGAACAGCGCGATACCCGCCATCAGGAGGCTGGTGGCAATGGGACGGCGGATGAAGACCTCGGAGATGTTCAAGGCGGGCTCTCCTAGCTGGTTTTGGTGATCGGAGAGGTATCGCTAACGGAGGGCGATTCGCGCGTTTGCTGCACCTGTACGCGGCTGCCGGGGGTGAGCCGGAGCTGGCCCTCGGTGACCACCGTCTCGCCAGGCGTCAAGCCGCGGTCGATCACCAGTTCCTGATCCACGCGCGTGCCGGTAACCACCGGCCGCATCTCCACGGTGCGGTCCGCTTTCACCACGTAAACGAACTGGCCGTCCTGGCCGGTCTGCACCGCCTGGTTGGGAACTACGGTCGCATGCGGGCGGGTCGTCAAACCCAAGGTGACGCGCACGAATTCGCCCGGCCAGAGCCGGTTGGCGGCGTTCTGGAAGGTGCCTTTCAGCTTGATGGTGCCCGTGGTGGGATCCACTGTATTATCGATGAACGTCAGCACGCCGGCCTCTGCTGCCGTAGCGTCGGCCTGGGGCGCCGCATGGACCGGCAATTCGCCCTCACCCATGTACCGCTTGATCTCGCTGAGCTGCGCTTCCGGCACCGAGAACGTGACGTAAATGGGTTGTACTTCGGTGATGGTCATCAGGTCCGTGGTGTTGGCTGTCACTACGTTGCCTTGCTTTACCGCGATGCTCCCGGTGCGCCCGTCGATAGGTGAACGGATGGTGGTATAGCTCAACTGTACGGTCGCGGTTTCCACGGCTGCTTTGGAAGCCACAATTTGAGCCTTCGCGCTCTCGATCGCTGCCTTATCGGCCAGCACGGTTTGGGAAAGGGCGTCGGCGCTTGAAACCATCTGGTCCGCCTGCTCGCGCGAAACCACGCCCTGGTCGAACAACCCGCGGTAGCGTTTGGCCTGATCCTGGGCATATTTCTCGTTTGCGATGTCCCGCGCCAGGTTTGCTTCCGCCTGGCTGAGCGCCGCCTTGTCGCGCTCCAGGTTGGCCTGCGCCTGGCTGAGCGAGGCTTCAAAAGGACGGGAATCGATGCTGAACAGCAGGTCATTTTTCTTGACGAAATCGCCCTCGCGGAACGAGACTTTCGTCAATTCGCCGCCCACTTGCGCCTTCACCGTGATCGTGGAATAGGCTTCCACGTTGCCGATCACATCCACGTTGATGGGAACGTCGCGCTCGGAAACCGTCGCCACTACCACGGGAACCGGACCGCCATCGCCTCCACGGCCACGTCCCCCTGGTCCGCCGGCTTTCGTGTCCGATCGATTACAGCCCGCCAGGGCCACTGCCAGCGCCAGGGCTGCAATTGTAACTGCAAGTAAGCAAAGTCTTTTGCCGATATTCATGAAGATGGCCGCGCCGCTACCGTGGCGGCTGCATACAAAGTCGAAAAAAGGGCGTCCGTGACAATCCAAAGGTTACCGGGCAAATGCAAGTATAACTTGATCTTACGAGCAACGCTGTGGGCCTTGGCGGCGGACTCTGATCCGCCTCTTTAACGCAGCTCGAATCGCCCGTCGGAATAAAGATAATATCGCCGCCCGCGCCACTGAATCGTGTTCCCCGCGATCCCGGCGAGCCAAAACGCAAAGCTCAGCGCGTCCTGGGCCACCAGCAGCAGCCAGCGCGGCCTGCGCCCAAGAATGCCGGCACAAGTGGCCCATGCCGCCATCCCCCGGCAGGCACACGCGATCAGCAGCGTCGGCCACCAGGATGGCCGAAAAGGCAGGATCAG
The DNA here is from genome assembly GCA_035508055.1 of Bryobacteraceae bacterium. GTDB lineage: Bacteria > Acidobacteriota > Terriglobia > Bryobacterales > Bryobacteraceae > Palsa-89. Next base: position 1,187 of record DATJNO010000105.1, on the reverse strand, counting down.
CGCCGCGATGGCGAGGGTGTGGGTGAATATCTGCCCGAAATATCCCAACGGGCGCGAGCGGCGCGTGCTGCGCGCCCAACGCAGCCGGTGAATCGCATTGGCGCGCCAACCTTCGCTGCCAATGCGATGCTCGACGATATTGCGGGACAGGATGACACCGAATCCCGCCGCGGCGGCAAACTTGCCCATGACGAAATCCTCGGCCAGGTAGTCCTTCAACGCGGCGAAACCCCCGATGCCCGCCAGCGCCGATTTTCGCGCGGCGATCGTCGGTCCCACCGCGAACTTGACGCCTTCTACTAATCTGGCGACCAACAGCCCGGCCAGGAATTCGGTGTTCATGCCTTCGGCTTCCAGGTTCGACCAGATGCTGGTGCCTGCCGTCGCGACATAAGGGCAAGTGGCCAGTGCAACCTGCGGGTCAGAAAATTCCCGGGCCAGGGCGCGCAAAAATCCGGTCTCGATGCGAACGTCGCTGTCGCTCATCACCAGCAGGTCGTGCCGGGCTTCCGACAACATGCGATCCAGGCTGAAAACTTTGGCGTTGGGATACGGCGGCTCGCCCGTAACAATCAGCCGGACAGCGCGTTGCGGGAATTCGGCCCGCAGAGCGTCCACCACTCGTACAGCGGGATCCTGGGAGTCCCGCACCGCAAAGAGCAGTTCGAAATTCGGATGATCCTGCGCGAAGAAGCTGCGCAGGTTGGCCTCCAGGCCTTCGTCGGCGCCCGCCAGCGGCTTCAGCACGCTCACAGGCACAAGCTCCCCGCACGCCGCACCATGCTGTGCCAGGTAGCTGCGCGCGGCGGCAACCACCACCAGACAATATACGATCGAGCCGGCCAGCAGGCAGGCCGCGATCGCTGCGAAAACCCCCATCTACTCGATACGGGCTTTAGTATCGATGAGCTGATTGATCCCCGTTAGGAATTCGTCCACCTTCTTGGCCCCTTGATCGCCGTGCTTGCGGTTGCGCACCGAAACGGTGCCTTCCTGCGCTTCGCGATCCCCCACCACCAGCATATACGGAATTTTCTGGATTTGTGCTTCCCGAATTTTCAGATTTATCTTCTCTTTTCGCTCATCCAGTTGCACACGCAGCCCGGCCGCTTCCAAGCGGTCCAGGACCTGCGTCGCATATTCGTTGTGCCGGTCCGTGATCGGCATCACCACCGCCTGCACCGGCG
>DATJNO010000104.1:0-45054 GCA_035508055.1 Bryobacteraceae bacterium | reverse complement strand
TCGCCGGCGCGGCCGCGCCGATCATCATGTTCACCGAACTTTGCCCCGAGCTGTTCTGTACCGTAATCTGCGCGAGGCCCGAGATGTTGTCGGGAAGCGCGGCATTGATCTGCGTCGCCGAGACGTAGTAGGTGGAGAGGGGTGATCCATTCACAGACACGGTCCCGGACGCCATATTCGTGCCGTAGATCGCGATCAACATACGCGGCGCCAGTTCCAGCGGGAAGTTGGCCGCGGCGGCCGGGAAGACGCGTGCGATCTGCGGTCCGGGCTTGACGGTGTAGGCTTCGGTGCCGCCCGCCGGCAGCGTGACAGAGCTGGAAATGTTGGTTGTCCCTGAAGTGACCGAAAGCGACACCGCGCCAGCCGTCAGCATGTCGGTAAAGGCCAGTTGATCGGACGAGGTGCTCAGGGCGTGAGAATTGGCCGAAGCTGAGCTGATGTTCAGGCTGGCGTCGTTCATGTCGTGCGCGGCGACGATCAGCCCGCCATCCACCGAGAGAAACGGATCGTTCTCCCCTGCGGTGCCGACACTTTGCCAGGCAGTCGTTCCATTCAAGAACGAGACGATGATTTGAGCCGATTCGTGCGTCGCCGAGTCGATATCGGCAATGCCCTTGGCATCGCCCGGGCACAAGCCGAAATCGCTGACCAGACCGCCGCCCGATACGTGGCAGTAAGGCAGAACACGCGTGCGGCCGGGTCCATAGAATCGCAGCGCGGCGCTGGTGAGCGGCACGACGCCGTCATCGAATCCGGCGGTCTGGGTCAAATTGCCCGTGCCGCCGTTGCCTGCCGCCGCGATGGCGTCGACGCCGCGCAGGTCGTCTGAGGCGTCGTTCCAGGTGGCCAGATCGAACAGGAACCCGCTGCCGCTGGCCATTTCCTGCACCTGGTCGCTGACTGGCAGCAGCGAGGCGATGGGAGTGCCGAAGTTTGGCGTCGCCAGGAATACGGCTTTGCGGATCCCGGGCGCAGCCGGTGGTTGAAACACCCCCGCCGTGTCTTGTTTCCCGCTCAAGTAGCAGCGCAGCACCAGGCCGCCCATGCTGTGCGCCACGACATCCACCTGTTGGACCGGCATGCCGTCGGTGTACTTGAGTCCAGAAAGGAAAGTCGCGAACGCAGCGGCGAGATCTTCGATGCTGGCGTTGGCCGCGAGAGTACACGTGCTAAAAAACAGGCTCACTTCACCGTTGGCCTGCAGTACCTGGTCCGCGATTCCGAACGTGCCGGCAAACGTGCTGGGGCAGCCCTCAAACTGGTAGCCGTTGATGAAGACCACCGGGGGCAGGGTGGTGTGCGGCACCGGCGAACCCGCGGGGATCAGCTGAGCCTGCGCCGCGAACGTGAAAACGAAGCCCGAAAGAAGGCGGGCGGGCGTCAACGCGTTGGGACCGGTTGCAGGGCCCGGCTCTCGATGATGCGGTCGATTATGCCGTATTCCAGGGCCTGATCGGGCTCCAGAATATAGTCGCGATCTACGTCGCGCGCGATCCGGTCGGCCGTTTGACCGGTGGCGTTAGCCAGAATCTGATTCAGCGATTCGCGCATGCGCAGAATCTCGCGTGCGTAGATATCGATGTCGGTGGCTTGGCCTCCCAGCCCGCTCATGGAAGGCTGGTGAATCAGGATCCGCGAGTGGGGAAGGCTATAGCGTTTTCCTTTAGTACCGCACGCCAAAAGTACTGCCGCCATGGATGCAGCCTGGCCGACACAATAGGTGACGATGTCCGGCTCAATCAGATTCATGGTGTCCAGGATGGCAAGGCCGGCCGTAATGGACCCGCCGGGCGAATTGATATAGAGCGAAATGTCCTTTTCCGGGTCTTCGGCGGCCAGGAACAGCATCTGCGCGATGATCAGGTTCGCGATGTTGTCGTCGATGGGCGTGCCCAGGAAGATGATGTTTTCCTTGAGCAAGCGCGAATAGATGTCGAAAGCGCGCTCTCCGCGCGAGGTCTGTTCCACCACCATCGGCACCAAAACGGAATTCTGCATGAAATCAGCTCCTTCTCGAACCTCCATGATACCGCGACCTTCGTGCGGGGATGGACCGCGTAGGATGAAAACATGGAAAACAGATTCTTGGAAGGACGGACGGCGGTGGTGACCGGCGGGACGCGCGGAATCGGGTTGGCGATTGCCGGGGCGCTTGCGGGCGCGGGTGCGGCCGTGGCTATTTGCGGCCGAACGCGGGACCGTCTGGAGCAGGCCGTTCAGCGGCTCAGGAGTATCCCGGGGAGTAAAGTGATCGGCAAAGATGCCGATGTAAGAAGCAGCACAGAGGTAGCCGCATTGTTCGCTTGGGTGGATCGTGAATTAGGGGGCCCGGATGTCGTGGTGAACAACGCCGGCATTGGGATTTTCCGCAGCGTTGCGGAGCTAACGGTGAAAGAGTGGCAAAACACCCTGGAGACCAATCTCTCCGGTCCTTTCTATTGCAGCCAGGAAGCTGTGCAGCGGATGCGGAAACACGGTGGAGGCTACATCGTGAACGTAGGCAGCCTGGCGGGGGTTAACGCCTTCGCGAGTGGGGCAGCTTACAATGCCTCCAAGTTCGGGTTGAACGGATTCAGTGAAGCGCTGATGTTGGATCATCGATACGACAACATACGCGTGACTCATATTATGCCGGGAAGCGTCGATACAGAGTTTAGTTCCAGATCGGGGGAATCCGATTGGAAGATAGCTCCCGAGGATATCGCGGAGATCGTGCTCATGCTACTGAGAATGCCAGAAAGGACTCTGGTGAGCCGGGTCGATGTTAGACCGTCAAAGCCTCGCAAGTGAGGCGGTTTAGGGGTCCCTGGAAGTATGGCATGCAAGTTGCTCTATGAAGGCCGGGAGCGGCAATGAAAGGGGCCCAGACAATGTTACGGGTTAATGTTCCTTTAGATCCGACGAGAACAGGGCGGGACGCCGAAGCGCTGGAGGGAAATCTCCGCCGCATGATTGTGGGGCAGGACGAGGCCATCCAGCAGATTGTCAATATCTACCAGATGCACCTTACGGGCATGTCGGCCCCGGGCCGTCCCATCGGCAACTTCCTGTTTCTGGGACCAACCGGGAGCGGCAAGACGCGGATCGTCGAAGCGACCGCCGAAGCCCTGGTGAAGAATCCGCGCGCGGTCATCAAGATCGACTGCGCCGAGTTTCAGCACAGCCATGAAATCGCCAAGCTGATCGGTTCACCTCCGGGATACCTGGGCCATCGGGAGACCCATCCGCTGCTCAGCCAGGAAGTGCTGAACCAGTATCACACGGAAGCCATGAAGGTGAGCTTCGTCCTGTTCGACGAAATCGAAAAGGCGAGCGACGCTCTGTGGAATCTCCTGCTGGGAATCCTCGACAAGGCGACGCTCACTCTGGGCGACAATCGCAAAGTGGATTTCTCCCGCGCGATGATCTTCATGACCAGCAACCTGGGCGCTTCCGAGATGAGTTCGCTGATGAATCCCCGGCTGGGCTTCAGTGCTCCGGAAGCGGCACGCCAGTCTCAAAATGGAACGGTGGATGAGAAGCTGAATGCCAAGATCGGCCGCAGTGGAGTAGAAGCCGCGCGGCGCAAGTTCACGCCCGAGTTCATGAACCGCCTGGACAAGATCGTCACCTTCCGGCCACTGGGCTCCTCCGAGCTGAAGCGCATCCTGGACATCGAGTTGAACATGGTTCAACAGCGCATCTTCAACACGTCGCCGGAAAAATCGTTCGTCTTCAAAGCGAGCGACGAAGCCAAGGACTTCCTGCTGAAGGAAGGCACCGACCTGAAGTACGGAGCCCGGCACCTGAAGCGCGCCATCGAAAGGCTGCTGGTCCAGCCCATGTCCAATCTGATCGCCACCGATCAGGTGCGCGGCGGCGACTGCGTCAACGTCGACTTCGACTCCGAGGGTAATTCGCTGGCGTTCGTCAAGGAAGCCGAGGGCTTGGCCATCCACGCCATGGCCGATCTGGTGGACCGTTCCATATCGATCCCCGCTTTCGCGCTGGCCAGTGGCGCTATCTACGAAGCCGCGAAGAGCCAGGGCGCACGCTCATCGAAAAGAGCCCAGTAGCCAGGGACAGTTCAGTAGACTGGTCCTCTGCGTCGGTCTGCCGGCAGGATACCGCCAGCGGCTAGCTGGCGCACTCCCCGCGGCCTAGTTGGAGAGAATACTCTGCATCGTCGCCCCAGTCGCGGTACATCTCCGGGAAAGTCTCGGCCGGCTTGACCAGATCATTGGTCATCAAGCGGAACGTCTCCACCTTGTTCCGCAGGACATATTCGCGGAAAGTCTCGCCGTTCTGACGGTTTGCCATGAAGTGGTCCAGCACCCTGCGGACCGCCTCCGGCGCCAGCCGGGCCGGGATGCTTTGGACCGCGGTGCCGAACCGCATCATGCCGGATTCATCGTAGCCGCCACCCAGTAGCATCAGATAATAGGGCACTTCCTTGCCGTCGATCTTGCGGGCGTTGCCGTAAAAGCCGATATCGCCAATCCAGTGCTGTCCGCAAGAATTGGGGCAGCCGCTGGCCTTGATGCTCAACTTTCTTACAGCCGGGTCCGAGTAATTCTTCACCACACTCGTCAGCGCCGCGCCCAGGTTCATGGTCTTGGTCAGCGCCAGATTGCAACTGTAAGCTCCCGGACAGGTCGTGATGTCGTCAATCTCGTTGGCGCCCGCACCCGCCAGGCCGATTCTGTCGAGTGCCGCGTAAACTCTAGGCAGGACGCGCAATGGCACATAGGCCACAACTAGGTTCTGGTCAATTGTGACCCGCAGCACACCGTCGCCGGCGCTTCGTGCGATGTCGGCCAAGCCGTGCATCTGGCTGCCGGTCAGGTTGCCTTGCGGCACTTTGACGGTGACCATGGCATAGCCCGGCTGCTTCTGTTCACGGATGTTGGTTTGCAGCCATCTCTCATATTCCGGATTCGAGTGGCCATTCGAGCCCAGAACCGGAGGAAGTTCAGCGCCGGTGCCAAGTGGTGGTGGCGATGATTGAAAACCACCAAAACCGTCCGGCACCACTTCGGGTGCCGCAATGCCGCCGTTCGCCAGAATATCGGCGTACTCGGCTTCAATCTGTTCCTTCACCCAATCCCAGCCGCGTTCACGGACCACGAATTTCAAGCGCGCCTTGTTTTTGTTCTTGCGATTGCCGTGTTTGTTGAAAAGCCGGAGCACCGCCTCGCAGCGATTCACCAGGCGCTCTTCCGGGACGAATTCGTCGAGCAGATGCGCTTCGGTGGGCAGGGGCCCGAGTCCGCCGCCAACCACCATGCGGAAACCGCGCTGGCCGTCTCGCACCACGGCGCGCAGCCCGATGTCGTGGATCGCGCCGACCATGCAGTCTTCTTTGCAGCCCGAGAATGCGATCTTGAACTTGCGCGGCATCGCATCGGTCAGCTCTTTGTGCAAGAAAGCGAAGGCAACCCTTTGCGCGTAGGGCCGGACATCGAACGCTTCATCCGCCAGCAGGCCGCTCAGCGGGCAGGCCGTAACGTTGCGCACCGTGTTGTAGCAGGCTTCGCGCGTGGTCAGCCGGACATCGGCCAGCTTGTGCAGCAAAGGCGCGACTTGGGGCAGCGGAACGAAGTGATACTGAATATTCTGGCGGGTAGTCAGATGTCCCTTGCCGCCGCCAAACTCGTCGGCGATACCGGCCAGTTGATCCAACTGCGCCGCCGTTAACATGCCGCCCGGAATTTTGGTGCGGATCATGTGAACGCCGGTCTGGCGCTGGCTGTAAACGCCACGGCGCAGGCGCTGGGCGCGAAAGTCGTCGTCGGAGAGCTGACCGGCCAGGTACTTCTCAGCGTAGGAGCCAAACAGGTCGATGTCCGCGCGTACGGTGGCGTCGTACTCGGCTGCGACGGCTTCCTGGCTGTGGGATTGGACGGCTGCTTCTGCGGTCATGGCATTTACCCTTATGTCTATAGAGATTACTATATTTGGGCCTTAATTGCAATCCGGAAGGTCACGGCCGGCGTAATAATCCAGGCCGTAGCGCAGGGAGCGCTGACCGCGAGGGACGCAGGTAATTGAGCCGCCGCGGGTTCGCCAGAGGCTCCGCGCGGACACCGTGCGATCCAACACCGGGTAAGTTTGCCAGACCAGTCGAACGACGGCCAAGGTCATCAGCACCGCAACCAAAGCGACGGCCGGCGCCCGGTGGCCGGTCTTCTCCAGGACGATGCAGGCCGCGGCGGCGGCGAGGACAGGGAAAAGCCAAGCGACAGATACCTGGAGTGGTGCGGCATGCGAGATGCCCGCCAGCAGCGCTTGGGGAAGCAGTTCTTGAAGCGTGGGAACAAACCAGAGCAGGGCCGCACAGGAAGCGAGCAGGGTCGCAATGAAAGCGGAGCGCCGGCGCGCCTGTTCCAGAGCTACGCCAATCAGCGCGGCGGCGGCAGGCAGCAGCGGCAGCAGATATCCGGGCAGCTTGTTGCGCGAAACGGAGAAAAACAGGAAGCCCCACACCAGCCACACAGCCAGAAACACGGCGCGGTGGTCTTTATATAAGTGCTTGCCGCCAAGCAGCAGCAACAGAGGGCTCCAGGGAAAGATCCCGGCCACCAAGACCGGCACATAGAACCAGAACGGTTGCTCGTGCTGCAGCGCGCCGGTGACGAATCGGGCGAAGTGCTGTTTCCAGAAGAAGTCTTCAAGGAAAGGCATGCCGTTGCGAAGCGTCACCAGGATGTACCAGGGAGCGGCAATCACTACGGCGGCACCGAGCGTTAGAACCAGGGCGCGAACGCGATCGCGGAAAAACCACAGGGCGGGGAGGAACAGCGCGAGCGGCACCAGACCCTTGGCTAACACAGCCAGGCCCAACAGCACTCCCGCAACGAGCGGCCGGCCTCCCAGCAGGGCCAGCATCGACGCTGCGAAAGCGGCCGCCATCGGCAGATCGGTGACGGCCACGCGGCTGAAGGCCAGCCATCCCGCCGAGGTTGCGAGAATTGCCATGGCGTATAGAGCCGCTGGTGCTCCGAATTCGCGGCGCAGAGCCACGAAGAAGTAGACCAGAAAAACGACGCCGGCGACGGCCACGGGCAGCCGCGGTGCAAGATCCGGATCCAAGCCCGCCCGGAAGCCGAGCGCGGTCGTCCAATACAGCAGCGCGGGCTTTTCAAACCAGGGATGCTCCCACAGGCGCGGCGTGATCCAGTCGCCCGAAGCGGCCATGGCCTGGCCGATGGCGGCGTAGCGCGGCTCGTCGGGTCCGAGCAGCCCGGTGCGCGTCAGTCCAAGGAAATAGAGCGCATAGAAAGCGGCGGACGCAAACAATACCAGCGTCCAGAGCTTCCACGGCTTGAGCGAGAGCAAGCTTTAGTATAGTGGCGAAGCGGGCGCACTCATCGGCTGGGCTGAATCTGATCGAGCAGCGCCTGCGCCTGTTTTTCCAGATCGCCATGCTGCGCGATCGCGCTCCGTAGCTCCTCGCTGGCGTGGTTCAGGTCATGCTCGCCGATCAGGCCTTTGGCGAGGTAAAAGCGCGCGCGTTCCAGGTAGGGTCCGGCGCCCGATTCGGTCACGCTGCGAAGCTCCTCGATGCCCGAGAGGCGGTCGGCGGTGAGCAGAAGGCAGATGCCCAGATAGAAGCGGGCGGGTGTAAAATCGGGCTGCGATTGCGTTAGGGCGCGAAGTTTGGGGCCGGCTCCGGCATAATCGCCGCGCGTATAACGTTGCATGGCCATGGCGAAGGCCGCGGGATCGGAGGGCACGCGGTTATAAGGCGGCGCTTGAAACCGAGCCAGCACGCTGAACTCCTCTTCGGCGAACGGTGCGGTATACAGCAGCGGCTTGCTATGAGCGGTGGGCCCTTCGCTGGCCTCCTGGTGCGACTGGTAGGCCAGCCAGCCAAAAACGCCGACCGCCACGCACAGAATGAAAGCGGCAAAGCCATAGATCGCGATCCAGAAACGGTCTTCCGGTTTGATGCGCATGAAAAAAAGGCCGTTGAGTTCGAGAGGCCTCAATTACAGCGTAGCAACTCGAACCCAACGGCCCTTGGCGTTAGGGGACGCTAGAAAATGATCTTCAGACCGAGCTGAATGGCGCGGGGTCCGCCCGAGCCGAGCACCGGGTTGGAGCTGACCACATCCGGCGTGGCCGGCTGGAAGCCGAAGCTCGCGCCCGCGGTCGCGGAAGGATCGGTGTACGCGTTGCTGCCGCCGGGACCGCCAAACGGATTGGCGATATTGGGGTGGTTGAACACGTTGAAGAACTCGGCGCGGAACTGCGCGGTGACGCGTTCGCCGAAAGTCATGGCTTTCGTGATCGAGAAATCGACATTGTAGAAGCCGGGTCCGCGGAACATGTTGGGCGCCGTATTGCCGTAAGAGCCGTAGGCGGGCGGGATGAGGATGGAACTCTTGTAAGCGTAGCACCCCAGATCCGTAAGCGACGCTACGGCCATCGCTCCGAAAGCCTCGGCCTTCGACAGACACGACGCGTTGCTGGCGCCCGGATAATACGGGATGCCGCCCAGGCCGCCATTGGTGTTGATGAAGGCCTTGGTGGTGGTGAAGTCGCTGGGATTGCCGAAGAAGTTCCACTGTTCGCCGTTCTGCGGAATGGAATTGATTTCGCCGGTACCGCTGAAGTCGGTTGTCAGGTCGTTCACGCCCCAAGGCAAACCGCTCTGGAGATTCACGATCGAATTGACCGACCAGCCTTGCAGAATCTGTCCGGGCGTCTTTTTGCCGGGAATGGCGTAGGTTGTCGAGAAGGTGAAGTGGTTGCGGATATCGAACGGGCTGGTCCCGTACAGTCCCCTCACGTCGTTGCTGTTGATGGGCTGCAGGAACGACCAGTTATCCGGAGACTCCGACAGAGCGTGCGAATAGGTGTAGCCCAGGACATAGGAGAATCCATGCCAGGTCCGCTGCGTGAGTGACACCTGCAGGCCGTTGTAATTGGCGACATTGTCATTGCTGAGCCAGTTGATGATGCCCAGGTAGGGGAACTTGGCGTTGTAGGGGGCGGCCGCCTGCTCGAGGGCCGAGCTGGGCGCACAATTGTTGTAGCCTTGTGCGGCGCTGGCCAGGCACTGTCCGGCCGGGCTGTTGGGATCGGCCGGGTTGCCCCAGCCAGGGCTGAAGCCATTGACGGGCAGCGGCTGGTTCAAATCCGTGACGCCCAGCAGTCTGGCGGCGTGGGTGCCGACGTAAGCAACATCCAGGGAGAGGTCGTTGGTGATGGCGCGCTGGATGTCCACGTTCCACTTGGTCATATAAGGCGCGCGCATATTGCGGTCCGCGCCCAGGATGTTACAGGGTGACGGGGTGAAGCCGTCCGGCAGCGTAACCGAGCCGTCGCCGCAGGCAGGGGAGGCGCTGTACAGCGCCTGGTTCGGTCCGTTGTTCGCCCAGTTGTAGCGGATGGTCCCAGGCGTGGTCGCGCTCCCCAGCGCTCCGCCGCCCCAGGTGATGGCTCCCAGGTTGATGGTCCCGCCGGCGGTAAACGGAGTCGAGTTGCCGTTGGTATAAAGATTGACGCCCGTGGGAACGGTGCGCATGCCCAGCAGGTTGCCGATGGCCATGAACGAATCGAAGCTGTACTGCGAATAGTAAACCCCGGATCCGGCGCGCAGCACGGTCTTGCCATTGCCGAAGATGTCCCAAGCCACGCCGAGACGTGGCGAGAAATCCAGGTGATCACCGTTGAAGGGCGAGCCGATCTGCTTGCCGACCTGAACCAGGCCCTGGGTGGGATCGAAGTTGCCGACCAGATTGTTGGCCTCGGTGAATACGGTGGTCAGCTCATAGCGCAATCCCATGTTGATGGTGAGGCGGGGGGTAATGCGCCAATCGTCCTGGATGAATATGCCGTAGCCTTCATCCTGCAAGTGGCGCAGGAAGTCGCCCGCGCTGATCTGGGCACGGCTCATGTCGCCCTCGAAGAACGCATCGATGCCGCCCGCGAACCGCATCGGGCCTTTGGTGTTGGCCGTGACGTTATTGGTGCTCTGGTTGATGAGAATGTCGCCGCCGAACTTGATGTTGTGCTTGCCCTTCAGCCAGGAAATGCTATCGCTGATTTGATACACGCCGTCGGGGCCGACCGACTTCGGCCAGGAATTGCCCAGCTGGAATGTGGAGCCGCCCTGGAAAAGCATCAACGGAAGGCCGTAGTAGGCGGGGTTGGTCTGGCCGGTGTAGAAGTGATACGTGCTTCCGTTGTAGCTATAGTCGGCGGGATTATCGTTGGCATCCGGCGTCGAAAACACCTGGTCGTAATGGGAGTAGCCGAAGCGCAGCGAATTCACGATGCTGGACGTGGGGACGAAGGTCCAGCTTCCAGAACCAACCTGCGAACGGGCGTACTGGTCCGTGAGCCAGAAGGAGTTGATCTGTTCCGCGGGATTGTCCACGAACGTGCCGTTCCCCGGGCTGATGAAATACATGCCGCTGAAGGAGTTCTTCTCGTTCATGTGATAGTCAACTTTGACGACGCCGGAGTAAATGCTATTGACGTTGGCGAGCGAGGTGTTGTAGGTGGTCGAAGAGCTGTTGTTGACCGGGAACAGGCCGGGATAGTTGGAGAGCGGGGCGCACGTGGTGCTTAAACCCGCCAGTTGGGCGCTTAGCGCGCTGAGTTGCCCGGCCGCTAGCGCGGCATTGCAGGCTCCGATCAAGCTGTTCGTTCCGGTCGCACTAGTATTGGTAATCGGAACGGAGTGCTGAGCGGCGGTCGACACGTTGTACTGTTGCGATTCAAAGTTTGCGAAGAAGAACAGTTTGTCATGGATGATGGGGCCGCCGACGCTGCCGCCGTATTGCTCCATTTGCACCGGCAGGGCTCCGGTTCCGGGCGGGTTGAAATAATCGGCGGCGTCCCAGGAGCCATCGCGGCCATAGGCGTAGCCGGTGCCGTGGAAGGTGTTGCTGCCCGATTTAATGCCGACGTTTACGATGGCGCCCGGCTTCCAGCCATATTCGGCGCTGGGGTTCTGGTCGGTTTTGAATTCATCAATGGCGTCGATCGGCAGCATGGTTCCGGCGTCGCCGGCGGCCATGACGGCGTTCATGACGCTCTGGGCCATCCAGGGATCGTTGCTATCGATCCCATCCACCATGAAGAAGTTGTCGTGCGGGCGTCCGCCGTTGGTGCTATTGCTCCAACCTGAGCCGCCGGGATACTTGGTGACGCCGGGACGCAGCTCCAGCAGGTTCTCGAAGTTGCGGCCGTTCAGAGGCAGGTCGTTGATCACCTTGTTCTCAATGGTTCCGCCGAGTTCCGCGTTATTGGTCTCAATCAGCGGCACGGACTCGGTGACGTTGACCACCTGGGTTTGCTCGCCGGGCTGCATGCTGAGGTCGACGCGGATATCCTGGGCGACTTCCAGCGTGATGTTCTCACGGGCCACGGTCTTGAATCCCTTGAACTCGGCGCGGACGGTGTACGTACCCGGAAGCAGGTTGGGCGCCAGATACGCCCCGGCGGCATCGGTCGAAAGGACGCGGGTCGTTCCACGCTGAATGTCGATTACCGTGACGGTGGCTCCCACCATGGAAGCGCCGGTCTGATCGGTGATGCTGCCGAGAATACGGCCATTACTGCCTTGAGAAAATAGAAGAGAAGTGGCGAGAAACACGATCAAAAACGCAGCCAGAACCACCCATAGATTCCTGGGAGCGCGACACCCCGCAACACGGTGGGAACTCATACGACCTCCTAGTCGATGATCTGAAGCTCAATACCCCGAACTGAACTCAGGCCTAGATATCACCCGAAGCAAACAAAGTCGAGCTACGCCCAATCCCAATTCTGTTTGGTAAACATTACTCCGCCAATCTGAAAATCTACTGAAAAACCTCACCAGCAAAGCGGCGTCTAAGCGACGCCCGGCGCTCCACATGAACTTCACTTCCAAGCGGCGTACACCGGCTTGCCGACCAGGAACGCCGGGTTGGCGCCGGCGCGCGGGCTGAACTTCTGCACCCGGCCGTTGTCCACCTCGGCCACATAGAAATTGCCGTCCTGATCGACGCTGAATCCGTGAACTCCCCAGAAGCCGCCGGGGAAGTCGCCCCAGGTTCCGAAGGAATACAGGAAATGGCCCTCCAGGTCGTACTTCAGCATCTTGGAAGTTCCGCGGTCGAAAGCCCACAGCGTGCGATCGGCTCCGATGTAGATCAGGTGGACATCGGAGGGGGGCTGGCCCAGGCTGAAATCATACAGATACTTGCCGTTTTCGTCGAAAACCTGGATGCGATGATTGCCGCGGTCGTTCACAAAGACGTGGTGGGTTTGCGGATCGATCGCCAGACCGTGCACGTTGTTGAAATAGCCGGGCCGCTTGTCATTCGGCGGCGTGCCTTTCTTGCCCCAGTCCATCAGGAACTTGCCATCCTTGTCGAACTTGGCGACGCGGGTGCCGTTATAGCCGTCGGCGACGAACATGGTGCTGTCAGGCAGCCAGGCGATGAAGGTGGGCCGGTTGAAATGCGTTCCGTCGGCGCCTTTCACCGTAGGCGTGCCGATGGTCTGCACCAGTTTGGAGCCGTCGTGAGTGAACTTGTAGATGGCGTGCATGTGGTCGTCGACCACCCAGACGTGCTTCTCCGGGTCGTAGGGATTAATGGTGACGAAGTGGGGACGCTTCATGATCTTGTCCCATTGCGTCCAGGTCTCGATGATTTTGCCGTTGCCGTCCACCACCGTCAGGCAATGCTCCCACTTGGCATCCACGCCGACCGTGCCCTTCCACAGCTTGGGTCCATCGTCGGGGTCCTGGCCGCTCCCGCCGGCTCCGGGCAGCGCCGAAACGGTAGCGTCGCGCCAGGGCAGGCGGCCAATGGGAAATTGCAGGCTGGGCCCGAATTCGGGAATGAGGCGAGTGGCCGGCCGCTTGATGTTGGGCAGTTCACCGCGGAACAGCAGGAAGATCCGGTTGGGACTTTCGGCGTACACGCTTTGACCGGCTCCCCAGGTCCAGGCGGAGTTGCCGGGCAACGTGCTGATATTCTGCGGCCAGTCCGCGACCACGTCGTAAGCACCGAAAACATCCTGCGTGTTCGTTTCGCCCGGAATGGCGGCAAAACCGGCGCCCGGTTTCTCCTTCGCCTGCACCGGCGCCTGTTTCGTGCCCACCAGGAAACCGGCCACAAAAACTGCTACGACGGCTGCGAACACAGCAAGCGATCTACGCATAAGTTCCTTCCTGAAAACGCCCCGGTGACTCGGAAAACAACGTTATCACCAGCGCGTGTAGCCAGCAAGAGGAAATGAATAGCTCAATGGAGCTAGTAGAGCGCGCGCCGCGGGAGAGTAGAATTGCTGATGCCAACCCGGTTCATCCGGAGGCCAAACCAAACGGAAGGAGCTTGCAGCATGGATTCGCGATCGGGATTGAACCGCAGAGGCTGGATGAAATTGGGCGCCATCTCGGCGGCCGCCGTTCCGCTTTCGAGCGCTTGGGTGTCGAGCGCGCGCGCACAAGACGCGGGGGCCGAACAGGGCCGCCTCGGCGTCGTGGGTGGCAGATCCGAAGAGGAGCTGTACGCGGGAAAGGATCTGCCGGGCGGCGGGCAACTGGAAATCCGGCTGTCGGCCAGCATTTACACCAGCGACCCGGACCAGCTGGAAGTCGCGCAGCGCATGAAGCCCTTCAACCTGGCGTCCTGGGTGGAGGAATGGACCCGGGTGGCCGAACGCAATGAAAAGATCGCGGAGCAGCATGCGGCGGAAGGCTACAAGGTCACCGCCAACGAATACTATCTGCGGGCGTCGAATTTCTTTCGCGAAGCCTGCTGGCCGATGCCGGTAAGCGAGCCGCGCATGCTGCCTTTGTACAAGCGCATGCGGGAAAATTTCGACCAAGCCTGGAAGATGACGCGGCCGCCGTTCGAGCGCGTGCAGGTGAATTACGAAGGCCGGATGCTGGACGGGTATTTCCGCAAACCGAACGGCCCGGCCGGCAGGAAGTTCCCCACGCTGATCGCTTTCGAAGGCGCGGATACAATGGCCGAAGCCACCATTTTGAACGCCAACAGCTACGTGCAGCGCGGCATGGCCTATCTGGCGCTGGATTTTCCAGGGCAAGGGGGCGCGCTGCGGTTGAAGGATCTGCATCTGCCGCCGGACACGGATCGCATCCTGAAGGCGATGATCGACTACCTGGCGACCCGGCCGGACGTGGACGCCAACCACATTGGCGTGGCAGGTATCAGCATGGGCGGCTACGGAACTCCGCGCGCGGCGGCCGGTGAATCGCGCATCGCCGCGGCGCTGATGAGCAGCGGATCGTTCGATCTGGGACACGACCTGTTCGATTACTACCCGCCCATCCAGGAGCGCGTGCGCTGGATCATCGGGGCGCGCGATCTCGCCGACGCACGCAAGAAGCTGGCGGACTATACGCTGGAAGGCCGCGCCAACCGCATCGAATGCCCCATGTTGATCGGCTACAGCAAGGACGACCGCATCATGGATCCCGCCGGCGCGTATCGCCTGTACAAAGCCGCCGTGAATTCCAAGCGCGAGATGGTGGAAGGCACCGGCCACAATCAGGCTTCTAATGCCGGAGGCCCGCGCTCCATGCGGTCGCCCGCTCTGGCAGACTGGGCGGCCAGGCACCTGGTCCGAGAAGCGTAGCCGTTTCCAGCGGCGTTTCAGAGAATTGCGGGATTCTACACTCGCTTACTTGGCGGGCTTAGCTTCGTTCTTCAGGAACTCGTCGAAGTTGACGTTGTCTTCGCAAATCATTTCGCCGATGCTCCAGTTGGGATGCAGCGCGAAAGTGAGCGTGCCGCCCCAGGGCTGGGTATAGGCGACCGGATCTTCGATGGTGATTTGGTCCGTTAACGTGTTGTGATCCACGCGGCGGATGCGCTCGGTGAGGTGCATCTGGTCGCTATGCGGATGACCGCCCCGGTCCACCCAGGTCTTGTCGTTAAACCCGATGGTGTCCACCACCAGCGTGTCGCCGTCCCATTTGCCGATGGCGTCGCCGAGCCAGGTGGGGCCTAATGCCGTGTTGTGCGGGCGGCCGTCGGTCCAGATCTGGCGGATGTAGTGGCCGAACTCGAAGAACTCGATTACGCGGCCGGGCGTCTGAATAATCTCCATCGGGAACGGCTGGAGATACATGCGCGGCATGCCCGGAGGAAAACAGCCGAGCGCGCTCACGGTGGTCGGGTTCACCGGGTCGTTGGAGTCCTCCACGGCGCGCGGTCCGAAGGAGGGCTTGTTCTTCTTAAAGCGCTCCTCGGCCCACGGCGTCATCGACGGCTCGTCTTTGCTGAAGGTATAGGAGAAGTAGCGCGTGGCCGGGGAGCCCTTGACGTTCCAGACTCCGGAAAGATCCGGCGCCGAACCCGGCTTGGCCTCCTGCGCCAGACCATGGATGGGCAGTAACAGCGCGGCCAGCGCAACCGCCGCGCCCAGCATTTGGTTTCGCATCCTCAGGCTCCTCGCTTGCGTGGCCAAACTAATTCCCTTCGCGCAGCTGCATCTCTTCGCCGTTCAGGAGCACCTTGGTGATCCACAGCGAAGGGGCGCCGCTCTTGGCACGGAATCCGGTGATGGTGACTTGATCGCCGGGCTTCAACGAAGTCGCGGTCCAGCCGGCGCGAATCAGGTGATTCGGGCTGGTCAGTTCGCCTTGCCATTTCTCGACTTGGCCTTTGTCATCCTTGACGTCGAATTCGATGATGCAGTGAGGATTCAGAAAGCGGAAGCCGCTGACGGTCCCGCTCACGGTGACTGGCTCCTTGACGTTGTAGCCGGCTTGCCCGTGGTGGGCTTCCAGCGAAACCGGAATCAATAAGGCACTTGCCGCCGCAGCCAGGAGTGTCAATAACCTGAATTTCATTATTTACGTCCGCCTTTTGGTTTCTCGGGCCGCTCCGGAACGCCGGAGCGCGGACACGCCAAGCGCGCCCTAGCCGTTTGAACACATTCGTCGAGGACTATAGCACCGGCGTCTTTTTTATGTCAATGATCCTTCTGAGCCATCACTGGGACGGGCGGCCCGCCGGGCGAACGGCGCACGTGGCGCTGAACCTGAAGCGCAAGCACTACGCTCGCCGCCAGAGTCAGGGATCCCACCACGACATGCGCCGCCGTGGCCATCACCAACGCCCGGGCTAACGAGTTTCCCCGCTGCAGCAATTGCATGGTTAACGCCGTGAATCCGAGCACCACCTGCGCGATCAGGGCGCAGATCAGCCCAATCGCCGCACGGCGCAGGGCGCGATGCTGGGGATAGTGCTGCAGGACGAGCGCGGATTCAGCCAGAACCGCAATGGTCACGACCATCGCGAACGCCACGTGCGGTAACACTCCGGTGAGCTTATGACGATACGTCGCGCCGAGCACCGTTTGTAGCAACAGCAGAAGCGGAGCTGCCATCGCTAAAGGGCGCAGGATTGGGGCGGCCTTCCCCTCGACCAATTCCGGCGCTTTCTTCCAGCCCGGGGATCTTGCCACGGCCACCGCGACGAAACCGGCGAAGGCCAGCGGCGCAAGCGTTGCGTGCAGCACCACGACCGGCCCTCCCAGCCAGCCGACGCACCCGTTCACTACGAACAAGGCCAGCGCGGCCCAACCCAGCAGGGGCATCGCCTCCACCTGGGAAAGCCAGAACACCAGCCACAGACCGAGAATGGCCACCGTCGTCGCCACGAACCGATGAACCGTTGCGTCCACGCCAAGTCGCCACTCCGTTTGCGGAGCATTCGCCCGGCTGGTAACGAAGGCGCCGAGCGCAATCACCAGCAGCGCGCTGAGCGCTACCAGGACAGCGGAAAGCCGGAACTGCGCGCTGGCGCCGGAGGCCCGCTCTTGAACCGGGATGGCCATTTGGATCTCACAAGCAATCTTATGCCCAACCCAGCCACCACCCGGGCCATGACTCCTACTGCCTATTGATTTCCCGGCGCTCGGATGATCTAATTCATAAGACCCCGCTGGGCTTCGAAGGACCTTCAATGCACAAACCGGTTGTGGAACCCGCGCTGAGCGCCCATGCTCCGTTGACCAGTGCGCAAAAGCGCGCTTTCTGGGCGGCGTGGGGCGGATGGACCATGGACGGGATGGATTCCTTCATCTTCTCCCTGGTCCTGGTTCCGGCCTTGCGCGACGTGTTGCCCAAGTCCGGAATCGCGGCCACCACGGCGAATGTCGGCTACTACAGCGGGCTGCTGTTTGCGTTGTTCATGATCGGCTGGGGCGTGGCGTTGATCTGGGGCCCTATCGCGGACCGGTTCGGCCGCGCCCGCACGCTGATGTTCTCCATCCTGTGGTTTTCGCTGTTCACGTTGCTGGCGGGACTGTGCAACAACGTTTGGACGCTGGCCAGTGTGCGCTTTCTCGCCGGCGTGGGCATCGGCGGCGAATGGTCCATCGGAGCGTCGCTGGTCTCCGAAGAATGGCCCGAGGAGCGGCGCACCTGGGGCGTCTGCCTGATGCACACCGGCTACTATATCGGGTTCGTCCTCGCGGGCATCGCACAACTGATCATCGGCGTGCATTATGGCTGGCGCTGGATGTTCGTCGTGGGCGGGGCCCCGGCGATCTTCGTTGCGTTTCTCTACAACCGGCTGCATGAGCCGGAGCGTTGGAAGAACCGGCGGGAGGAGGGCGGCATCGTCGCGATGCATCACGCTTTCTTCAAGCTGTTCCAGCCCGAATACCGCTGGCGCACGATTCTGAATTCCCTGTATCTCATCGCCTCTATCGTGGGGCTGTGGGCTGGATCGACGTATGTGCCCTCGGCCATCACCTACATCTCCGAGCGCGCGGGAGAGGCCGCGGCAGCCTCAACGCGCGCGGCGTTTTGCACTGCCATCCTGGGCATCGGAACGGTGATCGGCGCCGTGCTGACGCCGCTATTGGCCAAGCGGATGGACCGGCGGTGGGTCCTGGCGATCTTCTTCGCATTGATGCTGGTCTTCCTGTGGGTCGCGTTTGGCTACGTTTTCTACATGCCGCAGGGCGCGGTGCTGTGGTTCATGGTTTGCACGTTCTTCCTGGGCTTGGGCGGAGCCAATTTCGTGGTTTACTCTTTCTGGCTTCCCGAACAATACCCCACCGACTGCCGCGTCAGTGCATTCGCATTTACGACCAATGTGGGCCGCTTTGCGGGCGCGTTTCTCACGTTCCTGGTCGGCGCGATGATCCGGCATTACGGAACGCTCGGCACCCCGGTCGCGCTCACCAGCGTCGCATTTGTCATCGGGCTCCTGCTGCTGCCCTTCGGTCACGAAACCAGGGGCAAGCCGTTGCCCGCCTGAGCGCACGGCTGCCACGGGGCGCGAGAATAACTAAAGATGAAAGCGATGGTCCTGCACGCGCCCAGCAACGTGGCGCTGGAAGATGTTGCGACTCCCGAGGTGCGCCCCGGCCAGGTTCTGGTGCGCATCACCAACAGCGGCATCTGCGGCACGGACCTGAAGATTTACAAGGGCGCGATTCCGGCGAAGTACCCGCTGATCATGGGCCACGAAATGATCGGCGAAGTAATGCGCGCCGAAGACGTGCGCGGCGAAGGCGTCGATGGCGTCCGGCCGGGCGACCGCGTCATCATCGACCCGGTTTTGTTCTGCGGCACCTGCTTTCATTGCCGCATCGGACAAACCAATCTGTGCCCCAACGGCGGATTGATCGGCCGCGAATCGAACGGCGGCTTCGCCGAATACGCCGTGGTTCCCGCCGGCCAGGTTTTCCGCCTGCCCGATTCCGTCGACAGCCGCACCGCCCCGCTCATCCAGGTCGCCACAACCTGCGTGCACGCGCAGCGTCTGGCGCCGTTCTTTCTCGGCGAATCCGTAGCGGTGATCGGCTTGGGCGTGTCCGGCCAATTGCACGTGCAGATCGCCAAGGCCCGCGGCGCAGGCAAAGTGATCGGCATCAGCCGCAGCGCGTTCAAGAATGAATTGGCGCGCGAACTCGGCGCCGACCTGACCATCGCATCCCGCACCGGGTCCGTCGTCGAACAAGTGCGCGCGGCAACTGGAGGCCGCGGCGCCGACCTGGTCATCGAATGCACCGGCGTGATGTCCGCGCTGGCCGACGCCATCCAGATGGCCCGGTTCGGCGGCCGCATCGTCATGTTCGGCATCCTGAGTGCGAAGGAAGGCGCGCTGCCTTTCTACGATCTGTATTACAAGGAACTGACGCTGCTGAATAACCGCGCCGCTACCGCGCAGGATTTTCCGGTCACCATCGATCTGGTCGCGCGCGGCGTCGTCCGTCTGGAGCCGCTGGTCACTCATCATCTGTCGTTGAGGGAATTGGAAACCGCGCTCGACATGGTGGAGGATGGCGCGGAACGCCGCCTGAAGATTATCCTGGATCACACGTGATGCGCCGAAGCTGGTTCAGTTCGATTGCAATCGCGGCGCTCGCGGCCCTGTTTGCGATAGCCCCGCTGGCAGGTCAATGGGTGAAATATCCGACCGCCGGCGTCCCGAAGACTCCCAGCGGCATCCCCAACCTGGGCGCGCCCACGCCGCGCACCGCGGACGGCCATCCCGATTTTTCCGGCATCTGGGAAGCCGACAACACCGCGCCTTGCCCGCCCACCGGCTGCCAGGACATGCCCATGTCGCGCGAGTTCCTCAATATCGGCGCGCGCCTTTCCGGCGGTCTGCCATACCAACCCTGGGCCGCGGAGCTGGTCCGGAAGCGCATGGCCGACAACGGAAAGGACGATCCGGTTTCGCACTGCAAGCCCGCCGGCGCGCTGCGCCTGCTGACGTTCCCTCCGTATCGCAAGATCGTGCAGGTGCCGGGCATGATCGCGATTCTTTCCGAGCGCGACGTCACTTATCGTCAGATTTTCACGGATGGGCGCATGCTCCCCGAGGACCCGTCGCCCTCCTATAACGGCTACTCCGCGGGCCATTGGGAAGGCGACACGCTGGTCGTTCAGACCATCGGCTTCCACGACGGCATGTGGCTGGACCGCAGCGGCAGCCCTCTGACCGATGCCGCCAAGATGGTCGAGCGCTACCACCGCATCAACTACGGCAACCTGGAGATCCAGATCACCATGGACGACCCCAAGGCCTACACCAAGCCGTGGACGGTGACGCTGCACCAATACATCGTGTTGAACACGGAACTGCTCGAATACTTCTGCCAGGAAAACGAGAAGGATCTCACACATCTCGTGGGCAAGTAGGTCACTCGCAGCGCAGAGACGCCGCCGGATCGACCCTGGTCGAGTGGTACGCCGGCACGGCACTCGCAAGCAGCGCGACGGCGGTCCACAGAAGCGCAACGCCCGCGAACGTCGCCCCATCGGTGGGACTCAGCCCATAAAGAAAGCTGCGCAGGAACGGAGTGAGAAGCAGCGAGGCCACGGTGCCGAGGCACACACCAACCAGCGCCAGCATGAGGGCATCGCCAATCACCAGCCGAAGAACGTCGCTGCGCCGCGCTCCTAAAGCCATGCGAATTCCGAACTCCTGCGTACGCTGGCTGGCCCCGAAGGCGATCACGCCGTAAAGCCCGACGGCAGCCACCACCAGCGCCAGCGCACCAAACGCGCCCAGCAGCGACGCTTCCAGCCGCATCGGTCCTAATGCCTGGTCCGTCTCATCCGCGAGGCCGTCAATTCCGTAAACGCGCAGCCTGCCATCCAGCTGGCGCAGCTCCGTTCTCAAGGCCGCGGCGTATGGCCCGGGGTCGCCGCCGGTTCTTACCAACAACGCGACGAACCCTGCGAAGCGCTGCTCGACCGGCAAGAAGACAAACGGCCGCTCCTTCGAGTCCAGCGAAGCGTACATAGCGTCCTTGGCTACGCCGACGACTTCGGCGGGCGTGCCGCGTCCTTTTTCGCATCCGCTGCCGATCCGCACGCGGCTTCCCACGGCGTTGCCATGCGGCCAATAGCGCTGTGCCAGAACTTCGTTGACGATCACCACCGGTGGTGCGGAGGCATCGTCCGCGGACGAAAAGTCGCGCCCGCGCACCAGCGGGACGCCCAAGGTAGAAAAGTAATCGGCCCCGATTATATTGGCTCCCGCCGCTAGCGCCCGCTCCGTTCCCACCGCATTGTCCGGCGCCACGCACTCCGGCATGGCGATCGTTGGCGAAGCATAAGACAAAGTCGCGTGGCTCACGCCCGCCATTGATCGCGTCCGGGCCAGGATCCTGCGGTACAGGTCCCGCGCGGTGGCGGCATTGAACTCGGGGCTAGGAAGAAACAGGCGAGCGGAAACGAGTCCGCGCGGATCGAACCCCAGATCGATCGTGCTCGCCCGATGCAGGGCGCGAAGGAACAGGCCAGCCACGATGAGCAGGATTAGCGAGACCGTCACCTGGGCGACGGCATAAAGGTTGCGCAGCCTGAACCTCCGGTGGTGATTCTCCGGACGCAACGCATTCCATTGGAGAGCGGGAACCAGGTCCGTCTTCGACAAGCTCAAGGCCGGCGCCAGTCCGAACAGAAGCGTGGTAATGACCGAAGCGCACAGGACGAAGGCGAGCACGCGGCCGTCGATCGCCAAATCCAGCCCCGCGGCCATCGGCGACGGCAGCGCCAGGATCGCCTTCTCTTCCAGCCGGTTCGTCCACACCGCTGCGATCAGGCCGCCGGCCGTGCCAAGCAGGCTGATGAGAAAATTCTCCGCCAGCATCTGCTTCGAAACCCGCGCGCGCCCGGCGCCGAGTGCGATGCGGATCGAAAGCTCCCGCCGCCTGGCCGCTCCGCGGGTCAACAAAAGAGTCGCAATATTCGCGCATGCGATAAAAAGCACGAGAGCCACCACGATCGCCAGCATGACCAGCGGCGGCGTCACCATGCTCCGGGAACCGGGATCGGTCGCGCCGCGTGGCGTTGCCAAAGTGAGCGCTGCTTCACGAACCGATGGCCGCGGATATTCCCGGCGCAACTGCGCATCGACCACGTTGAGCTGTGCTTGTGCCGCCAGCGCCGCGATGCCCGGTTTCAGCCTGCCGAACATCACCACTCCAGCGCCCTGCCTGTCGTTCACCAGCCGCGCCGCATATTCGTTGTGCCGCGCGTAGCGCTCCAAGGGCAGCCATACGTCGGTCATGATGGGCGGCTCCAGGCCTTGAAACTCCTTCGACGCGACGCCGACGATCGTGTACCACTGCGACTCCACACGGACGCGCCGCCCAACCGCCCGAGGATCTCCTCCGAACTGGCTCTGCCACAGCCGATAGCTGATCACCGCCGGGAATTCCACCTCGGCCGTTCGCTCATCCGCGGCAGCGAACCATCTCCCCACCAGCGCACGCGTTTCCAGCACCGAAGCGTAGTTGAAGGAAACGCCCTCCACCAGGACCAGCTCGCTGGTGGCGCTGTCGCCGGCATCCATCGCGCTTTCGTTGGATGCATCCGCTGCTAGGCCGGAAAACGCGATGGCGCGGCGCTCGAAATCCAGAAAATCGCGATAAGAACAGGGACGATTGTCGCCGCGGTAAATCGCAACGAGGCCGCGAGTGTTTGCACCGGGCAACGGCCGCAGGAGCAGCGCATTGAGCAGGCTGAAAATCGACGTGTTCACGCCGATGCCCAGCGCGAGTGTGATCGCGGCCGCCGCGGTGAAACCCGGGCTGTGCCACAACTGGCGCAAGCCATACTTCAGGTCCTGCCAGGTGGCTTCGATCCAAACGAATACAGCCTGCATGCGGATCTCCTTCGCCGGATTGGTATTAGGCTATTGGACACCGCAACAGGCGCCTGGGTTCCCTAACTCTGCCGCCGATTTTACCGGGACAGGCTCAGCTTCAATCCATACGGTGAAACATATCCTTGCCGCCCGGGATTTTCGGGAGGCGCGGTCAGTAGCACAACCGATTTCCCGCGCAAGCCGTCCAAGACCGCGAGCAGCTTCTGATAGGGGACCCGCGAGTCGGCCTTTACAAATACAGTCCTTGCGCTCAATTTGCTCAACGCGGCAGGCTCGGTGGGCTGGATACCGACAAACACTTTTCCGCTCGCCGTTATGGCCACCACTGTGGCATTCTGTCCGTCCGCAGCCCGCATCTCCACCGCATGACTGGCAACCGGCATTTCCACCGCGACACCTTGCTTGAGCACAGGCCGCTGCGAATAACCCACCCAGCAGATCAGGATGGATCCTAATAGACACGCCATCACGGATTTCATGGCTCGACTCCTTTCGACGTCACTGGCAGTGTACTAGACTACTAGAACACTGTCAAGCCTCCCGAAGAAAAGGCAGCGCCGGGTTGCTGATGCATGCGATTTAAGCGGCGACGGCATTACGCCATGAATGGAGAACGCTCGCGGCTACGAGCCGCCCGGCCCTCAGGAACATTTGGCCTCAAGCCACAAGGTAGAAACAACCGATCACAATGATCCCCACAGCGGCGAACCGGATTGCGGAACGGAAATTGCGCGACAAGCAGGCCCGGCGTGCGCAGATTATCAGCGCCGCGCGACGAATCGCGGAACTGGAAGGGTGGTCCAACGTAACCGTTCGGCGGCTATCCGACGAAATTTCATACAGCCAACCCGTTTTGTACACTCACTTTGGCAGCCGCGAAGGGATTCTCACCGCGGTTGCGATCGAGGGCTTCCGGGAGATAGGACAGGCTTTGGAGAAGGCGCGGAAACCGGCGAGGCGTCGAAATCCGGTCGAATCGGTGGCGGCCGCGTACCTGGAGTTCGCCGCGTCTTCACCCGCGCTGTATGAGGTGATGTTTTCGCTCAGCCTGGGCGTACCCTTCGGTGACGCGGCTACTCCACCGGAGCTGCGATTTGCGTTTTCCCAGCTCCTGGCGTTGTTTCAGGGGCGCTCGAAGCCGGAGGTTATCACGGAACTGTTTTGGGCGAGCCTGCATGGTGTCGCCGAGCTAACCAGAACCAGGCGATTTCCCCGCAGCCGTCAGAAAGAGCGCGTGCGAACGCTCGTCGAGCTCTTCACTTTCCCAAGATGAAAACGGCCCAGGATCTTCCGCATCTGCTGGGCAACTAAGGCGTTTAGCTTGCGCTATAGCTCCAAATAGCCACAACTGCCGATGGACAAGTTTGCTAGGCTAAAACTAGGCGCGCTTTGCACCCGCGCATGGCACTAAGACTATGCCGGAGATCAATTTCACCCTCAACGGACAACCGACCCAAGTTGCCTACGAACCGGGCATGACCCTCCTGGAGGTCCTGCGCGAGGAGTGCGGCATCGTTTCGGCCAAAAACGGCTGTTCGCCGGAAGGCGCCTGCGGATGCTGCGCGGTGCTTGTTGATGGCCAACCGGTTCTTTCCTGCCTGCGCAAGCCGGAACACATGCAGGGTAAGGACGTCACCACACTCGAGGGCCTGCCCGAAGACATGCGCCGCGTGCTGGGCGAAGCGTTCGTTATGGAAGGCGGCGTACAATGTGGCTTTTGCATCCCGGGCATCGTGGTGCGCGCCTCCGGGCTCCTGAGGCAAGACCGCACGGCGGATAGGCAGACCGTCGCCAAAGCGCTGGACGCGCACCTGTGCCGCTGTACCGGTTACGCGCGCATCCTTGACGCCATCCAAACCGCGGGCGAGGCCTGGAACGATCACAAACAATTGCCGCGCGAAACACCCCGCCGTTGCAACTACTTCGGCGAAGACTTCGGGCTGAAGCGCAACCCGGCGTTTGAACATGAAAAGCGTCCCAACGGCATTGGGACGTCGCCCTCACGCTACCTGGGCACCCAGCAGACGCTGGGCGAAAAGCCTTTCGTCGACGACATGCGCGTGGAAGGCATGCTGCACGGCGCGCCCGTCCTGTCGGAGCATCCGCGGGCCAAGATTCTGGCGCTCGACACTTCGGAAGCGCAGTCGATGCCCGGCGTCCTGCGCATCTTCACCGCAGCGGATGTGTTTGCGCAGCGCGGCGTGGGTTTGGCGATTCCGGATCTGCCGATTTTCGTGGCAGTGGGCGAAACCACGTGCTGCGTCGGCGACATCTTTGCGCTCGTGGTGGCCGATACGCCGTTCCACGCGCGGCGCGCCGCCGAAAAAGTGCGCGTCGAATACGAAGTTCTGGAACCGGTCACCGATCCGTTTGAAGCGCTCCAGCCGGATTCGCCCCAGGTGCACGCTCCCGGCAATCTACACGTGCATCCCAATTTGCTGGAGCGAACCGCGTTTTCCCGTGGCGATGTCGAAGCGGGTTTCGCCGAGGCAACGCACATCATCGAGCAGACCTACCGCACCCAACCCGTCGAGCCGGCCTTTTTGGAACCCGAAGCCTGTCTGGTGGTCCCGCAGGGCCAAGGCGTAAGAGTTCACACACAGAGCCAGGGTTCGGCTTTCGATCAGAAACAAATCGCCGCGGTCCTGAATCTGCCGCTGGACGATGTCGAGATTGCACTCGCGGCCAGCGGCGGCGCGTTCGGCGCCAAGGAAGAGCTTTCGATTCAAGCGCAAACGGCGTTGGCTTCGTTTTTACTGCAACGCCCGGTGAAGACTGTTTTGACACGGGAGCAGTCCACGCAACTGCATCCCAAGCGCCATCCCATGACGCTCGAGTACAAAGTCGGCGCGGACGCCGAAGGCCATCTGCTGGCCCTGAAGGTTCGTATCGTAGGCGACACGGGCGGCTACGCGGGCACCGGCGGCAAATGCCTGCTGCGCGCGGCGTGCCATTCCTGCGGTCCTTACCGGGTGCCTCACGTCGACGCCGAAGCTCTGGCTGTTTTCACCAACAACCCGACCAGCGGCGCAATGCGTGGCTTCGGCACCAACCAGGCGCATTTCGCCATCGAAGGCATTATGGACACCCTGGCCGAGCGTGTCGGCGTAGACGGCTGGGACATTCGCGAGCGGAACATCCTCAACCCCGGCGACGCTTTTGCCACCGGCCAGATCATGCGCGACAGCGTTCTGGGCATGCGCAAGAGCCTGGAAGCCGTCAAGGACATTTATAAGAGCGCCAAGTACGCCGGCATCGGCTGCGGCATCAAGAGCACCGGCATCGGAAACGGCACCGTCGACAGCGGGCACGCGAAGATCCGCGTGCTGCCTGGCGGCCGGTTGGAGGCCATGACCGGCTACACCGAAATGGGGCAAGGCGTTTTCACCTCGATGCTGCAATCGGTGTGCGAAGAGACGGGCCTGCCCATCGACATCATGACCGCGCGCTGGGATAAGGACCTGGGTCTGAAGTGCGGCGAGACCTGGGCCTCGCGCGCCACGACGCTCAGTTGCGCGGCGGCGCAGCGTGCGGCGGTTCAACTGGCAGAGGATCTGAAGACTTCGACGCTCGAGCAGCTCGCCGGTCGCGAATATAGCGGCGACTACGTCTGCAATTTCACTACGCGGCCCGGAACGCCGGAGGCGGTGACGAATCCCACGACGCACATGACGTTCAGCTACGCCACGCAGGTGGTCATCCTGAACGACGAAGGGCAGCTGGAGCGTGTGGTTGCGGCGCACGACGTCGGCCGCGCCATCAATCCGCGCGCTTGTGCGGGGCAGGTGGAAGGCGGCGTCCACATGGGCTTAGGTTATGCGTTGTCGGAGAATTTCCCCAGCACGGGGTCCCGGCCGGATTCACTGCTGCTGCGCGAGTGCGGCATCCTGAAAGCCAAAGATACGCCGCGCATCGACGCGATTCTGATCGAAGTCCCCGACGAGGTGGGCGGCTACGGTGCGAAAGGCGCGGGCGAGATCGGCTTGGTTCCCACCGCCGGAGCCGTCGCCGGCGCTCTCTATTCGTACGACCGCAAACGGCGCTTCAGCCTTCCCATGGACGATTCTGCGGCCGCTGCGCCTTCAGTTCCGAAGTCGCGCCGCAAGAAGACACCGGTCCTCACGCCTGCTTAATCAGAACTGGTACAGCCGCGCGGGATTGTCCACCAGAATTTTCTTGCGCACGCCGGCATCCGGCGCCCAAATTGGAAGCAGGTTCAGCAAGCGGCCGTCGTCGACTTGCAGCAGCGGCGCGAGATCGGTCGGCTTGCGGTCGGGCAAAATCGCCGAGTCCGGATGTGGCCAGTCGCTGCCCCAAACGATGCGATCCGGATTTGCCGCGATCAATGCCTGCGCGAAAGGCGCGACATCCGGATAGTCGGGCGCCTGGTTGGATGCACGGTACGCGCCGGAGATCTTAACCCAAGCCTTGCCGGAGCGAACGAGGTCGAGCAAATCGGGGAAGCCTTGCTGCTGGAGTCCGAGCGAAGCCTCCGCGCCGCCGAAGTGATCGAACACCACCGGCACCGGCGCGCGCTGCACCAGGTCCTTGATCGCCGAGATCACCGGAAGGGTCGTGTACATCTGCAGGTGCCAGCTCTGCCGCTTGGCTCGTGCAACCGCCGCTTCAAACAGCCGCCGGCCGAGCGCCGTGTCGGACTGGCCGGCTTGCACCAGGTTGATGCGAATCCCACGGACGCCAGCGCGGTGCATCGCGTCTAACTCGGCCCCGCTGGTCTTGTCGCCGATCACGGCAACGCCGCGGGCCGTCGCGCCGCGCGCCTTCATGCCGTAAAGCGTCGCGGAGTTGTCGGTTCCATAGACGCTTGGCGTCACGATCACCACGCGCTCGATGTGCAGTGCGCGATGCAGCGCCGACATTTCCGCGGGCAGCGCGGTCTCGGGCGTGTAGACGCGCTGGGGAGAAAGTGGAAACTGTTTCGGATCGCCGAAGATGTGCGTGTGGCAGTCGCAGGCGCCCGCCGGAACCGCGAAGTTCACCGGCGTCGCGGGTTGCGATGCTTTGGCGAAGGCGACACTACAACCAACCGCCGCGGCGGCGGCCTTCAACGCATCGCGCCGCGTCACGGCTTGCATTACGGCTGCTGCGCGGCTAAGTAGGCCGAGATGTCGAGGATGTCGTCCGCGGTCAGCTTCGCGACCACTTTCTTCATCAGCGCCGCCGAGACGCTGTGATTCGTGCCGGTCTGAAAGGCGTAAAGCTGGCGCGCGATGTACAGAGGATGCAGACCCGCAAGCCGCGGCACATCGGCCAAGCCGGCCAGGTTGTCGCCATGGCAGATGGAGCACTCGATGGTCTTCCCATGGCCGCCGCCCTTCACCAGCGCTTCGCCCTTCCGGACACTGCCCGGAGGCACGTAGGCGATGAACGGGGAGCGCGCATCGCGAAGGCCGGCCAGCCGGGCATCCTCCGGCAGTTCGATGATGCGGTTGCCCAGTGGTTCGGTTCCGCCGCCCGCGAGCGGCATGCGCGCGCGGCCTCTGACGCTGACGTAGCTCTTGGGAACAGTCTTGGTCTCCATCACCTTGACCCATCCGCCCGGCTTCAACGAGGCGAAATAGTCGGCGGCTTGCTGGATCTCTTCGTCCGACATTCCCTTGGCGATAGCGTTCATGCGCGCCGGATCGATACGCGCACCGGTCTTGAAGTCGTGCATCGTGTGGACGATGTAGCCAGCGGGCATGCCGGCCAGATCAGCCGATTCCGGATGGCCGTGGCCGGACATCAGATGACACGAACCGCACGCCAGCACCGCTCCTTGTCCGTGCTGAACCACGGACGGCGCGGCGGGGTGGTCCCCAGGGAACCAGTCCGGGGGATTGGAGAGATTGTCCACCTCCTTCGCCGTATACGCCTTGTCGCTGCCCGGCACATGCTGCGGCCCTTCCTCTTCGGTGGCGGGAGGTTGGACTTTGTCCGGCACCAGGAACGCCCAATCCGGTTTCGTGTTCTGAGCGGTGACGCCGCTGGCAAAAGCAAATGCCAGAGCCAGCGGCAAAACCCACACGCGATTCGTCATAGTTCCCTCGCTTCTTATTAGACGGCGGTTGGAACTGCTGCCTTGTTGGGAAGCGTCTTGGCGACGACGGAGCGGAACTCGGCGTCCGTCAGCAGGCGCTTATGCTGGAGCGAAAATTCTTTCACGGCGACGACCACCTGCATGGCTTCTTCTTCCGTGGCTTGCACGCCGATGTCTTTCAACGCAGCCTTGATGGAGTCGATGCCGCTGCCCTTGCCCAACACGACCTTCGCTTTGGGCTGGCCCACGACATCCCAGCGGAACGGGAACAGCTCGGTGGGATGCTCGGCGCCGCAGTTCTGCCACCAACTGGCGATGATACCGGATTCGATCTGGAACAGAGCTTCGCCGACGACCGGCCGGTTGCTCGCGACCTTGTGGCCGGAGAGCTGCTCGACCAGCCGCGCCAGGCCATAGAGCTTGTCGTACTTCAGGCCGGTATCGACGCCGTAGAGCGTGAGCAGCGCCATCGCGGTCTCTTCCATAGGAACGTTGCCGGCGCGCTCGCCGAGGCCGAGCACGGTGGAGTGGATCACCTCGACGCCTTCGGCGACGGCCATGATCGTATTGGCGATGCCCATGCCGAAGTCCATGTGGAAGTGGGCTTCGAGGCGTTTATTGACGCGCTTCTTCACCTCGCGCACCAGGTACTGCATGGCGTGCGGCGAAACGACGCCGAAGGTGTCGACCAGCGCCAGCGCATCCATCCAGCCTTCGTTGGCGACGCGCAGGATGAGATCCAGCACCCATTTCATTTCGGCGCGGCTGAAGTCGATGGGGAAGAAGACGACTTCCAGGCCCTGGGAGTGCGCGTAGGCGGTGGATTCGATGGACAGATTGATGGCGCGTTCGAGCGGCCACTTGTAGGCGTATTCGATGATGTGCGTGCTGGAGGGCACTTCCATCACGATGCCCGCGACGCCGCAATCGACGGCGCGCTTGACGTCTTCCACCATGCAGCGCGAAAACGCGAAGACTTTGGGCCCGAGGTTGCGCTTGACGATTTCCTTGATGGCCGCGGTGTCGCTGGGTGAGACCACGGGCATGCCGGCTTCGATGCGGTGCACGCCGGCCTCGGCCAGGCCTTCGGCGATGCGAATCTTGTCGTCTTTAGTAAAGATGACGCCGGTCTGCTGTTCGCCGTCGCGCAGGGTGATGTCATGGAACGTCACCTGCTTGGGGAAGTGCAACTGCTCGCGCACGGCGGGCTCAAAGTCCCACGGGCTGACGAACCATTTGTCGGTCTTCCAGGGCTGTTCTGACATGATGAATTCCTCCAAACTAGAAATCTTAACTGGCCCGAGCTGCTTTCAGAGCGTCGGGGTTGACGGGATTGCGAGGCGCTTGTCCGGAAAGGACGCGCACGACTTCTTCGGCCGCCTTGGTTTGCAGGTCGACCAGAGATTCTTCGGAATAGAAACTGGTGTGGGGCGTCACGATGACGTTGTCGCGCCCAAAGAGCGGCGAGGCGCCGGGAGGCTCCTGTTCCATGACGTCCAGGCCGGCGCCGGCGATCAGCTTTTGATCCAACGCATCGGCCAGAGCGGCTTCATCGATGATCGGGCCGCGCGCGGTGTTGATGAGATAGGCGCTGGGCTTCATGCGGCGGAACACGTCCGCGTTAAACAGATGCCGAGTGGCGGGGAGCAGCGGCGTATGAATCGAAATGTAGTCCGAGGTTTGGATCAATTCGTCGAAATCGACCAGTTGCACGTGCGCGCGCTCGGCGACCTCCTTTGGCACGAAAGGATCGTAGGCGATGACGCGGATGCCGAACGCCTGAGCTTTGGGAGCCATTAACTGCGGGATCTGTCCGAATGCGACCAGTCCGAGAACGGTTCGGCGCAGCCGGTGGATCGGAACGACAGCGGGCATTTCCCAGCGGCCCGCGTGAGAGCGCGCGTTCGCGGAAGGGATTTTGCGCACCAGCGACAGCAGCAGCGCCATGGCGTGATCGGAGACTTCGTCCAGGCAATAGTCGGGCACACGGGTCACCACGATGCCGGCCTGCGTGGCTGCGGCAATATCCACGTTATCCACGCCGATTCCGAAGCGGCCGATGACGCGGCACTTGGGCATCTGCGCGATCATGTCTGCCGGCAGCTTGGCGTAGGTGGTGAGTACGCCATCGGCATCCTTCGCAACTTCGAGGATGGCCTCCGGCTTGGGCTCTTCGGCGAGGCGCAATTCGGCGCCGATCTTCGCGAGCACGGCGCGGGCAGGTTCCAGATTGGGGAAGACGGAGTCGGTTACGGCGACAAGTTTGCTCATCAGTTATTCATCCAGCGCACCACACCAGCGACGCCATCCACGGCAACGGTCGAGCCGTCCGGAATGCGGCGCGTGGCGTCGAGCACGCCCAGGACCATTGGAATGCCGCGTTCGCGCGCAAGCGAAGCCATGTGCGAGGTGCTGCCGCCGCGTTCGGCCACCACTCCGCCGACACGAGTCAAGATGTGGCTGAGCGCCGGGCCGGCAACGCGCGTGACCAAAATATCACCGGGCGCAACGCGCGATAGCTCGCATTCGCAGTTGATGACGCAGGCGCGGCCTTCTCCCCAGCCCACACCGGCGGCGTGTCCATTCAGGCGCGGGCGATTCATCCAGACGGCGTCGGGAGTGACCGCGGGTTCCATGTGCAGCGGGCGGGCCTGCAGCAGTTTGAAACCGGCGTCGTCGATGGCCCATTCGATTTCCACCGGCATGCCCATCAGCTTGTCGACGCGAAGCAGGAGCCGGGCGAGTTCGACAGCTTGCTCTTCGGTGAGGCACGGCTCGGTAGCGACGGCGGCCGGTAAGGGCTGGGTGTGAATGCAGCCGACCTGGTGATCTTTGCGGCCGGCGGTGATATTCAGCAACACGCCTTCGCGCGACAGTTCGTAGCGATCGGGCGTCACTTCGCCTTGCGCGATCGCGGAACCGAGTCCCCAAGTGGCGCTCAGGACGATGGTGTCTTCGGCGGATTGGCTCAATCCGCCGCCGGAGGCAATGGCCGAAACCAGCGGCTGAACCAGCACGCCCATGGCGGTGTCGGCGGGATCGATCTCATGCGTCGCCATGTAGCGCAGCGCCCGCGTCGCCCACAGCGCGCCCCAGCAGGATCGAACGGCGGTCACAAAGTCGGCTTCCGATTCGATACCCAGGAAACTCTCAAATTGGCCGGCGAAACTGGATCCGAAGCGGTCCTCCACCAGCGCCGACGAGCGGACGACAGTGAGCGCGCCGGTTTCAGCCTTCAACTTACGCCAAGCCTCCAGCAGCGGCTCCAGAACTTCGGGAGTGATGGGCCGATCAAGCAGCCCGAGCTTCATTGCGAGGGCGTGCCGCCGCATTCGCGGGCTGTCATGGGCCGAAAAAACTCCGCGCGCATCGGCTTCTAAACCGAGCGCGCGGACTTGACTGCGATACGCTTCCGCATCCAGACAAAAGCCGGCCGGGATGGGCAGGCCGGCCTGTCCCAGCCGAGCGAGGTTCGCCGCCTTGGGACCGAAACGGCCCGCGCCGGTTGCCTCGCGGCTGGTGAGCGGAAATACAAACTGCTGCATCTTGAACTTATTGGCCGGGCCGCTTGCCGTAATCGGAATAGCCGGGCATCGGGTCCACGACGGTAATTTGTTCCACCGGGAAGTTGGACACGATCTCGACGCCGTCCTTGTGGACGATCAGCATCTCTTCAATGCGCACGCCCCACTGATACGGCTTGCCGTGCTGCGTTTCGAGCGCGAAGACCATGCCCTCTTTGATTTCGATGGGATGATCGAGCGACCAGATGCGCGAGATCACCGGCTGATCGTATTGCGCAAGGCCCAGACCGTGACCCCACAGGTTCGCTGCTGCCTGGTCTTCTTCTTCGTAGCCCCAGGCTTCCTTCGCCGAAGGCCATTTCGAAGCGATGTCGCGCGTCGTGGCGCCGACTTTCACGGCCTTGATCGAGTCGTAGAGCCACTTCAGCGCGGTGGCGTAGTAATCTTTCTGCTCCTGCGTGGGCTCTTTGCCGACCATATAGGTGCGGTAGTAACAGGATTTGTAGCCGTTCCAGGTGAGCGCGGCCAGATCCATGAACACCATGTCGCCGGGCTTGATGATGCGGTCCGAAAAATTGCGCCAGTTGGGCCAGGTGTTGAGGCCCGAGGACACGATGACGTCCTCAACGTCTTCCATGCCGGGGATGTTGTAGAGGAACTCCATGATGTGCGCGGTGAGCTGGTTCTCGGTTAGGCCCGGCTTCAGGAACTTCATGAACTCCCAGTGCGCCGCGTCGCCGATGGCGCCGACAATGCGCATGCACTCGTGTTCGTCCTGGTTCTTGACCGCGCGCGCTTCCATCATGGCGGTCATGCCGTCGTCCCAGGAGATTTTTTCGTCGGCGAAGATGCGCATCATATTGATGTCGATGAAGTCGACGCCGAGCTTCATGCCGTCCACGCCGCTCTTCTTCATCTCCTGCTTGACGGCGCGGGTGAACTTCTCCACCTGCTGCAGCGAAGCGGGACCCGCCGCGCCCTTAATCCAGGCATAGGAATAACGGATGTTGTCCTTCGGAATCCAGGGAGAATGCTTGGCGATGTGCATGCCGATGTCGCCCTGCTCGAACAGCACGGGTGCATCGTCACCGCACAGCATCGCGTAGCGCAGGCCGGGCTTCAGCCGGTTCCAACCGGGAGTCAGAGTGCTGGTGACGTAGCGGACGTTTTCGTCATACATCAGCAGCAGCGCGCCCAGGCCATGGGCTTTCATGCGTTCGCGCGCGCGCTCGAGCCGGTGTTTGCGCAGCCGGTCCCAATTGACGCGTTCCTGCCAATCCAAACCTACTGCGCCGACATTTGCCATTTGATTCTCGATTCCTCCAATGAGAAAGAATTGTACTGCAAGGATGGCGTGGAGCTAAAGAATTGCTGCACGGGGATTTCTTGCGTGACAGTAACGAATCTTATCGCGCGCGACAAAGGGGTGTCAACGGCCCGAAAGGGCTAGGGGCGCGCCATCTTCAGCTCGACGCGCACGATCTCGATCGGCTTGTCGCTCAAGTTCTCGTCGGCGTGCGCGACGTCGGGCGGAGACCAGCGGACGTTTCCGGCCTTGAAGTGGCTTTCGGTGGTCTTCGCGCCGGCGTGCCGCTGCCGCATGTCCTGGTTAGTGAGCTGCACCACCACGGCGAACGTATCGGGATGCTTGTGCATTTTGAGCTTTTCGTGCGGGCCGATTGTTACGCGGATCGCGCGCACGTACTGGTTTTCGAACTCGACCTTATAATGTTGCGGGTCGATGATGACGGCGTCCATCTTTTCGGCAGGCGCGGGCTTGGGCATCACGGCGGGCACCTTGGGCTGGATGCGGATGGCCTCGAATTCGGCGTCGTTCAGGTTTTCGCTGCGGTGTGTGGCAGGCCCGGCCCATTGGATTCCGCCGGCGGGGTTGGTGAACACCTGGCTCTTGCCGTCCGGCGTGGTGAGGCGATTCTTGCGAGCGGTTACGAACACGATGAGGGCGCCCGGCGGCAGGTGCTGGTGCATGGGCATGGTGCCGTGCGGGCCCATGTGCTCGCGTGTGACCTGGACGTACTGATTTTCGAAGTCCAGATGGTAATGCTGCGGGTCGACGACCAGCGGGTCGAGCGATTTTTCGTTCGCAGCGCGAGAGTGGGTCCAGGTGGCGGCGAGGAGGAGGGCCGCGAGCAACCAGGCTCTTGAGAGGTTTCGGGACATGAGAAGATTCTAGACCATGAGCACGAACGACGTAAATGCGAAAGCGCAGAAAGTTGGCGTGATCGGTCTGGGAATCATGGGCGGCACGTTCGCCGGGCATTTGGCTGCCGCGGGCGTGCGCACGCTGGGATACGATCCGGTGGCAGCGAACCGGGAGGCTCTACAGGCGCAGGGCGGCGGGGGCGGTGAGTCGGCGCGCGCGGTCGCGGCGGGAGCGGACGTGTTGATTAGCTCGTTGCCGAGTGTGAAAGCGCTCGACGAGGCGCTGTTCGGGGCCGAAGGAGTCGCTTCCGCGGGGCGGCGGGGTCTGTTGGTTGTCGAGACCAGCACGCTGCCGCTGGATGCGAAGGAGTGGGCGCGGTCGCGACTGGCCGGGGCGGGAATCGGCATGCTGGATGCGCCCATCAGCGGCACCGGACCGCAGGCTGTCGCGAAAGACATCACGATTCTGGCAAGCGGTGAACGGGAGGATTATGAGCGCGTGCGGGGCGTGCTCTCGCACCTGGCGCGATCGGTGCGGTATGTAGGCGAGTTCGGGGCCGGGTCGAAAGTGAAGTACATCGCGAATCTGTTGGTGGCGGTGCACGTGCTCGCAACCGCCGAAGCGATCGTGCTGGGCGAGAAGGCGGGGCTGGATCCGGCCGTGCTGGTGGAAATTCTGGGCGATAGCGCGGCGACGTCGCGGATGCTGGAGGTGCGCGGCCCGAGTATGGCCGCGGGCACGTACACGACGCCGATGATGAAGGTGGATGTGTTTCAGAAGGATTTGGAGATTATCGGCGCGTTTGCGCGGGAGGCGCAGTCGCCGGCGCCGCTGTTCAGCGCGAGTGTGCCGTTTTTCACCGCGGCGGCCGCGCAGGGGATGGGAGGGTATGACACGGGGGCCGTGGTTGCGGTGCTGCGGAAGATGGCGGGCATGACACGATAGAATGGACTCACTGTGACGAAGGGCGACACGCTGAACGGCCTGATTGGCTATGTCGCAGCTCAGCGCGCAGGAGGAAACGTCCAGTGACCAAGGCTCATACGATGCCGCAGTAAGTCGTCACGCCGCACAAAAAGGGTCGAATTGAGACGTCAATCCGAGGGCAACCGTTTTTGGTAGTCCTCGAATTCCCAGGCTCCGAGCCGAGCCAGCTTAGGGCCGATCTCACCCCAAGATTCTCCACTGCAGTTGTTCACGAACTTGGTGAAGATGGATCGAATTCTTTAGAAGACGACGAGAGTTGCCGGCGGGCATGCCACGCTCACCGTGGTTTCGGTCTTGTCGAGAATGGCAGGGAGTTATATCGGCATGACGAACTCGCAAGGATGGTAAAGTTTGAACATGAAGTTTCCGGCGCGGATTGAAGCGAAGTCTTCGGTCATGATGGGTAAACCGTGCGTGAAGGGCACGCGGATTCCGGTTTACCTCTTGCTGGAAAAGATGGCGGGTGGCGAGACCTTCGAGCAGTTGTTGGCGGCATATCCACAGCTCACGGTTGAGGACCTGAGAGCCTGCCTGGAGTACGCCGCGGCATTGGCTGCTGATGAGGTTGTTCTCTCGGAATCCTGAAGCGGTCTGGGTTAGAACAAGCGACGGCTTCTACTAGCGCCCCGCGTCGCAGGCCACCTGGGGGGAAACCTCGCGCGGGGTCAGACGAATCCGAAGCGTGCGCTCGATATTGCGGATCTCGCCGCGCTCGGAGCGTGTGGCGAACGTGGATGCTGTTCCGCGGGCGCCGGCGCGGCCCGTGCGGCCCACACGGTGGATGAAATCCTCCGGGACTTGGGGCAGGTCGTAATTGACGACGTGGGCGATGCCATCCACATGGATGCCGCGCGCGGCGACATCGGTGGCCACCAGCACGCGATGATGCCCTTGTTGGAAGCTGCGGAGCGCCTGGTTGCGTTGGCTCTGCGACCGATCGCCATGAATGTTGGCGACCGTCACGCCGTGGGCGGACAGGCGCTTGGCCAGCCGGTCGACGCCGCGTTTGGTGCGCGCGAACACCAGGTACGAGCCCTGCTTCTCTTTCAGCATGTGCTGCAGGAGGCCAAGCTTGCGATCCTGTTCCACTTCGTAGACGTGCAGGTCGACATGCTCGGCTGGCTTGGTGGGCGAGCCGATTGCGACGCGCACCGGGTTGTTGGTATGGCGATCGATGAGGTGCTGTACAGAGGCCTGGATGGTCGCCGAGAACAAAAGGTTCTGCCGCCGGGCCGGCATTTTGCCAGTGATGTACTGGATGGCCGGGAGGAAGCCCATGTCGAGCATGCGGTCGGCTTCATCCAGGACGAGCAGGCTGACGCCACCGAGTAGGACGAGTTTGCGCTCCAGGAAATCGCGCAGGCGGCCGGGAGTCGCAATCAGGACTTGGGCGCCGCCGCGAATCGCTTTCAATTGCGTGCTCTCGCTGAGGCCCCCGACCACCGTGGCGGCGCGGAGGCCCGTTCCAGGGGCGAGCTTGGAAAATGTCTCGGCGATCTGCTGGGCCAGTTCCCGCGTGGGACTCAGGACGACGGCGCGTACGCCGCCGCTCGCGCGTTCCCGGGCAAGCGATTCGAGCAGGGGCAGGACAAACGCCAGCGTCTTGCCGGTGCCGGTTTGCGCGGTGGCGACGATGTCGCGGCCAGCCAATGCGTGAGGGATGGACTCGGCCTGGACCGGGGTCGGTTCGATAAAGCCGTGCCTGGCGAGACTGGTTTTCAGGACAGGCAAGAGGTTCAGTTCAGAGAAAGTTTTCATTTGGTTTTGCGTGGAAGGAAGAACGGCGAGCCGGCTACGGACAGGTGAGGGGCTTAACGAACTAACTTCAAATACAAAACTACTATAGCACGTTTTTGGAGACAGCGAAGTGCCTGGACCGCGCGGAAATGTTTGCTTGTTACTGGGTCGCGTGCGACGATAGAAGAGTAATTGACGGTCCGCCGATTGAACCCGCCCCCATTTCGCCGTTCTGCCAATTGGATGTGAAAGGACAATTTTGCCTAAAGAAGACAACATCGAAGTATCCGGAAAAGTCGTCGAGAAGTTCAAGGCTGGGATGTTTTCCGTTGAACTGGACGCCGGCAAGACCGTGCTGGCGGCCATGGCCGGAAGGCTCCGGCGCAACCGCATCAAGATCATGAACGGCGACCGGGTGACGCTCGAACTATCGCCCTACGACCTGACCCGAGGCAGGATCACTTACCGGCACAAGTGATTCATCGCCGCGCCCAGCACACCTGGCAGGCGGCCGTGCTCCTCTGGTCATCCGCCGGCTGATATCATTGTTGGCCGTGATGAACCGGCGCCAGTTTGTCTCGACCACCG
Source organism: Bryobacteraceae bacterium (assembly GCA_035508055.1). GTDB lineage: Bacteria > Acidobacteriota > Terriglobia > Bryobacterales > Bryobacteraceae > Palsa-89. The sequence continues at coordinate 7,407 of DATJNO010000104.1, read as the reverse complement.
CGGCGGCGCTAGCCTGTGTTCCGGGCGCGCTCACGGCAGCGCGGAAGTATGACCTGATCGTTCAGGGCGGTCGGGTTATCGATCCGGCGCGCAAGCTGGATGCAGTGCGCGATGTAGCGATCGCGAACGGGCGGATCGCAGCGGTAGCGGCCAGCATCCAGGCCGACGCGGCGGAGATGATCGATGCTCGCGGCAAGCTGGTTGTGCCGGGTTTGATCGACATCCACACGCATGCCACGCGCACCAAAGACGGGCCCCAGCTTTGTCTGGCCGACGGCGTGACCGGGCTGATCGACGCGGGGTCGAAGGGCGCGGACGGAATTGACGAGGCGATCGCGGTGGCTAAGTCGGCGCCGCAGCAGTGCCGGGTGCTGATCAACATCGGGCGCGCGGGTATCCTGCCGCAAGGCGACACAATGGATCTGGCCCGCGCCGATGTGGCCGCGGCGCGCGAAGCGATCGGGCGCAATCGTGACTCCGTTGTGGGTGTGAAGGCACGGCTCTCGCGAGACGTCTGCGGAGCGAACGATTATGAAGTGCTGCGCCGGGCGCAGGAAGCGGCTTCTGCGTACCATCTGCCGGTGATGATCCACATGGGCCAGACTGTGTCGCCGCTGCCCAAGCTGCTGGCGCTGCTGAAACCGGGCGATATCGTGACGCACATGTTCGCGCCGCCGCCCAACAGCATCGTCGATGAGAACGGCCATATGCTGCCGGAGGTTCTGGCGGCACGGCGCCGCGGCGTCCGCTTCGACTTGGGCAACGGGCGCACCGGCCATCTGCGCTGGGATATCGCCGACAGTGTGCTGAAAGCGGGCTTCCTGCCGGACACGTTGTCGACCGACTGGACCGCGGAAGCGCGCACTTCCCAGGTAATCAACTTTGAGAACGTGATGTCGAAGTTTCTGATGCTGGGCCTGCCGCTGGACCAGGTGATTGCTTTCGCCACCGTGAATGCGTCGCGGGATTTTCCGGTCTTCCGCGACCGCGGCACTTTGAGAGCCGGCGCACCGGCCGATGTGGCGATTCTCGAGCTCCGCGAAGGGAAGTTCGAATTCGAGGATAACTTCGGCAACAAGCGCGCGGGGCGCCAGCGGCTTTTTCCGAGCGGTACAGTGCTGGCCGGAAAGCGCGTAGCTGCTCCGGCCTAGGCTCCGCTAATCCGCGAGCGGGTTTGGGCGCATCTGGAAGTGGACCACCTTGGGCATGGTTCCTTTTCCGGTTTCGCTATGGAACGGTGTGCGAGTGCCCCAGGTGGTCCAGACGCCTTTGCCTTTCCACCCGGCTTTCGGATCGTCGATGCGGCCGTCCATGCCCTTCGCAAAGAAGCCGAGAGGATACGGAACACGCAGGATGACGAATTTCCCGTTCACCAGCGCCAGCAAGGAATCCGATCCGTTGCCGGTGATGATGGGCGTGTTCGCGCCGAGTCCCAAAGTATTGTACTGATCCACCCAATCGTAGTAATGCGAGTCGGCGCTGCCGGAATCGGTCACGTTCTCGAAGTTCGGGCCCGGCGTCTGATAGAGCGTCCAGCCTTCGGGACATTGCTGTCCGGTGGCGGTGGGGCCGTTGAGCGGGCCTTTGCACTTACGCCGGTCAAAGCTGGCGAAGTGGCCGCTGCCGAGCGCGACCCAGGCCACGTTGTTGCGGTCGAGATCCATGCCGCGCGGCGAGTAGCCCCAGACTGGCGCCTTGGGGTTGTTGTAAGGCACTTCGTAGTATTCGGCGAGCGTGGTTTCGGGTGGATTCGAGCCTGGAGTCAGGCGCGCGATTCCGCCGGGGAAGCCGAGCACGGTTCCCCAGATGGATCCGTCGGTGCCGATGGCGAGGCCGTAGAAGGCCGCGTTGAGACGCGTGTCTTTGGTTGGATCGGACGGCGCGTTGAGAGCTTTGGAAGTGCCCAGGCTCTCGCCGCTGGGCGCGGTGAGCACTTTCTGCTCGGCTTCCACGTAGGCGTCGCGCTTGCCGTTGCCGTTGGTGTCCAGCACCAGGGCAGTCCAGCCTTGCGACTTCGCGGCGTCGTGCGTCTTGTCCCACATCTTCGTGTTCAGCCAGCCCACCACGCCGCCACCGCCGCCGCTTGAGGTCCATAGCGTGTTGTTGGCGTCCTCGGCGAACAAAAGATGATGTGTGCTGAAGCACGTGTCGATCATTTCGGTCTTCTTGGTCTTCGGATCGTAAACGGCGAGCTGCCGGCCGGAGCGATCCAGCGGCGTCAGCTTGGCCGAAGGCTGGCCGGAACCAGCTTTGCAAAACGCAGGATCGTTGGGTCCGCGGATGCGCGAGGTGTACCACAAGCGGCCCTGCTGATCGAACATCGGGTTGTGAACCGTGGTGTGGCTATCCCAGATGGCTTCGTCGCCCCAGAAGAAGGACGGCTGCATGGGCTTGGGCTGGCCCGGCGTGTCGGGATCGCGGTACGGAGTCTTCACCTGGCCGAGGGTGTTGTGCACCGGGTCAAGGACCGGAAGATAGTCACGGCTTTCCTCGGGCGATCCGTAGATCAAACCGTTGGCGTTGACGTTGGGATGGCGCTTGTCGGTGGAGATTTCGTCGTGCAGATAGGCGGTTGGATCGGCCCAATCCCATTGGGTGATGACGACATTACGCTCCATGCCCTGTGGCCGCGGCGGCGTCTCCTTGGGCAGTTCGCCTTGCGCGATGCGCGTAGTCCAATCCCCGAACTCCTCGGCGGCACGCTCAGCGCCGAGTTGACCGATGCCGCCGACCATCGCGCGGCCGGCCTGTCCCGACTCGATGCGGCGCAGCCAGGCTTTGTCCGGCGAGAGGCTGGCGAAGAGCGAAGGAATGCTGCGCGTGTATTTGTTGCCGAGCTGGTGGCAGGATTCGCAGCTATCGGTCTTGATGAGGTGAATCCACATGCCCTGGTTCTTGAGGTTGGGCGAGATGCCGTTGCCTTCCGGGCCGGTGCCGGGGAAGTCGCTCTTGGGAGGCACCTTCAGCAGGGCGTACCAATAGTTGGCGGGATAGATCGCGGAAGCGGCCTTCGCGTCCGGCGCGATGGTTGGCTTCAGATCGACCATCTTGCCCGTCTCGGTCTTCACCTTGGGCGAATCGATGAGGCCGTAGCCGCGCGCCCAAACGGTGTAGTTGGCCTTGGGGAGATCCGGGATAAGATAGCGGCCGCGATCGTCGGTGACTACCTCCTTTATATAGCGCGTGGGCAGGCCGGTGGTCTCGGCGATTACCCAGACACCAGCCTCGGGGCCATTGGGGCTGGACACGACGCCGCCGATGTCGCCGGCTTTGATTTTGATGGAGCTATCCTGAGCCTGCACTTGGGGCGCGGTTGCGATGAAGTACGCGGCGATGCCGAAAGCGGCAACGGCCGTCAGGGACAGAAGGTTGAGACGCATGGTGGGCCTCCCGGCATTACGATCCAGTGACGCGGTGGCGGCCGCGCCGAAAATCCTGAACGGCAGTATATACCGAAGTTCGGCGCGATGGGTGAGTGGATCGCCCCGGAGCACCGGATTTTGTGAGCAGGCGCCCTGTTAGTGGCCGGCGAAGGGGTCACGAGCAGCGCTGAGCCTCTATCTCCTGCGCGCTGCTAATCCGGCCGGCGTGTGGACCCGCGCGCCGGCTACGCTTCTGGCGGTAGACTTAACGGATCAACGGGACAAATTCACGCCTGCCGCGTCTGAACACCTAATATATGGGCGGCTTTCGGCAAGACATCATTTACGGGCTTCGAATGCTGGCGTCGAAGCCGCTGTTCACGGCAGTGGCGGCGCTCTCGCTGGCTTTGGGCATCGGGCTCAACACAGCCATTTTTACGTTGATCAACACGATGCTCTGGGGGCCGCTCCCCTGGCAGGCGCCGGAGCGGATTGCGTTTATCTGGTCGGTCCCTCCGCAGCACAGGGATCAAACCGATTACCTCTCGGTGCCTGACTACATGGCGTACAAGGCGGGGAACCGTTCGTTTGAGACGTTGGGCGCGTTGGACGAGGATGAACGCGATTTCGGCGCGGCCGAGAACGGCGCGCCGGCGGAGCGGATCGAGGGCGAGGAGTGCACCGCGGAGGTTTTGCCGGCCTTGGGCGTTCAACCGCTGATGGGGCGACTGTTCACGGCGGGCGAGGATGAAATCGATCACCCGGCGCCGGTGATCTTGATCAGCTATCGTCTGTGGCAGCGGCGCTTCGGCGGCGACCAAGACATCCTGAGCCGCACCGTGCTGATCAACGGGATCAAGACCAGCATCATCGGCGTGCTGCGGCCCGATTTTCTACTGTCGGATGATCACGCGGAGTATCTGGCTCCGTTTCCCATCAGCCGAGTGCAGCTGAAAGGGTCAGCCCGGTATCTTATGGTAGGCGGGCGGCTGAAGCCCGGTGTGACCATCGAACAGGCGCAGGCGGATGTGGAGCCGATCGCCCAGCAGCTAGCCAAAGATTTTCCGCGCAACAGGGAACAAGGAAGGCCGTGGGGAGTGCGGGTGCAGACGGCACGGCAGGCTCTGTTCGGTTTCATGAACCGGCCACTGCTCCTGTTGCAGGGGGCGGTGCTGTTCGTGCTGCTGATCGCGTGCGCCAACGTCGCCGCGCTTTTGCTGGCGCAGACTTCGTCGCGGCAGACCGAGGTGGCTATCCGTTCGGCGCTGGGCGCCAGCCGGGGGCGCATTTTTGTCCAGTTCATCACGGAGAGCGTGATGCTTTCGATCTTCGGTGGAGCGCTGGGAGTGCTGCTGGCGTGGTGGGCGGTGCGAATCCTGGTGGCGATGGCGCCGCCGTGGTTTCCGCGCCTCGGCGACGTTTCGCTCGACACCCGCGTGCTCCTGTTCAGCGCCGGAGTCTCACTCGTGACGGGAATCGTCTTCGGGTTGGCGCCGGCTCTGCACGCGGCGAAGTCGACGCTGGTGGAATCGCTGAAGGACTCGCCTCGCGGCGGCAGTTCGGGAGCTGCGCGCCACCGCGTCCGCGCGGCGTTGGTCACAGCGCAGCTCGCTTTGGCGCTCGTTCTTCTGATCGGTTCCGGCTTGCTGATCCGGAGCTTTCTCAAGATGAGCGGGGCGGATCTGGGATGCGACCCTTCCGGCCTGTTGACGTTTGACGTCCGCTTTCCGGGCCCACAATTCGCACATATCAAGTCGATTTACCAAGGCGTGCCGCTTTGGGAGATTAGCCCCGTGCCGGCCGCCACTCTGCGGCGCGTTTTCGAGCGCGTTGAGACCGTGCCCGGCGTCGAATCGGTGGGTGCGTCCGTTCTTCCGCCCATGACCTATGCGCCCGAGACGCCGTTCGAGATCGTCGGACGGCCAAGCGCTGCGGCGGACGCGCCCAGCGCGGTCTATTATCCTGTGACTCCGAATTTCTTCCAGACCATGAAAATCGCCATGCTGCGCGGGCGGGACTTCACCATGCACGACACGGCCGGCGCTCCCTGGGTCACAATCATCAACGAAACCATGGCGCGGCGCTACTGGCCCAACGAAGATCCGATCGGGAAGCGCGTGCGAGTGGACCTTTCTCCCGAAGATCAGCCGCGCGAGATCATCGCGGTGGTGCACGATACGCCCGGCAATCCCAAGCAGAAGCTGCAGCTCCCGGCGATTTATGTCCCCTTCTTTCAGACCGGGCCGAACAGCATCGGGACGATGAATTTCCTGCGCTTTCGGCTGACGTTCCTGGTTCGGTCCGAGGGCGATCCCATGCGGTTGTTGCCGGCGCTGCGGCGCGCGGTGGCCGAAATCGATCCGAATCGCCCGGTGGGCGATCCGCGCACGCTGGAGAGCCATCTCGCCGAAGAACTCCAGTATCCGCGGTATTACTCGCTGCTGCTGGGGTTGTTCGCGTTTGTGGCAACGGTGCTGGCGGCCGTGGGGATCTACGGGATCATGTCGTACGCGGTGGTGCAGCGCACGCGCGAAATCGGGATTCGCATGGCGCTCGGCGCGGATCAGTGGCGCGTGTTGGGATTGATACTTCGTCAGGCGGTTTGGATGATCGCAGCGGGGCTCGCGATCGGTCTGGGAGGAGCCTTGGCGCTGACGCGGTTCATTTCGTCGGAGCTGTGGGAGGTGCCGTCGGCGGATCCGGCGACGCTCTTTGGGGTTTCGTTGCTGCTTGTTGCGGTCGCTTTGCTGGCTTGCCTGGTGCCGACGCGTCGGGCGGTGCAGATGAATCCGACGGTCGCGCTGCGGTGCGAGTAGCTTCGGGCCGGATCAAGGAATGTCCGCCCTCGAGTGCCTCCTTCAGGTTGGCAAGCCACACCGTAGCTGGTGTAGTCCGCTAAATCTGCTTGGCCGGGAGTTGTAGCTTTGGCGCCGTTTACGATGCGCTGTCGCGGCGAGGCCGAGCAAGCCGACTAGGAGCATTGCCAGGCTGTGGTTTAGTTCTTGACGTACTTGTAGACCGTCTTGGCCTGGACAGCCGCGGCGTAAATGTTGCCGTGCGAATCCACGGCGATGCCTTCAGGCGGCGGGAAGGACGGATCGGCAACCGGCGGCGGAGGAATGTAGTATTCCACTTTGCCGGTCTTCGCGCTGCCGATGCGAATGCCGCGCTTGCAGCCGGGATTGTTGGTGTCCTTGCCCGGCGCGTCCTCCGATTGCGAGTCCGTGACGTATAACACGTCGTTCTTGTCGATCCAGACGCCGCTGGGCCGGCCGAACTGTTTCCAGGCGGTCAGAAATTTGCCATTGCGATCGAGGATGTCGACGCGGTTGTTGCTGCGGTCGGCGACGAAGATGCGGCCGGCGGAATCGAACACGATTACGTGCGGGCTCTTGAATTCGCCGTCGCCAGAGCCGACGTGGCCGAACGTCCGAAGGAATTTGCCGTGCTTGTCGAAGCGCGTGATGCGCGAATTGCCGAAGGTGGGCGCATGGCCTTCAGCGACCAGGATATCGCCGTTGGGCGCGATGGCAACTGAATCCGGCTGATCGAACACGTCCAGGCCCGTGCCGCTCTGCCCGGCCTTGCCGAGCGCGATGAGCACCTTGCCTTCGGGCGAGAGCTTCAGCACCTGCATGCCCTTGCCGTCCTTGGCCTGGTTGTCGACGACCCAGACGTTGCCGTCACGATCGGGCACGGCGGCGTGCGGGTAGGCGAACAGGCCGGCGCCGATGTTGCGCAGGACCTGGCCCGAGGGCGAGACTTCCCAGACGGGCGCGAGGCTGGAGGCGGCGCAGCCGGAGGCTTCGCAGCGGTCGGCCCACCAGATGTTGTCGTGGGCGTCGACGTTGACGTTGTTGGCGGCGGCTGGGGGGCGAGGGAGGTGGACCCAGTCGTTGACCAGGTGATAGGGATTGGGAGCGTCGTTGATGCAGGTTGCGGTTTGCGCGTGTGCCGCAGCGGCGGCCGTGATGGCGAGGATGGCGAGGCGAAGCTTGGCGGGTGACGGGAGCATCGGGGTCCCTCCGGATTGAGATCAATTGTA
>DATJNO010000103.1:0-33158 GCA_035508055.1 Bryobacteraceae bacterium | reverse complement strand
ATGCAACATTGCGACAGACGCTGAATAAAGATAGTCGAGCGCGAAATCGCGGTCGCCAGAAACATCCATGCTGTTCCGAGTGATGGCGGCGAAGCCGAGGTCGCGCGCGATAGCATCGCGATCGAACGGAAAGCCGCTCCCGGCCAGCGCGCCCGATCCGAGCGGCATTACATCCACCCGCGCGCGCGCCTGCGCCAGCCGTTCGTGATCCCGCGCCAGCATTTCAAAATACGCCAGCAGGTAGTGCGTGAACGGCACCGCCTGCGCGCGCCGCAAATGCGTGAAACCCGGGACAATGGCGTGCGGATATTTCCCCGCCATCTCCGTCAGCGCGCCCATCAGCTTCACCAGCAGCTCCAGATCGATATCGATCTGCTCGCGCAGCCACAGCCGCACATCCAGCGAGACCTGCTCGTTCCGGCTGCGCCCGGTATGGATCTTCTCGGCCAGGCCGCCCACGCGTTCCTTCAGCTTGCGGATGACGAACGTGTGGATATCTTCATCGCCGGCGCCTTCCAGAAACTTCGGATCGCGCGCATCGGCGCGGATCTGCTCGAACGCCGCCACCAGTTGCTCGCGTTCCTCCGCGCTCACAATGCCGGCGCGTTCCAGCGCGCGCGCGAAAGCCTGCGAGCCGCGGCAATCGGCGTCCAGAAGCTTCTTATCGAAATGCAGCGAGCCGGAGAAGCGCTCGAATACTTCCGATGGTCCGGTGGCGAACCGCCCGCCCCATAATTTCGTCTCAGACATTTACCGCTCCGTCACGGTCGCGGCTCGGTCTTTGCCAGCGCGTGCGCGCGTACCACGATCGGCAGCCCGATCAGATTGATGAACCCGAGCGCGTCCTTCTGATTGTATTCCGCGCCCATGGTGAAGCTGGCGATGTTCAGCGAATACAGCGAATACGGCGACTTCCGGCTCACCGGCTCAATGGTTCCCTTATACAACCGCAGCGTCACTTCACCGGTGGTGGTTTCGCCGGTTTTCTCGAAGAACGCATCCAGCGCCTCGCGCAGCGGCACGAACCACAGCCCGTTGTAGACCATCTCCGCGTAGTCCAGCGCCAGCTTCTGCTTATAGTGCAGCGTGCTGCGGTCGAGCGTCAGCGCTTCCAGCTCGCGGTGCGCGTACAAAATCAACGTGCCGCCCGGCGTCTCATAACAACCGCGCGACTTCATCCCGACAAAGCGGTTCTCCACCAGGTCGATCCGCCCGATGCCATGCTCGCTGCCGATCTTGTTCAACGTTTCGAGAATCTGCACTCCCGTTCCGCGCTGCCCGTTCACCGCAACCGGCACGCCGTTCTCGAAACCGATGGTCACCTCGCCCGGCTGATCCGGCGCATCCTTGGGACTGCGCGTCAGCATCCAGATATCGTCGGGCGCCGCGTTGGCCGGATCCTCCAGCGCGCCGCCTTCATGCGAAATGTGCCAGATGTTGCGATCGCGGCTATAGATCTTCGTCGTGGTCGCGGAAATCGGCACCTTGTGCTTGGCGGCGTACTCGATGGCATCCTCGCGCGACACGATGTTCCACTCGCGCCACGGCGCGATGACGGCCAACTGCGGCGCGAGCGCTTTGTAGGTCAGCTCGAAACGCACCTGGTCGTTTCCCTTCCCCGTGCAGCCGTGGGCGAGGGCGTCGCAACCGGTGGCGAGCGCGACTTCCACCTGTCTTTTTGCAAGCAGGGGCCGGGCGATCGACGTGCCCAGCAGGTACTTGTACTCGTAGATGCCGCCCGCGCGCACCAGCCGCCAGAGGTATTCGCTGACGAACTCCTCGCGCATGTCGGCGATGTGGACCTCCGACGCACCCGTCTTGCGCGCTTTCTCTTCCAGGCCCTTCAACTCATCTTCGCCCTGGCCGATGTCGCCGCACACCGCCACGACTTCGCACTGATAGTTCTCCTTCAGCCACGGAATGATGATGGATGTATCCAGCCCGCCCGAGTAGGCGAGCGCTACCTTTTTGGGTTTCATAATTTTGGGATCGCTCCCTTACGGTCGCGGCTCGGTTGTCGCGGGTTTCATAGTCAGGGATTAACAATCCGAGCCGCGCGCGTTAGCGAGCGGTCGTCTAGCCGATCAACATCAATAGTAGCGCCTTCTGCACGTGCAGGCGGTTCTCAGCCTGATCGAAGACCACCGATTGTGACGACTCGATGACGTCGTTGTGGACCTCTTCGCCACGCTTGGCGGGCAGGCAATGCAGGAAGACGGATCCGGCTTCGGTGTGCGCGAACAGGTGGCTGTTCACCTGGTAAGGCGCGAAGTCCGCCAGGCGTTTTTCCTTCTGGTGCTCCTGGCCCATGCTGGCCCAAACGTCGGTGTAGACGGCGTTGGCGCCGCGCGCGGCTTCGACCGGATCGTTGGTGATGATCAACTGCGTGCCCGCGACGGCGGCGAGCGCTTCGGCCTGCGTGACAATGTCGGCATCCGGTTCGTAGCCCGAGGGCGTGGCGATGGCGAAGTTCATACCCAGGCGCAAAGACGCCAGCATCAGCGAATGCGCGACGTTGTTGCCGTCTCCGATGAAGGCGAGCTTCAGGCCGTGCAGGTCGCCGAACTTTTCCTGCAGCGTGAAGACGTCGGCGAGCGCCTGGCAGGGATGAAAACGGTCGCTGAGCGCGTTGATGACGGGCACGCTCGACCAGTGCGCCAAGTCATCGATGGTCTTCTGCGAGAAGGTGCGCGCGACGATGGCGTTGGTCCAGCGGTCCAGGTTGCGCGCGACGTCCTTGAGAGGCTCGCGGTCGCCAATAGGCCCGACGCTCAGCACCGCATCGCCGCCTAATTGTTTGGCGGCGAGTTCGAAAGTGAGGCGCGTCCGCAGCGACGGCTTTTCGAACAGCATGCTGATATAGCGGCCGGCGAGGGCCTTGGCGAAACGCGAGGGCTGCGACTTCAACTGCCGGGTCAGGTCGAGGAGGGCAAGCAGTTCCTGTTGGGAGAGATCGAGATCGCGGGTGAAGTCGCTGGCCCCGATCTTGGGGAGCGATTTGGGAGCCGGCATTCGTTTGACCGGCTTGAGCGAAGTACCAGCAGACGGGGGCATGGCGGCGTTCACCTCCTAACGTGGCTCAAGTCTCGGAGTGAATGATTATTCACTCACATGAATAATAATACAGCGTTGGGTTCGTTTTGTCAAACGGAAAGTTGTTGAGGCGGAAGGGAGTTGGAACACGGCGGTTTGCTCTCAAGGCTGAAGTTGGACTGGCGTGTCATGGATGAAGATTGCATGCAAAAAGCCTGGGATAGATGTCCGTCAGCCACATCAGATACCCGCAATCGCACCGGAGCGCTCCGGCCGGGCTCAGCAGCGTACACCAGGGGCATTCGAGCGGCGTGCTGGGGGACTCGATAGCGGTCATCGGGCGCCTGTAAAGATTGTAGTGCGCGGGCGTGGGCGTTCACGCCCTGCGCGTCTTAGAGGGATGCGGACGCTGCTTCGGGGCCCTTGCGCCGGCGCCGATTTTTTCCCGTTTGTCGAGTGACTCGAACTGGTTTGTCCCGATGGTTTCGCCCCTGCGAAGAACAGCGCGCAATTCGAGTGCCTAGCCATCTTGGTGGCTCTGAGACTATGCCAAGCATGTTCCCCTGGGCCGCGGCGCTCATGATCGCACCTATGCCTCTGCATCCTTTCGCTCGCCGGCGTCATCCACACAGTCGGACTCTAGCGAGCCGAGCGGGATAAAAGAGGAGCAATCATGTCAAAACTCGAAGGCAAGGTCGCGGTGGTGACTGGCGCATCGAAAGGCATTGGAGCCGCCATCGCGGAGGAACTAGCCGCACAGGGCGCGGCGGTGGTGGTGAATTACGCCGCCAGCGCCGATGGGGCGGCCGAGGTCGTCCGCAAGATTCAGGCAAATGGAGGCAAGGCGAAAGCCATCCGCGCCGACGTGAGCAAGCCTGGCGAGGCTCGGCAGCTGATTGACGCCGCGCTGAAGGAATTCGGGCGCATCGACGTTCTGGTGAACAATGCGGCGGTGTATGACTTCAAAGGGTTGGCGGAAATCAGCGAAGAGCACTACGACCGCATGTTCGACCTGAACGTTAAAGGGCTGCTGTTCACAACGCAAGCGGCGGCGAAGGCGTTTGACGGAGGCGGCGGAGCGATCATCAACATCAGCTCCATGGCTTCGGTGGGCGCCGTACCCGGCGCTTCGATCTATAGCGCCACGAAGGCCGCCATCGATTCGTTTACGCGGACGCTGGCCGCCGAACTGGGTCCGCGGAAGATCCTGGTGAACTCGATCCTGCCCGGGCCAGTAGAGACGGAAGGCACGCGGGAGATGGCCAACTGGGACGACTTTCAGGCGCAAATGATTCCGCGGACGCCGCTAGGGCGCATTGGCCAGCCGCGCGATATCGCGACCGTGGTGTCGTTCCTGGCATCGGACGAAGCCGGCTGGATCACGGGCCAGATGATTCCGGTCGCCGGCGGGTTGCGGGCCTGAGCAGGACCAGAAAAAACCTGAAACAAGGCGGGCGGCAGGGAGTCTAACGGGTCGACGGGGAGGCGTTCGAATCCTGCGCGGGTCGCCGCGCCGTCGAGCACCCCGCATCGGCCCCTCCCCCGGTTCTCCTTCAGCTTCCCGGCGGGTCTTTCTGTACTACCGTAAGAAGAATGATTCGCTTCCCTGGCCGAACTGCGGTTCGGGACCGTCCTGTGTTTATCCTTGGGTCCGGGCGCTGCGGCTCGACGCTGTTGCAGTCGATCCTGAACAGCAACCCAAAGTTCCTGATCTGGGGCGAACACAACGGCTTTCTGCGGCCGGTGGCGGAGGCTTACTACGGGGCGGCGCACCAGCATTTTCCGGTGGAAGAAGCGCTGAATATCCGGGGACGGAAACAACGGCTGCGGCATCCGGAACACTGGAACGCGTGGGACAATTTGTGCGGTCCGGACGAGTTTCGGGACCGGTTCCGGAGTTTCGTGCGATCGCTGTTCGCCGACCCCAGCGGAAAGAGCCCGCGCTGGGGGTTCAAGGAGATTCGCTATGGGATGGAAGCGAGCGACCAATCGCCGCGGCTGCTGGCCGAGTGTTTTCCGGAGGCGCGCTTCGTGATCCTGACCCGGGACCCGTGGGAGACGGTGTTCAGCATGATCGCTCATTGGGTTCTGACCCCGCCGGCGGAGGCTCTCAGCGCGGCGCAACTGGATGAGGAGATTCTTTCGCGGAGCACCAGCTGGAATGGGCAATACCTGCAACTCAGCCTGTTCGCCGAGGCTCATGCGCGGCAGTGCACCTCGATCCGCTACGAGGAGTTGGATCGCCCCGCGACATACGAGGGTCTGGCCGAATTCCTGGAAGCGTCGCGGTTCGATTACCGGACGCATCTGGAGCGCGTTCATGGCGCCGCGAACAAAGCGGGTGACGCAGTTGCGCGGTTGCGGGAGCGGATGGAGCTGCTGCGGCCGCGGGTGGAGGAGATTACGCGGCCGGCCGCGCTGCGATACGGCTACGCCGGGCGCACAGCGGGAGCGCGCTAGACTCGGCGAGGCGGGTGGGCGCTTCCGCCGCCGCACGCTACACTAACAACAGCCCCCGGAATGAAGATCTCGGCCGCGATCATCACCTTCAATGAAGAACGGAACATCGCGAGGGCGCTGGAAAGCCTGAGGTGCTGCGACGAGGTCGTGGTGGTGGACAGCGGGTCGACGGATCGCACGGTGGAACTGGCCACCAAGCTGGGCGCGCGCGTGATCGACATGGCCTGGCGCGGGTACGCCGGGCAGAAGAACTACGCCTCGGATCGATGCGAGCACGACTGGGTGCTGTCGCTGGACGCCGATGAAGCGCTGAGCGAGGCGCTGGAAGGCGAAATCTGGCAGATCAAGAAGAACGGCCCGGGGTTTGATGCCTACACGATGCCGCGGCTGGCGCAGTATCTGGGCCGCTGGATTCTGCACTCGGGCTGGTATCCGGACCGCAAGATCCGGCTGTACGACCGGCGGCGCGCCAAGTGGGTGGGCGAGTACGTGCATGAGTCGGTGGCGGTGGAGGGCACGCTGGGGCATTTGAAGTCGAACATTCTCCATTTCACGTGTAATTCGTTGTCCGAGCATCTCAAGACCATGGACCGGTACACGACGCTGGCGGCCGAGCAGCTGGTGGATCAGAAGACGAGGGTGGGGTGGACGGATCTGGCGCTGGATCCGGCGTGGACTTTTATCAACACCTATGTGCTGAAGCGCGGGTTTCTGGACGGGTTCGAGGGGCTGGCGATCGCGCACATGGCGGCGCTCTACAATTTTCTAAAGTACGCCAAAGCCAAGAACATGAGCCCGCGAAGGTAGCCTTGGTCATTCTGCACATCGACACGGGCACGGGGATGCGCGGCGGGCAATGGCAGGTGTTTTACCTGCTGCGCGGGCTGGCGGAAGCGGGGCACACGGTGCGGCTGCTGGCGCCGGGCGGCTCGCCGCTGCTGCAGGCGGCGCAATCGCAGCAAATCTACGCGCGGCGGCTGCACTGGATGGCGTTCGCCGGAGCGGTTTCGGGGGTGGATTTGATTCACGCGCACGACGCGCGGGCGCACACCCTGGCCACGCTGCTTCCCAAGCCGCTGGTGGTGGCGCGGCGGGTTGCGTTTCCGGTGAAGCGCGGGATTCTTTCGCGCTGGAAGTACGCGCGGGCCGCGCACTACATCGCCGTTTCCGAATGCGTGAAAGCGGAGCTGGTGGAGGCGGGCATCCGGGATGAGCGCGTCAGCGTCGTGTATGACGGGGTGCCGGGTTATCCCGAGGACGCACAAGCGGAACGCACGCAGGTGATCGCGCTCGACTCCGAAGATCCCGGCAAAGGCAAGCGCCTGATCGAGCAGGCGGCCGCGCTGGCGGACATTCCGGTGCATTTTTCGCGCAATCTGCCGCGGGATCTGCCGCGCGCCGCGCTGTTCGTTTACATCAGCGATTCGGAGGGTTTGGGATCGGCCGCGCTGCTGGCCATGGCCTATGGCGCGCCGGTGTTGGCGAGCCGCGTGGGCGGCCTCGCGGAAATTGTGCAGGACCACGTCACCGGAGTGCTGACGTCGAACGAGCCGGAGAAAATCGCGCGCGCGATGCGGCATATGTTGGACGATCGCGCGCTGGCCGCGCGGCTGGCGGCCCGCGCCCGTACGCGCGTGGAAAGAGACTTCAGCGTGCGCCGCATGGTCAGCGGGACGGTGGGCGTTTATGAGAGGATTCTGAGTTGATCCCCGCCCTGATTGCCGCGCTCTTCGGGCTGCTGATCGGCAGCTTTCTGAACGTATGCATTTACCGGCTGCCGCGCGATCTTTCGGTGGTGCGGCCGCGCTCCTATTGCCCGCAGTGCAACAGCCCCATCGCCTGGTTCGACAACATTCCTCTGCTGAGCTATCTGCTGCTGGCGGGGCGCTGCCGAAAATGTGGCCAGCGCATTCCGGCGCGTTATCCGGTGGTGGAACTGCTGACCGCCGCGGCGTTTTTTTGCGCGTTCTGGTTTCTCGGGCCGACCGTGGCGGCCGGGAAATATTGCGTCTTCGGGGCCATCGCCCTCACGCTGCTGTTCTCGGACGTGGAAGAACGGATTCTGCCGGATGAATTCACCATCGGCGGCGCGGTGGTGGGAATCGTGTTTGCCGGTTTCGTGCCGCTCACCACGGGCCCGATCACGCTACTGTTCTATTCGCTCCGGCATCCGCGGTTGGTTTCGATGGGCGAGTCCTTATTCGCAGCCGGATTTTGCTCGGGGGCGTTGTGGCTGGTGGGCGCGCTCTACGAGAAAGTGCGGCACCGCGAAGGGCTGGGGTTCGGCGACGTGAAAATGGTGGCGATGATCGGCGCGTTTCTGGGGATTCAGGGCGCGCTGCTGACGCTGATCGCCGGATCGCTGCTGGGCGCGATCGTGGGCCTGTGCTACATCTGGTTCACCGGCAAGGACGCTTCCACGTATGAGCTGCCGTTCGGAACGTTCCTTGGCGTGGCAGCGCTGGGCGTAGGATACTTCACCGATGTGATCGCACCCTGGTACACGAGGCTCGGCACGTAGCAAGCTACGATGAAGTTGTGCGGTTGACCTGGGTTCTGCTGCTGCTCTTGGCGTCGCCCGCGTCGGGCGCGGACAACGAGGATCGGCGGGCCGTTCAAGCGGCGTTTCAGAAACAGGACGCTTCGCTGGATTGGTTTCAGGTTCTGGACAAGGAACCGATGGACGCGGCGGATGCGGTGATGCTGGTGGAAGCCGCGCCGACCGAACCATGGCGCGGCACTTCGCGGCGCGCGCCGGTTTATCCCAAAGAACAGATCGGTCTGTTTGTTGTGTCGGGCGCAGGGAATCAAGTCCGGCTGGTTCTGGATATCTTTGCTTTGAACAGCGTGAAGGCGCGCCCGAAGCTGGAGGTGTCGGGCGGCGCGGCGTATCTGAACTTTTATTCGGATTACGGATTCTACCGGGGAAGCATCAAATACGTGTTCGCGCCGGGGAAGAAGCGTCCGCCGAAAAGGTTCCGGTATGGCGCGCTGGCGTTGCAGTCGGTAACGCGGGAGGGCGGCGATCTGCAGTACCGGGCTGCATTCCCCGCCTCGCGCTCGGAGGCGGGCGACCTTCCCTCCGGCTGGCAGCCACGCTACTCGATCATCACGATTCACCCGCGCGGCGGCGCTTCCGCGCCGTCCTACAAAATAGCGGACACGCAAGCGATCGATGACGCCGTTCCGCGGGATCCCACACCGCTCCAAGTGGGCGGCGACAAAGTGCTGGTGGTTCACAACTACCAGAACAATCGCGGCGCTGGAATCGAAGTCGAACGCGCCAGGCCGCGGCAGCGCTTCCGGCCCTTGCCTGTTCCGACAGTCGAGCAATATGCCCAACTGCGGCCGGACGCGCAGAAGCCCGCCGAACTGGAGAACGATATCGGTCCGTATGCCAGCGACGGCGCCACGCTTTGGTTCGCCGACACGTTTTACGACGGCGAGGGAATCTCCGGGGTGGGCGCGATCGGGAGTTTCGACCCGCTGACGCGTAAGTTCGAATTACGGTATCTGCCGGAAATCGCAGCCTGGTCGGGATCGGTCGTGCTGCTGGACGAACGCGATCTGTGGGTGGGGCTGATGCGGAGGCCGGAAGGCGCCAACTACGGCGGCGGCCTGCTGCGCTACAACCTGGACAGCGGGGAGGTCGCGTCCTATCCAGTGCACGATTTGATCTACACGCTGGATCGCATCGGTGACACGATCTATTGCGGAACTTCAAACGGCCTCTATACGGTGCGCGGAAACCGGGTGACACAACTGCGCTTTGAGCCGGACGCGCGCGGCAAACTGAGCATGCTCGCACGCCTGGTGCGATGATCCGCGGTAGAGTCGTGAATTGACTGCCATCGTAATCTTTGCGATCACTTATCTGGTGCTGGCCGTGGGAAGGCTGCCGGGCTTTCGCGTGGACCGGACGGGGGCGGCCATCATCGGCGCGAGTTTCATGGTGGGCGTGAACGCGCTCACGCTGGAGGAGGCCTACCGGGCGATCAATTTCGACACCATCATTCTGCTGTTCGGAATGATGATCGTGGTGGCCAATCTTCAGCTTTCCGGGTTTTTCGAACTGGTGGCCGAGCGCGTGGTGGAGCGCGCGCGCAGCCCGCTGGTTTTGCTGATCGCGATCGTGGTGGTGGCCGGGTCCTTCTCGGCGTTTTTCGTGAACGACACGATGTGCCTGGTGCTGACGCCGCTGGTTCTGGAGATTGCGGTGGCGCTGCGGCGCAACCCGGTGCCGTATCTACTGGCGGTGGCGATGGCGGCCAACGTCGGCAGCGTGGCTACGATCACGGGGAATCCGCAGAACATGATGATCGGGAGCTTCTCCGGCATACCGTACCGGCATTTTCTGGCGACGCTGGCGCCGGTTTCGCTGGCGGGCCTGTTGCTGGTGGTGCTGGTGGTACTGATCGCGTACCGCCGCGAGTTCGTGGCGCCGGGGCCTGTCCAGGTTGCGCAGCGCGCGGTCCAGGTAGATCGCCGGCTGATGTGGAAATCGCTCGCCGTTTCGCTGGCGATGCTGGTGATGTTTTTCGCCGGCTGGCCCGTGCCCAAGGTGGCGATCGTGGCCGGCGCGGTGCTGCTGATCACGCGGCGCGTGGATCCGGGCAAAGTCTATCGCGCGATCGACTGGCCGCTGCTGGTGATGTTCGCGGGGCTGTTCATCGTGATCGCGGGCATCGAAAAGACGCCGCTGGCGCAGGACCTGCAGACCCTCGCCGGGCGGCTCCATCTGGGTAATGCCTTCGTTTTGAGCGGCTTCGCGGCGGTTTTGTCGAATGTAGTCAGCAACGTGCCCGCGGTCCTGGTGTTCAAGCCTTTTGTCACCGAGCTGGCCAATCCACAGCGGGCCTGGCTGGTGCTGGCGATGTCGTCCACGCTGGCGGGCAATTTGACGGTGGTGGGGTCGGTTGCCAATCTGATCGTGATCCAGCAGGCGCGGAACAAGGTTCAGATCGGGTTCTGGGAATATTTTCGGGTGGGCGCGCCGCTGGCGGTGTTGACGATTCTGATCGGTGCGGCGTGGATCGCATGGATTGTCAAGTGAAGCGTGGCTCCCAGGGTTTCAAACATTTCTTGAGCGAAATGCTCTATGCTGGAAACGTGGCAAACTGGGTGTTCTTCTGGGTTGGCGCTCTGGCCGGCGGGCTGATCGTGGGTCTGTGGATGCGGGCGAAGCTGGTGCGGCTGGAGGCCGAGCGGCGATTCGCGGACACGGCCGCGGCAAGTATGCGGGAGACGTTCCAGTCGCTCGCGGATGCCGCGCTGCGGTCCAATCAGAGCGCGTTTTTGGACGCCGCGCGAGCGCAGATGACGGGCGATCAAACCGCGATCCAGGGGGTGGTGCAGCCGTTGCATGACTCGCTCGGGCGGCTGGAGACGCAGGTGCGCGAGCTGGAGCGGGCGAGGGAGAAGGCTTTCGGAAGCCTCGGCGAGCAGCTGCAAACGCTGGCGCGGGAGACGACGACGCTGGCCAGCGCGTTGCGGTCGCCGCAAGCTCGCGGGCGATGGGGCGAGGTGACTTTGCGGCGCGTCGCGGAACTGGCGGGCATGGTGCGCAATTGCGACTTTGTGGAACAGGAGACGCGGGATACCGACGCCGGGCGCATCCGGCCGGACATGATTGTCAGGCTGCCGGGCGATCGTTCGATCGTCGTGGACGCGAAGGTTCCGCTGACGGCCTATTTGGATGCCTCGGGCGCCGCAGACGAAGCATCGCGCCGGAGCGCGTTGGCGCGGCACGGCCAGCAGGTGGCCGAGCACGTGCGTCAGCTGGCGAGCAAACAGTATTGGAGCCAGTTTCAGCCTGCGCCGGAGCTGGTAGTCCTGTTCCTGCCGGGCGACCACTTCTTCAGCGCGGCGCTGGAAACCAGGCCGGAGCTGATTGAGGAAGCGTTGGCGCGCAAGGTGGTGATCGCGACGCCGGTGACGTTGATCTCGGTGCTAAAGGGCATCGCTTACGGCTGGAACCAGGAGCAGCTGGCGGAGAATGCCGAGGAGATCCGGAGCGTCGCCAGCGAGCTGTATCAGCGCATGGAGCAAGTGCACAGTCACTACGCCGACACCGGACGGCTGCTGGAGAAGACGGTGGAAGCGTACAACCGCTCGGTAGGGTCGTGGGATCAGAGGCTGGTTCCGTCGCTGCGGAAGATGCGCGAGCTGGGCGTGGCGGGCGGAGAGGAGCCCCAGGCTCCGGAGCAGATTGATTTACTGGCGCGGAGGCCGAGAGCAGCAAGCGGGTTTTAACCGCCTAGGACATGTCGATGATGTCGAAGCGGAAACGCTCGGGCGGCAGGCAGGAAATCGGCGATGGGCTGAGCTGCGCCCAGGTGTCGAAGGCCGTCGTGGCGACGCTGGAGTTCAGATAGAAGAGGAACTGGTTGGAGAAGCAAGAGATGGGCGGCGGCTGGCGGAAGGTGAGGCGCAGCCCGACGGCCTTTTCGAACTGGACAGCGTCAGTGTGGGTGGCCTTATCTTCGAGAAGCATCACGAAGCTGGAGCGGCCGGCATGCGGCCAGACGTCGGGACGCAGAAGATTGCGCAGTTCCAGTCGCGCGCCAAAGGTGATCTCGCACTGGCGGATCCATTCCAGGATGCTGTCGCCCCACTGCCACTGCGTGACAAAACGGAGGTATTGATCGGCGAGGTTGATGGCCAGATCCATTTTGCGGCGGTCCATCTCGAAGTCGACGGCCGGGCCTTCGACCGCGGAGGCGAGCGTGGACGGCGCGATCATGTCTTCGGAGTCGATGATGTCGTTCGCCATCCCGACGACGCGGTCCAACCGCTTTACGTTGGGGGTGGTGCGAACCAGCAGCGGCGGGAGCTCATGCGTTTTCTCGCCCGGCACCTCTACGAACTTTCGGTCTCCGATAATATCCATAAATGGGACCTGCTAATCTTATCGACGACGGAGGCGAGAACCTTCACTTAAAGGACGCCGTCCCGGTGTAACCCGTTACAGCGTCTGGCCCGGCCAGCGGCGGCCCGTGCACATTAAAACAATTTTGCAATACTTGTAGGTTCTTGTAAAGAACAACTTTCAGGGGATGAAGTACTGCGATGTAAGCCTGCCGGTGCCGCTCAGCCACGGTTTCACGTACCAGTTGCCGGAAACGCTGTGGCATCGGGCGCGGCCGGGTTGCCGGGTTCTGGTGCCGTTCGGAAGCCGGAAGCTAACGGGGGTGGTGCTGGCGCTGTACGATACGCCGCCGCCCGGAACACTGAAAGATGGGGCCGCCAAGGACGTCCTGCGGCTGCTGGACGAAGAGCCGGTGCTGGATGCGCCGCTGCTGGCGCTCGGCCGGTGGATTGCCGATTACTACTGCGCGCCGCCGGGCGAGGTGTTGCGCAGCATGACCCCCCTTTCGGGTGAGGTTCGCAAGACCAAGCTATACTCGCTGACGGACGCGGGGCGGGATGCGGCACGGCAGTTGCTGCTGACCGCCGATGAGGACGATCCGGCGCTGCGGGTGTTGCGGCTGCTGGAGGCGCGGCCGCTTTCGGCTTCGTATTTGAAGACCAAGCTGCCGGCGTCGGCGAACGCGATCCGGTCGCTAGAGAAAAAGGGCTTCATCGCGATCGAGGATTTGGAGGCGGAGCGCGATCCGCTGCGGGCGTCGGCAGCGCGGCTGCGGGTGTCGTGGCTGGCCGGCACGCCCGGGGAGTTGGGGCTCACCAAACGGGAGCGAGAGCTGCACGCGTTTCTGGAATTGCATCCGGGCACGCATAATCTGGAGCAACTGGAAACTTCGGTGAAGGGCGCGAGCCAGGCGGCGCGGTCGCTGGCGCGGCGCAAGCTGGTCAAACTGGAGCCTGAGGCGCCTACGGGGATGTTCGCGCCGTCGGCTCCGCCCAAGACGCTGAATCCGCATCAGCTTCTGGCGTACCAGCAGATCGAAGAGGCGCTGCGCGGCGGTAAGTTTCATACGTTCCTGCTCGAGGGCGTGACGGGATCGGGCAAGACCGAGGTGTATTTGAAATCGATCGACGCGTGCCTGGCGTTGGGGCGTAGCGCGCTGCTCCTGGTGCCGGAGATCGCGCTGACGCCGGCGGTGGCGGGGCAGTTCTTCCAGCGTTTCGGCGATCGCGTGGCGATTCTGCACTCCGCCTTCCACGATGCCGAGCGCGCCGAGCAGTGGCGGCGGATTCGCGGCGGGCAGGCGACGGTGGTGGTGGGCACGCGGTCGGGCGTGTTCGCGCCGGTGCAGAATCTGGGGCTGGTGGTGATCGACGAGGAGCACGATGGGAGCTACAAGCAGCAGGAGACGCCGCGCTATAACGGGCGGGACGTGGCCATCGTGCGGGCGCAACAAGCCGGCGCGGTGGCGGTGCTTGGTTCGGCCACGCCGAGTCTCGAAAGCCGCTACAACGCCGAGCGCGGCAAGTACACCCTGGTCCAACTGCCGGAGCGCATCGAGAGCCGGCCCATGCCGGACGTCGAAGTGATCGACATGCGCCAGGAGTTTCTGGAGACGCGGAAGCTGGCGACGTTTTCGCGGCGGCTGGTGGAGGCGGTCACCGAGCGGCTGGAGAATCACGAGCAGACCATGCTGCTGCTGAACCGGCGCGGGTTTTCGAGTTTCGTCGCGTGCCGGGCGTGCGGAGAGCGGATGCAGTGCGTCAACTGCGCGGTGACGTTGACGTATCACCGCCGGGATCGCCGGATGTTGTGCCACTATTGCAATTACGCGCAGAAGGTGCCCAGCGTTTGTCCGCAGTGCGGGAGCGAGTATCTGCAATTTATCGGCACCGGGTCAGAAAAGGTGGAAGAGGAGTTGCATCGCGACTTCCCCACGGCGCGAATCGCGCGCATGGATCGGGACACGGTGAGCGGCAAGCGGCATTTCGAGAGCATTCTGCACGGGTTTCGCGAGGGCGACTTCGACATTCTGGTGGGCACGCAGATGATCGCCAAAGGGCACGATATCCCGAACGTCACGCTGGTGGGTGCGGTGTCGGCGGACATCGGCCTGGGGCTGCCGGATTTTCGCTCGGCCGAACGCACGTTTCAGCTTCTGACGCAGGCGGCGGGGCGCGCCGGGCGCGGGGATCTGCCGGGGATCGTGCTGATCCAGACCATCAATCCGGAGCATTATGCGATCCGGTTCGCGTCGCAGCAAGACTACGAAGGCTTCTATCAGAAGGAGCTGCAATTCCGCAAGCTAATGCGCTATCCGCCGTTCGCGGCGCTGGCGAATGTGCTGGTGCGAAGCCAGAGGCAGGAGCAGGCGTTGGAGATGAGCACGGAACTGGGGCGGCTGCTGGATCCGGCGCCGGAAGGCGTGAAGGCGCTGGGGCCGGCCGAAGCGCCGGTGCCGAAGTTGAAAAGCGAGTTCCGGTATCAGTTGCTGCTAAAGGCGGCCAGCCGCAAGCGGTTGAACGAGACGCTGCGGGACTTGCAGCGGTTCGCGATGGATCAGAAGTGGGCGCCGACGGCGCTGGTTATCGATGTGGACCCGCTGACGCTGCTGTGACCAGGTTGCGGGTTAGTGTGCTGACGCGGGGGCCGGGGAGGATGATGCCGGCGAGGTTGAGGGGGTCGGCGTTGGAGACTTCGACAGGTTCCTCGGGGGCTGCGTTGGCGTTCGAGCGGCGGAGGGCCCGGAGAAGGTCCAAGGCTTCGGGGCGGGCGAATTGCTCGCCGCTGAAACCGTCGACAAAGCGGCCGCCACGGATGTCGCCTTGCGCTTCTTTGCGGCGCAGGACGGGCAGCAGGTCGCGCCAGGGCGGAGCAAGCGTTTCGCGCGCGAGCAAGTCGCGGAAGATGACGCCCCAGCGGGCCAGCAGCTGATCGGCGAAAGCGGCGGCGCGGGCGTCGTTGGTGATTGGGCCGGAGGCGTGGCGGACCAATGCCCAGCGGCCCGCCGCGTGACGGGGACGCGCGTGCCTTCCCCGCCCTTCTCCGCGGCGGCGTTTGGGATCGACCAGCGCGCGCAAGTTCTCGAAGCCGTCGGCGGTGACGATGCCCGCGGCAACCAGTTCCCAGAGGCCGTCTTCCACTTCGCTTGCCAGGCGGCCGGAGCCGCGAACGAGATCGTTGAAGAACGAGGCCCCGCGCTGTTCGAGCTGGGCCAGCACGTCACCGGCGGCGTGAGAAACGGTCGGCCGCTGGGACTGGCTCTCCAGCCAATCGGCGCTCTCGCGCAGGAATAGCGCGATGGGCGCGGTGCGAGTGGGCCGGACGCGCCGCGGTTCGGGATCTTCGAACGCGGGATGCGGCGACAGGCGCGCCCACATGACCTCGCCCGAAAGGCAGAGCTGATCCAGAAAATCCGGCTCGTAATGGTGGATGCGGCGTGCGAGCACTTCCGATTCCCAGGCCGCCGCCGAGATCTCGTAGCCCTGCAACTGGCGGATGATTTGGAGCGTGCCATCGACGCCGTGCAAGTGGCTGCCGAGCACGACATGCTGCCAGCGTTGCAGGAAGCGCTGGAACTGGGCGGCGGTGACCGGTTCGATTTCACGGCGAAGCCGGCCCAGCGTGAGGCGATGGATGCGCGCCAGGATGCGGCGGTTGCACCATTGGATTTCGTCCGCCGGCAAATCGTTGTTGAAGCGGCCGCGCATGACCTGGCCTTCGGATTCGAGCTGGAACAGCGCCTGCTCGATGGCGTCGCGCGGGAATTCCAGGCGTTCGGCAAGCGAGGTGACGGTGATTGGTCCGATGCAGTCCATCCAGCCGCGGACAGTTGGGAGCGCCTCGTCTTTCAGATGCAGGCGCTCGGTGGCGATCCAGAATGTTCCGAACTGATGACCGCGGCCGGCGGCGGCGAGTTCGGCGAACCAGGGCTGCCAGGGCTCGTTGGCGGGAAGCCGGATCAGAGTCAGCAGGGCGTCGTGCAGTTCGTCGGCGTCGCGAACATCGGGCCAGGATTCGGCGCTGACGGTGGCGATGGCGGCAGGGTCGAGGATGCCCGCGCCACCCGAAAGGTCGGTGCGGAGGGTGCGGCGTAAGACCACGGCTCGCGCGCGGCGTTCTTCGAGCGGCGCGTCGTCCAGATAGGCGTATGGATTGGCGTTGAGAATTTCGTGTGAGAACGGCGAAGGCTCGGCGTTGTCGATAGCGACTTTGCGGATGGCGCCGCTATCCATGTCTTCCAGGATTCGGCGCAGGCCGTCCAGATCCATGGCCTCGTGCAGGCAGTTGTCGATGGTTTCGTTGACCAGCGGGTGATCGGGGATGCGGATTTCGCCGCTGAGATTTTCGGCGCAGGCGACTTGGT
This sequence comes from Bryobacteraceae bacterium, assembly GCA_035508055.1. Classification (GTDB taxonomy): domain Bacteria; phylum Acidobacteriota; class Terriglobia; order Bryobacterales; family Bryobacteraceae; genus Palsa-89. The sequence goes on along the minus strand of DATJNO010000103.1, from coordinate 16,434 downwards.
CTGGAAAGACGGAGGCCAGCAAATCCTCGGCGCGCATGCGCTGGATAGGAGGCGGCACTTTGCGGCCGCCGTTGAAGCGGAGGATGGCGAGCGCGCGGGAAGCGTTCCAGCGCCAGCGTGCGGTGAACATCGGCGCGGCGAGCATGGCCTGGGTGAGGACGTGCTCGACGCTTTGCGGCTTCAGGAATTCGAAGACGAGTTCCAGCGGGAAGGCGTGCTGCTCGGTGAGCGAAATATTGATGCCGTTGTCGGTGGCGGCGGCCTGCAGTTCGAAGTTGAAGGACCGGCAGAAGCGCTTGCGCAGCGCCAGCCCCCAGGCGCGGTTGATGCGCGAGCCGAACGGCGCGTGGATGATGAGCTGCATCCCGCCGCCTTCGTCGAAGAAGCGCTCGGCCACCACGGTTTTCTGGGTGGGCAGCGCCTTGAGCATGGCGGCGCCGGCTTGGACGTAGGCGATGGCCTGCCGCGCGCCCGCTTCGTCGAGACCGCATTCGTCGGTGAGGAATGCGGCGCCTGGTGGCTGGTGGCTGGTGATTTGTTCGCGAATGTCCGAGACAGCTTGGGAGAGTTCGAAGGTGCGGCCGGGGGCTTCGCCGTTCCAGAAAGGAATGTTGGGCGGCGCCCCTTTGGCGTCTTCCACGCGGACGCGGCCGGGTTCGACGCGCTTGATGCGCCAGGAGGTGGTGCCGAGCAGAAAAACATCGCCGGCCAGGCTCTCGACGGCGAAATCCTCGTCAACGGTTCCGACCGTCTTGCCGTCCGGTTCGGCGACCACCATGTAATTTCCGGTGTCGGGGATGGCGCCTCCGGACGTGATGGCCGCCAGACGCGCGCCCCGGCGGCCACGGACGCGCCCGTTCACCTGATCGCGATGCAGGTACGCGCCGCTGCGGCCGCGTTGAGTGGCGATGCCGTCGGAAAGCATGGTGACGATCGCGTCGAACTGGCCACGCTCCAAGTTGCGGTAGGGATAAGTGCCGCGGCAAAGCGCATACAGATCGTCTTCCCGCCAGTCTCGCGCGGCGCATTCGGCGACGATTTGCTGGGCCAGGATGTCCAGCGGAGCTTCGGGAATCTCCAAGCGATCCAGTTCGCCGGTTCGGATGGCGCGCACCAGGGCGGCGCATTCGATCAGCTCGTCGCGCGTGGTGGCGAAGAAGCGGCCTTTCGGTTTTGCGCCCACCCAGTGCCCGGATCGACCGACGCGCTGCAATGCCACGGCGATGGAGCGGGGCGATCCGATCTGGCAAACCAGCTCTACGCTGCCGATGTCGATGCCCAGCTCGAGCGAAGCGGTCGCGACGACGGCGCGCAGTGCTCCGCTCTTGAGGCGCCCTTCGGCATCCAGACGAAGGGCACGCGACAGGCTGCCATGATGCGGCAGCACCATGTTCTCGCCCAGACGCTCGGCGAGAGCGTGCGAGACGCGCTCGGCCAGGCGGCGCGTATTGACGAACACCAGCGTGGTGCGGTGCATCAGGATCAGCTCGGCCACGCGGTCGTAGATTTCGGCCCACATCTCGTTGCTGGCCACCGGACCCAGTTCGTCGCGTGGCACTTCAACCGCCAGCTCCATTTCGCGCCGGTGGCCGATATTCACGATCTCGGCATCGGGCGAGAGGAAGCGGGCGACCTCCTGGATGGGATTCACCGTCGCCGACAACCCGATCCTCTGGGGCTTTCGCCCTTCTGAGGCTAAAGCGTCCAATCGGGCGAGCGACAGGGACAAATGCGTCCCGCGTTTGTCGTCGGCCACGGCGTGGATCTCGTCGACGATCACGGTGCGCGTGGTTCGCAGCATCTGGCGTGATTTTTCGGCCGTCAGCAGGATATAGAGCGACTCAGGGGTGGTCACCAGAATGTGCGGCCGCTCCTTACCCATGTGCTGGCGCTCGGACGCCGGAGTGTCGCCGGTGCGGACGGCGGTGCGGATGGGCGCCAGAGGGATTCCGTGGCGGCGGGCCAACTCGGAGATCTCAGCCAGCGGCACTTCCAGGTTTTTGTGAACGTCGTTACTCAGGGCTTTGAGCGGCGAGACATACACCACTTCGGTCTGGTTGGCCAATTCGCCCTGGCGGGCGGCTCGTACCAGTTGATCCAGGCAGATGAGGAAAGCGGCCAGGGTCTTACCGGATCCGGTAGGAGCTGAGATTAATACGTCGCGCCCGGCACTTATCTGCTTCCAACCCAGGATCTGCGGCTCGGTGGCCGCAGGAAATCGCCGGCTGAACCATTCGGCGATGAGCGGGTCGAAGCCCGCCAGCGAGGTAGATTCAGAGGTGGATTCAAAGGAAGTGTCAGGCATCGTGCTAACCGTTCATCAACCTGCCATGAGAGGCTGCTACCATTAGACCTCACCCGTCAAGTTAACGGTTTTGTGGTAACCTGAGCAGGTTGCTCCGAAGGCGAGGCAGTGCTTGAACTTTTTAGGGGGAAATCATTGACAGGATGGTTTCTTAGGTGATGAAGGTTCGGCTTTACTACCAATGCACGTGTTGCGGATCGTCTTCGTTCCGCCGTTCGCATACCCGTACGTTCAAAGAGACGCTGCTGGGGTGCCTGGGAGTGCATCCGCAGCGCTGCCACATGTGCCGGAGCAGGTTTTTCCTGTTCAAACCCACGAACCTGAGAGCGTTTCTTACGGCACTGGACGCGCCGGCGCAGAAGGAACGGGAGGCCAGCGGTACCCGGCCGGTTGCCGACGCCAGCGATGCCTAGGAGCGGCTCAGCGGGCTTGCTTTAGGATCGCGCCGGAGATGGCCGCGAGCGGCAGCACGGTGTCCACCGCCCCGCGTTTGATGGCCTCGTTGGGCATGCCAAAGACGATGCAGGTGGCTTCGTCCTGCGCGATGGTGGCCGCGCCGGCTTCCTTCATCTCCAGCATGCCGCGGGCGCCGTCGTCGCCCATGCCGGTGAGAAGCACGCCGACAGCGTTGGCGCCGGCATAACGCGCCGCCGAACGGAACAGCACGTCCACGGAAGGGCGGTGACGGCACACCAGTGGGCCGTCCTTGATTTCGACGAAATAGCGCGCGCCGCTGCGCTTGAGCAGCAGATGATGATTGCCCGGCGCAATAAGGGCCCGGCCGCGGATCACGCTGTCGTTGCTTACCGCTTCCTTCACCGAGATCTGGCATACGCTGTCCAGACGGTTGGCGAAGGCGCGGGTGAACAACTCGGGCATGTGCTGCACGATGACGATGCCCGGCGTGTCGGGCGGCAGGGCTTCGAGCAGCGCCCGGAGCGCCTCGGTGCCGCCGGTGGACGCGCCGATGACCACGACCTTCTCGGTAGTCTCCACCATGGCGCCGGTGGGGCGCGATAGAATCGCGTCGGCTGTCAGCTTGGGCTCCACCAGGCGGCTGGGAGCGCGCGGTTGTACCCGCGCTTTGGCCGCGGCCTTCACCGCTTCGCACAGCAGGAGGGAGGATTCCTCCAGAAAGCGCTGGGTGCCGACGCGCGGCTTGGCGATGATGTCCACGGCCCCGTATTCCAGCGCCTTGAGCGTGCTTTGCGCGCCTTCCTCGGCCAGGCTGGAGCAGATGACCACGGGAATGGGATGCTGGCTCATGATCTTCTGCAGGAAGGTCAGGCCATCCATGCGGGGCATTTCGATGTCCAAGGTGATGACGTCGGGCACCTCGTCGCGGATCCGGTCGGCGGCGACAAAAGGATCGGAGGCGGCGCCGAGGACTTCGATGCCGGGATCGGCGGCCAGAATTTCGCTCAGCGTGCGGCGTACCACGGCCGAATCGTCGACGATCAACACGCGAACCTTGTCGACACTCACGGCTCGAACTCCCGGACGCTCGCGGCGCCCAGCTGCTGCCGCAGGACGTCCGCGTCGCCCCAGGCGGCCAGGCGGTAAACCAGCACTTCTCCCGAACCGGTATCGAACTGAATGCGCCGGCCGCGCACGCCGCCGACGTCGGAAGAACGGAGGGTGAATCCCTCTTCGGCCAGAACCTCGATCGCGGTCTGACGGTTGACGGCGCCGACGGTGGGCCGGCCCACACGAGCGATCGGGAGCACGTCGGCGCCGCCGAACAGTTTCACTTCCAACTCTTCCCGGCGCACGCCGAGGGCGTCGAACTTCTGGGCGAGATAGCGAATGCTGTAATCCACGTAGCGAGAGCCTTCCGAGGAGCTGGATCCGGGCGCGAGGAGCGGGCAGCGCGGCAGGACGCCATGGCACATCGCGCCGGCGCCCAGGCGCGGGCTCCAGAAGGTGACGCTGACGCAGGAGCCCAGAATGGTGCGCAGAATCGCGGGGTGGCGGGCGAGATAGAGCTCTCCGGGTTGAAGGTTCACCTCGGGGAGAGCCGGCGCCGGGTCGCTCATGAGACCTTCCTGTACACCGAAGGCGCGGCGGGAGCGAGCGGCAGGTCCATGCCCTGCAGCGATTCGGAGTGGCCGGCGAAGAAATATCCGCCGGGGACAAGCTGGCGTATCAGTTTCTGGAGAATCCGGATCTGGGTGGGCCGGTCGAAATAAATGATCACGTTGCGGCAGAAGATGATCTCCTGCGGCTCGGCGAGGCCGAAATCCGGGTCCATGAGATTCAGGCGGCGAAAGTCGATCACGGCGCGCAGCTCGGGGACCACGCGGATGAGGTCCGAACCGGGGTCGCGGCTGCGCATGAAGTATCGCTGGTGCAGTTCGCGCGGGACGGGGTTGACCTGTTCGGATCTGAAAATGCCCCTGCGCGCCCTGGCCAGCACGGCCGTGGAGATGTCGGTAGCAAGAACCTGGAACCGGAAGCCGGGGCGGCCTTGCGCGTATTCGGCCAGAAGCATGGCCAGGGTGTAGGGCTCTTCGCCGGTGGAGCAGCCCGCGCTCCAGACCAGCGAGGTGCGGGCCGTACCGTGGCGCGCCGCCAGCTCCGGCAGGGCTTTGGAGATCAGGTAATCGAAATGACCGGCTTCGCGGAAGAAGTCGGTCTTGTTGGTGGTCACGGCGTCGATCAGATGGACCAGTTCGCCCTGCCCGCCGTACTCGCCGAACACATAGGCGCAGTACTCCGAGTAGGATGCGATTTGTAGATCCTGTAAGCGGCGCTTGATGCGGATCTCCAGCATGGTCTTCTTTTCGGCGCTCAGATGAATGCCCGCCTCTTGATACACCAGGGCGCGGAGCCGGTTAAAGTCCGCGGTGGAGAGGCAATCGCTGTGCGTGCTCATGCGGGGGGCAAGCGGGGCCGTATCCAGGCGGCCCCGCATCCTTTCAGGCGACGACTTCGGCCGGCGCCCGGTTGACCTCCGTGCCGCGCACCGCGGCCAGTTCCTCGGCCGAAAACACGCGGTCGATATCCAGGATCATGAGGAACTGCGTGTCGCGCTTGCCCATGCCCTGAATGAACTCGGTGCGGATTTGCGTGCCGATCCGCGGCGCCGGCTGGATTTGTTCCGGCTCCAGATCGATCACTTCCTCGACCGAGTCCGCCAGGGCGCCGATCACGGTAGATTCGCCTTCCAGATTCACCTCCACCACGACGATGCAGGTGTTGACGGTTTTTTCGGTGCGGGACATTTCGAAGCACAGGCGCAGGTCGACCACCGGGACGACGTTGCCGCGCAGATTGATGACCCCGCTCATGAAGTCTGGCGTGCGCGGGATCTTGGTGATGGTGGTGAAGTCGAGCACTTCACGCACCTTGGCGACGTCGATGGCGAAGACTTCGTCGCTCAGCTTGAAGGTCAGGTACTGGCGGGTTTCGGTGATGGCAGTAACGCTCATGGCATTGTTCCTTTCGCGCGTGGAGAGTGGCGCGGGCCCGCGCGGGACGCGCGCCAAGCCCGCTAGTAGCGCTCGAACTCCTTGTCCACCGCGTCGCCGGTGTCGCGCAGCTTCAAAGCCACCCCGCTCTTGGCCGGTTTCTTGGGAGCAGCGGCGTGTGGGGCCGCCTCCTGCAGTTTCTTGGCCGGCGCGGCAGGTTTGACGCCGCGGGCCGCCGGCGTCCGGTTTTCGTCTCCCGTGCGGAAGAAGCCGATCGCGCTGACCAACTGGTCGGATTGGCCGGTGAGTTCCTCGGTAGTGGAGGCCATCTCTTCGGCCGCGGTGGCGTTCTGCTGGATCACCTTCTCCAACTGCTGCAGCGCCTTGTTGATCTGCTCGGCGCCGGCGTCCTGTTCCTTGCTCGCGCCGGTGATCTCCTGCACCAGTTCAGCGGTCTTCTGGATGTCGGGAACAAGCTTGGCCAGCATTTCGCCCGCTTTCTCGGAGACCTTCACGGTAGTACCGGAAAGTTGGTTGATCTCGCCGGCCGCCTTCTGGCTGCGCTCGGCCAGTTTCCGGACCTCCGCCGCCACAACCGCGAAGCCTTTCCCATGTTCGCCGGCGCGGGCGGCTTCGATGGCCGCGTTGAGGGCCAGCAGATTGGTTTGCCGCGCGATCTCCTCGATGATGGAGATCTTGTTGGCGATCTCTTTCATCGCCGCCACGGCTTCCAGCACGCACTTGCCGCTCTCCTGCGCGTCCTTGGCGGACTTGGTGGCGATCTTGTCGGTCTGCTGAGCGTTATCGGCGTTCTGCTTGATATTGGAGCTCATTTCCTCCATGGAGGAAGACGCCTCTTCGGCCGAGGCGGCCTGGGCGCTCGCGCCGTTGGATACCTGAACCGAAGCCGTGCTGATGGCCTGACTTGCCGAGGCCACTTCGCCCGCGATGGTGCGGATGTCGGTGACGGTGCGCGTGAGACCGCCGACCATGGCGCTCAGCGCCTGCATCAGTTTGTCCTGCGCCGAGCGTTCCCGAACCGTAATGGTCAGGTTGCCCTGCGCGATCTCCTCGGCCGCGTTGGTCACTTCTTCCATGGCGCTGATGAGCGTGTTCAGGTTGTTCTTGATGGTGTTGAATTCGCCGTGGTAGGTGTCGGTAATCTGCGGCGGCAGGTCGCCTTTGCTGATGCGATCCACATAGTTGGCCGACACGGTGAGCGGGGTGATGACGGCGTCGAGAATGGCGTTGACGCCGCGCACGATGCCGGCGTAGGCGCCCTGGAACTCATCCTGGTTGCCGCGCTCAGTGAGGCGGCCTTCCTTGGAGGCCTCGGTGAGCCGCGCCAGTTCCTTTTGCAGACTCTGCAGCACGACGGCGACGTTGTTGACGGCCTGCTTCATCTTTTCGTGGTCGCCCTGGTAGGTCTGGGCGATCAGTTCGTCGATCTTGCCCGCCGAGATCTGCGCCAGGATGCGGTTGCCTTCTCCGATGGGCAGCAGAATGGCGTCCAGCATGGCATTCATGCCGCGCACGATGCCGGCGTACGCCCCCTGGAAATGCTCGGGCTTGCCGCGCTCGCTGAGCTGCCCTTCCTTGGAAGCTTCGGTGAGCCGTGCGAGTTCTTTCTGCAGCGACTGCAGGACGACGGCGACGTTGTTGACGGCCTGTTTCATCTTTTCGTGATCGCCCTTGTAGGTCTGGGCGATCAGCTCGTCGATCTTGCCGCCCGAGATCTGCGCCAGGATGCGGTTGCCTTCTCCGATGGGCAGCAGAATGGCGTCCAGCATGGCATTCACGCCGCGCACGATGTCGGCATACGCCCCCTGGAAATGCTCGGGTTTGCCGCGCTCGCTGAGCTGCCCTTCCCTGGAGGCTTCGGTCAGACGCGCCAGTTCCTTCTGCAGTGTCTGGACCACGAGCGCGACGTTGTTGACGGCCTGTTTCATCTTTTCGTGATCGCCTTTGTAGGTTTGGGCGATCAGCTCGTCGATCTTGCCGTCCGAGATCTGCGCCAGGATGCGATTGCCTTCGCCGATGGGCAGCAGAATGGCGTCCAGCATGGCGTTCATGCCGCGCACGATGCCGGCATAGGCGCCCTGAAACTGTTCGGGTTTGCCGCGCTCGCTGAGCTGTCCTTCCCTGGAAGCTTCCGTCAGGCGCGCCAGTTCCTTCTGCAGGCCTTGCAGGACGACGGCGACGTTATTGACGGCGAGCTTCATTTTTTCGTGGTCGCCTTTGTAGGTTTGGGCGATCAACTCGTCGATTTTGCCCGCCGAGATCTGCGCCAGGATGCGATTGCCTTCGCCGATGGGCAGCAGAATGGCGTCCAGCATGTCGTTGATGCCTTCCAGCATTTCGCGATGAACGCCTTCGAACTGATTGGCGCGGCCGCGCTCTTCCAGGTGTCCCTGGCGGGAGGCCTCGACCAGACGGGCGATCTCTTCGAACACCCGTAGCGTCTCGGCGTCCCCGGCTTGGTGAGAGCCAGCGGCGCCCGCGCGTTTCGCCAGGGCCGTACCGTTCTCCAGGACGGCTGCGCCGCCATTCACGGCCTGAGTTTTTCCATTTGCTTTGCGTAACATTGATCCTGTTGTCCTTTCGAGTGAAAATGCTGCTCTCGGTTGCGCCGCCCGTCCGCGCCGGGAAGGCTCCCGGAACGTTCCGAGGCGGTCTGGATGACGTTGTGCACCAAGCGATGCGGATCCAAAATCAGAGCCACCGTTCCATCGCCGAGAATGGTGGCTCCCGACACGACCTGGACGTTCCGGCACAGCCGGCCCAAGTTCTTAATGACGGTCTGGTGGTCCCCGAGCACCTGGTCTACGGCGAAGCCATACAGCCCGTGTTCGGTTTCCACCACCATGATTTGCTCGCGGTCCGGCCGCGCCGTGTCCATTTCGAAATACTCGCTGAGCCGGATATAGGGGATGAGTTCGCCGCGGACGTTGGCCAGGTGATTGCCGTGCGCCGCCTGGATGTCTTCGCGCGTCAGCTCCACGCATTCCAGGCTGTTGGCCAGCGGCACCACGAAGCTCGTCGCGCCCACGCGAACCAGCAGTCCGTCGATGATGGCCAAGGTCAGGGGCAGACGCAGCGTGACCGTCAGGCCCTGGCTGGGACGGCTGTTGAGCTCAATAGAACCGTGCAGCGCTTCCACGCTGCGGCGAACCACGTCCATACCCACGCCGCGGCCGGAAACATCGGTGACCTCGCGCGCGGTGGAGAACCCGGGCGCGAGAATCAGCGAGAAGATCTCCTGCTCGGACAGCCGCGCGCCGCTGTCGATCAACCCCTGCTCCACCGCGCGGGCCCGCACGGCTTCCGCATCCAGGCCCCGGCCGTCGTCACTGACGCGAATCAGAACATTGGCTCCCGAATGCAGGGCCGAAAGATGAATCCGGGCGGTGGGCCGCTTGCCGGCCGCACGCCGCACCTCGGGCGTCTCGATGCCGTGATCCATGCTGTTGCGGATCAGGTGCACCAGCGGATCGTTCAACTGATCGATCACCGTCTTATCCAGTTCGGTATCGGCGCCTTCCACGGTCAGCTCCACGTCTTTGCCCAGATCCACTCCCAGGTCGTGGACCAGCCGGCGGAAGCGCTCGAAGGTAGCGCGCAGCGGGAGCATGCGGATGCTCATCGAGTTCTCGCGCAGCTCCCCGGTCAGCCGCTCCACCAACTCGGCGATATCCAGAATTCCGGGATCGTTGGACCGGGCCGCGGCTTCGCTTAAGCGCGCCTGCACGGTCACCAGTTCCCCCACCAGGTTGACCAGCTGATCCAGCTTGGCGGCCGCGACGCGGATGGAAGCGGCGGGCTGGGCGCCGCGCACTGGCGTGTTTTCGGATGCAGGCGGGGCCACCGGCGCGCGTCCGGCCTCCGGCTTGGGCGCGACGGCCGTTTCGATGGCCAGTTCGCTATTATCCTCGACAAAGATGAAGACGTCTCGGATCGCGTCCCGCCCGGCCGGGGTGGCGAGCGTCATGTCCCAGGCCAGATAACAATGCTCGGGCACGATCGCCCGGAGTGGCGGAATGGCGCTCAAGTCGGCGGTCACCTGCAGATCGCCCAACTGGCGCAATTCGTCGAGCAGGAGCAGGGGATTGACTCCGTTTACCAGCACCTCCGCAGCAGGCCGGAAACGGATGCGCCATAGCCGTATCTCCCCGCGACCGGCGCGCTCGGGCGGTGGCGGCACGCTGTCCGGCTGAGGCGGCGTGGGCTGCTCGGCGCCAGTCAGCTCGCCGACGCGGGCCAAAATCTCGGCGCCGCGGGCCTGGTCCGCCACGCCGCGCCCGGCCGCCTGCTCCAGCAGGGCTTTGATCTGATCGCTGGCGGCTAGCGCCAGGTTGGTCAGACCGCTGGTGACGGCCAGCTGCCCGTTGCGAACCCGGTCGAAGGCCGTCTCCAGGTGGTGCGTGAAGCCGGCCAGCTCGTCCAGACCGAACATGGCGCCCGATCCCTTGATGGTGTGCAGCGCGCGGAAAGCCCGGCCCACCAGTTCCGGGTCGTCGCGCTTCTCGTCGAGTTCGAGCAGCGCCAGTTCCAGTTCCGCCAGCAGCTCGCGTGCCTCCTCGAAGAAACCAGCCTGGAAGGCGTCCATTATCCCAGCACCTTCCGGACGACCGCGAGCAGTTGCTGCGGGGTAAATGGTTTGACGATCCAGCCGGTGGCGCCCGCCGCTCTGCCCTCCTGTTTGCGGGCCTCCTGGGATTCGGTGGTCAGCATGAGAATCGGAACGCCCTTGCAGGCGGGGTTGGCGCGCACCCAGCGGATCAGACCGATGCCGTCCAGCGCCGGCATGTTCAGATCGGTGATTACCAGCTGCACCGGGCTGGCGAGCTTCACCACGGCGTCCTTGCCGTCCACGGCCTCGATGACCTGGTAGCCCGCTTCCGAGAGCGTGAACTTGACCATCTGGCGTACGCTGGCCGAATCGTCAACCGTTAGGATGGTCTTGGCCATGCACTACTCCAGCGCTCCGGGAAAGGAGGCAAAACCGGCGTCCCGGGCGACGCTCGCGGCCAGGTCCGACAGCCCGCAGACGAGGGCGCTTCCGTTGCCGGCTTCACGGCCCGCCGCCCAAATCAGCTGGAGAATGGTGATGTCGATGCGCCCGGCGCGCGCCAGGTCGAGCCGCAGCGGCTTTCCCGAAGCCAGGCCTTCGAGCAACAGGCAGTGCAGTTCGGCGGCTTGCGCCACTCCCAGGTCGCCTTCCACACGAACGAGCCAGCCGCTTTCGCTCCGTTCGACCGCCAAGCCGGCGGCGGTGGCCGCGCGCAAATTGTCCAGGGCGGAGTTGGCGGCGTCAGGATCCGGAAGAGAAACCGGGTCGGTGGCTTGATTCAAGGCTGGTTCCCCTCGGAGCTGTCCACGGGCTCCTCGTCCTGGCCGGCGAAGCAGCCTCCGGCGAGTTCAATTCCCATGCGGCTGGAATCCAGGTGGGCGATCCGGCCGATCCCCCACGACGAGAATGGTCGTTCGGGCCGGTCCGGCAATTCGACCTCCACGGTCACCACTTCGTCCGCCTCCAGGGCGGCGGGCCGATCGAGCCGCAACTGCATGCCGGAACTGCTGATATCGACCGCGGTCGCGGCAATTCTTTCGCCGTTTTCCTTGCTCAGGATCACATGGGCGGTCAGTGGATAACGCAGTTCTTTCCGCCGCTCCAGGCTTCCATCTTCCATCCGCATATCTGGTGGTATAAGCGTCCCCAAATTCTCCGTATCGGTTCAGCGGAGGAAAGTGTGACCTTCCTGGCCGGAAGTCGAGAACCTCGCGCCCCTGCGGCCGATATGGAAATCGTTGACGCCTCCGCTGTGGACGGCGAAGGAATCAGGCAGCAGGTGAGCGAAGCCACACTCGTAAATCAGATCCGAAGCAGGCTGGCAGCCCTGGCGCCCTATGGGGGATCGCGGCCGGGCGGGCCCGGCTGGCGGCAGGCCTTGGAGCGGGTGATGGAAGCGCTGGAGCACCTGAATCGGTCCACGGAGCGGGATTTTCTGGCGGTCGGCCAGAAATTGATGGAATTCCGCGCGGCCGCGCGGCAGGCGTCCTCGGGAATGGCGGCGTTAAGCGAGTTGATCTCCAGCCAGTCGGGAGAGGCAGCCTGCCAGGGCCTGACCCGCATGCTGGAGCACACGCGCGCAATGGACCAAGGGATGGCGGCAACCGGGGCGGCGCTGGAGAGCGTGCGCGACCTGTCGGGGCGAGTGCAGCACGCCTTCTCGGGACTCTCCAACCGGGTTATGGTTTTTCGCACGCTGTGCACGCTCACGCGCATCGAAACCGCGCGCCTGGGCGCGGCCGGCCTGGATTTCGGACATCTGGCCGAGGAAGTGCAGCCGTTGTCGGAACAAATACAGACCAGCGGCGCGGGCGTGCTCCAGTCGGCCGCGGTACTCGGTCAGGAAGTTCAGTCGGCGCTGCGGGACGGGGCCAATCTCCGGGCCAGCGAACTGAAGGACCTGCACGCGATCAGCGCCAGCGTGCTGCACAATCTGCAATGCTTTGAAGATCGCCGGGAACGGGCCCGCGAAGCCTCGAACCAGCAGGCCGCACGGTATTCCGCCGTCACAGAGGCCATCGACGATCTGGTGCAATCGGTACAATTCCACGACATCACGCGCCAGCAGGTGGAGCACGTCACGCAGGCGCTGCGCGCGCTGCTTTCTGGAATGCACCACCGGCGCGGGCAGCCGCCGCCTGAAGCAGCGGCAGTTCTGGCGTTGCAGGCGTCGCAATTGTCCAGCGCCGCGCAGGTATTCGCTGCGTCGGTGGACAGAATCGAGGCCGATCTCGCCGGTATTGCAGCGCGCGTGGAAGAGATGGCGGCGGCCAGCCGCGTCCTGCTGTGCGACTCCGGCGACGACCAGAACGTATTCTTTCTGGAGATGGAACGCAGCTTCACTTCGATTCTGAATGGCGGGAAGGCCTGCCGGGACACGGAAGCCCGGATCGGCGCCACGGCCGCGCATTTGAAGGAAACGATCAACCAGATGCGGGGAGCGGTCACAGGAATCCACGCAACGGAAATCCAGGTTCAGCGCATTGCGCTGAACGCCACCATCCGGGCGACCCAGCTCGAAGCTGCCGGAGAAGCACTGGGGGTGGTCGCGGAGGTCATGCAGCGGCTGGCGATCGAGTCGAATCAGAATACGGAGAGCGTCGCCGCGCTCCTGGATGCGATGCGGAACGCCGCCGGCCGGATCGCGGGCCCGGGAGAAGACACGGCGCTGGGCGAGCCTGGAATCTTCGAGCAGATGCAGGCGGCCGTCCTGGAACTGCACTCGTCCAGTGGCCGCAGCTGCGGCCGGCTGAACGAAATTGTGTCGCTCGGTGCGCGGCTGGCCCAGGATGTCGGAGCGCTCCGCAGCAGCTTTACCGCGGGGCGGCTGTTCGAGCAAGTGACGCGGCATGCGCTCGAAGAGCTGGAACGGATTTCGACGCAGACCGGGCAGATGCATTCGCCGGCGCGCGAGGTCAGCCCGGTTGCGCATCTGGCGAACCTGGCCGGGCAATACACGATGCAGCGGGAACGCGACGTGCACCGCGCCGTGGCGGACGGTGCGGTGGTCCCCGGCCCGGCCAACCCGGTGCAAGCCGCGGCGGGTGGCGGAGATTTCGGAGACAACGTGGAGCTGTTCTGAGCGCCGCTTCCAGGTGGAAGCTTATGAGCCGGGCTGTGAGAGGGAGCGCCAATAGGCCGGAAGATCGGGCTTGGTGTCGCGCAGGATTTCCAGGATGGCCTCGCGGTCCGCAGGGGAAAGCCGCGCGAACCGCTCGCTCGAATCCTTGCCGGTGAGGACGGCGAACAACTTCGAGTAAACCTGCTGCTTGGCGGCTTCCGGGAGCGCGTCGAAGGCCGGGTCGTAAATCATGTAGCTGAGCGGATATTTGAACAGCCGCGTCTTCAGGTCGAAATCACGCAGCGAGCGGCCTTGTTTGTCGCGCGGGCCGCGCGCGGGGAAAGTCTTGGTAAACGTGGAGACACCAGCCATCGGTTCGCGCATCCGGGCTTCATCGGCGAAGAGCATGTAGGCCACCAGCTCGTTCTCGACGAAGTCCAGCCGGTCGTGCTCCTCTTTCAGCTTGCCGTCCGCGATGGCGATGCGCGTCTCCCAGCCCAGGCACGTGATCAGGTCGGTAACGCGCGTCTGATGCTCCAGGGTCATCAGCGCGACCAGGTCGCTGGTGGGTTCCAGATACGCGCTGGTGTCGAGCCGGCCGGCGAGGCTGGTGAGATTTTCGGTGTTCCGGAGATCCAACACGTCCGGCTGATCCGGGTTGGGCGCCATCGCATTGCCGCGATGTTGCAGCCCGCCCGACGTTCCGGTGACATACCAGCCGCCCCAGCGCTGATCGAGCGGAGTGCGGCTATCCACGATGACGGCCGCGGCGGCGAATCGCGGCGAACCGTCCGGACCGGGGATGACGGAAGTGGCCAGCAGGCCGGGAACGTTCAGCGTGCCGGGGATCAGATGGCAGGAGATGCATTGATCGGTCCGGCGCAGAAAGCTGGGCTGGCCGGTCTTTTCGCGCTCCAGAGTATAGAAAACGACGCCCTGGGTGGGATCCGTGGCGGCGAACTCCATGACGTCGCCATCCTGGACGAAGCCGACCGCCACGTTGTCGTTGAAGTAGAGCGCGCGCGGCTTTTTCGGAGAAATCTTCGGGCCCTGGAAACTGGTCTTCGAAAACACGAGCATCTGCGAATCGGTGTTGATGTTGAGGTGTTTCAGCAGGCTCGGAAGATAGCCCCACTGGGGATCGTAATCCAGCTTGATCTGGCCAGAATCGAGCTTCTTCTGAAGCTTCGCGATCGGGTCGTTGGTGAGGCGCGTGGGATACTGGATGGCCGCGTGATCGTAGGGGATGTACGGGTAGTCGATCGCGTCGTCGTGCGCCCACGCGATGACGCCCGCCCCGGCGAACGTTAGGGCTGTGGCCAAAACCAGCTTCAAGTTCATTCCCACTTTCACTCTAAGTCAGCCGCGAAGTCCCCGCTGTGACTTGGGTCACAGCGTGATATTTCTAATAGACGATGGACAAGACAGCCGCGCTCCGTCGCACGGTGCTGTTTGGCAATCTCAATCCACAAGAACTGCAGGAGTTGGCGGCGCTGGCCCACACCAGACAACTGGCGCAGGGTGAACTGCTGTTCCTGGCCGGCGATCCGGCAGCGGGGCTGTTCGTAATCGTGAACGGGCGGATTCGGGCCTTTCGCGTGAATGCGCAGGGCCGCGAGCAGACCATCCACATCGAGCAGGACGGCGCGACGCTGGCCGAAGTGCCGGTGTTTGACGACGGGGCCTATCCCGCGACCGCAGTGGCCGAGCGGCCCAGCACGGTTTTATTTTTGGGGAAAGGCGACGTTCGGCGGTTCATTCTGGCACATCCGGCGGTCGGCCTGACGGCGTTGAAGCTGATGGCCGAACGTCTGCGGGGCCATGCCGAGCTCGTGGACGCGCTGGCGCTCCAGCACGTGGGGCAGCGGTTGGCGCGGCTGCTGCTTTCCGAGGGCCGCAAGCGCGGTACGCGAACCGCCGCGGGAGTGGAGTTCGATCTGATGCTTTCGAACACGGAACTGGCGCGACGGGTTGGCTCGGTTCGCGAGGTGGTTTCGCGGACCTTGACGCGGCTGGAGCGCCAAGGGATGATCGCGCAGGCGAAAGGTCCGGGCAAAGAAAAGCGGCGACGCCTCGTCGTGACGGATGAAGCCGGGCTGGCGCGCTACGCCGATTTCGCGAGTCCGCCAGGATTATAGGAGGCCCGCCGTCTCTTGCCGCGCTCGCGAAATATGCTGAAGAGGACCAGCGCTAGCCCGTTACCGTGTGGCAGATGTTTCCTGCGCGTCCAGAGAGCTTTGGAAAATCTCCGCCAGTTGCTCGCGCAGGCGCCCGCTGAGCACAGGATGATAGAAGACGCCACGCTGGCCGCGAAACTCCAGAACCCGGCGGGGGTTCATTTGGTAACGGATCACCAACTGTCCGGCTTCGTTGTAGAACTGCAGAATAATATCTTTCCGAAAATTGGCGGGTGACACTTCCGAGCCGGGATGCGACCCGTAACTCGATACCGAGTCGGCCCAATTACTGAGGGATTGGTCCTGCACGATTCCACGCTTCAGCGTGATTTGGTCGTCGTCACTCTGCCCAGTCAGCTTGCGGGGAGAACCGTCGCTATCGCCGCCATCCCGATACTCGGACACGCCGGATTCAGAAAATTCCGCCGCAACCTGGCCGGCCCAGTCGCTGAAAGACTGATTGTTGGTGACCCCGCGGCTCAGCGTGATGGGTTCGTATTTCAGCCGGCCGGGCGACTTGATGGATGTAGTAGGATCGCCGCCCGAACGGTGGCGAATTACTTCCGGCGGAGGAATCAGCCCCCTCAGCTGGCTGCCGAAGTAGGTGTTGAAGCCGTCCGACAGGGAGAGCGTGTATTCCTTGTAAGGGTCCGGGCGAGTGGCCGCCAGCGGGGTTGGCACGAGTGACTCCTTTGAGAGAATTATACCGGCGGACTTGGGAAATGGCGCGTGCTCTGACGCGGCTTACGGTTGACCGGCTCGACACATAGGTAACAGAACGTACCGGAGACATGGGTTACACTTTTTCCCCTGGAAGGGGGCGGGAGTGGGATGCCCTGGAAGGAAAGTTCTGTTATGGACGAACGCATACGATTCGTGATTCGGCTCAAAGATGGCGAGAGCATGGCCGC
>DATJNO010000102.1:0-5943 GCA_035508055.1 Bryobacteraceae bacterium | reverse complement strand
GTTCATTCGTCGCCCGGCCTGGAAGATCTTTGGGAGCTTCATTTTTCGCTCTTGAGCGGCCAGGAGTACACGGTCCCAGGCATGTTTATCGCCAATACGATCGATGAGCCGCCCTCGACGATGCCCATCGCGCCGGCCTCTGCGCCGCCACCCGGGCCGGGCGCCCCACCGCCTCCTGCCCATAACGGCAAAGCGTACTGGATCAAGGTGGCGGCGAGCCGGGATGGCTCCTTTACCGTGACCAATACCCGGAACGGCTTCAGTAAGACATATCGACCTGGCGCTTAAGCCGCCGCTTTGACCAGCGCGTCCGCTTTCTTCTGCACCGTCGCGCTGAAGCGCTGCAAGTAAACTTCCATCACGCTGTCGATGCTGTATCCGGCGAAAAATGCGGAGCTGAGATTCAGCGAGATCGTCTTGGACATAAGCACATAGCCGAGCCCCAACCATACCAGGCTCCACAGCACTTCGTACTCGCGCACATGCAACCACAGGATCCAGTCGTTCATGGCCTGAAAGCTGGGCTTGGTCTGCGCTCTCTGCGTTTTCACCGCTTCCACCAGCCAATGCGCGCCGGTCCCGACGCTGAGCGCCACATAGTTGGCGAGCAGGTTCCTGAGAACGGTCCACATGGGCGGCCACTGGTTCAATTGGTTGGTGATCAGCGCGGCGATGGCCGCGGTGGCCAGCCCGATTACCACCCACGCGATCGCGATACGGACCACACTCCAGCGCTGCTCGGCTCGCGAAGAGGAAGCTTTGTAAATCACTCGCTGGCTGGCGTCCACCACGCCGGCGACGATCACGTTCGACTCCTGCGCCAGCTCCAGCACCAGCCGGTTCGTCAGTGCATCGCTCTTGGGCAGATCCGGGCCGTACTCGAAGTCGATATCCAGTGGCTGGCCGACCCGCAGGTTCTCCATCGTGTCGTTGATGGCGGGCGAGAGCGTGAGCGACTCGCACTCGTACACGATCTGATCCAGCTCGCTGTCCAGCTGCTTCAACCGCGGTTCCGCGTCTTCAAACGACGTCTTCGCGGGCGGCCACAGGTCCTTCACGCGACTCCAGGTGAGCTCGATTGTCGTCATGTCGCCGGCGCCCCATTCGAGTTCCGTGACATCCGCCGCGAACACGCTCCGGATTTCGGTCAGGCTGCGGCTGACGATTCCGTCCACGCGCTCCAGCAGCGCCGGGTCTAAGGCTTGCTTCAAGAAATCGTCGCGGTCGGCGGCGGCGCGCTGGGACGCCTGCTGCACTACATCCTCAAGCGAATTTTGCAGGTATCGCGCACCCGCCCGGATTTCCCGGAGAAGTCCAAATAAGCGCCGGTCATTTTCTGTTCTTTCGGTGGACATTTATCTCGAATAACCCAAGTCGTGACGGGTGTCAATCGGGTATCCGGCCTTCGAGCCGCCGTGACGTAAGATGGAGCATGCGCCTCCTATGCCTCAACCCGACTATGGCCTCGACGCACCGCGGCTGGTTCGCAGATTCGCCGCGCGTGGCATCCTGCTGGCGGCCGCCGCTGCTGTGCTCTACTATGCCAACCGGGGAGTCAGCCCGGGCGTAGGTCCGCTGGCAGCCGCGGTGTTTTTCATCGGCATCGCCTTCGCCAGTGTCTCGATCGTCATGGTGCTGAGCAGCCGCGTGGTGAAGCTTAAAGTCTGCGCGCGTATCCTCGCGAGCATCCCCTGGCGTGGCGACGAGAATGTTCTGGACGTCGGTTGCGGGCGCGGCCTATTCCTGATCGGCGCGGCCAAACGGCTCAAGACCGGCAAAGCCACCGGCGTCGATATCTGGCAGGCCGAAGATCTTTCCGGCAACTCCGCCGAAGCGGCGCTCGCCAACGCCAAAGCGGAGGGCGTGGCCGGCCGCGTCAAGGTGGAAACCGCGGATGCGCGCCAGCTCCCTTTCGCCGCCGCCAGCTTCGACGTCGCGCTGTCGAGCCTCGCCATCCACAACATTCCCGCGCGAGCCGATCGCGCCAAAGCGCTGGCCGAGATCACTCGCGTGCTGAAGCCCGGCGGCTATCTTGCCATCTTCGATATCTTCCACACCAAAGAATACGCCCAGGCGCTTCCCCAGCTCGGCTTCACCGAAGTCCAGCTCTCTCCGATGACTTTTCTCTGGTGTGTTCCCACGCGCACCCTGACCGCTCGTAAAGCCCCTTAGGTTTCCGGCCGGGCGACGCTTTATTGCGGCGTTTGCTCGCAGTTGATCTCCCAGGAGACGCCGAATCGATCCACCAGCATGCCGAAACGCACAGCCCAGAAGGTCTTTTGCAGCGGCATTTGCACCGTTCCACCTTCCGAAAGCGCTTGAAACACGCGTTCCGCCTCGGCAGGGTCCTGGATGCCCAAGAGCAGGTGGAAGCCTCTCGGGGGTTGATACTGTTCCGGAAGGGCGTCGGCGCCGTACAGGATGCTATCGCCGGCGATTAGCGTCGCATGAACGATTTTCCCGCGCCATTCCGGCGGCGCCTGTTCCGCCATCGGTGAATTGCCATAGGCGAGCATCGTCAGGATCTTGCCGCTCAGGCATCGTTCGTAAAACCGAAAAGCGTCCTCGCACTGGCCGCCGAAAGCAACATGGGAACTCAATGTCATGGTGTGCTCCTTGAACGTCCATGATCGCTGCCCGCCAGTTCGTAGTCTTGTACAATTGGGAGTTCCTTGGCGACCCATTGCTTGGGTGTGCAGCCCGCCAGCGCATTCCATTCCCGGGTCATGTGCGCTTGATCGTGGTAGCCGCTGGCGCAGGCGGCTTCGGCGAGGCCGGGGCGCTCGTCTTTGATCAGGCGGCACGCACGCTCGAACCGGAAGATCCGCGCGGCGGTTTTGGGCGTGACACCGAGTTCGGCGCGAAAGCGCTCGCTGAAATGGCGCCGGCTCCAGCCCAGGTCTCGCGCGAGCTCCTGTATCGCCAATGCGCCGTGGGTCTGTGCGAGCCGGTTCCAGGACCAGGCAAGTTGTCGCGATATCGCAATCGGGAGCAGCACCCGCACAAACTCCGCATCCAGGATTGCGAAGCGCTCCTGCCACGTGCCGGCAGCCTGGAGACGTTCGATCAAGTCGCCGGTCGCCCGCCCCCAGATGTCGGAGAGACCGATGACGCGGGACGACAGTTCGGAGGCGGAAGCATGTAGGACCGCGCGCGCCCCCAACGGCGTCAGGAACACGTGCAGACCGTGCAGATTGCCTGCGTGGCGCACGATTGCTGGTGCATCCTGCAGGCCGGCTACCAATGCAGGAAAGGTCGCCGGGTAGTGCCCCGGCCGCGGCATGCGAAGGACTTCAATCGGCTTTCCGAGACTGATGATCAAGTGGATGTGACGCGAGGGCAGACCGGCATGGGTCGCGGGTCCCAAGGCCTGCGCATAGAATCCCGCGTAGTGTGCGATGAAAGGGCGCAAAACCGGCGCCGGCAGAGCAACCGCGGTGTTGGAAGACGGAAGGCTCATTGGGGCGTCCTTATCATAACCCTAATGATCCCGATCGAGGCAGCCGAGTAAACAGATAACCCGACTGCCTGCACGTTATGCTGAAGGAGACAGAGCTGCCTTGCTAGCGCGTGCGGCTCGGACTTTCAAATGCAATCAGAACGAGAACGGCTGTTAGAGTCGCGCGGCAAGACGAAGCATTGGCAGCGCTGGGGCCCCTACCTCTCCGAACGATCCTGGGGCAATCCGCGCGAAGACTATAGCGCCACCGGCGAAGCCTGGGAATACTTTCCCCACGATCACGCGCGCTCGCGGGCCTATCGCTGGACCGAGGACGGCATCGCCGGCATTTGCGACAACCATCAGCGGCTGTGCTTCGCCTTCGCCTTCTGGAATGGCGTGGACCCGATCCTCAAAGAGCGCCTGTTCGGCGTCTCCGGCCCGGAAGGCAACCACGGCGAAGACGTCAAAGAGTATTACTACTACCTGGACTCGACGCCCACGCACTCCTACATGAAGTGCCTGTACAAATATCCGCAGCTGCCGTTTCCCTACGCGCGCCTGGTGCAGGAGAACCGGCGCCGCTCGCGCTCCCAGCACGAATACGAGCTGATCGACACCGGTGTCTTCCAGGGGAACCGCTACTTCGACATCTTGGTCGAGTATGCCAAGAATGGCGTCGACGACATTCTGGTACGCGCCACGGTCATCAACCGCGGCTGCGATCCGGCCTCGCTTTATGTTCTTCCGACGCTTTGGTTTCGCAACACCTGGAGCTGGGGTTATGGGACGCCGCGCCCCGAGCTGGAGCGCCTGAACCTGCACGCCATTCGCGCGCGCGAGCAATCGCTCGGCGAGTTCAAGCTGTGGGTACAGGATGCCTCACTCATTCTATTCACGGAAAACGAAACCAACTACCAGCGTCTGTTCGGCTTCGATGGCGGTGTCCCTTACACCAAAGACGCCTTCCACCGTTACCTGATTGAAGGCGAGCATGGCGCGGTCAATCCCAAGGAGATCGGCACCAAGGCCTGCGGGGTCCAGCGCATCGACCTCGCGCCCAACGAATCCAAGGTGCTCCACTACCGGCTGTACTCCGGCGACGACGATCAGCCGCCGGATTTCCACCGCGTGTTTCTCGATCGCATCGAAGAGGCCGACGACTTCTACAGCTTCGCGCCCGCCAGCCTGTCCGACGACGCGCGCTGCGTGCAGCGTCAGGCCTTCGCCGGCCTGCTGTGGAGCAAACAGTTTTATCACTACGTCGTGGAGCAGTGGCTGAAAGGCGATCCGGCGCAGCCTCCGCCGCCGCCCGACCGATTGGCCGGCCGGAATCGGAATTGGGTCCACGTCTACAACGACGACGTGCTGTCGATGCCGGACAAATGGGAGTATCCCTGGTTCGCCGCCTGGGATCTCAGCTTCCACATGATTCCGTTCGCCATGATCGATCCGGACTTCGCCAAACGCCAGCTTTCGCTGTTGCTGCGCGAGTGGTACATGTCGCCCAATGGCCAGCTTCCCGCCTACGAGTGGGAATTCAGCGACGTCAATCCGCCCGTGCAGCCCTGGGCCTGCTGGCGGGTCTTCAAAATCGATCAGAAGCTGAGCGGGGAAGCCGACTTCGCTTTTCTGGAATCGGCGTTCCACAAGCTGCTCATGAATTTCACCTGGTGGGTGAACCGCAAGGACTCCCTGGGCAACAACATCTTCGAAGGCGGATTCCTGGGCCTGGACAACATCGGCGTGTTCGACCGCAGCAAGCCGCTGCCCACCGGCGGCTTCATCGAGCAGGCCGACGGCACGGCCTGGATGGGCATGTTCTGCTTAACCATGCTGCGCATCGCCATCGAGCTGGTGCCGCACGACCCTTCCTACGAAGACATCGCCAGCAAATTCTTCGAGCACTTCCTGCACATCGCCAGCGCGATGAATCGCCTGGGAGGCGGCGGCCTTTGGGACGAGGTCGACGGCTTTTTCTACGACTGGCTGCGGCTGCCCGACGGCCGCAAGATTCCCATGCGCGTGCGATCCCTGGTGGGGCTGATTCCGCTTTTCGCCGTTGCGACGCTCGACTCCGGCGTCATCGACAAGATGCCGGGCTTTAAGCGGCGCATGAACTGGTTCCTGAGAAACCGCCCGGACCTGTGTTACAACATCGCCTCGCTCACGCGCCCCGGCATGGAAGAGCGGCTCCTGCTTTCCATGGTGCATCCTTCGCGGTTGCGGCGCGTATTGCAGACCATGCTGGACGAAAATGAATTTCTGTCGCCTCACGGTATTCGCGGCATCTCGCGCGTCCACCTCGACAATCCCTTTGTCCTGCGCACCAACGGGCATGAATACGGAGTGAACTACGAGCCGGCCGAATCGACCAACGCCTTGTTCGGAGGAAATTCCAACTGGCGCGGCCCCATTTGGTTCCCCGTGAACTATCTCATGATCGAATCGCTGCAGCGCTTCCATCATTACTTCGGCGACGAGATGAAGGTGGAGTTTCCCAC
>DATJNO010000101.1:0-86026 GCA_035508055.1 Bryobacteraceae bacterium | reverse complement strand
GCTCACCCCCAGCCTCCGTGCGACGTCCGCAGCCTTGATGAGTTGCCGTATCGGCGTCACCTCGGCTATCGCAACCGGTAAAATCTTCGCCTGTTCAATGCCATTCACACGTTGCATATTGGCCTCGCATACACTGGCCGTTCCTTCATGTTTCTTATTTACGGAAGAAGCAGAATTGTGTCAAACGGACGCCCGGTTCGCCGATTCCCCCGGTTCGCCGATTTTGCAGTTCGTCATGAACCGGGCATCCGCGACAACTACTTTGTTAGGGGAACAATGGTGGCTAACAGATCCTATTTGCCCGCCGTGGCACCGGGGTGTCTCGGCATCGAAGCCCTCTTTGGAGGCTTTGCAGTCGCCCTCGCTCCCTTTTGGCCCTCAGGCCTTCCAGTTATTTGAGCATCCAGGGCTGCGACCGCGGCGCGTAGGCTCTCGGGAACGGCCTTCGCGTAATGCTTTAGTGTCGTCCGGGGATCAGAGTGCCTCAGGTGGCGCTGCATATCCTTGACTGTGCCGTGTTTTTGGATGTGTGTGGAGGAGGTGCGGCGGAACGCCTGCTGGGTCAGATCGTCAATGCCGACGAGCTTCGCCAAGGGCTTCAGCTGTTTCTTCAGATAGTTGCCGACGCTGAAGGCCGTTCCCCTGCGATTAAGGAAGAGAAACGCCCGCCGGTTGTCCCGTTGCGGATGAATTGCGATCCATTCGGCAATCTCGCGGCTCAGATCAGGTGGAACCGGTACGTAGCTATCGCTCTCGGCTGTTTTTGTTCCGCCGAAGCGATCCTCTCCCAGTTGTCGTTCCTTCAGGGCCTCGTCGATGCGAAGTTGATTACCTTCGAAGTCGTCAATGCGCAACGCGAGAGCCTCGGCCGGCCGCAGGCCACACACGGCATAGATTCGCAGCACGAGGTGCTCCCGCGGCGAAGCTGCCGCCAGTAGCGTCTGCACCTCTTCGACGCTCAGGAACCTCTCGCAGGATTTCTTGCGGATGTTCGGCATGGCGAGTTTCCGAGCTGGATTTCTCGGAATCAGATCCTCATCAATCGCGTATTCAAAACACGCCTTCAAGTACGTGCGAATTCGTTGGACCGTTGTTTTCGAGTACCCGTCATCCGCGACCCGGTTCACCAGCAGTTGAAGAGGCGTCAGCTTGATCTCCTGGGGTGAGTATTGGCCGAGGACGGGAATGACATGTTTGTCGAAAAGATACTTCATGTCCTCTCTCATTTTTTTGCTCCAGGAGCCCGCCTTCACCGCCGAAAACGCCTTCCAGAGTTCGGCAAAACTCTCGATCGTATCTCCCTGACGGATGAGCTTGCCCGTGTACTCCTCGATGTACTCAGCGAGCTTCTGCTGCGCCTCGTGCTTCGGCATTGTGGCGGAGCCCAGCGTTTTTTCCTTCTTTCTACGAACCGTTCTTCCGGAGGGGTCCGCGACGTAGAGATGGAAAAAACCGACCCAGACCTTGCCTTCGCGCGGCCGGTCGACCTTCCTGATCCAGCCTTCGGGAGCTTCACTTCCAGTCAGCTTTTCTGGTTGCGGCGTACGCCCAATGTGGCGAACGTTGATCTCGATGACCGGAGCAAGTGCGGGGCGAGAATCGATAGGATGGCTGGCGGAAGAAGGATCCGGGGGATGCGTGGCTGCGTTCTTCGCCATGCCCGCAGTATAGGAGTGAAGAAATCCGGTAGCAACTCGGGAACTGGGTGGGCAGTTGGGTGGGCTGTTTGCCGCCCAACTACATCTAAGTTATTGAAAATTATGGTGGGCGCGCACGGACTCGAACCGTGGACCTCCTGCGTGTGAAGCAGGCGCTCTAACCAACTGAGCTACGCGCCCGGAGGCGGAAAAATCCAGTTTACCAGCTTCTCTGCAGCTAGAGCCAAACCCGCAACCTCTGCTGAAAAAACCATTAGTCCTCGTAAGGTGGCCTGCAGCCCGCCCTCAGGACATCCGATCAGTGGTTAGGTGCAAGCCGAGGTACTAGCGCAAGTCCAGGTTTCCCTTAGTGGTCGTAAAGATGGAAGCGCCTGGCTCCTAAGACAGCTGCCCCGGCAAGGCAGCCTAGAGGCGATGTTCGAATGAAGTCTATCGGCAAGTATCACGTACTGGAAGAACTCGGGAGCAGCGCGGCGGGAACTGTATACCGCGTTCGGGACAGCTTCCGCAACCGGGAGTTTGCCGCGAAAGTTCTGCATTCCGGCGCCGGACTCGCACCGGAAGCGAGAGAGCAGTTCTGCCGCGATCTGGCGGACTGTGCCGAGCTGACGCACCGGCATCTGGTCCGGGTGCACGACCTGGGCGAGGTAGAGGAGGGAATCTACCTGGCCACGGAGTTGCTTTCGGGGGTCAACCTCGGCCGCTTCATGGAGGAAAACCGGGACTTGCCGCTCGGCCAGAAGATCGGCGTGATCGCGCAGGTGGCCGAGGGCTTGGCCTTCGTGCATACCCGGAATTTCGCACACGGCAATATCAAGCCCAGCAACATCATGGTGGATGCGGCCCGGAACGCCACCATCCTGGACTTTGGCATCGGCAAGTGGCTGGCATCGGTTCTGTCGGCCGGAACCCGTCTGGAGGGCCTGCTGCCGAACTACTTCGCGCCCGAGCAGGTGTTGGGCCAGCCCTTTGACGCGCGCAGCGATCTTTTCTCCCTGGGCCTGATTCTGTATGAGTTCATCGCCGGGAAATATCCCTTTTCGGTTGCGCCGAGTCTGATTCCCCGCGAAATCGTGCATACTGACACGGAACCGTTGCGCAAGCTGGACCCGCACGTTCCCGAGGGGTTGGAGCAACTGGTCGCGAAAGCGCTGTGTAAGAATCCCGAGCAGCGCTTGCAAACAGCCGAGGAATTCGCCGCAGGTCTGTACGCAGCGGCGCAGCAATTGCGGCGGGCCGAAGCGGCTGCAGCCCCGACGCTGCCTCCCGTGGAAGCGCCAGCACCGCCGCCCGTTCCAGTTACCGCCTTCGAGACGCCCCAGGCTGTTGTGCAGCCGGCTCCGGTCCAGGCTCCAGCACCACCTCCACCGCCGCCCGCGGTTGCGGTTCAATCTCAACCTGCGCCGCCGCCGGCGCCTGCTCCGGCGCCGGTGGTGATCGCGGAACCTAGCCTTCAGCCGGCCGTAGACGCTCCTCTGCCGGGGCCAGCAGCACAAGCGACGCCGCAACCAGTGGCGAGGCCAGCCCGTCCGAATGCGCCAGCCAACCCCAGACCGCCCGTTGGCGCACGGCCGCCGGCTGGCAGAAGCTCAGCACCGCGCAAGGCGACGAAGCCGAACCGGCGCGCTTTTACGATCGTCGCTGGCGCGCTCCTGGCGGTCTGCATCGTAATCACGTTCGTGTCGCGGCAAAGTTTGACGGCATCGCAGAACAAGAGCCATGCGCCGGCGGCCGCTGTTTCGACGCCGTCCGCTTCGGCGCCCGTCACAGCGTCTGGTGCGGCGCCTGTTGCGGTGCCGGAGCAGCCTGCCGCGCCCACGCCTGCCCAGGCGGAGCCGCCCGCCGCGCCCGTGGCCGAGAAAGCGGAGCCCTCATCGAAACAGGTTTTGAGCGGTCCCGTGCGGTCGCTCTGGGAGTCAGGCAAGTACGCACAGGCCCTGGCGCTGGTGGACCGGGTTCTGGCGAATGATCCGGAGAACGCGGAAGCACGCGCCTGGAGAAAGAAAATCCGCGAAGCCCAGGCGGCGGAGGCGGCTCTGAAGTAGGAACAGACTATGCGACGCGCGATTCGATTCTTCCTTTGTCTGGCGGCTTTGGTAGCGCCGGCCGCTCTTTCACCTCTGGCCGCCGCTCCGGCTGCGCGCAAAACCGCGAGATCGTCCGATCCGTTTCTGAGCGGGGAACCTTTCACGCTCGATCAGGTGATCCGGCTTCTAAAAGAAGATGCCATCCCCTTGCGGCGCCGCAAAGAAGCGATCGAAAACCGCGGCGTCGCTTTTCCGGTGTCCGCCGACACCCTGACGAAACTGCGCGCCGCCGGTGCGAACGAAGAGATCCTGGAAGTTATCAAAAATAAGGCCAAGACGGTCGCTGCCGCGCCCCCTCCAGCTCCCAAACCCTCGCCCAAGGGGAGTTTGAGCGTTACCTGTGCGCCGGCCGAGTGCCAGATTACGCTCAACGGCACCTCGATTGGTTCCACGGCTAGCGGCACGCTGCAGGCCACGGGCTTGACACCAGGCGTCTGGGTAGTGGACTTCGCCAAATCGGGTTACGTGGGCCGCCAAGCGACGGTCGCGGTGGACGCCAACAAGCTCGCCGAGGTTTCGGCGACGCTCACTCCTTCTCCGGCAACCTTGCAAGCCTATGGCGCTCATTTGTTGGCCAAAGTGCTGAAGGCCTTTGGCGGCGACACAGGAATCAAGACTCTGGGATATGTCGAAGCCACCGGAAGCACGACGGTATGGGACGCCGACGGTCACAGCGTCCGCTGGACGCTGCTAATGCGCAACTGGCCCGACCGGGCGCTGTTTCAGGTAAGATCCGGCAAACTGATGCACGAGGTCCTGTTTGAAGGCAGCGAGTTCAAAGCCAGCAAGAATCTGAAGGGCGACGAGGCCCTTACATTGCCCACGGATTTCGGGACGCTGCGCGATCATCAACTTTCCGCGCTTCTGGCGTTGCTCCAGAAACCGGAGTTCAAAGTCACCGCCAACCACCTGGATCCGGTTCCGGGCGAAGAGTTTTCACTGTTCGCGGAATCTGGCACGGAGAAGATCTCGATCGGCCTCAATGCGGACTATCGCCCCGAGCGAGTCAAGATCGTGACCGACACGGGGATCGGCTCGGCCATGCTGACCTATTCCGACTACGTGCAGAGCGGAAGCTCGTTCTATCCCAAGAGCATGAAGGTCAAGCCAGAAGGCAAAGAACAGGGCGTGGAAGTGCAGTTTGACACGGTACAGTTAAGCCCCAACTTGAAGGACTCCGATTTCAAGTTGAGGGGCCGCGCGCTGTTTGGCTGGGGCAATTGAAGCTCGCATCCTTTTGGACCCGCTAAGTTTACGAAAACGTAATGAACAAATCCGAACCTTTTCGGTTCAGGTTTCGTCTAACGTGTATGAGCAAGGCACGAGCATTAGAGTTGGAATACAAGCGCGCCTTCGATGAGTTTGCCCGAGTCGTGGGGCGAGTGCAAGCTCTGTTGGCCCAGCCGGATAATCAACGCCAGAGCGTGGAGACCGCCAGAGCCGATCTGGAGCGAGCGCGCGTGGCCTATATCCAGGCGCGCGACGCGTGGGCCGAAGTCTTGCTTGCGTCGTCCGAGCAGGACGGCGGGTGTAAATCTCCCCAGCACCAGGCCAAGGCAGTCGCGTAACTTTCCACGGCTGGGCGGAGTTATCTCGCCTTCGGCGGCTCCCACAACTCAATCCGGTTTCCTTCCGGGTCCATGATCCACGCGAAGCGCCCGTAATCGGAATCCTCGTGTTTGGGATCGATCGCCACCCCTTCGGCCTGGAGCGCCGCAAGCAGGGCATCCAAGTCGTCGACGCGGTAGTTGATCATGAACGGCGCGTTGGTCGGCCCGAAGTATTTCGTGTTTTGGGGAAACAAAGACCAGGCGGTGATGCACTTCCCTCCCGTTTCTGGACACCGGAACGTCGCGCCTCCGCCGTGTGGTTCGCGAACGATCCCCAGGTGTTTCTCATACCATTCATAAAGCTGCACCGGATGTTCCGCCTTGAAGAAGACACCGCCGATTCCCGTTACCCGTTTCATAGTTCCTCCGAGTTCCAGCTTAGGCTAAACTGGTTGCTTAGGCCATGCTGTCCATCGTGATCCCCATTCATAATGAGGAGCCGTCCATCCTGCCGCTCTACGACCGGCTGACGGCGGTGCTGGAAGCGCTCCAGAAACCCTACGAAATCATCGCCGTAGATGACGCCTCCACCGACCGCAGCTTCGATCTGCTGGCCAATCTGGTGGAAACCGACGCGCACTTGAAGGTGATGCGCCTGCGCCGCAACTTCGGCCAGACCGCTGCGCTTTCGGCCGGCTTCGACGAAGCCCAGGGCAACGTCATCATCTCACTGGACGGCGATCTGCAGCATGCGCCCGAGGACATTCCCGCCTTGCTGGCCAAGATCGAAGAAGGCTACGACATCGCCAGCGGCTGGCGCAAGGAACGCGTGGACAACGCGATCACGCGCCGCATCCCGTCCCGGATCGCCAATTGGCTGATGGCCAGAGCCTCCGGAATCGAGCTGCGCGATTTCGGCACAACGTTCAAGGCCTACCGCGCCGAGGTGCTCAAGGACATTAATCTATACGGCGAGTTGCACCGCTTCATCCCGGCGCTGGCCAGCTTCTATGGCGCGCGCATCGCCGAAGTGCCCATCCGCAACACGCCGCGTCTTTCCGGCGATTCGCACTACGGCCTCGGCCGGACCTTCAACGTCATGTTCGACATCCTCACCATCAAGTTCCTGTTGAAGTATTTCACCCGCCCGATGCACTTCTTCGGCCGCCTAGGTTTGTTGGGAGTGACGCTGGGCAGCGGAATCCTGGGTGGGCTGGCGGTGTACAAGTTAGTGGGGCATGAACTGGTTAGCGAGCACGGCCCGCTCATGATCGCCGGCGGCCTGCTGCTGTTGGCAGGCTTGATGATGTTTACCACCGGACTGCTGGGCGAGGTGTTGATGCGAACCTATTTTGAAAGCCAGGGCCGGCGCATCTACGCGGTGCGCGAAGTGCGTTGCCGCCGCGAGCCGGTAGCGCCGGCTTAGGTCAAGACTCGCGCGCGCTGCTTCGGCCCGCCACACCCACGGCCTCCAGGCCCAGCCTGCGGCGCCAGTAGTTCTCAAACAACCCTTTCATGGCTTCGCCCATGCCCGCGTGTTCAAATACAACCGCCGTCCAGGTGGGCCGTGTGATCACCGGATCGAGCAGGGCCAAAAGACCGCGCGCGCCATCGAAGACCGCCAGCTTCATGGGCAGCGAATCGATCTGCGCCACCTCGACGCCCGCCGCGGCGTAGTCCTCCAGCCGCTGCCGATGCGCCGCATCCAACGTGCCTGCTTCGATTAACAGGCGGCACGTAGCACCGCGCAGGCGCGCCTGCTTCACCAACTGCTCGTCCAGCGGGTCTACGGCGTAGGGCGGCCGGGAAAACTCCAGGTACTCGTTGCGCACGTCCGAAAGCATACGCCGGTATTGCAGCGCGATTTGCTCCGGATCGTTGACGATCCTAAGGTACTCCAACGTCCCCCGATCGCCTTGCCCTTCTGAATAGGATGCGGCCAGGTCCACCACCAGGCTGTCGGCCATGCGCGTTTGATCGGTCAGTTCCCGCTGCAGCATCTGCGCCCGGCGCGCCAGATAAGCCGGCACCGCCAGGCTGGGCTCCACGGCGGAAAACAGCTTGGTCTTTTCCTGCACAACGTGCGCAAAACCCTTCTCCACCAGGCTGTCCAGGACCTCGTAAATCTTCTGCCGGGGCACGTGCGCGCGCGCCGCCAGTTCGATGGCCTTGAAGCGCGGATGCCCGATCAGCACCAGGTAGGAGCGCGCCTCATAGGCGTTCAGGCCCAGCTGCTGCAGCCTGCGCCAGAAGCGCTGAAAATCCATCTCGGGCAGTTCCGTCGTCATGGAAGATTAGAGCATATCAGATGCCCCACGCTATTTGCTGTTAGAATCGCGGTAGACCGATTTTTGCCATGCCTGAACTACCTTTGACTCTCGGCGCTCTTAAATCCAGTAAATTTGGCGAACCATCGATGCGGCAGCGCAGCGTCAAAAGCGAGCTGCGCGAGAACCTCATCTGTAAGCTGCAGCGCGGCGAAGAACTTTTCCCCGGCGTCGTGGGTTACGAGGACACCGTGGTTCCGCAGATCGTCAACGCGGTCCTGTCGCGGCACAACTTCATCCTGTTGGGCCTCCGCGGGCAAGCCAAAACCCGCATCATCCGCATGCTGACCGGGCTGCTCGACGAGCGCCTGCCCTACGTCGCCGGGTGCGAGATCCGCGACAATCCGTTCCACCCGATCTGCCGGCGCTGCCGCGATCGCATCGCCGAGCAGGGCGACAAGACGCCCATCGCCTGGCTCAATCGTGACGAGCGCTACGTCGAAAAACTGGCCACGCCGGACGTAACCATCGCCGACATGATCGGCGACATCGATCCCATCAAGGCGGCTCGCGGCGGTCATGAGCTTTCGAGCGAGCTAACCGTGCACTATGGCCTGCTGCCCCGCGCCAACCGCGGCATCTTCGCCATCAACGAACTGCCCGACCTGGCCGGCAAGATCCAGGTCGGCCTGTTCAACATCATGCAAGAAGGCGACGTGCAGATCAAAGGCTACCCGGTGCGGCTGCCGCTGGACATCGCGTTGGTGTTCACCGCTAATCCGGAGGACTACACGGCGCGCGGCAAAATCATCACACCGCTCAAGGACCGCATCGGAAGCGAAATTCGCACGCACTACCCGCTGGCCCTCGAACAGGGACTTTCCATAACCAAACAGGAATCCTGGACGGAGCGGCCCTCGCCCATCCGCCAGGAAGTTCCCAATTACATCCGCGAGGTCGTGGAACAGCTCGCGTTCCTGGCCCGCGAGGACAAGCGTGTGGACAAGCGCTCGGGCGTTTCGCAGCGGCTGCCGATCTCGGTGCTGGAAAACGTCATTTCCAACGCCGAGCAGCGCGCGCTCAAAGCCGGCGAAGACATCGCCGTGCCGCGCGTGCTGGATATCTATGCCGCGCTGCCTTCCATCACCGGTAAACTGGAACTGGAGTACGAAGGCGAGCTGAAGGGCGGCGACAACATCGCGCGGGAGCTGATCCGCATGGCTGTCGGTAAGGTTTACACGAACTACTTCGAAGGCGTGAATGTCTCCCAGATCGTGCAATGGTTCGAGCTGGGTGGCTCGCTGAAGCTGGAAGACGCCGCCGGTTCCTCTGCGATGGTCAAACAGCTCTCGAAAATCCAGGGGCTGATGGAGAAGACCGGCGCACTGGGCTTGGGCGCCAGCGAACCCGACGCCGTGCGCACTTCGGCGGCCGAGTTCATCCTGGAGGGTCTCTACGCGCACCGCCGCATCAGCCGCAATGAAGAAGTGGGATTCACCGCCGGGGAGCGCAAGCGCGAATCTCCCGAAGGCGGCGAGGGGCGGCGGCCGCCCCGAAGGCAGTTCAACTAATGAAATGGATCAACTATAGCCGCTACACCGGCGACGACTTCGGAATCAGCGCCGAAGACCTGCTCAAGGCCCTCTCGGACTTCTTCCTGCAGAGCGGCTTCCACAACCAGTACATGGGCTTCAGCGAGTGGAACCAGCACTCGCTCGAAGACCTGAAAGACGCCATCCAGCGTGCTCTGGAACAAGGCGAAATGTTCGATCCGGAAAAGGCCCGCGAGATCCAGCAGGCCCTGGAGAACATGACGCAGGAGCAGCTGGACCAGCTCATGGACCGGCTGGTGCAAAAGCTGGTCGATGAAGGCTACATCAACACGGAGCAGCAGGCCAACGAGGGCGGTCAGGCCGGTCAAGGCGACGCCGATCGCAAGCTCAACGTCGAGATTACGGACAAATCGATCGACTTCCTAGGCTTCAAAACATTGAAGGATCTGCTGGGTTCGCTCGGCAAATCCAGCTTCGGCGCGCACGACACGCGCGATCTGGCGACGGGCGTCGAGACCAGCGGCGCCGCAAAGCGCTACGAGTTCGGCGATACGCTGAACCTGGACATCTCCCAAACTTTGTTCTCGGCCATCCAGCGCGAAGGCCTGAAGGTTCCGGTGGATCTGGAATACTCCGACCTGCACGTGCATCAGTCGGAATATCAGAGCTCCTGCGCCACCGTGCTGATGCTGGATTGCAGCCACAGCATGATCCTGTATGGCGAGGATCGCTTCACGCCGGCCAAAAAGGTAGCCTTGGCGCTGGCGCATCTGATTCGCACGCAGTATCCCGGCGACAGCCTGCGCTGCGTGCTGTTTCATGATTCGGCCGAGGAGCTGCGCCTTTCCGAACTGGCGCGCGTTCAGGTGGGACCTTATTATACGAACACGCGTGACGGCCTGATCCTGGCCCAGCGGCTGCTGAACCAGGAAAAGAAGGACATGAAACAGATCATTATGATCACCGATGGCAAGCCGTCCGCGCTGACGCTGGAAGACGGGCGCATGTACCGCAACGCCTTCGGCCTGGACCCGCTGGTGATCAGCCGCACGCTCGAAGAAGTCGGCCGCTGCAAGAAGCAGGGCATCCTGATCAACACCTTCATGCTGGCCAGCGATTTCGGCTTGGTGAACTTCGTCCAGAAGGTCACTGAGCTGTGCCGCGGCAAAGCTTATTTCACGACGCCATATAATCTTGGGCAGTATTTACTCATGGATTACATGAATCGCAAGACGCGGACCATTCACTAACCTCATGGCGATGTACACCGACGATCCCATCGAGGTTTATCTGAGCGAGGTGGCTAAGGTCCCGCCGATGACCCGGGAACGCGAGTTGGAGTGCGTCCGATACATTCACTCGCGCGACGAACATGCGGACGTGGCGTCAAAGGACCTCCTGGAGGCGAACCTGGCTCTGGTCGTAGCCATCGCGCGAAGGCATCCGTGCGAGCATATTCAAATCCTGGACCTGATCCAGACCGGCAACAACGCCTTGTTCCGAGCGCTCCAGGCCTTCACGGATAGTGACGACGAGGATTTCTCCGCCTTCGCCACGCCTTTCATCGAAAAGGCGATCGTTCGCCAGATCGCCACCCCAGGCTGGTGACCTTCAGCTGGATAGACCTCAAAAAAATTCCCCGACGCCTGTCGATCGCGCTACGTCCCGTTCGACCAACTGGTAGAGAGCCGGAATTACCCGGCCGGCGAGGCGGCAAAGCGGCTCTAAACTCAATTGAAGGAGAACCAACATGCGATTCTTGTGCGTATACAAGCCCGGCAGGCCTGAAGGAACTCCGCCGACTCAGGAGGAAATGGCGTCGATGGGAAAACTCATTCAAGAGGCGATGAAAGACGGCTGGCTGCTGGCTACCGAGGGATGCCTGCCCAGCGCTCTAGGGGCGCGCGTGCGCTTGGCCGAAGACAAGTACACCGTTACCGACGGTCCGTTCAGTGAAACCAAGGAATTGATCGGCGGCTTCGCCATCATTCAGGCAACTTCCAAGCAGGAAGCGATCGAGCGCACCAAGTACTTCCTGCAGCACGCCGGTGGAGGCGAAACCGAGCTTCGGCAACTGTATGAGGTCCCGGCCTCCGAGGCGGCCAGGCGGTAAAGGAGGACAAGTCCATGCAAGCAGCTACGGCCTTAGCACCGGCTCCGGGAAAACGTCTCTGGGCCGGGCGTATCGTGAGCGCGGTCCCCGCCCTATTTCTCGTGCTAGACGCCGCCATGCACATCGCCAAGCCTGATCCGGTTGTGCAGGCGTTCACGCAACTCGGCTTTCCTCTGAACTTGGCCGTGCCGCTCGGAGTTACGGAGCTTCTGCTGGTGGCTCTCTTCGTCGTCCCGCGCACTTCGCTGCTCGGCGCGATCCTGCTGACCGGCTACTTGGGCGGGGCGGTTGCGAGCCACGTGCGCGTCGGCGATCCCACCTTCCAAACCATTTTCCCCATCCTGGTTGGCGCGTTGCTATGGGGCGGTTTGTTCCTGCGCGATGCGCGTTTCGGCGACCTGGTAACCCATTAAGAGGCGGCCGAGCTTACTTGCGGTCGTCTTTGCCCACGATGTGTTCCACGTCCTGGTTGTTCTCGTTGCAGACGTACTCCATGATCTCGGTATTCACCAGCAGAGGAAAATGCCCGTACATGGTGAACGGCCGGGTGTAGGCTCCGGGATCGTCGAGAGTCACTTCCGCTTCCAGGTGCGCGGCGTCGGGCCGGCGGTAGCGTTCGATGATGTGCAGCCGCTCGGTGTGCGGATGGCCCGCGAAGTCGAACCAGAAGCGGTCATTAAAGCCGATCGTATCCACCACCAGCGTGTCCCCCTCCCAGTGGCCGATCGAATCGCCGTACCAGGTGGGGCTCATGTTTTTGGGATGGCCGCGGCCGTCCAGAAACACCTGCCGATAACTGTGGATGTTGCCTTCGTACAGAAACACGATCAAGCTGGACGTCTGAACAATCTTCCACGGATAAGGCGCCATGCGCGGCACGCCGGCGGGCAGGCAGTTGGCTTCCGGATCGTGGCGCGACATCCGCTCCTTAGTGAGCTGGGCCGCCCACGGCTGAAGAGGCAGCGCGTCGCCGGGCTTGAGGGCGCTGCTGATGTCGTAGATGAAGTTGTGATCCGGACCCCAGATGCCGGACAGATCCGGCTTGCCGTCGCGCGCACGGGGAGCGGCGCCGGAAGCAGCCGTTTTCCAGTTTTGGATCGTCGTAATCGCCTGGCCGCCTCCAGCGGACGGTGAC
Source organism: Bryobacteraceae bacterium (assembly GCA_035508055.1). GTDB lineage: Bacteria > Acidobacteriota > Terriglobia > Bryobacterales > Bryobacteraceae > Palsa-89. The sequence goes on along the minus strand of DATJNO010000101.1, from coordinate 73,663 downwards.
TGGGCAGCGGCCGGCACGCTCAAAACAGCAACGGCCACGGCGGTCCAGCCCCACGCTGCGGTTCGCATGACCCGGCCAGTATATCAATCGCAGCGGCGTGGGAGAATGGTTGGTCTCACCATGGGCTTTGTGAACGCAACGGGGGCGCGCCTCTACGTCGAGGAGACAGGCAGCGGGTATCCGATCGTATTTGTGCACGAACTGTATTCGGATTACCGCGAATGGGAGGCGCAGGTGCGCTGGTTTTCACGCGCGTACCGGTGCATCACGTTTAACGCCCGCGGATATACGCCGTCGGACGTGCCGGACGACGCGAGCCTCTACGGTTATCAGTTCGCCGTGGATGATATCGCTGCGGTGATGCGCGGTTTGGGTATCGCGAGAGCGCACATTGTCGGACTCAGCATGGGCGCGTACGCGGCGCTCCTGTTCGGGCTGAAGTATCCGCAAATGGCCAGCGCGCTGGTGGCGGCCGCAGTGGGGTCGGGATCGCCGCCAGCCGACCGGGCGGAATTCGTCGCCAACTCGGAGGCGACCGCGCGCGCGTATCGGGAGCATGGCGCGGCCGCGGTAGCGGAGACCGTCGGCGCCGGGCCGACGCGCCAACAACTTCGGCGCAAAGATCCGCGCGGGTTCGAAGACTTCATGCGGCATTTGCGGGAGCATTCCGCCCAAGGAATGGCGCACACGATGGCCCAGTTCCAGGCCAAGCGCCCCTCGCTCGAGGACCTCGAAGCGGACTTCGCCAAGCTTCAAATCCCGCTGTTGTTGATTGCAGGCGATGAGGACGCGCCCTGCCTGGAGACCAGCCTTTTCCTCAAGAAGACCATCCCCAACGCCGGGCTATGGATTTGCCCGCACACCGGTCACGCGGTGAATCTGGAAGAGCCGGCGGCGTTCAATTCGATGGTTCAGAATTTCTTCGCTGAAGTCTACTGCTTGACCAACACCACAGGCGCGAACTGAGCGCCATTCACCCGTTCGAAGAAGTCACGGATTTGCGGATATTCCGCAGCCGGCGCCAGGGTCTGCTTGATCTCCAGCGATTCATCCATCACGATCTCGCCGTCCTTAACGGCCCAACTGGCCTGCAAGGTCCCATAGGGGCTTTCTATCTTCGCAGCGTCCGGCAATTCATCCAACTTGAATCCGGCGGGCAGCTTGATGCGGATGGAATCGTGCCGGAGGTCGGTCTCCAGTTCGACCGGCGAGGTTCGCTGTTGGGAGGCAAAGAAGTAATCACCGCCGCTGGCTAACAGGCCAGGCCGGACCACCAGCAACCGGTCCTGCATGATCTGGCCGAAGCGGTCGGTGACGAGATCCAGATTCACGGAGACGCCATTGTCTTGTGGATGCGCCTTCATGTCCACGCTTTTGAGGGTCGTGCCCCGCATGCGGCGCGATAGCCCGCGCTCAAAGCGCTTCTTCAGTTCTTCGTTGCCCTCCAGCCGTTGCACTGCGCGCAAGGAAACGGCGGACTGGCCAAAGTACTGACGCTGGATGCGAGCATCCAGGCGGCCGGCGGTGTCGAGCGAGGCTTGCGCGGTGGAATCGATGCGGCGGGCCGAAGGCGGCAGCAGGGGCATGGCCAGAAGGGCGCCATTGGCGCCGGCGATCACCAGCGCATGGCTTCCCTGCTCGTCTTGCGGCAAGTCACCAACAGGCGTCATGGGATTCGTCGGATCGAAAATCAAGAGCCGTCCCAAGGCGGTCTTTTCCAGGACGGACGGCAGCGTGACTGCATTGGAGACGCGCACCGCCACAATCGCGTGATTGAACTGCATGGGCGACGCCCACTCCGGGCGCACATAGGTGCGGTCGTCGGCGGTGATCGTGACTAGGTAGCTGTCGATGCCCACCGCCTTGAGCAAAGCCCGCATCAAAGTGGCTTTGTCCTTGCAGTCACCATAATTTCTCGACAGCGTCTCTTCAGACGGATGGGGCGTATAGCCTCCGCCGCGCGTGATGTTGAGGGACACTTCCACGTAATTGGTCTGCTGCACAAAGGCCGCAATGGCGTTGATCTTGTCCAGTTCGCCGGGGGCATTGGCGGTCAATTGCATCGCCTTATCACGGATCGCCTCCGTGACCTCGGCCTGCGGGTCGACCAGCGGCGAGAGCCAGGCAGAAACAGAGGCCCAATCCTTCAGGCCTCGCAGTCCGCCAGGATTTCCTTCGGGCGGAAAATAGCTGACCGCCAGCCGGGGAGCCAGAGCGGCGAGTGTGGGGCTGTGGTCTTCGCGCTCAATCCAGGCCAGATCGCGCAGTTCCCAGGTATAAGTGGAACCGGAAACCTGCGGCTCCACGGGCGCATGATTGAACACGGTTCCCTTCGCTTCCCAGCCCGCGGGCATGGTCAGAGTGAAGCGCGAAACCAGGACCGGAGAGCGACCTTGGAAAGCATACGCGTCTTGCGTGAACACGGTCTTTTCTTCTTCGGTAACCTCCCAGGCGAAGACGGAACCGGGCGCGGCTGTGCCGCACTGCAGGACTTTCGCGCGCGCTTCGTCATAAACGTAATCTCGCGACAATGCGACGTCCAAAACGCGGTTCTTCGCGTAGGGGATTGGCTTCCCGGAAGGCGGAATCAGCCAGCCTTGAAAATCGCGGATACGCCCGTTCTTTGTGTTGTAGGTCCGAAAGGCTTCCACGGTTTCGTCGCTCGGCTGAAGGATCTTCACGGCGCCGCGCTCGCGCATCATCCACCGGCCGTCCGAGTCCACGGTCACCGATTCGTCCCGCAGCAGAACCACGGACGTAACCTTAGGCGAGTAGGTTGGAATCGCGGATGCGGCGGCCTGCCGGACCCAGTCGGGCACATCCTCAGCGGCACGCGCCCATCCGCACGCCAGCACGAGACTCAAGAAGAATGTGGTGAGCGCGCGCATAGTTAATTTGCCTTCAGCGAAAGGGAGTGACTGTCGCGAATCTGAATCTCGTCGAAGATCTTTTTAAGCATCGCGTACTTGTCCACCGGGATGTAAAGGAACCCGCGGTTGCCGAAGGTCAATTCGCGGGCTGTAAAAAGGTCGGCCGGCTTCCCGTTGCTAATGGTCATTTGAAGTTTGTAGCCTCCGATCTCCCCGAAGCTTACGCTGCCGGGGCTGTCGCCATGGTCCAGGCTGTAGCCGGCGGGCAAAAGGATGTGGACCTGGTCGATTTCCTTCCAGGCGTACGGAAACTCCACGGGAAACCGCCGTTCGGTGGCGGTGAAAGGAGAGCCCTGCGAGCGGCGGAAGGCGATTGGTTGAAAGAAGAGCCTCTTGCCGGTTACCTGTGCAAACAGCGGAGCGCGCAGGTGGTACCGAGCAGCCAGGGGATGCGTGGCATCCTCGACATTTTCGAGTTGGATGGCGCTCACGTCGGCATCCGGGAACATCCGCATCACCCGGTCCTTCAGCCACTCCTCCCGCTGGGCCGGAGATTTCGGACCGATGGTTTCGCGATAATCCTCGGCGCGGTGACCGGTGTAGGATTCGTCCACGTCGCCCTCCAGCGTGCCATCCTCGGAAAGCCGCAGGTGGGCAGTCCGCGACTCGAGGGAAGCTTCCGGCGGGGACGTGGGGACCTGAATGAACATGGGATCTTTGGGATCGGTAATCAGCGCCATCATCCCTTCTTCGCGCCACGGCAGAAGACCGGGCGCGAGCCAGCGTCCGCCGACATCCACGACTTTCCAGGAATCCCCCGCGCGAATGGCCATGGCGATTTTGTCGAGAAAATAGCGATCCGCCAACTTGGGATTAAATATAAGCTCGTCGCGGTCTCCCACCAACACCGGCCGGGCGTCCAGGCCGGCTTGCATAGCTAACGCGGCGAAAGCCACGTTGGTTTCATAAGAGGTCGCAATACCGCTCTTAAAGATTTCCACCGAAGTGCGGAGACGGTTTTTCGGTAGCTTCTCCAGGAAGGCCTCGCGTTCCGCGGTGGTCACGCTGGGGTCTTCCAAGCTGCGTAACTTCTTGCGGAGATAGCTCACCAGCGCAACTGTCTTTTCGTCTTCCGTCTTCGCGTTGCCGACTGCCTCGGCCGCCGCGGACTTGATCTCGTCATCGGACTTCAGCAAACCCTTAAGCTCCTGATAAAGCTTCTTGCCTTCCCCATTCCAATACTTGTCCGGGTCGCGGCTTCGGTCCGGCCGGTAAAAGAGCAAGGCCCAAGGCTCTACGTTCGGCGCGCTGGGAGCGAACGGTTCGCGGTGCTCGGCGGGGACATTCTCAACCGTCGTGGAACTATAGCCGTCGGGCTCCTCGTGAACGGGGGTGGTCTTGCAATTGAACGGGACCAGGAACATCTGCTCGGCGGCGACCAATCGGCTGGAAAGCGGCTTGACGAAATAAGTGACTTTTTGGACAGGGAACTCCCGTTGAAAACGCAGGCGGACGTAGCGAAACCGATTATCATCCTCGGTTTGCCTCCAACGGTATTCGATAATGGCGCCCGGCTCAACACCCGGCATGGCGAATGAGACGGCCTTTTCACGAAGCCCTCCGGCGCGCACGAGAGTGCGCTTGTAGATGGACTTGTGATCCAACTCCGAAACCGTGCCATCGGCTTTGAGGGTGCGGCCGTCGACGGCTTCAATTCCGCCGGGCTCGCGATAGGGAAGATCGATGGTCGCCGCCTGCTCCTTTCCCTTTTCGTCGAAGATTTTCAGGCGGACGTAATGATAAAAGGCTCGCTGAAAGGACTGATTATCCCCGAGCAGCTCGTCCACCACATGGACGCGCCAAAGGAGCACTTCGGCGCCAGCGTCTTTTTCGACGACCGGGCTTTTCATCTGGCGCTCTTCGTCCGATATCGGCAGCCAGCCCTGGAATTCCGGAGGCGCCAGCGTCTTCTGTTGCGCTTCGACAAACCCGGCAGGGAAAAGCGTCCACGCCGCCATCGTCATGAAAACGAAATGGATTGCTTTACGCAACATTCGGAGAGTATAACCTTTTTTAACGTAACGCCACAATCACCTTGGCGCCTATTTAGTACTAACAAATGCAATTGTTTCGAAGTTGGGCTAAAAGCGGCGGTGAGGCCCTAACGCGGTGGTCGCCTGAGCCAGCTCGATGCGCCAGGATCTGGGGCCAGGCTGGCGACGTGGCCCGGAGATATGCAACCGTAGAATGGAAAAGCGTCAGGAGAGGCGCAGCCGGACAAGGAGCAAGGATGTCGGAGACGAAAACACTCGCCGCGTATGTCGTCGAGAACCGGATGGAGAGCATCCCGGCCGACGTGCGCAAGGAAGCACGGCGAGCCATTTTGAATTATGTTGGTTGCGCGCTGGGAGGCAGTCCGGATCCGGCGATGGACATCGCCATCCGGGCGCTAACGCCGTATGCAGGCAAGCCAGTCGCGGCCATTCTGGGGCGCGCTGAGCGTACCGACCCGCTGAACGCGTCATTGATGAACGGGATCAGCTCGCACGTTTATGATTACGATGACACAACCCCGAAGAACTATATCCATCCGAGTTCTCCGGTGGCTTCAGCGCTCTTCGCTTACGCCAGCGTGCATCCGGTTTCCGGGCGCGATTTCGTGCACGCGTTCATCCTGGGATTCGAGGCCGAGTCGCGCATCGGAAACGCGGTGTACCCGGCTCATTATGACGCCGGCTGGCACATCACCGGGACGGCGGGCGTGTTCGGCGCTGCGACGGCCATCGGCAAGCTGCTGGGACTTTCGCTCCAGCAGATGATCTGGGCCATTGGCTTGGCAGCGACGCAGGCGGCGGGAATCCGCGAAATGTTCGGCTCCATGGCGAAGTCGTTCCATCCCGGGCGCGCCGCGCAGAACGGATACTCAGCGGCCCTGCTGGCGCAGGCCGGTTTCACGGCCGGCGAGCACGCGCTGGAAGGCCCGCGCGGCTTCGCGGCGGTGCAGGCGGCGAGGTACGATTTATCCAAAATCACGGCCGGGCTTGGCGAAGATTTCGATCTGCGTGCGAACACGTACAAGCCATTCCCTTGCGGCATTGTGAACCATCCCACCATCGACGGCGCGATTCAACTTCACGATGAATACCGGTTCGCGCCGGAGGCAATCCGCGCCGTGCGTCTGCGCGTCGCGCCGCTGGTGATGGACCTGTGCAATCAAACGAACATCACCAAGGGACTGCAGGGTAAGTTTTCCGTTTATCATGGCGCCGCGATCGGCCTGGTGCGCGGCAAAGCAGGAATCCAGGAATACACGGACGAAGCGGTCAATGATCCGGCCATCAAGCGGGTGCGCGAAGCAACGACGGCCCTGGGCGATCCGGCGGTGACCGAGGATCAGGCCCATATCGAAGTGGAGCTGATGACGGGCGAAAAGATCAGCCGCTTCGTCGAGCAATCGCTCGGCAACATTCATCGTCCCCTGACGGACCGCCAGCTGGAGGACAAGTTCCGCGATCAGGCGGAACTGGCTGTCCTGCCTTCCCAGGTAAACCGGCTGATTGAATTGTGCTGGGGCATCGATGAGCTCGACAACGTCCATGAGTTGATCCAAATCGCAGTGCCCCTGGCGCATCATCGGCAGACGGTTTCGGCAGAATAAATCGATGTGGTATATGCGCAGAGCGTGTCTCATCGCCGTGCTGGCAGCAATTGCCGGCGCGCCGGTCTGGGCTGAGGTGGGCGAGGTTCGCTTTCCCGTCGGCGCGGGCGGCGTGGGATTCCTGCCACTGCTGGTGATGGAAAAATACAAGCTCATCGAGAAGTACGCCCAGGAAGCTGGCATCACCAATCTGCATGTGCGGTGGATCAATCTGGGCGGGCCTTCGGTGATGAATGATGCGCTCTTATCGGGCTCGGTGGACTTCATCGCGGCCGGGCCGCCGGCGTTCCTGACCCTTTGGGACAAGACGCTGGGCTCGGTCAAGGTGAAGGGCGTCGCGGCGATGACGTCGCTGCCCATGTACCTGAACGCGCGGCCGGATCGACTGAAGAAATTGGATGACATCACCGATCACGACCGCATCGCCGTCACCGCGATCAAAGTCTCGATTCCCGCGATCATCATGCAGATGTACGCGAGAGAGAAGTATGGCGCGGCGCAGGTGACCCGCTTTGACAAATACACCGTCACGATGACTCATCCGGACGGCGTGATCGCGCTGCTGTCCGGATCCAGCGCGATTGACGCGCACTTCACTTCCCCGCCGTTCTATCAACGCGAGCGGAGAGATCCGCGCATTCACACGATCCTCACTTCGGACGAAGTGATGGGAGGGTCAACCACATTTACGATGGTGTCCACCACCAGCAGGTTTCGCGAGCAGAATCCGAGGGTTTACTCCGCGGTGCTGAAAGCTCTGCAAGAAGCGAACCGCAGAATCGTCGCCGACAAGCAAACTGCCGCGCAGATTCTGATCGCTTCCAGCCCGGGCGAGAAGGGTTTCTCCCTTCAAGAAATCGTGGAAGTGCTGAACGATGCACACATCCAGTTCACCACGACGCCAGAGAACGTCATGAAGTACGCCGATTTCATGCACGCCATCGGATCCATTCGGAACCGGCCGGCCTCGTGGAAAGATCTCTTCTTCCCCGAAATTCATGGAGCGCCGGGAAGCTGATGGGCGACGCCGTTGCCGCCGGGCCACTGCTGGCTGTACGCGGTGTGACGCTTCAATTTCGGACGCGGGATCGCCTGGTGACAGCGACTTACCGGGTCGGCTTCGATGTCTACCGGTCAGACCGGTTCGTGATTCTTGGCCCGTCAGGATGCGGCAAGTCGACACTGTTGAAGGCTGTGGGCGGTTATTTGAAGCCCGCAGAGGGAACCATCTCGTTGAACGGCGTAGGGGTGACCGCTCCGGGCCCGGATCGCGTGTTTGTGTTCCAGGAATTTGACCAGCTTTTGCCATGGAAGACGGTGAAGGAGAACATCACCTTCGCGTTGATCGCCGGCCGGAAGCTGCGGCGCCGTGAAGCCGAAGAGCGGGCAAGGCATTTCATCGGTAAGGTTAAGCTGACTGAGTTCGAGGGCAGCTATCCGCACACGCTTTCCGGCGGCATGAAACAGCGCGCCGGGATCGCCCGCGCCATGGCGATGGAGCCGCGGATTCTTCTGATGGACGAGCCGTTCGCGGCGCTGGATGCGTTCACGCGCACCAAGATGCAAGAGGAATTGCTGCAGCTTTGGGAGGACACGAAGTTCACGATGCTCTTTGTGACGCACTCGATTCCGGAAGCGATTCGCGTCGGCAGCCGGATTCTCCTGCTCAGCGCTCATCCCGGGCAGGTGAAGGCGGAGCTGAACAGCCGTGGCGTTGATGATGTGGACGCCGGTGGCAAGCTGTTATCGGCGCGCATTCAGGAAATGCTGTTTGACGGCGAGATCCGGGAAGGAGCGGCGGCCCATGTCTGATACGCCTGCGATCCGGGAACGCCCCGAAGCGATCTACAGTGTCGTCCGATCAGGATTCGACGTTGTGGAGAAGCCGCTGGGAGCGTGGGAGAAGCTTTACGGCAACGGGGCCGCGCGCAAGACTGCCCTCCTCGTTGTGCTGGCGCTGATCTGGGAAGGGTACGCGCGCTGGCTCAACAATCCGCTCCTGTTTCCGACTTTTCTCGACACCCTCAAGGCGTTTTTCACGTCGGTCGCGTCCGGCGAGTTGCCGCGCGCGGCATCCTATACGATTCAATTGCTGCTCAAAGGATATATCGCGGGACTCGTGCTGGCGGGGCTACTCACGGCTCTGGCGAGCGCCACACGCCTCGGCGCCGATCTTCTGGAGACTTTAACCTCGATGTTCAATCCCCTACCCTCCATCGCGCTGTTGCCCCTGGCGCTGATCTGGTTCGGTTTGGGCGACGGAAGCGTGATCTTTGTTCTGATTCACGCGGTGCTGTGGGCCGTGGCGCTGAACACGTACTCGGGCTTCCGCGCAGTCAGCCCCACGCTGCGGATGGTCGGGCAGAACTACGGCCTGTCCAAGATCGGATACATCGCGCGCATCCTCATACCCGGCGCGTTTCCCAGCATTCTCACCGGCCTCAAAGTGGGGTGGGCGTTCGCGTGGCGGACGCTCATCGCAGCCGAACTCGTCTTCGGCGTCAGCTCAGGCTCGGGCGGCCTGGGCTGGTACATCTTCGAAGAAAAGAATCAGCTCCTGATCCCCAACGTTTTCGCGGGCCTGCTGACGGTGATTCTGTTCGGGCTGGTTGTGGAGAACCTGATTTTCAAGACACTCGAGAGCCGCACGGTCCGTCGCTGGGGCATGCAGGCGTAGCTATTGGATCGGCGTCTGCTGGCTGATGGCGATGCGCCAGAGGCCGTCGCGCTTCGCCCAGACGCGCGTGTTGCGCAGCGGTTTGCCACCCGGGTACTGATGCTTCGCGATCATGACTACGGTGTCGCCGAAGTGGTACAACTGCGCCGAAACCAGCGGAGGCGGCGCCGCGCCCGCACCGGTCTTCTTGTCGTCATCCAGCATGCCCATCCGCTCCGTCTTCGTGATGGGGTGGTCGTAGGACGGGCTAGTGATGGTGAACTCGTCCATCACGTGACGTGAATACTCGGCCGCGTCGTGATGTGTGACGGATGTCTCAATCGCCTGCCAGGAGCGGATCAGGGCTTGCTCGTCGGCATCTTTCGGATGATAAGGGACTACCTTGCACGGGTTCTCGCAGTCCTTCGGCTGGGGCGCGCCTTTGGCGGGAGCGTTGGCGAAAGAAACGTCCTGTGAAACCAGCACCCGCCACCCCGCCGGGCGCTTCACCCAGATGCGCAGGCCGCGCTCCCTGCCGCGCAGAGAAGTCACGACGCCGACCTGGCCATAGATACGCACTTGGATTTGTGCGTCTCCCACCTGCATCGAAGGCATGAGGCCATCAAGAAACTGCATGGCCGTTTGGGTTCGGCCCTTCGAATCCGTCCAGGTGAAATCCTGGTCGAGAAAAACTCGCGTTTTGGCTTGGTCACCGGCGGCGATAGCTTGAGCCAATGTTCCATCGGCTTGCTGGAGCGCGCCTTCGTCGCCTGCTCCGAGCGCGGGCAGGAGTACCAGGGTCACGATCAGACACTTGTTCATCGTTAGGATTCACATCGTATCATCCGGCAGAAGGCTTGTGATAGACTCGCCGTCAATGAATCGGTACGTCCTTGCCCTGCTGGGCGCGCTTGGTTTGTCTTGGGCTGCTTTCGCCGACACGTCCGGGGAAGCCGTCTACCAGACACGCTGCGCGACCTGCCACGACAAAGGCGGCGAGCGCATTCCGCCGCGCGCTGCGCTGGAAAAGCTGACCGCGTCACGCATTCTGCGCGCGATGGACTCGGGCGTCATGATGACCGTGGCGTACCCGCTGGGGCGAAGCGAACGCGAAGCTGTGGCTGCCTACCTCGGGAAGGCCGGACCAGAACCAGGTCCGCCTGCCAGCGCGTTCTGCAGCGACCGCAGCGTCAAGATTTCCAACTCGCCCAAGTTTGCGTGGAACGGATGGAGCCCGGCTTCGGATAACGCGCGGTTTCAGCCCGCCGCAGCGGCCGGCCTGACGATCAGCCAAGTGGGCCGTCTGAAATTGAAATGGGCGTATGCGTTCCAAGGCGACATCACTGCGTGGGCGCAGCCGACGGTGATCGATGGCCAGGTGTTTGTTGGCAGCGCCGGAGGCGTGGTCCAGGCGCTGCGCGCGGAAACAGGCTGCCTGCAATGGACCTTCCAGGCTGATGGACCGGTTCGCTCGGCCATCACCGCCGCGCCGCTGGACAACGGCCACGTACTGCTGTTCAGCGATATCGTCGGCTGGTTTTATGCGCTGCAGGCCGAGACCGGCCAGCTTCTTTGGAAGAAGCGCGTGGAAGCACATGAAGCTGCCCGCTTGACCGGCGCGGCGCTAGTGCACGACGGCATTGCTTATGTGCCGGTCTCCTCTTGGGAAGAAACGCGATCGCTGAATCCTGACTACGAGTGCTGCACCTTCCGCGGCAGCGTGAGCGCACTGCGGATTCGCGACGGCTCGACAGTGTGGAAAACGTACACCATCGCCGAAACGCCGAAGCAGAACGGCAAAAACTCGATCGGTACGCTGCGCTACGGACCATCCGGCGCGGGCATCTGGTCCACACCCACGCTGGATTTGGAGCGCCGGCGGATTTACGTGACGACGGGTGACAACTACTCGGACCCGGCCACGAAAACGAGCGACGCGGTGATGGCGCTCGACATGGCGACGGGCAAGATCCTATGGGCGAAGCAAACCGTGGCTGGCGATGCGTACACGTCGGCGTGCGGTGTCAAGGGCGTGAATTGCCCGGAAAGCAACGGTCCCGATTACGACTTCGGTTCTTCAGCCATTCTCGTAAAGGCCGGCGGCGGCGACCTGTTGCTGGCCGGTCAAAAATCTGGAATGGTTTATGCGCTCGATCCGGACCACAGCGGTGACGTCGTCTGGCAGACGCGCGTCGGCAAAGGCGGCACCATCGGCGGGGTGCAGTGGGGCATGGCGAGCGACGGCCAGCGCGTGTATGCTGCCGCGTCGGACGCGCACTTCGTCACGGGCAAGCTGGCGCGCACGCTGGATCCCAGCCAGGGCGGCGGTTTGACGGCCCTGCGCATCGCGGATGGAAGCAAGACCTGGTACGTGCCGCCGGTGCCTTGCGGCGGCAGGACCGGGTGCAGTCCGGCGCAGTCGGCTGCGGTTACGGCCATTCCGGGCGTCGTTTTCTCTGGATCGATGGACGGACACCTGCGCGCGTACGCAGCTGAAGACGGGAAAGTCCTCTGGGACTTCGATACAGCGCGTGCCTATGAAGCCGTGAACGGCGTCGCGGCACACGGCGGCACGCTTGATGGACCGGGGCCGGTGGTGGTGAAAGGCATGCTATTCGTCAATTCCGGCTATCCGCGATTCGGCGGCATGCCCGGAAACGTGCTGCTGGCGTTCGCGCCGGAGGGCAAGTAAGCCCAGATCGTCATCGAGCAATGATAGACTGAGTCCCGATGGAGGGAAGGATATGAAGTTAACGGCGATTGGTTATTCTCTGGCAATGACGACAGCACTGGGTGTTTCGGCCTACGCGCAGGCCCCGCAGCCCGACTTCAGCAAGGTTCAGATCAAAACAACGAAAATTACGGACAACTTTTACACGCTGGAGGGGCAAGGCGGCACCATCGGCGTATTGACGGGGCCGGACGGCGTCTTCATGGTGGATTCCGAGTTCGCGCCGTTGTCCGAGAAGATCGCGGCGGCCATTCATGAGGTTTCCGACCGACCCGTCCGCTTCATGGTGAATACGCACGTACACGGCGATCACACCGGCGGAAACGCGAATTTCGCCAAGATGGGTGTGACCATTTTCGGACGCGACGAGTTGCGCTATCGCCTGGCGCACCCTTCGCCCGCGGCCAATGGCACGCCCGGCGTGCCCGCTCCGCCGGAGGCTCTTCCCGTTGTAACTTACGAAGGACCGGTGACCTTTCACATGGATGGTGAAGAAGTCCATTTGATTCCGATCCGGCGCGCGCACACCGACGGCGATACGCTGGTGCAATTTACGAAAGCAGATATTCTCATGACGGGTGACTACTTCCGGTCACTCGGTTACCCGAATATCGACCGCACCAACGGCGGGAGCCTGAACGGAATGCTGGCAGGCCTGGGAACCACGATCGGGCTGGCGGGTCCCAACACGAAGATCATCCCGGGCCATGGCGTCACGGTCGATCGCAATGGTTTGATCGCGCACCGCGACATGATTCTGGTCATACGGGATCGCGTCAAAGCGCTAGTGGCCGAGGGCAAAACCGTGGACGAAGTGCTGGCCGCGAAACCGACTTCGGAATACGATGACAAGGTTCCCAGTGCATCCACGACGTCAGAGCGCTTTATCCGGCAATTGTACGCGGAGCTCAAGACCAATTAAGCTAAAAGGGTGATATCCCGCATCCTGTTCGCGGGCGCGCTCGTGGGCGCTGGCGCCTGGGCCGCCCTTCCGCTTCAGTTTTCTCTACGAGACACCCACAACGTACTTCATTCCCCGGATGAATGGAACGGGAAGAAAGCCATCGTCGTATTTTATACGACGACCGATTGCCCCTTGAGCAATAACGACGTGCCGGAGATGAACCGCATTCGCCAGGATTACGAATCCCGCGGCGTGGCGTTTTACGCCGTGCAGGCGGACACGACCATTGCCGACGCCGAGGTGATCGAGCACGCCAAGGAATATCAATTCTCGTTCCCGGTGCTCTTCGATCCCCAGCAGGTGCTGGTGAAGCTCACGGGCGCGACGACGATCCCCGAGGCAGCCGTGCTTACCAGTTCCGGAAACTTGCTGTATCTGGGCCGCATCGACAATCGCGTAGAAGATTTCGAGAAGCGGAGGCCCGTGCCCACCGTGTTTGACTTGCGGGTTGCTCTCGACGCGGTGCTGGCCGGACGGCCCGTGCCTCATCCCCGGACGAAGGCTTTCGGTTGCGCCATTAATCAAGTGAATTAGAGGGATTGATGACCCCACGATGGACGATGATCGCTGGCAGTCTCGTCGTGCTGGCGGTTTCCGCAAGTGCGGCCACGCCGACGTTTAATAAGGATATCGCGCCGATCCTGTACGCCAACTGCGCTACTTGCCACCGCCCCGGCCAGGTGGCGCCGTTTTCGCTGCTGACGTATCAGGACGCATCCAAGCGGGCCGCTCTGATCGCGGGCGCCGTGAGCCAGCGCTTCATGCCACCCTGGAAACCCGAGCCGGGCTATGGCGATTTCGCCAACGTCCGCCGCCTGACCGACGCGCAGATCGCGCTCATCCAGGAGTGGGCGAAAAAGGGGACACCCGAAGGCGATCCGGCCGACAAACCGCAGCCCCCTCAGTTCGCCGACGGCTGGCTGGGCGGAAAGCCGGACCTGGTACTCACCATGGAGTCGCCACACTCTCTGCCGGCCGGCGGTCCCGATCAATATCGTTGCTTCGTGTTGCCCACGGGTCTGGACCACGACGTGTATGTGGATGGCATCGAATTCCGGCCCGGCAACCGCCAGGTGGTGCATCACGCGCTGGTCTTCCTGGACGCCAGCGGCAAGGCGCGCGAGATGGCGGCGTCCAGCCCGGACCACAGCTATCCCTGCTTTGGCGGCCCGGGTTTCCAGGCCGCGGGCCTGATCGGCGGGTGGGTGCCCGGTTATACGCCGGTCCCGCGCGATCCTTCCATCTCCGAGCCAATTCGCCAAGGCATGGACGTGGTGGTGCAGATTCACTACCATTTGTCGGGAAAGCCGGAGCAGGACCAGTCGTCGCTGGGCCTGGCTTTTTCCGGGCCGCCCACGAAGGGCCGCACTTCCATCTTGATCTTCAATCATCACCTGGATATCCCGCCGGGCGATTCGCATTACGTGGTGAAGGCGTCACTGGTGCTGCCGCGCGACATCCTGCTGAACGGCGTTACTCCCCACGCGCATTACCTGGGCAAGGAAATGAAGATCACGGCCTACCTGCCGGATGGTTCCACCCAGCCGCTCATCTGGATCAAGAACTGGGATTTCAACTGGCAGAGCGCGTACCGGTATCGAACGCCGCTCGATCTGCCCAAGGGCACACGCATCGAGCTCGTGTACACGTACGATAATTCGGAAAACAATCCAGCCAATCCGGCGCATCCGCCCGTGCGCGTGCATTGGGGCGAGCAGACCACCGACGAAATGTGCCTGGCCTTCCTGTCGGTGCTACTGCCGACGCGCGATGACATCCGGGATTTCCGCCGCGATATCGGACGGCAGTATGTCGACCAATTCTTGAGCCAGGTAACGACGCTCCAGGATCTACCGTATGAGATGCTCTCGCCAACGACCTCGGAGCGGCTCACCAAGCTCTTCAAGGCGTTCGACAAGAACGGCGACGGCAAGTTGAGCGACGACGAAAAGGCCGCGATGCTCCAGTTTGTAGCGAATCTGCGCCAGCAGTAAGAAGAGCACACGGTTCCAGTGCCACGTGATAGCATGGCGTATCGGAATGGGAACAAAAACCAGAAGCTTGCAATGCATCCTCGTTGGCTGCGTCCTCGCCTTGGTGTCAACGCTGGCGGCGAAGACTCCTGAGGCCAAGGTCTCCCCCGGGGATTGGCCGTCCTACGACCATGACCCCGGCAGCACGCGCTATTCGACGCTCAAGCAGATCAACACGAGCAACGTGTCGAAGCTGGCCCCGGCGTTCACGTATTCTCTGCGCGGAGAGACGCCGCAGCGCCCTGCATTCGGCGGAGGCGGTTCGGAAGCGACGCCGATTGTGATCCATGGCGTGCTTTACGTGTCGGCATCCAATCGCGTTGTCGCGCTGGATGGCGAAACGGGCAAGGAAATCTGGAGTTATATCGTAACCGGTGGGCGGCCTTCCAGCCGCGGCGTGGCCTATTGGCCGGGCGATCGGCAAAATCCGCCGCGCATCATATTCACGGCCGGCCGCAATCTGATCGCGCTGAACGCCAACACGGGCAAGATCGATCCGGGCTTCGGCAAAGAGGGTGTGGTGGATATGGTGGTCGGATATAACGGCGTGCCCACGGTTTTCAAAAATCTTGTGACGGTAGGGGCGGGCGTGCTGGAGTTGCCGGTGGGCCAGCCGGGCGACACACGCGCTTACGATGCCCGGACCGGCGCCAAGTTGTGGGAATTTCATACCGTTCCCCGCCCCGGCGAAGTCGGGCATGAAACCTGGCTGAACGACGGTTGGAAAGGCCGGTCGGGAACCAACGTATGGGCCTGGCCGATGACCGTGGACCCGCAACGGGACATTCTCTACATGCCGGTGGACGGGCCGGCATCCAACTATTACGGCGGAGACCGCCCGGGCGCGAATCTTTTCGGCAATTCCGTGGTCGCCGTGGACGCCGAAACCGGCAAATTGAAGTGGTATTTCCAGACCGTGCATCACGACTTGTGGGATTACGACAACCCGCCCGCCCCGGCCCTGATCGACATTACCGTAAACGGCAAGAAAATACCGGCGCTGGCGCAGATCGGCAAGACCGGGTGGATGTTCATTTTGAACCGCGAGACCGGCCAACCCGTGTTTGGCGTCGAAGAGCGGAAAGTCGCCGCCGGAGACGTGCCGGGCGAATGGTATTCGCCGACTCAGCCATTCCCGCTCAAGCCGCCGCCGCTGGCGCGCATGGATTACAAACCGGAAGACCTGGTGACAGCCGAAGACACGACACCGGAACACGCCAAGGCTTGCAAAGAGCTGGTGGAGCGGAGCGGCGGGTTCTATAACGCCGGCCCGTTCACTCCGTTTCTGTTCCATGCAGAGGGCGCCCCACCCAAGTCGTCTATCATCTTTCCCGGCGCCACCGGCGGGACGAACTGGGGCGGCGTAGCGACGGACCCGAAGCTCGGCTACGTCTTTGCTTATACGCAAGATCAGGGCCAGGTTGGCTGGACTGAGAAGAAGAAGCCCGGAGTTGAATACTCGTTCGACGAACATGGTTCGCCGCTCGAATATTCGCGCGCAGGCGTGGATGGCCCGGGGCCGTTCCATACCTTTAGCGTGCCGATCAAACAGGCGGACGGTACCAGGGCGAATTGGCCCTGTCAAAAACCACCCTGGGGCCGGCTTACCGCGGTGAACGCGAACACCGGCGAATTCGCCTGGCAGGTGCCGCTGGGCATCACCGAAGACTTAGGACCGCAAAGGCAGAACACCGGACGGGCCGGAGGATTTGCCGGTCCTACCGCAACCGCCGGTGGCCTGGTGTTCATCGGCTCGGTGAACGACAAACGGTTCCGCGCGATGGATTCGAAGACCGGCCAACAGCTGTGGGCTTACAAAATGGACGCCACCGGCAACGCCGACCCGATGACATACGAAGGCAAGAACGGCAAGCAATACGTGGCGATCGTCGCGGGATTGACCCTGCACGTCTTTGCGCTACCGTAGAACCTTACCGGCACGACAGCGTCGCGGGTTAGGGTGAGGCGTCGCCATTTTAGACGTGGTGCGGCTGGAGGCTTTCCGGAAGAATTTTTTTCCCGTGCTCTGGCTCCGCGCTACCCGGCGCGCCATCCTCCGGGGTTAGGGCGCCGAAGCTTTGGAACACCTGGGCGATCAGGTCCAGCCGTCTTTCCAGCCGGGAGATGCGCTCCATGAGACCGGCGTCGGTTGTCGCCGGCATAATCGCCATCATTCTGTGATAGAGCTGGGCGCGGTTTCGAACACCAAGCTTCCGGTAGGAGTTATCGATGTGGGTTTGTGCGGTCTTGCAAGAAAGATTCAGGCGTTCCGCGATTTCCTTGCAAGTCAGGCCCTCGAACAATAGTTGACAGATCTGCGCCTGGCGCGGCGACAGTTTTTCGGAGAGCCAGCCCCGTGGTGTCGCGCTGTTGGAACCTGCGTTCCTGGCAACATTCCAATCTATATGCGTCGTCAGCTTCAAACTACACTACCTCCTTGGGCTTTCGGGCGCGGATAACGTAAGACTCCTCGAGAGGTCACGGTGTTTCACATATTTCGCCCGCCCTGGCGGGACCGAGCGGATCGGTAACGGCTCAGGTTCGGCACGACTTCTCACACTCGCGCTGCGCAGGGCGCTATGATGGAGCACAAGGTTATCACTTGACTACAGGGAATGCGCAAGTGGCAGGCAATTCTTTTTCGGTGATCATCCCGACCTTCAACCGCCGGGAGCGGGTCCGCGCATGCCTGGCGGCTCTGGCGAACCTCAACTACCCCAAGGACCAATTCGAAGTCATCCTTGTGGATGACGGCGGTTCTGAGGATTTAGAGAGCGTAGTGGCGGCTCTCGGCGGACGCCTATCGGTCCAATTGGTGCGGCAATCCAACGCCGGTCCGGCCAGGGCGCGCAACCGGGGAGCCGACTGCGCTTCCGGCCAGGTTCTGGTGTTCACCGATGACGATTGTGAACCCGCACCGGATTGGCTCAACGCGATCGAGACGTGTTGGTATCAGTTTCCCAACCACATAATCGGCGGGCGCACCGTGAATGCGATCCCGGAGGATTTGTATACAAGCGCCAGCCAGTCGGTCCTGGACTCGGTCTACTCGTACTACAACCGCCCGGGGCATGTTGCCCGCTTCTTCGCCTCCAACAACATCGCTATGCCCGCGCAGCTGTTCCGCCAGGCAGGAGGGTTTCATCTAGACTTTCCGGCCGCGGCCGGGGAAGACCGCGAGTTTTGTGGACGATGGCTGCAAAGTGGCTTTGGACTGGTCTACGCGCCCGAGGCCGTGGTGCTGCACCGGCAACAACCCGGCCTGAAAGCCTATTGGAAGCAGCATTTTCGTTACGGCCGGGGCGCGCTCCGCTACCACCAAATCGCGCGTGCAACAGGCTATCGCGTGAGGTTCGAGACATTCGCACTCAATTGGGAGATCTGGCGTGGTCCACTGCGCAACACTTCCGGATGGAATGTGATGCGCACCATTTGCGCTATCGCTCTTTCCCAGGTCGCGGTGGTCGCCGGCTTTTTTTTTGAATTCGTCTCCCATCTCTTCTCCACGCGCCGCCAGACCGACCACGCCGGCGCTTCCCCGCTGGTGACCCGGCGCTAAGCGACGGCCGGATTCGTGGAGTGCCCACACGTTGAAGAGATGAGTTATAAAGGGAGAACTGTGCCCAGGCTATCGGTTGTGATCGCGTCCTACCAGTCCCTCGCGACGATCCGGAATTGCCTTCGCTCCCTGGAACAGCAGACGTGCCAGCCGGATGAAGTAATCCTCGTTGACAGCGGATGCGATGGCACGGCGGAGCTGGTTGCTCGCGAGTTCCCCCACGTCCGTTTGTTCGCCTTCGCCGAGCGGAAATATCCGGGCGATGCGCGCAATATAGCCCTCCTTCACGCCACCGGTGACGTGATTGCATTTCTGGATGCGGACTGCGTGGCCGAATCGGATTGGGCGGATCACACTCGGCGGGCGCATCTCGACGCGGGCCCGTTGATCGGTGGAGCGGTCGATAATGCCAATCCCACCAGCCTCGTCGGGTGGGCGGCCTACTTCTGCGAGTTCAGCCAGTGGATGCCGGGCGGAAATGTGGGCCACGTGGACGAGATCCCCACGCTCTGCCTTTCCATTAAGCGATGGACTTTTGAACGGTATGGGCCGTTTCTGGAGGGCACATACTGCTCCGATACCGCGTTCCACTGGCGGGCCCGAGCCGATGGAGTGCGGCCCTTATTTCATCCTTCCATCCGGGTTTTGCATTTCAACATTGCGAGCCTGAACCGGTTCGTGCCCAAACAAGTCATGCATGGACGCGCCTTTGCGACAGTTCGGCTTCGGGAGCGGAAGCCCGGAGCGCTCCGGATTGCGATCTACGCGTTCGGGTCGCCGGTTTTGCCGCTCTTGCTCTTCCTTCGGATCACCCGCCGGGTCCTGAGAGGCCGCAGCCACGTCGGCCGCTTTATTCAGGTTTCCCCGCTTGTGTTGATCGGACTCGTGGCCTGGTCATGGGGAGAGTGTCGGGGCTATTGGGCCGGTCTGAGGAACGTTCCGCCCGTAGCTACCCGGTCCTGCACTGTTCTTCCGGGCGAGGCAACCGAGCGACAATAGGGGGACGATGGCAGGTAACGACTCGAGCGTCGGCTTGACAATCTGGTTCACGGGTCTGAGTTCGGCCGGGAAGACCACCATCAGCCAGGCTCTTCTGGACCAACTGCGCGGCCAGGGCCGCCAGGTGGAATGGCTGGATGGCGACGTCGTGCGCCAGTATTTCAGCAAGGGCCTCGGCTACTCCAAAGAGGACCGCGACGAGAATATCCGCCGCATTGGACTGATGGCGGAGAAGTACACGCGCCAGGGTTACATCGTGCTGGTTTCGGCTATCTCTCCGTATCGGGCCACGCGCGCCGAGGTACGCGAGCGCATCGGAAGTTTCCTGGAGGTCTACGTCCACGCTCCCTTGAGCGTCTGTGAGCAGCGGGACCTGAAAGGCATCTACCGGCGCGCCAGGGCAGGCGAGATTCAACATGTGACCGGCATCGACGACCCGTACGAGCATCCGTTGGCGCCGGACGTGGAATGCCGCACAGACCTCGAGACGCTGGAAGAAAGCGTGGCCAAGGTTTTCGATGCGCTGGAACGCTGGTTCGCTCGCGTGTCCGGACAAGCCGCCTCCCGGTGAGAGCGAAAAGGGGCAAGCAGGACAAATGAAGGGAAATCCCGGACAGCCCAACTTGCGGCTGCCCGGGATGGAGCGTGCTTGCTATTGCGCCGTTGCGTAACCCAAGCCGGCCTCGTTGGATGTAACGCGGCTATGCGTGAACGACCGTGTTCGTGAGCGTGCCGATTCGCTCGATCGTCACCGACACCGGACCGCCGAGTTGGTTGAGATCGATGTTCTGCACCGCTCCGCCGCGCGCCGATTTTTTCAGCGCGGTGCCCATGGAGACGATGTCGCCCGCGTCGAGCGTCAAGTGGCGGGACAGGAACGCCAATACCTCTGGAATCTTGTAAAACAGATTCTCGGTGTTGTCCTCCGTCACCAGCTGATCCTTGTGATTGCAGGATACGCTGAGCTGATGCGGGTCGGGAATCTCGTCCTTGGTCACGAGCCACGGCCCCATGCAAGCGAACGTATCGCAGCACTTGTAACGGCCCGGATAGCTCACCCAGGTGTCAACATATTCGATCTCGTTTGGATTGCCCGCCTGGGGATGAATCGCCCGGTAATGAAACGTGTCCTCGCCCCGCATCGTGGGCGAAGTGATGTCATTGTGAATGGTGTAGCCGAAGACATACTCGTAGGCTTCTGCAGCCCGGATGTTCTTGGCGGACTTGCCGACGACAACGGCCAGCTCCGGCTCGGGGTGGACGCGGCCATAATGCGGCTTGCATTCGATCGCGCCGCCGTGCCCGATGAGCGAGCTGGCCGGCTTGATGAACATGGCAGGATGTTTCGGTCCCTGCAGAATACGGTCGGCATTCGCGCTGTTGTTCAGCGCCAGGCAGCAGATCTTGGAAGGACGCCGGACGGGTGCGTACCAGGCGACATCGTTGGCTGGAAATGTTTCGCCCGTCTCACGAACCCCGGCCAAGGCGCCGGCCCCGGATTCGATGAGCTCCAGCAGGCTGCGAGCGCCGGCAATTTCACGCAGAGCGCCGCCGGCGACGATCCCGATGCGGTCTTTTCCGGCAGCGCGAAAGCTGGCGAGTTTCACCGTTGATCCGCAACGATGGCCATGATCTCGCACTCCACCAGCAGGGGAGTACGCAGATCGGGAGTTGAAAAGGTATGCCGTGCGGGCCGGGAGTGTTCGTCCGGAAACATCTCCACCCAGTACTTGTTCATTTGCGGGCGATGACTCATGTCTTTCAGCCAGAAACTCATCTTGATGATGTCTTCGGGCTTGGCGCCGGCTGCGTCCAGCACCTTGCCGACGTTGGCGAACATCTGCAGGCACTGCGCGTCGATGCCGTCCGGGACCTTGCCGGTCTCCGGATCTTTTCCGAAAATACCTCCGCTGACCACGAACGGGCCAATCCGGCTGGCGTTCGGTATCGGATTCACGTGCTCCAACCCCTTGACCTCAATGCTCGTGCGTTTGCTCATGATCGTAGTCTATCGTGACGCCGCAATGGGCCACGGTCCTTTGACAATTGTAGTGGATGTAACGGAACGCACAATGGGCACGGCTCACGAGAAAATGCATTGAAAAATCACCATTGCGCCGCTATACTTGAGCACTACCGCATTGCAGCGCCAACGAGGAGGGCAATGAACTTCCGAAGAGTTACAGTACCGTCAACATTGACATGCATGGTCATCTCCACGCTGTGTGCGATTACCGGTCTCCGGGCAGACAGCGTTCTTCCGACTGAGACATTGTCCTGTAGCGGCGAATCGTGTAGCGGGAGCGCCACGCAACTCGCGTCCGCCAACGGCGTCCAAGGTGTAGAGATCGACTTCTCGGGCAGCTCGGATGACTCCGCCAGTTCTACGTTTGAGTACGACATCGCGGGTCTTCTTTCGGGCGACAGCCTGCCTGCGGGAAGCCTAATTTCGTTCACATACTCGTTCACGGCGGAATCGGATAACGTCGATGATACGCAGATCATCTCGGACAGTTTCGTGGTGCCTCCATTTGCGGCCTTTGACGTGGTTTCACAAACCGAAACGATAGACGGCGACGGGTCTTGTGTGCCAGACCCTCCCAATTTCCCCTCCTGGTGCCGCAGTGTGGAAGGAAGCGGCGTGCTGGAGTTTCCCAGCGGACTCGCCAGCGGAGCGCCGCTCGATCTGGGTGCCGAGGTTACGATCGACACGGATAACGGCGGCGGCGAACCGACGATTTCAATCAGTGGCTCGGTCGACTTCACGGCAGCGGTTCCAGAGCCGCGAGGAGACTGGACCATGCCGGCAGGAGCCCTCATCGCGATTGCCTGGTTGGGGCGCCGGACTGCTTGGATCCGGACTGCATAGATAGAGTCCACCCGCGTATCTTTCGCGCTCGATTGACTTCGTCGATTACCTGAGCCGTGCCTGGAGGACACATCTGGCCGGGCGACGGTGTCCGGTGCACCCGGCGTAGTATCATGCTCACAGCCAGTGCCCTTGTCCAAGGAGGACCCATGAGAATCCTGCCCGCCACTATGCGCGCATTACTCGCCGCCACGTTCGTCACCGGGATCGCCACGGCGCAGCCGGTGAAAATCTACAATACGGCCAAACAAAAACTGGCGGAGGGCCGGCCGATTACCGGCGTCACGATATTTTCGCCGGATCCAAACATCTATTGCGCCGCGGCGAACTCGGGGTACGATTTCACCTGGATCGAAATGCAGCACAGCCCGTTGACGTTTGAAGACGTGGCGCACATGATCTGGGCCTGCCGCGGGGCGTCCGCCATGCCCTTCATCCGCGTTCCGGACGCCACGGAAAGCGACATCCAAAAGGCGACCGACATCGGAGCGCTGGGGATTATCGTGCCGACCGTCGACACCGTGGAGAAAGCGGAGAACGCAGTGAAATGGGCCAAGTATCCGCCGCAGGGCCGTCGCAGCATGGGCAACGGCCAATACCGCGCCCTGTACGGGGACGATTACCGCCGGACCGCCAATGACAACATGCTGGTAGTGATCATGATCGAAACGCCCATCGGTGTGGCCAACGCTGAAAAAATCGCATCGGTGCCGGGCGTGGATGTGATCTTCGCCGCGAGCGTCGATCTCGGTAACTTTTCCGGCCACAAGCAGGGCGATCCCGAATACGATGCGCTGGTGAAGCGTATTCATGACGTGACACTCGCGCATGGAATCAAGCTCGGCGGACCTCAGGCCTGGAACAATCGCCAGGGATTTTCGTTCTTCCAAGGACCTGGAGAAACACAGCTGATTCGCATCGGCGCCAAATCGAATCTGAGCAATCAGGTGTTTACAAACGAATTGGATACCGGCGCGGGCCGTCCATCGAAGTAGCCCCCAAGCGCCAACCGCAGCATGGAAGCCTTCCTGGGCCGCTTTCGTCGAATCACGTCCAGTGGCAGGTTCGTGCCGGAAATCGACGGCCTGCGATTTGCCGCGATCGCCTCAGTGGTGTTGTATCACTTTCACGGGTTCCTGCTGCTCAACAAATCGGTGACGGGCGCTCAGGACTCGTTTGCCGCCGCTCTACAGCATGGGTACCGGGGCGTCAATCTTTTCTATGTGATCAGCGGGTTTGTTTTGGGCTTGCCTTTGGCGGAGCGCTACCTGAAAGCCGCGCCCGGCGTACCGCTCAAGCGCTATTTTCTGAGGCGGCTCACCCGTCTGGAGCCCCCCTACATCCTCAACCTTCTGATCTGCTCCACCCTGCTGATCATCCTGGAGGGGATGAAGGCTCAGGCCGTACTTCCACATCTTGCCGCCAGCCTGGTCTACCTGCACACGCTCTGGTTCGGCCAACAGAGCCTGATCAACCCGGTGGCCTGGACGCTGGAAGTGGAGGTTCAGTTCTACTTACTTGCGCCGGTTCTGGGCCTAATGTTTCGAGTGCCTTCCCGATTTACCCGAAGAGTCGCGTTCACCACGGCCATCCTTCTGGCCGGGATCCTCCAAATGACGTTCTGGAACCCTCCGGATAGAATTCGGCTAACCATCCTCTACGCGATTCAGTTCTTCCTGGCGGGCCTGTTGCTGGCGGACATCTATGTTCTCGATTGGAACCAGCGCCCGGGCCGGAACTGGAGGTGGGATGTGGTGTCGCTGGTATGCTGGCCGCTGGTTTTCTTACCTGGAGATCTGCCCGTCTGGGCCGGTCTGCCGTTTCTGATGCTGGCAGCCTGCGTTGGCGCATTCCAAGGCAATTTCTTCGGCCGCCTGTTCCGGAACCCGGTCATCATCACCGCCGGTGGGATGTGCTACACCATTTATCTCTTCCACTACCAACTGATCACCCCGGTGTTGCGAATCAGCAGACGCGTCCACCTGGGCAACAACCTGGACGCCTACTTCGCGCTCCAATTCATGATTTATGGAGCCGTACTGCTGGTTGTTAGTGGCGTGTACTTCGCGGCCGTAGAGCGCCCATGCATGAGGAAGGATTGGCCCCGGCAGGTTTTCGGCCAGCTCAAGTGGCTCAGCAACAAAGCCAAAGGCGCGGCAACGGTCACCAACTTCGCAAAGTAACCCGCTGGAGTACAATCAAGCAAGGCCCACACGGATCCCCGCAGATCTTTATGGCTCGAAAGGGCCAATAACGAGGGGCTTGGTCGGATCATCTTTATATTCAACCAGTTTGCGTAGTGTGACCCTGTAATGTGGATAGTCCGTTTAGCGCTCCGGCGCCCGTATACTTTTGTCGTGATGTCGTTGGCCATCCTGCTGTTGGGCGTGGCCTCGATCCTCACCATGCCCGTCGATATCTTCCCCTACATCGACATCCCGGTGGTCAGCATTGTCTGGAATTACGCCGGTATGTCCCCGCCGGAGATGGAGAGCCGCATTCTGACTGTCTTCGAGCGGGCCATGACCACTACGGTCAACGATATCGAGCACATCGAATCGCAGTCCTACTACGGCGTTTCCGTGGTCCGTGTGTATTTCCAGCCCAACGTGAAGATCGACATGGCGATGAGCCAGATCACGGCCATTTCCAACTTAACCACCCGCGCCATGCCGCCGGGAATCTTCCCGCCTAACATCCTCAAGTACGATGCTTCCAGCGTGCCGATCCTACAGTTGGGCCTGGAGAGCAAGACCCTCAGCGAGCAGGAAATCTATGACCTGGCGCAGAACTTCATCCGCACTCCCCTGGCAACCGTGCAGGGCGCCGCGGTGCCGGGCCCATACGGCGGCAAGCAGCGCCAGGTGGTGGTCGATCTGGATCCTCGAGCGCTGTACGCCAAGCAGCTTTCGGCGATTGATGTTTCCAACGCGTTTAATCTGCAAAACCTGATTCTGCCGGCCGGGACCATCAAAGTGGGCGACACCGAGTATCCGGTGCGTATCAATAGCAGTCCCGAGCTCATCAGTGAGATGAACGATCTGCCGATCAAGACCGTGAACGGCGCGACGGTGTACTTGAAAGACGTTGCCACCGTTCGCGATGGATTCGCGGTCCAGCAGAACATCGTACGCACCAACGGAACGCGCGGCGCGCTGCTCACTATTTTGCGCAACGGCCAAGCTTCGACGCTCGACATCGTCAATAAGGTGAAAGCAGCGCTGCCGCGGATCGAGGCTGCCATGCCGCCTGCGTTGAAAGTTCGGCAGCTTTTCGATCAGTCGCTTTTCGTCCGGGCGGCGATTAGCGGCGTGGTGAAGGAGGCTGTTACAGCGGCGCTGCTGACCGGGCTGATGATTCTGCTGTTTCTCGGGAGCTGGCGCAGCACGCTGATCGTCTGCATTTCGATTCCGCTGTCGATCTTGACCTCGCTGATCATTCTGAAGCTGATGGGCCATACCATCAACGTGATGACGCTGGGCGGGCTGGCGCTCGCGGTCGGCATCCTGGTGGACGACGCCACGGTGGAAATTGAGAATACGCACCGGAATCTGGCCATGAAGAAGCCGTTGGTGCGCGCGGTGCTGGATGGCGCGCAGCAGATTGCGATCCCGGCGTTCGTATCCACTCTCTCCATTTGTATCGTGTTCGCCCCGGTGCTGCTGCTGACTGGCGCCGCCAAGTATCTTTTTACGCCGCTGGCGCTCGCGGTGGTCTTCGCGATGCTGGCTTCCTACATGCTTTCGCGCACTTTAATCCCGACCATGGTGCACTATATGCTGAAGCCGGAAGTGGAAATGTACCGCTCCGGCGAGCATGGTGAGAGCGGAACGGCCGAAGGACATCCGCTGATTTGGCGGGTCCACTTCGCGTTCAACCGCCGATTCGAGCGTTTCCGCACATTCTACACGGGCCTGTTGGATTGGGCGCTGGATCACCGGGCTTGGGTGCTATCCATCTTTTTGGTGTTTTCACTCGGGTCCTTGAGTTTGGTTTATCTGGTGGGCCGCGACTTTTTCCCCACCGTGGATTCGGGACAAATCCGTTTGCACGCGCAAGCGCCGGCTGGAACCCGCATCGAGAAGACCGAGCTTATTTTTGCCGAGATCGAGCGCGAAATCCGCAGCGTAATTCCTCCCTCCGAACTTCAGACCATTTTGGACAACATCGGCGTGCCCCCGGGCGGCTTCAATCTGGCCTTCGGCGACAGCTCGGTGATCGGCAGCAACGACGGGGACATTCTGATCTCGCTGAACGCGGATCATACGCCCACCGAAATCACCACTGATCGGTTGCGCAAGCGGCTGCGCGAGAAGTTTCCCGATATCGTGTTCTTCTTCGAGGCGGCCAATATCACCAATCAGATATTGAATTCCGGATTGCCGGCGCCGATTGACGTCCAGGTTACGGGGCGCGATGCCGGGCCAAATTACGCGATCGCTCAGCAATTGGAAGCGAAGATCGCGCGCATCCCCGGCGCTACGGACGTTCACATCCACCAGGTAGTCAACGCTCCCGAACTGCGAATCAATGTGGACCGCATCAAAGCCGGGCAACTGGGATTGACCCAGCGCGATGTTGCCAGCAGCCTGCTGATTTCCCTCAGCGGCACCAGCCAGGTGGCGCCGAACTTCTGGCTCAACTGGAAGAACGGTGTAAGCTATAACGTGCTGATCCAGACGCCGCAGTACAAACTGGATTCGCTGGACAAGCTGATGCAGACGCCGATTTCGGCGGCCGGCGCGGCAGTGGCGTTCAACACCCCCGGTTCGATGGAGGGCGTGGCCGACGAGGGCGCGGGTTCCACGGGAACAGCGCCGAGCCAAAACTCCGCCGCATACGGAAATCCCGGAGCGCTGCCTTATCAGACGCAGTTGCTGTCGAATCTGGCCACGCTGGAACACAGCACCGGGCCGGAGATCGCTAATCACTACGACGTGCAGCCGGTCTTCGACGTATATGCCAATATTGACCGCCGTGATCTGGGCGGCGTGGCGTCGCAAGTAGAGAAAATCATGCGGGAGACCAAGATTCCCCGCACTGCCCAACTCATGCTGCGCGGGCAGGCGGAGACGATGCAAAGCTCTTTCTACCGGCTCGGCCTGGGGCTCTTGGCGGCCATAGTTTTGGTCTACCTGCTGATGGCGGTCAATTTTCAGTCCTGGGTGGACCCCTTTATCATTCTGTCGGCGCTGCCTGGCGCCCTGGCCGGCATCTTGTGGATGCTGTTCATGACGCAAACCACCCTGAATGTTCCGTCGCTGATGGGCGCGATTATGTGCATTGGCGTGGCCACCGCCAACAGCATCTTGCTGGTTGTGTTCGCCAACGACGAACGCATGGAAGGAAAGGGAGCGCGAACGGCCGCCCTCTCGGCCGGACACACACGCTTGCGGCCGGTGATCATGACCGCGGCCGCCATGATCCTGGGTATGCTTCCCATGTCTTTGGGGATCGGCGAGGGGGCCGAACAGAATGCGCCTCTCGGCCGGGCGGTCATCGGCGGCTTGATGGTGGCCACGGTCACCACGCTGCTGATCGTGCCGGTGGTTTATACCTACTTGCGCCGGCGTCCCCCGGTGGACCACGACAAGCTCATCGAAGAGGAAGCTCGCGAGGGCAGGTTTGAAGACGAATTCCAGATGTACTGAAGCGGTCTTGATATTGGAATGACACGATCTACTATCGAAGAACCCGATAACCCCGTCCCTTCGGCCGCAGCGAAGACCGAGGAGGAGTTGCGGGCCGAGATTGAAGCGCTGAAGCGCCAGTTGGCCGAGCAAAAGGCGAAGACCGGAACGCACCCGGCGCTCGCGCACCCGGCCCGGCCCTCCAATCGGACCGTGATGGTTGGGCTGCTTCTGGCCGCTGCTGCTTTGGTGGTGGCGTTTTTCGTCGGTTACATTCCGCACCACCAGCGAGAATTGCAGGTCGCCGCCGATTCCAACGCTCAAAATGCAGCCCTGCCGGACGTCAGCGTGGTGACCGTGAAACGGGCGGCTTCGATCGGCCAGTTGCTGCTGCCGGGAAACATTCAGGCAGTCACCGAGGCCCCGATCCTGGCGCGCTCGGAAGGCTACCTGAAGCGGCGCTTGGTGGATATCGGCGACCGCGTCACCGCCGGCGAGCTTTTGGCTGAAATTGAAGCTCCGGACCTCGATCAGCAGGTCCGGCAGGCCCAAGCTTCTTTCCACCAGGCGGAGGCGGATCTTGAGCGTGCCCAGGCCGCCCTTGCCCAGGGTCAGGCCAATGAGTCGATCGCGAAAGTGACCGCTGCGCGCTGGCAAAATCTGGTGAAGCGCGGCGCCGTCTCCCGCCAGGAGAACGACCAATACCAGGCCCAATTCCAGGCGCAGGCCGCCAACGTCCTGGCGCTGAATCGCGGCATCGAAGCGGCCAAAGCGAACCTGGCCGCCGCACAGGCCAATGTCGGCCGCCTGAGCGAGATGCAGGGTTACCTGAAAGTTCGTGCCCCGTTTGCCGGCGTGATCACCGTGCGCAACGTCGACGTCGGCGCCTTGGTCAACGTCGGAAGCACCATGCTCTTTCGCATTGCGCAAACCAACCTGCTCCGCACGTACGTCAACGTGCCGCAGGCCAGCGCGCCCGACATTCACACCGGATTGACCGCCGTTTTGGACACCCCGGAGCTGCCGGAGCGGAAATTCACCGGCACGGTCACCCGCACTTCCAGCGCCTTGGACCCGAGCAGCCGCACCCTGTTGGTGGAAGTGCAAGTTCCCAATCCCGATGGCAGGCTGCTGCCCGGCATGTATGTCGATGTCGACTTCCATCTTCCGCGTAAGGATCCGCCGCTGCTGCTGCCCAGCGACACACTGCTGGTTCGCCCGGAGGGCACTCTGGTGGCGGTGCTCCGTTCCGGCAACACCGTCCACTTCCAGCAGGTGGAAGTCGGCCGGGACTATGGCAACCAGATCGAGATTTTGTCCGGTGTGACCGAGGGACAAGTGGTTGCCGCGAATCCCAACGACGCGGTGCAGGAAGGCGTCAAAGTGCATCCGGTCCCCATGACCCAGACCGGCGGTGGCGCCGCCAAACGCCCGCGCTGACACAATGTAAGGTTGGACCGTGGCGCGGCGAACCAAGCGTCGCCGCGGTGGAGTGTCGTTGCAGTCAGAACCAAACCCATGATGAAAAAACTGAGCGCTGTTCTTCTTTCCCTTATGCTTTTGGAGCCGCCGGCATTCGCGATGAACCCGTGGCCCTGGTTGAACCGGCCCTACGTGCCCCAACCAATCGCACCGGTGGATCTAACGAACACCCCGTTGATCCGCTCGTTGTTGCGCGCCGGCAACATTTACCTTTCGCTCGCCGACGCAGTCGCTCTGGCGATCCAGAATAATCTGGACATCGAGCTGGAGCGCTACACGCTGCCAACCGCGGACACGGAAGTCCAGCGGGCCAAGGGCGGAGGGGTGCTGCGGGGCCTGCAATATACTCTTCAGGAGGTCCCGGTGGGAATCGGCGGCCCGGCTGGCCCGCTGCTGACCACCGCCGCGTCTCCCAGTATCGCCGCGGGATCAGTGCCGACGAATCCCTCCGAGCTGGGCGTGCTTTCCGAGCAACAGGACGACCTGGCAGTCACCGGAACCATCCCCTTCGCCACCGGACCCGCCATTCCGCAGTTCGATCCGGCCCTGACGGGAACGGTGAATTGGGCCCATCAGACTACGCCGGAGCCCAACCCGCTCATCGCCGGCACCAGCGCACTACAAACCAACACCACGTTGGCCAACGCCGGCTACGTGCAGGGTTTCGGACCCGGAACACTGCTGAACGTCGGCTTCAATAACGCGAGCGAAACGCTGAACTCGGTAAACTCCAATTACAGCCCCTATACGACCTCCAATTTCGGCTTCACCATTACCCAGCCGCTGCTGCGCGGATTTGGACTGGCTGTCAACCGCCGGTTTATCCGCATCGCCAAGAATGAACGGGCAATCGCGAATCTCCTGCTCCAACAGCAGCTGATCGCCACCGTGTACGGCGTAGTGCGACTCTACACCGACCTGGTCGCGCTCTCGGAGGATGTCAAAGTGAAGCAGGAAACCCTGGCGTCGGCGGAGCAGCTTTACAAGGACACCAAGGCGGAGGTCGACGAGGGCACGCTGGCCCCCGTCGAATTGACGCGCGCCAACGCGCAGGTCTACTCGATCCGCCAGGACTTGATCGATTCCAGTTCGTTGCTCGAGGAACAGGAAGCCATCGTCAAGAACGTGATCACGCGCCGCACCGACAACGAGCCGGATATCCTGGCGGCGCGCATCATTCCCACCGACAGCATCGAGGTTCCCTCCAAAGACGATGTCGCTCCGCTTCCGCAGCTGCTGGCGGAAGCGCTCGCGAACCGGCCGGACCTGCGGCAGGCGGGAGTCCAGGTGGAGAACTCGCAGATCAGCCTGGAAGGTTCGCGCAACGGCCTGCTGCCGGAAATCGACCTGGTGGGCGTGGCTCAGAACAGCGCGCTCGCCGGGGAGCCGAATCCATTAGCCAGCAGCGTAGATCCGACATTTGTCGGCGGGTATGGCGGGGCGCTGGAACAGCTGGCGACGCGTAAGTATCCTACCTACGGCCTCGGCCTGAACATCACCCTGCCTCTGCGGAATCGAATCGCGCAGGCCGATGTCGCGCGCGACCAGATCCTGTTGCGGCAAACACAAGTCCGCCAGGAGCAACTCCGCAAGCAAGCCGAATTGGAAGTGGAGGACGCGCTGGTTGCCATGCGGCGCGCCCGGGCATCCTACGATGCCGCACAGCAGACGGAAGCTTTGCAGCAGGAGTCGCTCGACGTCGAACAGGCCAAGTTCGCGGTGGGCGCTTCCACCAGCTTCTTCGTGATTCAGTATGAAAGCTATCTGGCCCAGGCGAAGTCCACTGTGGTCGTGGCGAAAGGAGCCTATCTGAAAGCCCGCGCCGCCCTGGAACGAGCCACCGCCACCATTCTCGAAGACAACCATGTGTCGCTGCCGGCCGCGATGCGCGGGCGCTGATCGCGCGGTTGCCGTCAAGCCGCGGCGTAAAAAGAATGCAAACAAATTGTAGAACCCTTTCTTTGCGCGAGAGGGCTTCTTATACTCAAAGTGGATTGCGTCCTGGAGTGCTTGCGCTTGTCCACCCTTCACCTGGATCCGCTCGATATTGCGATTCTCGAGGGACGAAACCCGCCGTTTTCCATTCCGGAGCCGCTCGAACGTGGCGCCGGAGTTTTGTTGCTGGCGCTGGCCAGTCCCGTCATTGCGGCGTCGGCCGTGACCGTCGCGGTTCTGTCGCGGCGCTCTCCGTTCATCGCGCACCTGCGCGTCGGACGCCATGGCGTTCCTTTCTGGGTTCTGAAGCTGCGGACGCTGTGGGAGACCGATGACCGCGCGTCCGTGTGCGGTTGGGTGGAGCGCGTGATCGCGGACCCGGCGCACGACGGCAAAGCGGAGAATGATCCCCGCGTCACCAGCCGCTTCGCGTTCTTTTGCCGGCGTCATTCCATCGACGAGCTGCTGCAGCTCTGGCATGTCGTGCGCGGCCAAATGTCTCTGGTGGGACCGCGCCCGCTCACCCGCGCCGAAATCGTCCGTCATTACGGGGAGCATGCCGCTGAGCTGCTGTCGGTAAAACCCGGGTTGACCGGGCTTTGGCAAGTGCAGGGACGCAGCGCCATTCGGTTCCCGCAACGCGCTCAGATGGATCTGCACCTGGTGCGGACGCTCTCGCCGCGCTTGTATCTGAAGATTCTCGGGCGCACCATCCCGGCCGTCGTTCGCGGCCGCGGCGCTTGGTAGGAGCGCCCGGCCAGTTTATTGAGTCACCGCGATCGTGATATTGGACGGGCTGATGATGCCGCCCATGTTCAACACGATCGGCAGGGCGTCGCCCGCGGGCACATTCGGGACCACGATGTTCAGCTGATTCACACCTACGAATTGCGGGCTCAAACCGGAGAACAGCACTTGCGCCGACATCCCGCCCACAAAGACCGACGGCGTCACCAGCGTTTGGCGAGTCTCCTCCAGGGAGTTTTGTCCGTCCGCGGGAGGCGAGGTCTGCAATTGCCCCAAGCCGGTGGCGTAGACAATCAGCACATCACCCGGTTTGGCCGGCTGCGTCGTCAGGCCAGGCACGGCGCCCGCAGGCCAAGCCAGGATCCCAGTGGAGTTGTTCACCGCGATGGCGCGTCCGCCGGATGCGAAGATTCCCGGCGAAAATGGCCCCATCGAGACCGGCACCGGCGCCGACTTGGTCCCGTTGTTGTCCACAATCACGTTTACCGTCGCCGACGTGCCGCCGGGCACCAACTCCCACGGAATCTGGACATTCAGCTGCGATGTGACATTCTGCGAGGGATTGTCGGGCTGGACGTAGAGCATCGGCGCATTCAGCGTGGTGTCGCCGTTGACGAACTGCACCGACACACCGCCGAGCGTGTTCGACAGCGGGATGGTATCCGCTTCCGCGATCTGCGACGCCAGGCTGGTACCGAAGATCGATACCAGAGAACCGGGCGTCACGACTTGTCCTTTGGCAAAGCTTGCGCCGTTCAGCACACCGCCTTGAAAAACGGCAGGAGTCTGCGCGAACGCCAGCCCGGTGAAGGCAATTGCCCAGAAAATACTTCGCATGATGTAGTTGCCCCTGCGCTCACTATAGGCCAGCACACAGCTGCAGGCAATGGATGGCAGGTAAAAACTTTGTGAAAACTCAGCGCGGAACGGCTGCCGCGGAGTTGAGCCTGTTCCAGGTTCCGGTTACTTCAGGATCTTTTCCCCCGTCCAGTTCGAACGCCGTTCGAGCTTCCTGCAGCGCTGCGGAATGGCGCCCGGTCAGTTCCAGTAACTGCGCCAGCGCCCAGTGCGGCTTGAACCAATTGGGCGCCCAGGCGATCGCATTGCGCAAGGCGTGTTCCGTGCCGGCGGCGTCGTGATCGCCTGCGAGTAACGTAGCCAGATTGTACCAGGCGTTGTGGCGGTCCTCTGCGGTTTCGACGGCGCGAACCGCGGCCTCCAGGGCTTGCTGCCGCGCCAGCCGATGGCCGGCATACACCGGCGTCCGAACCGCGAGTTGCTGCATAGCGCGCGAATAGCTAAGATCCGCGCCGGAACCTGGCGGTTGCCAGTGCAGCACCGAGCGATACGCTTCCGACGCACCTTTCGCATCCCCTGAGGCGATTTGGCGCTGCGCGGCTGAAAGATAGGCGTCGGCAAACAGCAGTCGAACCGCAAAGACCACAAGCACCAGACTCACCAGGCAGGACGGAACGAAGATCCAGCCGCCAATGCGGGGAAGCTTACGGATCTCCCGCGGCGGCGCGGAGTCGGCCACGCTCACCGCAACCAGGAGATGGAAATACAGTGCCGTTGTGAAAATGAACGCGACGAACTCCTGCGAGACGAGAGCGGCGGCCAGGCCCGCGCCAAGCGGAGTGGCTAAAGCGTTGCCGGATTGCCACCCCGGGGCAGCAGCCCGAAAGCCCACCGCGCAGAGTCCAGCGAGGGCAAGCAAGCCCAAGATCCCCTGGGTCGAGAGCGCGTCCAGGAACATGTTGTGCGCAGATTCATGATAGAAGTCCGGGTAGGCGCGCGCCAGTTCCACCGATTCGAAGCGTGGAAACTCGGTCGCGAAGGTCTCAGGGCCAAAGCCGGTCAGCAGGCGCCGCTCAGCCATGCGCAAGGAATCGCGCCATAGGAGCAGGCGCGCACCACCGCGGGCATCTTCGATAGACCAGTGCAGGCGCGCGCGCAACTTCAAGCCCAGCGGCGAAAAGAAAAACATCAGCAGGCAGGCCGTTGCCCCGGCCACGGATGCAGCGTGGCGGGCCCGGATCACCGGTCGCGCAGCAACGAGGAACACGATCGCTCCGATCAATACCGCGAGCAGCGCGGCGCGGGTGCCGCTCAACAGAATCGCCACGGCCGCCACCCCCGACGTGGCACGTGCCCCGGTTCGGAGCCACCTCGCCTGCTCCCAGCGGCTGAGCGCAAGCCCAAAAAAGACCACGATGACCATCCAGGCCGCGAAGTAGTCCGCATGCCCCACCGGGCCCGGCGGGCGCACAATCGTGAACCTGCCCTCGCCCGCTTGATAGGCTTGCGAAGGCAGGAACGGGTCCCAGCCGAAATACTGAGCGATGCCGTAAAGCGCACCCAACGCACCGCTCGCCGTGCATGCCCGCAGCATGAGCCCGATGTTCTTTCGATCCGCGGCCAGCCATCCTGCCGCCAGCAGCACGAACAGCAGCAGTCCTGTTTCCGGAACAAGACCGAAACGCCGCCAGTCGCTCCCATCTACCGACAGCGCCGGATGGGAAGACAACGCGCTACCAACCGCGGCGGCCAGCCACTCCGCCGCTAAGACGAAAACGAGCCAGCACCCCGCGGAGCTTCGGAGCAGTTGCCGCAGATTGTATAGAATTGCGCGGGGCTTTAACAGAATTAGCGCAGCACAAAGTAGGAGTAACGCGACTTTCGGCGTAACATCGAAATAAGCGAGCAGGCCCCGCGCCATGACCAACGGGACCAGCGCCGCGGCGGCAAGCAGAAGCACGCGCACATCGAACAGACGCGCCCGGCTCGAGGACGGTAACAAGCATGTACGAAACATTCGACGCTTTTGACTATCTCGACTATCTGCGGCGCCGATGGCGCGTGGTTGCGTCGGCTTGTCTGGCGGCGGCCCTTCTCTCGTTGGGGGTCAGTCTTCTGCTACCGAAACATTACACGGCTACCGCGAGCATCATCATCGAACCGCCCGGGGGCAGTGACGCGCGTCTGACCACGGCCATCAGCGCGATGTATCTGGAGTCTCTCAAGACCTACGAGTTGTTCGCGAACAGCGACACCTTGTTCGCCCGTGCGGCGCGGGAATTTCATTTAACGGACGGCTCGCCGTCCTGGGAGTCGTTCAAGCGCCAGGTGCTTAAGGTGTCCAAGCTGCCCGACACCAAGGTCCTTCAGATCAGCGTCACGCTGCGCGATGCGAGGCAGGCGCAGAGCCTGGCGCAGTATCTTGCCGATGAAACGGTGAGCCTGAGCCGCCAGGAAAGCCGGGATTCCGACCAGGACTTGGTTCAACAGGCGGCGAAGCAGGCATCCGACGCCCGGCGCCACCTGCAAGATCTGCAACAGAAATGGAGCGCGCTGGCGACCAGCGAGCCAATCGAGTCGTTGCAATCGGAGATTGACTCCGACGTCGATTTGCGTGACAAGGTACAGGAGCAGATGGTGGCTGCCCAGGCCGAGGCGGCGGAATACCAAACGGAGCAATCGGACGGCCAGTTCGCGCGCGAACAGTTGCAGGGCGCGCAAGCACGCGCGGCGCTGCTGGCGAAACGCTCACAGGATCTGGAGCGCGATATCCAGGCGAGAACCGTCCTATTGGCGAGCCGGACAGCCCGACGCCAGGCGTTGGAAACCGAGCTAAAAGTCGCACAAGAATCCTACCAGAGCGTCACCACTCGTTTGGAGGAGTACCTGGCAACGGCCGGCACGCATTCCGAGCGACTCCGCGTGATCGATCCGGGAATCGTGCCACAACGGCCCAGTTCGCCCAACATCTCCCTGAACGTCGCCCTAGCATTGTTTGTGGCCTTGCTCGCGGCGATGGTCTGCCTAAGCATGGCGTTCGTCTACGGCCGGCGGTCCCTCCGGTTTGACGCGGCGGTCGCGCGCGGAATGCACGGATGATCGCGCCCGCGGGCGAGTGGAACCGGCGGCAGCTTCTGGCGGGTGCCGGGCTCGGCCTGTATGCCTCGGCGGTTGTTCTCACGCCTGGCATCGCAGCGAAGGCCATTCTGTGCGCGCCGCTGCTCCTGATCCCCGTATTTTGGAGCCTGCTGAGAACTCCCTCCGCCTGGCTGGCCCTATTTCTTGGATGCGCGCTGCTCACGCCGCCGCTGCCGATCGCGCTGGGCGATTCCGGCCCGCATATCGCTCTTCTCGTCGCGGGCGCCGGCTTGTGGATTGGCTTTCTACGATCGAATGAATGGCAGTTGCGGATGGACGGCTTAGCGCTGGCGCTGATCGCGGTGTGGACGACCTTTGCCTTCAGCCTGGCGATGGCGGCAATCTACTCGGGCCTGGCCATCGCCGCGGCCAGCCTCGCGAGGGTGCTGCTGTTCGGTATTTCCGTGTATGTGTTCCTGTATGTGCGGGACGGCCCGGCGCACTGGGGCGTGCAACAATCCTTCCGCGCCGTGCGCTGGCTTTATTGGGCGGCGGCGCTTTCAGCGTTGTTTGCCTGCGTCGATTTCTATTTCCAGTTTCCAGCTCCAGCCGGTTACGAGCGGCAGTTCGTCTGGCTGGCCAGCGGAGTTTATCGCCGCGCGCAGGGCCTGTTTTACGAAGCCAGCACGCTCGGGAACCTGTGCGCTTTTTTCCTGGAGATGATCGCCGTGGCGCTGTTCCGTCCCAAGCAAGACCAGCCACTCTCACGCGGGGTCATGTTCGCTGGAGGAACTGTTATAGCGGCCGCGCTCATATTGTCCTATTCGCGAGCGTCGTTAATCAACGTCGCTGTCGCGCTGGCGGTCTTGTTCTGCTTGAACCGCAGCCGCATTCGCTGGCGCCGTTTGGCAGCCGGCATCGCGGTGTTCAGCGCGGGAGCAGCCGGCGTTCTGGTTGGCGCGTTTCCCGTTTTTGCGCGTGCCGCCTGGTTACGTCTGGCCGCCGCCTTCGAGTACTTCACTGAGTCGCCTAATGCCGTACTATCGGGACGGATTACGAGCTGGCAAACTCTGGCCGGCTTCCTGGCGGCGCATCCCTGGTATGCGTTGTTGGGCGTGGGATACAAAACCCTGCCCTATTCCGATTTCATCGGAACCAAAGCAGTCGGCGACAACACCTACCTCACGCTCTTGGTGGAGACCGGCATCGCGGGTCTGTTCGCGGTGCTGGCGCTCAACGGCGCCATACTTCTGGCGGCGTACCGCGCATCCCGGTCCAGCGACTCCCTGCGATCCTTTTGCGGGACTTGGATGTTTTGCTTCTGGGCCGGGCAGTGCGTGCAGATGCTCTCAGCGGATTTGCTCACCTACTGGCGCATCCTGCCGGTCTATTTCTTCGTCCTGGCTCTGGCTGTGCGGAGAGAGGCGTGAACATTCTCTTTCTGGATCAATTCACCGAGCTGGGCGGCGCGCAGCAAGTCCTGCTGGACACGCTCGACGCCGTTCAGGAGCGCGGATGGCAGGCGCACGTGCTGATCCCTGGCAGCGGGCCGCTCCAGGACGAAATCCGTTCGCGCCGCATACCGGTTTCCAAGATTCGTTGCCAACACTATCGGTCCGGACAGAAGAGCCTGGCCGACAACATGCGGTTCCCGTTCGACGTCTGGGGTCAGACGCAGGCGATTCAGAAGTTGACCAAGAGCGGCGCGTTCGACTTGATTTACGTCAACGGGCCGCGGGTTTTGCCGGCTGCTTCGTTAGCGAACCGCGGGCGCGCGTACGTGCTGTTTCATGCGCACAGCCATGTCCGGCAAAAGTCCGCGGCGTGGCTCGCGGGGCGAAGCATGCGACTCGCGGCCGCCAGCATTGTCGGCTGCAGCCGTTCGGTGCTGGAGCCGCTACGGCCATTTAGCAGCGAACTGCGCGTGATTCCCAACGGCGTCCGCGACATGGGCTTTGTTCAGCGCGAGTTCGGACGCGACGGGCACTGGCGCGTCGGATTGATCGGCCGCATTGCTCCGGAAAAAGGCCAGACGGAGTTCCTGCGCGCCGCCAGTCTGCTGCGAGGCTATTTACCTGGCGCGGAGTTCCTGATCTGCGGCGCGCCGTTGTTCGGCGCCTCGGATCGCTATTCCAGCGAAGTGCGGGCGATCGCCCAGGAGCTCCCGGTGACGTTTCTCGAATGGCAGCCAGATGTGAGTCACGTCCTGCACACTTTGGATCTGCTGGCGCTTCCCTCCAAGGAAGAAGGCATGGGCCGCGCGGCGCTGGAGGCTTTTTCCGCGGGAGTGCCCGTGGTTGCGTTCCCCACTGGCGGGATTCCCGAGATCATTGTCGACGGCGAAACCGGGTTCTTGACGGGCGACGCGTCGCCGGAAGCGCTGGTGGAAACCATACTTCAGGTGACGGCGAAGCGAGACCTGCTGCAACAGGTGGCTTGCGCCGCGCGGCTTGCCTACCAGCGTTGCTACACCGTAGCTTCTTACCAGGAGCGCATCACCGGCCTGCTGGAGAATCTTGTTTCGGCGCGCGCATCAGCATGTGAAACAGAAGCGCTGCCAGAACGGCGATGAAAGCGGCCGCGCCCAGAACCGGCGGATATCCAAACCGGGCCAGCAATGCTCCAGAAATCGTGGCGGCGATGGCCTGGCCGGCGAACATCACCAGAATGTTGAGCGCCGATGCGTTAGTGCGCTCGCTTTCCGCCGCCCCTTCCATCAGGAGCGTGAACATGCCTGGCTCGCTCATGTACTGAAACGCCATATAGCCGGCGAACGCTGCAGCGGCCCAAAGCGGGTTCGCGGCGGCGGCGAGAGCGCCCAGGCCGATTGCGGTGAACAACTGCGTTCCCGAAATCGCCCGAGTCAGCCCGAGCTTGCGAAATACGACTGGCGCGAGCAGCACGGCGGCGACTTGCGCCAGTTGCGACACCGAGAAAGCATAACCGATCTGACGGAGCGGCAGGTGCATCCGTGCCAGGTACACGTTCGGAAATGGGTTGAACATTCCGGTGGCAAGATTCCAAAGCAGCATGGCTGCCAGGAAGCGCAACACCAGCGGGCTGGGGCGTTGGAGCTTTCGCTGGCTTGGCGCCGCCGCGGCGGTCATTTTCACTCCAGCCAGCGGCCACAGCGCCAGAAGCACGAACGCGCATCCGGCGAGCAACGATGCGCGATACGACGCCACTGTCGACGGCGCCCAATGCAGATGCATCAGCCAGCCCGGCAGCCGGCCAGCCGCAAGTCCTCCCAGGATGCCGATGGAAATTCCCGATGCGCAGATGAAACTGAAGCCGCGCTGCCGGCTTTTGCCGGTGGTCAAGGCTGCGATGGCGGGCGCTAGCGCGACCGGCCACACCGATGACACCAGCCCCGACAGACCCGCCAGGACCAGTAAGGCTGGCGCAGGCGTGATCACCGCCCGCACCGCGCAGAGGCCCGCGGTCAGGCTGAACGACGCCATCAGGGTCCGCCGCATTCCGAAGTGCTGCATGGCAAAGACGGACAGAATCGAACCGGCGACGTTCCCCGCCGTATTGATTCCAGACATCAGCCCCAAGAAATCTTCGCGGAATCCCAACCGCAGCAGATAGAGGTTATACAGAAAGACGAAAACGAACATGCCGAAGTCGAAGCAGCCTTCGGAAAGCAGCAAGCGCCAATACTCCACGCCCAATTCGAGAGGTGCGCCGAACCAGCACAACGCGCTCCAGGCGATTGACGGCAAAGTCCGGATGTGATGCGCCACGCGCCCGGCACAATACGTCCAGTAGCGCCAGCAGTCACGCAGGCGAATGCGCCACGTCAGCTGCTGCTCGGGAGTGTGAACGCCGCTGACCGGGCCAGGCAGCTGCCCCGGTGCGATCCGGCGCCGCAACACTGCCACGCGGTCCCGCGGCGACTTAACCAGGCTCCAGTGCAGCCAGACTTCGTCTTTGTTGGGATGAAATAAACCGGTCAAGGGCGAGCCGGAGTACGCCTCCAGCCAGCGGCGGACGTCGGACGGGAGGCGATCGACTTCCTCCTGAACCGCATCGGGCAAGCGGCAATCGAACCAGCGTTCGGCGAGGGAAAAGCAAATCGCTTCCACACGCCGCAGCGACGCATCATGCAGCGCATGCCACTGGCTCCAGAACAGTGTGTCTCCGGCGCTGCCATCGAGCAGCCAGGCGGGCTCGTAGAGATGGTACGGGCGGAGATCGCCGCGCAACAGATGCCGCAAGAGGTGGAGTGACGCGTAGCCGATCATATCGGCCGGATGAAGCCCGACGAATTCCAGGCCTTCCAGTTCCCGCTTCTGCCGCCGCTCCCAGAAACATTCCAGCCCCTTGGGCGCGAACCGCTCGGTGCGTTCGTCCCACAGCCGGAAATGCAATTCGAGCGAAAGCGGAATCTCCGGATCGTAGAAGCTGCCGCCCCGCCACTCCCATCCGTTCTTCCGAACGAGCGCGGGCAGGTGGTCGGTGGGATGCTCGTCGAAAGGAACGGCCGGTTCATAGCCCAATCCCAGCGCCACGTCGCGAGCTTCCTGCACCTGCGAAGGCGGGAGCAGGAAATCGACATCGAATTGGGCACGATGGCGCGGGTCCGCCACAAACAGGGGGCAGTGGCTGAAGCCCTTGAGCACGGCGAATTCGAGACCGGCCGTGTCCAGAGCGGAAGCAGCTTCGCCATAGACGGTCTGGATGCGGCCCCAGCGCTCCGCGTTATTGCACAGATCCGCGTCGATGTTCGCGCGCACCAAGTCCGGAAATCTTTCGCGGTGGCGCAGGCCGAGTGGCAGTTTGAGCTGCGTGCGATCCGCGAAGGTCAGCGCCTTGGTCCACTCGGATGGCGAGAGCGCAACCAGAGGCTCGACGTCTGGCGAAGCAAACTGAAGCGCCGCCAGCACGGCGCGGGCATACGGCGGAATGCGTGTATTCGCGAGGGTCAGAAGTCGAATCTCAAAGCGAATGGCATGCGTCGCGCATCGCCATCAGCATCCGCGGGCCACCAGGTGCTCGAGGCGCGCGACCGCGCCTTCGAGATCCGAGTAATCCATTTCCCAAAGCCCGGCCTCGAGCAGGCGCAAGTAGCACTGCTGTTGTGCGGTGCGCGTCCCCTCGCCGCCGAAGATCGCGTGGGCCTCCCACGCCTCACGGGCCCGTTCCTTTCCGCATCGCCGAAGACGAGGCGCGCCGGCGTGATGGCGGTTGAGAAAAATGAGATGCTCGACGTTGCAGCCCGCGGCGGTGGCGATGGCCAGTTCGCGGGTAAACACCTCAATGCCGATCTTGCCGTTGGGCCGGATCACCGGCATAAACTCGGCCAACTCGGGAAACAGCGAAGGCGCGTCGTCCCGGAAACGGAACGTGTGAGAGTCGCCTACGGCGTAGCGGTCCGTGCGGCTGCGCACGAGAAAAGTTCCGTCGTCGCTGATGAACGTCCAGCCCGCGCGCGCGCATGCATAAGCCAGCGTGCTTTTGCCGGCCAACGAATCACCGCATAACACGACACCCAAGCCGTTCCGGGCGACCAAAGCGCCGTGCAGGGAAGCCAGGGAGCGCTGCTCTATGAGCGTCGTTCCCGCTGCTATAAGGAACCGGTACCGCAGGAGCGAATGGTCCGCCGCCACTTCCGGCGTGACCCATCCGAAAGCGAAACCTTGCTCGAAATCGCACACGGCGAAGTTCCTGGCATTGGCAACGATCGACATCAAATGCCCGCGCGCCCGAACCGCCGAGCGCAGCGGCAGCGCCTCGGGTTCGCCTTCGATCACGCCCAGCAACAGACGCACTGGCGCGGCATCAAAAGCCGGAAGGAATGCGCCCCATCCTTCCTCGGCTGCCTGGAGGACGTCTTCGGCGTTCGTTTCGAGTTCAAGCGGAAAGCCGTAGGGATAAAAAGTGCGGCTCAGCGGCAAGCCGGCTTTCGATAAAACGGGGTCGGCGATGTCCTGTTCCAGGGAGGGATTCTCTTGCATGGTCTGGTTCTCAGACTAAGCCATCGAGCCACTGAAAACCAGTGTTTTAAGCCCGCAAAAGGTAGATTTTACAAGAAAGGTACAAACCGGAAACAAGCCGCGTGACGGCGCCCGCGAGCGCAATTCCAACCACGCCGAGCCAGCGCATGAATACCAGATCGAGCGCGCACGTCAGCAGCAGGCTGAGCGCCGCGACGCGATACAGCAGACGATTGGCTTTCCACGCGGACGTCAGCCGGATTTCGAACGCCAGCAGAACCGAAAGAGGCAGCTGTAACAGTGACGCGCGCTGCACTGCCGCAACCAAATGTGTTGCCTCGGAGCCAAACGCCCCCTGCTGAAACAGAAGAC
The DNA here is from genome assembly GCA_035508055.1 of Bryobacteraceae bacterium. Taxonomy (GTDB): domain Bacteria; phylum Acidobacteriota; class Terriglobia; order Bryobacterales; family Bryobacteraceae; genus Palsa-89. Next base: position 31,343 of record DATJNO010000101.1, on the reverse strand, counting down.
GGACGATCGGTTCAGAAAAATAGATCAGCACTCCAGTTGCCGGCAGGATGAGACCCAACACCGCCAGGCCATACGTGCGCAGCGTGCGACGCGCAGCGGAGGAGTCCCGCACCAGCGCGGCCGTGGAAAGATGCGGCAACACGGCGGTGCCCACCGCCGTCGGGCCGATCACGATGAGCACTCCCAACAGGCGCGTGCCGTAACTGAAGGCTGCTACGCTTCCGGAACGCAGATGCCCTGCCATGGCCTGATCGATCACCCCGGAACCGGACATGACGAGTGCCATCGCAACCAGGGGCGCATATTGGCTGGCAGTCTGGCGCAACTCCATGCTGATCCCGCTCCAGCGCGGCAACAACGGATAGCCCATTCGATAGGCGCCTGCTCCGCTGAGCAGAACCTCGAGAGCGCCGCCGGCCACCGTTGCGGCTGCCAGCGCTTCCACGCCGTAGGCGCGGCCCGCCATGAGGATCGCGGCGATAGACACCAGCGGCGTGACCATGGGCACGGCGGCCGCGTAGCCGAAATGGTGTTCGGAATTCAGTACGGCGCGCCAGGTGGACGACAGAGCGTTGAGCGGCGCAATCGCGATCATCAACAGGAGCAGATGCCTGGTGAACGCCAGCTTCGCGGGCGCGAAGCCGGTGGCGAGCAGCGGAACCAGCCAGCCGGACAACACCGCGGTCACAAGCGCCGCCAGCAACACAGCTGCTCCAGCGGAGGCCAGCGCAGAAGCATACAATCCTTCCGCCGCTTCCCTGCCCTTCTTTTGACGCACCTCGATCAGCGATGGAATCAGCGCGGAATCGAGCGATCCGCCAAAAACATCGATGAAGAACGACGGCGCAAGGAATGCGATCAGGTAGGCGTCCATGGCGTCGCCGGCGCCGAAGAGCCGTGCCGCGAGAATGACCTTAAGGGCGCCCAATACCTTGACGGCCGCGGTCCAGCCGCCCACGGTGAACGTATCGGCGAGCATGCGCCAGCCGGAAAGCCCTCTAGCCGCGGCTGGACGGGTTCGTTCGATGGGAACGCTCATGTCTGGGCCCGCCATGGCATACTTCCTACCATAGTCCACGAAAGGAAACTATCCCGATGCGCGCCGCGATCGTCCACTACTGGCTGCTGAACATGCGTGGCGGGGAAAAGGTGGTGGAGGCGCTCTGCCGCCTGCTGCCGGACGCGGCTATCTTCACCCTGTTCTACGAACCCGAACGCGTGTCCCCGGCGATTCGCTCGCATCGCGTGCAGGCTTCGTATCTGCAGCCTTGGCGCAAACACTATCGTTCTCTGCTGCCCTGGATGCCGCTGGCGCTCGAAAGCTTCGATCTGCGCGATTACGACCTGGTGATCAGCAGTGAGTCCGGCCCGGCGAAAGGCGTTCTCACTTCTTCCACCACTCGCCATTTGTGCTACTGCCACACGCCCATGCGATATCTGTGGGACTTGTATCCGGCCTATCGCAACGAATGGACGCGTTCACGCTGGAAACGCGCTTTGCTGGCGCCCCTGGCGAATTACCTGCGGCTATGGGATTATGCATCGGCCGCGCGCGTAGACACATACATCGCCAATAGCGCAAACGTCCAGCGCCGGATTTGGAAGACGTACCGGCGCGAGGCCGAAATCGTACACCCGCCGGTCGCAGTTGAGACCTTCTGCTGGAAGCCGGCGGAAGATTACTATCTGATCGTCTCCGAGCTGGTCGCCTACAAGCGCGTGGATTCCGCGGTTCGTGTGTTCAGCCGCAACGGTCGCAAACTCCACATCGTGGGCGACGGGCCGGAGTATAAGGCGCTGAAGCGCGCCGCCGCGCCCAACATCGAGTTTTGCGGGCGCATTCATGACACCGAGTTACGCGAGCAATACGCGCGCTGCCGGGCATTCCTGATGCCGGGTGAAGAAGATTTCGGCATGACCGCCGTGGAAGCGCTGGCGAGCGGCAAGCCCGTGATCGCCCTGGCACGCGGCGGCGCGCTGGAGATTGTGCCTCGTTCTGAGCCTTTCGGCGGACTGCTCTACGGCGACCCAGCTGATGAAGCGCTCGCGCACGCGATCGAGCAATGGGACCTTCAGGAGCGCGACGTCGAACCACAGGCGCTTCGGGCTTACGCAGCTCGCTTCTCAGAAACTGAGTTTGTCAAGAAAATGACCCCGCTTCTGTTTGATTAAGACCTGTGCCGCGCCAGCCACAGCATCACGCAGCCGAACACGAGCAGCGCCACACCGTAGTACAGGTTGATGTTTGCGGATTCCAGCCGCGCACGGCCGCCACTCGCGACGCCGGTCACCGCCAGGATCGCGCCCACCAGCGTGAAGAAGCCTCCAATGGGGATGCGCAGGTCGTTCATCTCACCAGAACCACCAGTTGAGCAACAGCAGCACACCGATGAGCACCACGGCGACGGGAACCGGACGCTCAAACCAACGCGCCAGCTTGTCGTGCGGAATTTCGGTCAGCCCGTAGACCAGGTTGTGCAGATCCGAATCCGGCTTGGGCCGTGACGCCAGACTGACGAGAATCGTGACGACAAAACAGGCCGACCACGCGCAGATCGCGATCCAGAAATTTTGCGCCATGGTGGAAGGAAACGTGTGCAGCACCGCGCCAAGCCAACCGCCTTTGTGTTCGGCCACGGTCAAGCCGTGTGTCGCCGCCGCGGCGGCTGTACCGGCCAGCAAGCCCGTAAATGCGCCGTGGCCGGTCGCGCGCTTCCAAAACATGCCCAGCAGAAACGTCGCAAACAGCGGCGCATTGACAAAGCTGAACACCAGTTGCAGAAAGTCATTCAGGTTGTTGAATGCCGTCACCAGGTAGGCCACTGCAACCGACAACGCCACGCCGACAACCGTCGTGATGCGGCCCACCTGCAGATAGTGGTCGTCGGGTTCGTTCTTGCGGATGTGGCCTTGATAGAGATCGTACGTCCAAACGGTATTGAACGCTGTCACGTTGCCGGCCATGCCCGACATGAACGAGGCCATAAGCGCGGTCAACCCCAACCCCAGCATGCCGGACGGGTAGAATTGCGCCATCAACGTGGTCAGAGTCTGATCGTAATCCAGGCCGCCGCCAGCCTTGTGGGGAATCGCATAGCCCAGCGGCATGTGCGACAAAGCCACTGCCGCGACGCCCGGCACGATTACGATGAACGGCATGATCATCTTGGGAAACGCTGCAATCAGCGGAGTCCGCCGTGCGCCCGACATCGATTCGGCGGCCATGGCGCGCTGCACCACCAGAAAATCCGTGCACCAATAACCGAACGAAAGCACGAATCCCAGGCCCGCGATCAATCCGAACGCCTCGATGCCCATTGGATTCTCGGATGCGCTGCCGGCATACGACCAGGTATGCGTCATCACCGCCGGCATGCGCGCGGCCATTCCACTCCAGCCTCCCGCCTTCATCACGGCCATTACGGCCAGCGGCGCAAAGCCCAAAACGATCAGGAAAAACTGCAACACCTCGTTGTAAATCGCGCTGGTCAGCCCGCCCAGAAACGTGTAGACCAGAACAATGACGGCCGAAAGGAGCACCGAGGCCGTGAAGCTCCAGTGCAGCACCAGTTCGAAAAGCAGGCCCAACGCGTACATCGAAATGCCCGACGAGAACACGGTCATCACTGCGAATGTGACCGCATTCAAGGCCCGCGTCTTCTCATCAAAGCGAAGTTTCAAGTACTCCGGCACGCTGCGCGCGCGGCTGCCGTAATAGAACGGCATCATGAAGACGCCCACGAACAGCATGGCCGGAACCGCGCCAACCCAGTAGAAATGCGCGGTCATGAACCCATACTTGGCGCCCGACGCACACATCCCGATCACCTCCTGCGCGCCCAGATTCGCCGCCAGGAACGCCAGGCTGGTGATCCATAAGGGAACGGAACGCCCGGACGTCAGAAAGTCCGCGCTGGTAGCAACCTTGCGTTTGAGCGCCCATCCGATGAACAGCACCAATGCGAAATATATCGCCAGGATCAGGTAGTCGACCGCGCCCAGAGTCACTCCCGGCGAGTCTAGCACAGGCTTTCGCCGTCGCTATGCCTTGCGGCGCGGCTTGTGCGATGATTGCTGATTACCCAAGAATGCTCGCCTACGCTTGCACCATTTTTCTGAGCGCGTTCCTCCTGTTCGCGGTCCAACCGATGATCGGCAAGATGATTCTGCCGTGGTTCGGCGGCTCCGCGGCGGTATGGAGCACGTGCCTGTTGTTTTTCCAGGCGGCCCTGCTGGCCGGCTATCTCTACGCGCACTGGTCCACGCGTTCGCTCAAGCCCCGTTCTCAGGCGGTCGTGCACGTCCTGCTCATGGCTGCGAGCCTGGCCCTGCTTCCCATCCTCCCGTCGCCTTTTTGGAAGCCGCAGCACGCCGGCGATCCGTCGGGACGCATCCTGCTGCTGTTAACCGTAACCATCGGCCTGCCCTATATTCTGCTCTCCACCACCAGCCCGCTGCTGCAAGCCTGGTACGTGGCCGCCAAGCCCGGCTCCATTCCCTACCGGCTGTTCGCCCTTTCGAACTTCGGCTCCCTGCTCGCGCTGATCGCCTATCCGGCCCTGTTCGAGCCGTTGTTCACCACGCACACGCAAGGATACGGATGGTCTGGGATCTACGTGGTGTTTGTCGTCGTTTGCGCGGTTGTGGCGCTCGCCGCTCTTCGCACCAGCCACCAGCCACCAGCCACTCACGACAGTGACTCGCCCGCAAGCCCGGCCCCCTCCTGGACCATGCGTCTTCTGTGGACCGCCCTGGCTGCCTGTTCCACCGCGCTGCTGCTCGCCATCACCAATCACATGAGCCAGAACGTCGCGCCGATTCCGTTCCTCTGGGTGCTACCGCTGGGGCTCTACTTGATCACTTTCATTCTGTGTTTCGAGCGCGAGAAGGTCTATCAGCGCGCCGTCTTTCTGCCCCTGCTGGCGATCGCGCTGGGCGCAGCGGCGTTCACCATTTACGACAACGAAGGCAATCCCAACATCCGCTGGGCCATCCCGGTCTTTGCAGCCGCGCTGTTTGTTTGCTGTATGGTCTGCCACGGCGAGCTGGTGCGTTTGAAGCCCGATCCGCGGCACTTAACCTTCTTTTACATGATGATCTCCCTCGGCGGCGCGCTGGGCGGCGTGTTCGTCGCCATCCTCGCTCCGCACATCTTCCACACTTATGCCGAGCTCCCGCTCTCGCTCGTGGCCTGTCCAGCCCTGGCCGCCATCGTCCTTTGGATAACGCCCGGCGTCTGGAGCCACAAAAGCGCCTTGATCTTCGCGCGGGCCGCGCTGGCCGTCTTCACGCTCGCACTGGCCGGCTACCTGGGCTATCAGAAGCGCGAGAACGACAAACTCTTCCGGCTGTCCGAGCGCAACTTCTACGGCGTCCTGCGGGTTCGCGACGTCGCGCAAAGCGCCGACGAGACCGCCGAGCGCCGCCTCATTCATGGAACCATCAATCACGGTTCACAACTTCTGGACCCCAAGCGACGCGATCAGCCCACCAGCTACTACGGCCCTTATTCGGGCATGGGCCGGGCGATGCGATACTTCCAAGCGCACGGCCCCGTCCGCGCCGGCGTCATCGGACTGGGCGCCGGGGTCACCGCCAGCTTCTGCCGCGCCGGCGATGTCTTCCGGTTCTATGAGATCAACCCGCTCACGCTGGCCATCGCCAGTTCGTGGTTCACGTTCCTGCAAGACTGCAAGGCCGACCATCAGGTGCTGCTGGGCGATGCCCGCCTGACGCTCGAAGCGCAGCCCAGCCAGCAATTCGATCTGCTGGCGGTCGATGCATTCACCAGCGACGCCATCCCCGTCCATCTGCTGACGCGCGAGGCGTTCGCACTCTACTTCCGGCACCTGAAGCCACGCGGCATCCTGGCCGTCCACGTATCCAATCGCTATCTGGACCTCGTCCCCGTGGTGGCCCGCAACGCCCGCGACCTGGGGAAAACCGCCCTGGATATCGATGACGACGACGAAGAAGAAGATTATTTCTCCTCCAGCGATTGGGTGCTGGTTTGCGCCGACGCGTCCATCTTCCGCGATCAGCTGTTTAATTCCTCCAGCGCGCAACCGGCCAGGCTTCGGGCCGGCCTCCGCCCCTGGACCGACGACTATAGTAACCTCTTCCAGATCCTCAAGAATCACGAAGACTGAGACTGCGCGCTACAATAAAACTTCCCTCATGCCCCAACTATTGGAGGGCAAAACAGCCCTCGTTCTTGGCGTGGCGAACCGCTGGAGCATTGCCTATGCCATTACCCGCGCTTTCGTGCGGGAAGGCGCCAAAGTGATCCTCACCTACCAGGGCGAGCGCCAGCGGCAGACCGTGGAAGAGCTCGCCGCCGAACTCCAGGTGCACCGGACGCTCGCGTGCGATGTGGCGCAGGACGCCCAAATCGACGCGCTCGCCGCTCAGTTGAAGAGCCAGGGAACCGTTCTCAACGCGGTGGTGCACGCCATCGCGTTCGCCAACAAAGAGGATTTGAGCCGGCCCTTTATCGAAACGTCCCGGGCCGGTTTTGCGCTGGCGCAGGATGTCAGCGCGTACTCGCTGGTGGCCGTTGCGCGAGCCCTGGCGCCCCTGCTGGCGCCCGCTGACCAGGGCGGCGGCTCCATCCTGACCCTGACCTACCTCGGTTCCAGCCGCGTGGTGCAAAATTACAACGTCATGGGAGTCGCCAAAGCCGCTTTGGAATCCAGCGTGCGGTACCTGGCCGCCGATCTCGGCGCGTCCAATATACGGGTGAACGCGATATCAGCCGGGGCGGTCAAGACCGCCTCCGCCCGCGGAATCCGCGATTTTTCTAAAATGTTAGAGGGCGGAGCGCGGTTGGCGCCGCTCCGGCGGAACACGGATCCCGCCGAGGTAGCCGATGCCGCGGTGTTCCTGGCCAGCGATTTGGGCCGGGGCGTCACCGGCAATATTCTTTACGTGGACGCAGGCATGCAGATCATGGGGTTCGCTCTCGCGGAATGATGGACTTTCCCTCCAACGCCGCGCGAGCCGCTTCCCCTCAGTCATCGCAGTTTCTCGGAAAACAACTATGATTACCGTCAAAGGCCTTACGAAGCGATACGCCCGCACTCTCGCGGTGGATCACATTTCGTTCGAAGTTCAGAAGGGCCAGATTGTGGGCTTCCTGGGACCCAACGGCGCCGGGAAGACCACGACCATGCGCATTCTGACGTGCTTCCTCCCGCCCACCGAGGGTAGCGCGACCGTCGCGGGTTTCGATGTACTGGAGCAGCCCATGGAGGTGAAGAAGCGCATCGGCTATCTCCCCGAGACCCCGCCTCTCTATCCGGAAATGGAGGTCAAGGAATATCTCACCTTCGTCGGCAAGCTGAAAGGCATGTCCGGCCCCAGCCTTGCCAGCCGGGTGGAAGAGGTCTCCGAACGCTGCGCCGTCGCCGATGTCCAGAGCAAGCTGCTCGGCAAATTGTCGAAAGGCTACCGCCAGCGCGTCGGCCTGGCGCAGGCGATCATTCACAATCCTGACGTTCTGATCCTGGACGAGCCGACGGCCGGTCTCGACCCCAAGCAGATCAACGACACCCGCGAGCTGATTCGCAGCCTGGCCGGCGACCACACCATTATTCTGAGTACGCACATCCTGCCCGAAGTCGAGCAGACCTGCCAGCAGGTCATCATCATCAACAAAGGCAAGCTGGTGGCCACCGACTCGGTGCACAATCTGCAGAACCGCGCGCGCGGCGCCGAATCCGTGCTGCTCGAAGTGGAAGGCCGCGCGGGCAAGATCGATGCTCAAACCGTCCAGCACCGGCTGGAAACGGTCAACGGCGTCAGCCGCGTCTTATTGAAGGAGTCCCACGACACCCGTTCCGTCTTCGAAGTGGAAAGTCTGAAAGAACGCAACATTCGCGGCGACCTGGCGCGCGCCGTCGTCGAGTCCGGCTGGAACCTGAATGAATTGCGGTCGGCTGCCATGAGCCTGGAAGAGATCTTCCTCCAACTGACCGGCGGCGAGAAGACCACAGAACCAGTCCCCGAAGAAGTTGTCGCGCAAGGAGGGAACTAATGAGAAACATCTGGGTGATTTGCCGGAAGGAGCTGAACAGCTACTTTGTTTCGCCGGTCGCCTACATTCTGCTGACCATGTTTGCGGTCATCTTCGGGTTCTTCTTTTGGAACTCGGTCGGTTATTTCAACCAGGCCGGATTGCAGGCGCAGTTCAGCGGCCAGTCCGTTCCCATGAGCGTGAATGATTACATCATCCGCCCGCTCCTTTCCAATATCAGCGTGGTGGGCCTGTTCTTCATTCCCATGATCACCATGCGGCTGTTCGCTGAAGAAAAGCGCCAGGGCACCATCGAATTGCTGGCCACGTCGCCCATCCGCGACACCGAAGTGATCCTGGGCAAATGGCTCGCCGCGATGATCCTCTACGCCGTGATGCTGCTTTTTTCCGCGGCCAACTTCGCGTTCCTGTTCCGCTACGGCAATCCGGATTGGAAGCCCCTGGTGATCGGTTATCTGGGGCTGCTGCTGCAAGCCGGCGGGCTGCTGGCGGTGGGCACGTTTATTTCTACTCTGACACGGAATCAGATCATCGCCGGCGCGGCCACCTTCGGTGCGTGTCTGCTGCTGTGGGTTCTGGAGTGGGTGTCGGGCTATGAAACCGCCGCTTGGGCCAAAGTCCTGGCCTACATGTCGGTAATTACCCATTTCGATTCGTTTTCTAAAGGCGTGCTGGACTCCAAGGACGTCATTTACTATGTCTCGCTGATTTTCCTGGGGCTGTTCCTCACGTCCCGCTCCATGGAATCCCTGCGCTGGAGGTCATAACCCCGTGAATCGTGAGTGGCTCAAAACCCGGCAAACCAAATACGCCGCCTACGTCACCGTTTACATCCTGGTGATCCTGGCCGTGCTCGTGGCGGCCAACTTCCTGGCCAACCGCTATAACAAGACCTATGACGCCACGGCCAACAAACGCTTTACCCTTTCCGACGAAACGAAAAAGGTCGTCGGCGAGTTGAAGCAGAACGTCACTATCGAATATTTCGATCAATCCAGCGGTTTTCAGGCCGGCAAGGATCTGCTGGACCGTTACGCGAACCTGTCCCCCAAGGTCCACATTCAGTACGTGGATCTGCTGAAGAATCCGGTTTTGGCGCGGGCCATGAACGTCACCCGTCAGGGCGAAGCGATCGTCGAGCTCGGCACAAAACGCGAGGAAGCCAAAACGTTCGATGAAGAGGGCGTCACGGGCGCGCTGGTCCGCGCGCTGAAGGGCGGCGAGCGAACCATCTGTGTGGTGGCCGGCAGCGGCGAGCATCGCCTGGACGACACTTCCGCCAATGGCCTGTCCGATTTTCAAGCCGCCGTGCAGAAAGACAACTACAAGGTCGAACCGGTGGATCTGCTCCAAAAAGCGCAGGTTCCTTCCGAGTGCACGGTCTTGGTCATCGCCGGACCAACCGGCGACTACATCCAGCCCGAAGTGGACGCCATCAAGAAATACGTCGAAGACGGCGGCCGCGCCATGTTCCTGCTCGATCCGCCGCTGCGTCTGGGGCGTAGCGAAGTCAGCGACAACGCCGCGCTCGTGAATCTGCTCACCAGCTGGGGCGTGACGCCGCAGAAGAATCTGCTGCTGGACGAAAACCCCGTCTCGCAACTGGTGGGCCTGGACGCCACCGTGCCCCTGGTCACCGCTTACGACTCGCATCCGATCGTCAACGAAATGGCGGGCCAGGCGACCGGCTTCCCAATTTCTCGATCGTTGGACACCAAGAATACCGACAAGACCACGGTCACCAAACTGTTCTCCACTTCGACCAATAGCTTCGCCACCACTAATCTCAGTTCTTCGGACATCAAGATCACTGATAAGGACCAAAGGGGACCCTTCGCCTTGGCCGCCGCCGGAACTTACAGCACTGGCAAGCCAAACAGCCAGGGCCGCTTCGTAGTGGTCGGCAATTCGCGCTGGGCAGCCAATCAATTCCTGCGCTTCAACGGGAACCGGAACCTCATGTTGAACATGATGAACTGGCTTTCGTCCGACGAAGATCTCATCTCCATCCGGCCGAAAGAACCGGAAGACCGCCGCATCACCCTGACCGTCCTTCAATTCCGAGGTTTGCAGTTTACGAGTCAGTTCTTCCTGCCCCTCATCGTGATCGTCGGCGGCATCTTGGTGTGGGCAAAGAGGAGATAGCGGGATGCGTTTCCGGGGTCTGCTGGTCGCCGTCGTCGTTTTGTTCGGCCTGGGAGCCGGGCTGTACTATTCCGAGAGGCAGAAATCGGCCGAAGCCGCCAAGCCGCCTGCGAATGCGCCTCCCAAGATACTCACACTCAGCGACGCCGACATCACTCAGCTGGTCGTCAAGAAGAAAGGCGCCGAAGATGTGGTGTTGCAGCGGGACAAGTCTAACAAATGGGAGATCACCGCTCCCAAACCGTATCCCGCCGATCAGGACGCGGCGGCGCAGCTTGCCACCTCGGCCTCCAATATCAGCGCCGACGCCGTGGTGGAACCCAAGGCGTCGGATTTGGCGCCCTTTGGGCTCGCGTCGCCCAGTCTCGAGCTCGACATCACCGGCAAAAATGGCAAAGTCAATAAATTCAGCGTCGGCGACGGCACACCCACCAATAATGGCGATTACGCCTCGCTGAGTGGTGATCCGCGCGTATTCACAGTCGGCAGCTACGTCAAATCCGAGCTGGGTAAATCGCTTAACGATCTGCGCGACAAGCGCCTGTTGACTTTCCAGCAGGATAAGCTCAGCCGCGTCGAACTATTGGCGAAGAAACAGGACATCGAGTTCGGCCGCGACAAGAATCAATGGCAGATCCTCAAACCTAAGCCGCTCCGCGCCGACGGCCTGCAGGTGGACGAGCTGCTGCGCAAGCTGAAGGACGCCAAAATGGACCTTTCTTTATCCGACGAGGATGCCAAGAAAGCCGCCGCCTCCTACGCCTCCGGTTCCCCCGTGGCTACCGTCAAGCTCACCGACTCCTCCGGCACCGAACAGATCGAAATCCACAAGAACAAGGACGACTACTACGCCAAGTCGAGCTTGGTTCCCGGCGTCTACAAAGTGACCGCGGAACTCGGCACCGGAGTCGACAAAGGCCTGGAGGATTTCCGCAACAAGAAGTTGTTCGACTTCGGCTTCATGGACCCCAACAAGGTGGAAATGCACCTCAATGGCAAGTTCTACGGCCTGCAGCGCTCCAACGAAGACTGGTGGTCGAACGGCAAGAAGATGGATAGCACCAGCGTGCAGTCGCTGCTCGACAAGCTGCGGGACTTGTCCGCTTCCAAGTTCATCGACACCGGCACGTTCGGAAATTCCGTGGGAGACATCACCGTTACCTCCAACGACAACAAGCTCGTCGAGAAGTTGCTGATCGCCAAAAGCGGCAATGACTATATCGTCAAGCGCGACAACGAACCCGCCCTCTACGGGCTGGACGCCAAAACCGTGGACGACGTCTCCAAGTCGGCCTCGGACGTGAAACCCGCGCCGCCGCCGGCGAAAAAGTAACCGGCCACTTCGCCTCCCATGACCGGCCTCCTCACCGACCTTTACCAGCTCACGATGGCGGCCGGTTATTTCGAGGCCGGCAAAGCGCAGGAAACCGCTACCTTCGAGCTCTTCTTCCGCAATCTGCCGCGATACCGCAATTACGTGCTCGCGGCCGGGCTGGAGCAGGTGGTCGATTATCTCGCCAACCTCAAGTTTCACGACGATGAGATTGCCTACCTTCGTTCCCTGCCCCAGTTCCGCCGCGTTTCTTCCGAATTCTTCGAGTCCCTTCGCGGCCTGCGCTTCACCGGCGACCTGTTTGCCATGCGCGAGGGCACGCCTATCTTCGCCGGCCAACCGCTCCTCACCATCCGGGCGCCGCTCATCGAGGCCCAGATCGCCGAAACCTACCTGCTGGCCACCGTCGGCTTTCAATCCCTCATCGCCACCAAAGCGGCGCGCATCGTGGAGGTGGCCGGAGGCCGCGCCGTGGTCGACTTCGGCACGCGCCGCGCGCATTCCCCCGAGGCGGGCGTGCTCGCCGGACGCGCGTCCTACATCGGCGGCTGCGCCGGCACCAGCAACACCGAAACCGGCTTCCGCTATGGCATCCCCGTCTTCGGCACCGCGGCCCACTCCTGGATTCAATCGTTCCGCTCGGAGTTGGAAGCCTTCGAGCGTCTGCAAAGCCTGTTGGGCGACGCCACCGTTTATTTGATCGATACCTACGACACCGTGCAGGGTGCGCGGCTGGTGGCATCGCTCGGCGGTCCGCTCTGGGGCGTGCGCCTGGATAGCGGCAATCTGGTGGAGCTTTCCCGCCAGGTCCGCAAGGTTCTGGACGAAGCAGGATTGACGCACGCCAAAATCATGGCCACCAGCGATCTGAACGAATACAAGATTCTGGAATTCGCCGCCGCCGGCGCCCCCATCGATGCCTTCGGCGTAGGCACGGACTTGGCCACCTCCGCGGACTCGCCCAACCTCGGCGTCGTCTACAAGCTGGTGGAGCTCGACGGGCGTTTCACCGCCAAATTCAGCGAGGATAAACACACCCTGCCCGGCTCCAAGCAGGTGTTCCGATTCGCCGGCCACGACGTGATCGCCTGCTCCTGGGAGTGTCTGGGTTGCGGGCACGGAGAGCCGCAGGCGCGCGCGCTGTTGCGTCCGGTCATGCTGCACGGAGAGCTGGTGGAGCCGCTGCCCGGCGCGACCGCTGCCCGCCAGTACGCCGCCGAATCCATCAAGTGCCTGCCCACCGCCGTACGCAGCCTGTTCGACACGGATCAACACTATCGCGTGGAATACAGCCGGGAACTCGTGGCGCTCTACGAGAAAATGCAGCATGAAAACAGTCTTCTTCGACGTCGACACGCAGATTGACTTCGTCTATCCGGCCGGCTCGCTCTACGTACCGGGCGCTGAGCAAATATTGCCGGTGATCGGCGAGTTGAACCGCCATGCGCCCCTGGTCGTTTCCACTATGGATGCGCATTCGGAAGACGATCCCGAGTTCCAGATCTATCCGCATCATTGTGTCGGCGGCACTGCCGGCCAGCACAAGCCCGCCATCACCCTGGCCGGCGATCCCGCGCGCCAGTTCATTCTTGAAAAACAGACTCTGGATTGCTTCGCCTGCCCCAACCTCGCGCCGCTGCTGGCGAAACTGAACGCGGATCGCTACGTAGTCTACGGCGTGGTTACCGAAATCTGCGTGAAGTACGCCGCATTCGGCTTGTTGAAGACGGGCAAGCGCGTGGATCTGGTTACCGACGCCGTGAAGGCACTGGATGAAGCCGCGGCCCTGGCGATGTTCCAGGAATTTTGCGCCGCCGGCGGCCATCTGACAACTTCCGCCGAAGTGCTGGCGGAATTCCCTTAAGCCGGCGTCACCGCGTCCGCCGCGTGATACGAGCTGCGCACCAGCGGGCCCGACTCCACATGCACGAAACCCAACTCGTATCCCAGGCGCTTGTACTCGGCGAATTCCTCCAGCGTCGCGTAGCGGATGATCGGCAGGTGCTTCTGCGACGGCCGCAGGTATTGGCCCAGCGTCAGAATGTCCACCTGGTGCGCCCGCAGATCGCGTAACACCTGCCTTACTTCCTCATCGTTCTCGCCGAGCCCCAGCATCAAGCCCGATTTCGTCGGCACCGCAGGCCGGCATTGTTTGGCATACGCCAGCATATCCAGCGATCGTTCGTAGCGCGCTCCCAGCCGCACCTGGCGATACAGCCGCGGCACCGTCTCGATGTTGTGATTCAGCACGTCCGGCCCGGCGTTCATGACGATGTCCATGGCCGCGCGCGAGCCTTGAAAATCGGGCACCAGCACTTCCACCTTGCAGCCGGGAATCCGTTCGCGAATGGCCGCGATCGTCAACGCGAACAGCTCCGCGCCGCCGTCCTTGCGGTCGTCGCGGTTGACGCTGGTCACTACCGCATATTTCAGCCCCAGGACGGCGCAAGCTTCCGCAACGCGCCGCGGCTCGTCGTAATCCACCGTCATCGGCGGACCCTTCTGCACGTTGCAGAAGCCGCACCGGCGCGTGCAGACGTTGCCCAGGATCATGAACGTCGCCGTGCCATGATTCCAGCATTCGCCCGTGTTCGGACAAGCCGCGCTCTCGCACACGGTGTGCAGCTGCAGATCGGTCACCAGCCGCTTCAGTTGGTGATAATTCTCGCCCACCGGCGCGCGCGCGCGCAGCCAGGCTGGACGCTCCAGTTTGGTATTGATGGAAACCAGCACTCACTCTATTCTATCGCCCGCGTGTCGGAACTACCCGCGCGCACCGGCCACCGGACTTTCGCCCGCTCCACCAGCACCTCCCCGTTCTTCATGACCACATCCACCACGTTCGTGCCAAAATGACGCGCTAACTCCCGGTAATCCTGAGTCCCCAGAATCAGCAAATCGGCGCACTTACCGGTCTCGAGTGATCCCACGGTGTCCGCTCTCCGCAGCGCGTACGCCGCATTGATGGTGGCCGCCGTGATTGCCTCCGCCGGGGTCATTCGCATGGCCCGGCATGCCAGCGCGATCATCGCCTGCATACTCGGCGAAGGGCTGGTGTCCGGATTGTACTCCGTCCCCAGCGCCACAGCGGCTCCGTTGTCGATCAGCAAACGCGCTTCCGGGTAACAGGGCGTCCCAAGGTAAAACACCGGACCGGGCAGCAGCGAAGCCATGGTCTGCGATTCCGCCAGAAGCCGCGCCTCTTGCTCGGCCGTGCCCGTCCCCGGCACAACGGTGGCGGCGCCCGACTGCACGGCCAGCGTTACCGCGCCCGGATTCCGTCCCCCTCCGGCATGCACCTTCAATAGCAGCCCCAGCCGCCGTCCCGCAGTCAGAAAGCGGCAGGCCTGCGTCTGCGTGAATGAATCGTCTCCGCAGCGAATCTCCACGAATTCGGCCAGTGCGCGGCGGCGCAACAGCGGCAGCAGCCGCACGAAGATCCATTGCAGGTATTCATCCTGCCGGGCCTCGTAATCCGGGGGAACGCGCGCGCTCAAATAAGTGGACGCCACCGAAATCGGACGCCGGCGCAGAGCCGAATGAACCCGCAGGATCTTCGCCTCGCCCGCGACCGTAAGGCCAAATCCCGATGTCAGGCCGAATGTGGTAGTCCCATGCCGCACGGCCTCCTCTACGACGCGCAATGCCATGGCCTCCAGCGCGCGCGGAGAATGCTCCTGGATCGTGCGTGCGATTCCGAGAGCGGTGTCCGCCGATTGCGGCAAGTCGCCATCCTGCGGCCGCGCCGGGCCGCTCACCGCGTGGATGTGGGCATCGACGAAGCCGGGCATCACCACACAGCCGCTCGCGTCGATCTCTTCGGCGCCGCGCGCCAGCGCCAGATTCTCCAGACGCCGGCTTGGCCCTACCTCGTGAACCAATCCATCGACGGCGAGAACCGCGCCGTCCTGAATGATCCCTAGACTTTGCAGATCGGTCCCGCGGCGGGGACCGCTCGGCCCGCGTAGAGTGAGCAGTTGCCTGGCTCCCCGGACCAGCGTGACTTTCCGCATGTCTCGGACGCTGCCCGCGGGATGTACACCCGCACTCCCAGGCTACACCAACTATTTCATTGCCGGAGCCGGAGAGGAAGTTTCCCGGTGCCCAACTACATACACGGGAGAAAGATCTGGACCAGCCCATGGCTTCCACGCGGAACTCGAGTCGATCCGTTCGCAAAAGCGCCAAGCAGCCCGCAGTGCCCGGCCACCTCGTGCCCAAGGTTCGCTCCCCCATTCAGCGCCTGGCGGACTCGGGCGTGGTGGGCATCGTCTTTTCCCGGACCGACGGCCTGATCGTCGAGGCGAACGACGCCTTCCTCCGCACTGTGGGCCATTCCCGCCGGGATTTGGAGCTGGGCAATCTCCGCTGGACCGAGCTCACACCTCCCGAGTGGTTGGAAGCCAGCCAGGCGACCAGAGCGCGCCTCGCCGCAGAGGGCTTTGCTCCCGCCTTCGAAAAAGAATACCTCCACAAGAACGGTTCGCGTGTGCCGGTGCTGATTGGCGTCGCGCTGCTGTCGGCGGCGAAGGCCGCCCGGGCCAACTTTGTCACCTTCGTTGTCGACATCAGCGAACGCAAGCAGGCGCAACTGGAGCGCGACCGGCTTTGGCAGGAACGCGTCGCCATGCTCGAATCGGTCGGCGATTGCATTTTCGGCGCCGACCGCCAAGGGCACTGCACTTTCGTCAATCGCGCCGCTACCCGGATGCTCGGCTATTCCGCTGAGGAATGCCTGGGGCAGAAGCTGCATGACCTGATCCATCCTCGCGCCGCGGACGGCTCGCTGCATACCTGGGAGAACTGCCTGGTCTTTCGCCCGTTCGAAACCACCGCCGGCGTTCGCGCCGAAGGCGAGGTCGTCTGGCGGCGCGACGGTACCTGCTTCCCGGTGGAGGGGTCCTCCTATCCGGTCATCCAGAACGGACGCGTTGAAAGCGTCGTGATCTCCTTTAAGGACATCACGGAACGCAAAAAAGCGGAGGCCGCGCTCAAGGCGAGTGAAGCCCGTTACCGCAGCATCGTGGAAAACGCGCATGAAGGCATTTGCATGTGCGATGCCCAGCGTGAGATTACCTATTGCAATCCTCGCTTGGCCTCGCTCATTGGCCATCCTGAGGGCGGCGCCGGCCTCACTTGCTCTCAATTCCACTTCCCGGAGGATAACGACGAAATCTGCCAGCGCTTCGATCGCGTTCGCGAGGGGCATAGTGAAAGTTACGAAATGTGCCTGCGCCACCAGGATGGTTCCGCGCGCTGGATGAGCGCTTCCGCCAGCCCCATCCAGGACGAGGCGGGCGGCTTTGCCGGCGCCGTCTGCATGTTCACCGACATCACCGAGCGCAAGCGGCTGGAAGAGCAGCTGCGCCATTCGCAGAAAATGGAGGCCATCGGCCAGCTCGCCGGGGGAATCGCTCACGACTTCAACAATCTCCTGACGATGATCCTCGGCTACGGCGATCTGCTGGAGCGCAAGCTGCCGCCGGGCGACCCTTTACACGCCAGCGTTCTGGAGATCCGCAAGGCCGGCGGGCGCGCCGCGTCGCTTACCCAGAAACTGCTGGCCTTCAGCCGCAAACAAGTGCTCCATCCGCAGGTGATCTCCTTGAACCGGCTGGTCCAGGAGCTGGAGCCGATGCTGCGGCGCCTGCTCGGCGAGGACCTCCATCTGGACTTTGCTCTCGACCCCACGGCCGGCAACATCAAGGCCGATCCCGTGCAAATCGAACAGGTCCTCATGAATCTCTGCATCAATGCACGCGACGCCATGCATACAGGTGGCCTGCTCCTCATCGAGTCCCAACACCAGGAGTTCGACGCACGCGCCGGAGCGCTGCACGGCGTTCCAGCAGGAGCGTACGCTACGCTGATCGTCACCGACACCGGCTCGGGAATGGACGAAAAGACCAAAGCTCGAATCTTCGAGCCCTTCTTTACTACCAAAGACCCTGGCATCGGAACCGGCCTGGGTCTGTCCACCGTCCTGGGAATCGTGAACCAGAGCGGGGGCGCTATCTCGGTTTACAGCGAGCCGGGCGTTGGCACCACGTTCAAGATCTATCTCCCGTCCGTCGAAGACGCCGTGAGCGCCCCTGTGCCGCTTTCCCGCCCCGTCGCTCAGCATACCGGTGGAAGCATCCTGCTGGTGGAGGATGACGCGGGAATCTTAAAGCTGGCCTCGGCCCTGCTGCGGGAGCACGGCTATCAGGTAACGGAAGCGGCGAGCGCAGAACAGGCGCTGGAGCTTTGCCGGTCCGCGTCCGCGCATCCGGATCTCCTGCTGACTGACGTCATTCTGGGCGGAATGGATGGTCACGAACTCGCCAACCAGCTGGTCGCCGCCGACACTGCGCTTCAAGTCCTTTACATGTCCGGCTACACCGAGCGAACCGTCATCCAGCAAGGACTTCTGGAACCAGGCCGCGGTTTTCTGCCCAAGCCATTTCGCCCCGACGAACTACTCTGGCGAGTGGCGCAGGCGCTGCTCCCGAAGCGCGGACCGGCCAGGATTCTCATCGTCGACGACGACGCCCAAGTGCGCCTCTTCCTCGCCTCCCAGCTCGAAGCCCAGGGTTACGCCGTATGGCTGGCGGCGGACGGGCGGCAGGCTCAGACGCGTTTACTCGAAGCTCAAGTCGATTTGGTCATTACCGACCTCGTCATGCCCGAGCAGGAGGGCCTGGAAACCATCCAGGAACTTCGCCAAAAAGGCAATCAAATTCCCGTCATCGCCATTTCCGGCGCGGCTGGCGGCATCTACCTGGACATCGCCCGAAAGCTGGGAGCCGACGCCATCCTCTCCAAACCGGTTCAAACGGCCGCGCTGCTCGACGAAATCCGGCGCTTGTTGGCGGAGTGTTAGCGTCGCGTCCCGCCTGTTAGCCTATTCTCTGTGAAGCCTGCGGCCGGCAAGCGTCCCCTCAAGACACTGGAACGCGTCCTTTCCAAAGCCGGCTTGGCTTCGCGCACCGACGCCCGGCAGTGGATCGGCGCCGGGCGCGTCAAAGTCAACGGCAAGCTCGTGCAGAACCCCGATCATTGGGTGGACCTCGAACGGGATCGCGTGACCTTGGACGGCAAACCGGTCCGTGCGCCCAAGAAGGTTTATCTGCTGCTCTACAAACCCACCGGCTACATCACCACATTCAAAGATCCCGAGCATCGCCCCACGGTCTATGACCTGATCCAGGACGCCGGCCAGTGGGTGGTTCCCGTCGGCAGGCTCGATCAGGATTCGAGCGGCCTCCTGCTGCTCACCAACGACACGCGTTTCGCTGAGCGCGTCACCAACCCGGATTACAAAATTCCCAAGACTTATCTCGTGAAGGCATCGGTCCTGCTCAGCGACGAACAGCTGGAACAATTGCGCCGGGGCGTGTTGCTCAGCGACGGGCCCACGCAGCCCGCCATCGTGAAACGCGTCCGCGATTCCGCCAAGTACACCTTCCTCGAAATCACACTCTCGGAAGGCCGCAACCGCCAGGTGCGCCGCATGATCGAGGCCGTCGGCGCCAAAGCGCTCAAGCTGGTGCGCACCGAAATCGGCGGCTTGCGGATCGGCGATCTTCCCATCGGCAGGTTTCGCCCTCTCTCGCCGGAAGAAGTTCGCATGCTCCAGGCACGCCCGGCCCCTGGCCCCCGGTCCGGCGTTGCTGTCTTGTAAAACTCTTGTAAAAACCCGGGCCGGAGCGCGAACCTTTGCCAAGTTTCATTCCAGCCTTCCGCTAGAATCTGGGTAGCGCCGGGCATGCAAACTATCTTAATCATCGATGACGACGCGAGCCTCCGCGACACCGTCGCCCTCATGCTGGAACGTGAAGGCTTCCATCCCGTCCTGGCCGAGGACGGCAGTAGCGGTTTCCACCAGGCGCTGGCGCTGCAGCCCGGTCTCATCCTGGTGGATCTATGCATGCCCGGATTGAGCGGCCTTGAGGTCTGCCGCGAGTTGCGCGCCCGCGGGATGAAAACGCCGCTGATCGTGCTGAGCGCGGCCTCCGCCGAAGTGGACAAAGTCCGGCTGTTCGAAATCGGCGCCGACGATTATATGGTCAAACCCTTCGGCGCCCGCGAGCTGATGGCCCGCATCCGCGCCGTCCTGCGGCGCACCAATCCGGAAGAGACTCGTGTTTTGGAATTCGGCCGTGTGCAGGTCGATCTGACCCGGCGCACCGTCACGCGCTGCGGCCAGGATGTGAAACTGACCCGCGCCGAATATAACCTGCTCACTTACTTTCTCCAGAACCCCGATCGCGCGCTCTCCCGCGACACCATCCTCAATTCCGTCTGGGGATACGATTTCTTCCCGCAAACCCGCACCGTGGACGCGCACGTGGTCCGCCTCCGCCAAAAGCTCGAAGACCAGCCGGCCCACCCGCGCTACTTTCTCACCGTCCATGGCGTCGGCTACCGCTTTCTGCCCTAGTCCCGGCCGCGCCACGTCCGCCAAAAGCTACCATAGAGAAAGCAACATGCCGGATTGGCTGAGTATCCACAAACCGCTGCTGGTCAACACCATCGGCCACTGCGCCGGTGCGCTGATCTTCGGAATGCTGCTCTACCTGTTTTTGCTGGACTGGCGAGGCGCGCGCGACGGCCGCAATTGTCTTCCCATGGTGGCCGCGGCGCTGGCGATGCTCTGGAATCTCGGCTCCCTGGTTGGGCTTGCCACCGGTCCCAACAGCGGCATGGCGGCCGACATCATCGTGGCGGCAGCCTTTTCCGTTTTGAGCCTGCTCCCCGCCGTGCTGTTGCACATCTCGCTCGGCTCGCGCCACCGGCCCTTGTGGCTTACCGGCTATGTCCTCAGTACACTGGCCGCCGCCCTGCATGTGGCCGACCTGCTCACCCACGGACCGCGCTTCCATCAGGCGGCCCTGCTGTTGGTCACGGCCGGCTTCGGCTTGCTCACCGTGGTCTCCGTTCTGGTGGAACTGCGGCAGGAGAACGGCGCCGCCGGTTCCCGCCTGGCCGCTTCCATGGTCCTGTTCCTGTTTGCGATTTCCTTCGTGCACTTCAGCACCGGCCACGCCCAGATGGCCTGGTCCAAGGAAGTGGCCTTACATCACGCCGGATTGCCGCTCGCCATCTTCGTGCTGTTGCAGGACTACCGCTTCCTGCTGCTGGATGCGTTTCTCCGCTTCATCGTCAACGCGACGCTGGCCGCCGGGGCCCTGCTGGTGGCGATCCGGGTGGCCGAGTCCCACGAGCTGCGGGCGTATCTGCTGCATCCCTTCGATGCCGGATTGCTGTTCGTGTCCGCGTGCCTGCTGCTGGCCCTCTTCGTCTACCTGCGCAATCGAATTCAAAAGTTCCTGACGCGAGTCCTGTTCCTGCGCTCCAATGTCGAAGAGGCTTTGCTCGAGCTGCAACAACTTGCCCGCGCGACGCGCAGCGAGGACGAATACACCAGCAGCGCCGCCGAGGCGATTGGCCGTTTTCTTCGCGCGTCCCGCGTCGCCCTGGTCGACGAAGCTCCCTTGGCTCCTGGCGAGTTCACCGCCGCCGCCGCTGTGGCCGGTTTGACTGGTTGGAACGGCCCGGCCTGGGCGCTTGCGGTCCTTCCCCTGCGATTCTCTCGTGGCGACGCCCGCTACCTCCTGCTCGGACAGCGCGCCGGCGGCCGGCGTTATCTGAGCGAGGATTTTGAAGTCCTCACCCGGCTCGGCGCCGCTTTGGTCGAGCACGTCGAACAGCTACGCGGCATGCAAATGCGCGCCCTGGTCTCGCAAGCCGAGCTGAAAGCTCTGCAAGCCCAGATCAATCCGCACTTCCTGTTCAATTCGCTCAACACCCTGTACGGAACCATCGACCGGTCCAACACCGAGGCGCGCCAGCTCGTCGTTAACCTTTCCGAAGTTTTCCGCTACCTGCTGCGTTCCGAGCGCACCTTCATCGAGATTGAGGAAGAGCTCAGAATTGTCCGCGCCTACCTGCAAATCGAGGAGTTGCGGCTTGGGCCACGGCTGCAAACCGAGCTGAACATCGATGCTTCCGCCCTTCGCGCGGCCATCCCTTTGCTCTCCATCCAGCCACTGGTGGAAAACGCGGTCAAGCACGGCGTCGCGGCCGGCATCGGAACCGGATTCGTGCGCCTCACGGTCCGCTCCACTGACGAAGGTGTCGCGGTCGAGGTCGCCAACTCGGGCGAATGCGACACGGCCCGCCTGGCCGGCGAGACGAGCGGCATCGGCCTCGCCAACGTGCGCCGCCGCCTGGCTCTCTGCTATGGGGAAGCAACCGGCCTGCATGCCGCGGCCGTCAATGGCGTGACAACGGTCGGCTTCACACTCCCGCGCAGCCACATGGCCGCGGCGGTTTAGAATCTATGGCCACTTGTCCCCCATTCCAGTCCGCTGACGCCTCGGTCCCTTCCGCTCGTCTGAAAATCGTTCGGCCTCCCGCGCCAGACGTGCTAAGAGTATCTGAACGCCGCACCTCCGCCATGCCCCTCAAGACGCTCATTGTGGACGACGAGCCGATCGCCCGCAAGGTCCTGCGGGAGGAACTGGAGTCGATCGCCGGCGCCGAGGTCGTCGGAGAGGCCGAGAACGGTCCCGACGCCTTGGCCAAGATCACCGAGTGCCGTCCGGATCTGGTTCTCCTCGATCTGCAAATGCCCGGCATGAGCGGCCTGGAAGTGGTCCGCGGCCTACGCGGCGGCGTGCACCTGCCCGTAATCGTCATTGTCACCGCCTATGATGAGTACGCTCTCGAGGCCTTCGATGCCGGCGCCATCGACTATCTGTTGAAACCCGTGGCCCACGAGCGGCTCTCCCAGGCCGTCGAACGGGCCGGCCGCATGACTGGCCGGCAGGCGGTGGAACAACTGGCCCAATTGCAGGAGGTTGGCGACTCCCGCGCCGCTTCCCCAACGCGCAAAATCGTCGGCAAAGTCGGCGAAGAATACTTCCTCCTCAGCGCCGACGAGATCTGTGCCTTCCAAGCCGAAGGCGACATCGTTTGGATCATCACCGCCAAGAAGAAATACCTGGCCACCCAAACTCTAAAGGCCCTTCAGGACCGCCTCCGGCTCACCAGTTTTCGCCGCATCCACCGCAACGCTCTGGTGAACGTCGATCACGTCCGGAAAATGAGCCCCCTCAGCAGCCAGCGCTGGCTCATCACGCTCAGTAACGACCAGGAATTCATCGCCAGCAAACGCCAGGCCCGCACGGTGCGTGACCTGGTGAATTGGTGAAACCTCACCAGAAGTGAAACCTGTCTAGAAGTGAAACCCGACCGTCGCGGTCACCGTGCGTGGACTGACGTAGTGCGTTCCACTGAACGTGGACAAAAAATTGTAAAGCGCATATTTGTTGGTCAGATTCACCAGTTCCAACCGCGCGCTCCACTTGTACTTATCGCCGTGAAATATGTTGTCGTGCCCCAACGCGATATCGAACAGATTGCGCGGCTGGATGCGCGGCGGATTGTGGTCGTCGTCTTCGGTCCCCGCCGCGGGTATTTTGACTAAGTTGGAGCCGTACTGCGAAGCAGCACAGAGCCCTGTAGGGCTGATCGGCATAGTCGGCGTCGCATAGACGCCGCCGCAATACAGCCCCGCTTCGAATTGTTGATCCGGCGTCAGGCCGGAAACATCCACCACCGAATCGGTCCCATTGGGCCCGTTCGCGCAATTGCCGCCCGCGCAAGGCACCGGACCAGCGACGAGACCGCTGTCATAGCGCCAGTTGAAACCGAGCCACGGTCCGCGCTGCCATGGCTGGTATTGCAGGTGAAAGGTGGAATTGAAATTCTCGTCGTGATCGATGCGAAACACACCGTTGCCGCCTTGCCCGGCCGGTGTAGCGCCGATTCCACTGACTTGCGGCTGGAAGAACCGCGCCGCGACACTGGAAAAGACGACGAAAGCCGACAGCCCGTGGAAATTCGGCATGCTCGCCCGTACTGCGTAGCCGGGGATCTTCGAACTCGCCCATTCGATCGGGAAGGTGATGGGCGTGTTGCCCAGGACGCTGAAGTCGTAGGCCAAGTGTGTGTATTTCCAGATGTATTCGGCGTCGATCACGAGGTACTTGCCGAAAGCTTGCTGGATTCCGGCGTGGAATTCGTTGCGCCAGCCGGGCCGTAGGGGCACGGTCAGACACGGATAACCCTGAATCGTCGCCATCAGGTCGTTCACCACCGGATCGTTGCAGCCATTGCTCGCCAGGACCAGATTCTCGTTGAACGGCGTTTCGAGCGTCCGCGCATAGGAAATCCGCAGCACCGTATTGCTCGGCTTGATGTTGTAAGCGATCCCCAGCCGAGGCTCCACCTGATTCGCCGTGGTGATGCCGTCGTAATGATCGAATCGCACGCCCAGGTTGAAGGTCCAATTCTTCAAGGTGATGTTGTCCTGGAAAAACATCGCTAGTTCGCGGATATCCGCGTGGCCTCGATATGTATACGGTGCGCTGACGCCGCCGGCGCAGCCCGCGAGCGGTCCCGTAAACGTCAGGTCGATGCACGCCAGAAGCGGATCGTCCGAGGGGCTGGAAAGAAAGGTCGGATCGACAATCCCAAACGTGTCATTTTCCGTGAGAATCGTATCCTGATAGACGATGCCGGCCTTGATGTTGTGGATGCCCTTCAGGTAGGACACATCCGCGCGCCCGCCAACATTGGTCAGCCGCCGGTTCTGCCCGACGCTTTCCGACTGCAAGTCGGGAACGAAGTCAGCGAACGGATTGTTACTCGGGTAATAGTTGTATTGATCCTGCCGCACGAACGCGCCAACCGTGAAAACCGTGTTGGGGTTCACCAAGTGGGTCCAGGTGGGCGCGATATTGAAGGTCCGGATCTTCGAGCGTTGGTCGGTGGGACCCACCGGCACGCCATCGGGCCCGAGGCCGCCGTTGTTTACGACCAGCCCGGACCAGGCGTCCGCTGTTTGCGAATCGAACGAATTGGGAGTCTGGAACCAGGAACGCGTGAACTGAAAATTGAGGTTGATGGTGTCGTTCTGCGAGGGCTTCAAATCGATGCGATCGAAAATATTCTCTTCGTTACCATGGTCATGATAGACCTGAAACTCCGGGCCATCCAAAAACCGGCCGGTATCCAGCCCATTCGCCGCAATGAAGTTGCCCCACGTGTCGCCGCCATACTGAAAATCGAAACCGTCGTTGGTCGTGCCAAACGTCCCGTAGGACGCCGTGATGTCAGCATGCGGCTGTTTGTTGCCGAGCCCCGACCGAGTTGTCACATCGATGACTACGCTGGTCTTGTCGCCATATTCGGCCGGCGGTGCGCCCTCGATCACTTCCATCGACTGTACGGCGTCCACCGGAATCTGGTTCGAGAACACCTTGCTTTGCTGGTCCGTAATGGGTTGGCCATCCAGCGAGAAGGAGTTGGAGGCATGGTCGCCCAAGCCGTGAAACAGGCCGTTCGAATCCGCCGAGATACCTGGCGACGCCAGCGTAACAAGCGAGCTCAGCTCCGACGATTGGCTCTCGAGCGGCAACTTATCGAATAGACCCCGATCCACATCGGTGTGCGTAGTCGACGTGGTTTCGAGCAGGTCCGAGGCCTCCGCGGTCACGTCCACGGTTTGTGTCGCGGCGCCGACCATCAGGTTGATTTTCACCTCCAACGGAAGAGCGGACCGCACATCCACGTCCTGAGCGCCGGTTTGAAATCCCTTTGCCTTCGCAGTCACGTGATAATTGTTATACGGAATATTCTCGAAGGCGAAATTCCCTTGGTTGTCCGTCTTGCTGATCTGATTGTAGTGCGAGACCGGATTCTCTATTTGGACGGTGGCGCCCACGATGGCTGCTCCCGAGGGATCCAGCACCGTTCCCTGAATGGTGCCGCTCGTCTGGGCATAAGCGACGCCGCAAAGCACAATCAAGACGACCGGAATCTGAAGGCGCATCATATCCATCCATCTTCAGTCCTATGCCGTTAAGAACACAGGACTTTCCGACTGGCGGGCGTTCCACGACGGCAGGCGGGTTATTTCAAGCCACCAGCGGAACAGCAGAAAAACGTGTAAAGTCGCCTGCCATTGTCGATAAGAAACGATAGTCAGGAGCAGAATCATGATCAACAGCGTGAGTGACAGCTCGCACATTCAGCAGCAGTGGCAGGTCCAGCAACAGCACCAGGTCGCCCAGAACAAGAAGGCGAAGGCTAACGAACCACAAGATTCGGTGGTACTTAGCAAACAGGCGACGGGTCAGGTGGACGCCGATCACGACGGCGACAGCCGATAACCGCAAAAGGGCGTTGGCAGGCGGATTGCTCCCCTTTCCATATGCCAGCGCCCACTCCCAAACACATCGGCGGCCATCACAAGCCCCGCGACTACGCGCAAACCCCTCTAAACATTTACTGGGAAATGACTCAGGCCTGCGCGCTGGCCTGCCGGCACTGCCGCGCCGAAGCAGTCCCCAACGCCCATCCCGACGAGCTCAACTTCAATGAAGGCCTTGCGTTCCTGCGGCAAATTGGGGATTTTGGGGACCCTTTGCCCCAATTGATCCTGACCGGCGGCGACCCGCTGGCGCGCGCGGATCTCTACGAGTTGATTGACGAGGCGAAGCGGCTGGGAATCGGCGTTTCGATCACCCCCGCCGCCACGCCGGCCCTGACCCGCGAAGTCCTGGTGCGCCTGCAGGACCACGGCGTGGAGGGCCTGGGCCTTAGCCTGGACGGATCCTCGGCCGCCCGTCACGACTCGATCCGTGGCGTCCCGGGCACCTTCGATCGCACCATTCAAGCCATGCGCTGGGCGCAGGAACTGAATATGCCGCTCCAGGTGAACACCCTGGCGTCCGCAGAAACCGCCGGCGACATTCCCGCCATCTATGAGCTTCTCAAGCCGCTGGGCGTCACACGCTGGAGCCTGTTTTTCCTGATTTCGGTCGGCCGCGGCAAGGTATTGCAGCCCCTCAGCCCGGAGGATGGCGAGAAGCTAATGGCCTGGATTTACGAGACTTCTCGCATCGCGCCCTTCACCGTGGCCACCACCGAAGCACCCTCCTACCGGCGCGTCGCGCTGGACCGCATGCGCTCCGCGGGCCTGAGCGGCGATCAAATCAAACAAACCGGCGCCTGGCGCGGCTTCGGGATCCGCGACGGCCACGGCATCATGTTCGTTTCCAATACCGGCGATATCTGCCCGGCCGGCTTCCTGCCTCTGGTGCTCGGAAACGTCCGTCATGACCGCGTCGCCGACGTCTATCGCAAAGCGCCGGTCTTTCAGTCGCTGCACGATCCGACGCAGTTTGAAGGCCGCTGCGGCTACTGCGAATATCACGCGTTATGCGGCGGATCGCGCGCCCGCGCTTACGAAGCCACAGGCAACCCGCTGGCCGAAGATCCGTTCTGCGCCTACCAGCCGCACACAACCGCACCGGTTCATTCGTAGCGCAACGCGGCTTATTCGTAACGCAACGCTTCCACGGGAGCGATGTTGGTTGCCGCTCGGGAAGGATAGAGGGTTGCGATGAAGCTCACAAAAATCGCCGCCGCGGCGATCCAGATCGCATCTTCCCAGCGCGGATTGAAAGGGACGTAACTCAGCGAATAGACCTCTTCGTTCAAGCGCAGCCAGCGGTAGTGATCGGCCAGGATCGAAAGGGTGTATCCGAGCGCCAGCCCGATGACCGTCCCGACAACGCCGATCATGACGCCTTCCAGCATGAAAATCTTGCGGATCTGCCGGCGCTTGGCGCCCATCGACATCAGCACTGCGATGTCGCGATTTTTCTCCATCACCATCATGATCAGTGTGATCAGAATGTTGAGCCCGGCCACCAGCTCGATCAGACCGATGGTGATGGCGGTGACGATGCGCTCCATCGCGAGCGCGCTCAGGATCTGATGATATTGCTCCATCCATGTCTGCGCGTCGAGCTTGGGACCGATGATCTGGTTGGCCTCCTGCGCGACTTCGGGCGCGCGGTCGATATTATCCAGCCGCAGCTCAATGGAGTTGACCACATCGCCGGAACTGAAGACGTGCTGCGCCGATTCGAGCGCCGTGAATGACCAGACCGAATCGATGTCGTAAAAGCCGGTCTCGAAGATGCCCACCACGCGGAACGAGAACGGCAGGGGAGTCTGAGGGCCAAATGGCGTCAACTCCTCACGCGGGCTAAGCACCTTCACCACGCTGCCCAGCACCATGCCGGTGCTTTGCGCCAGGCGCGATCCGAGGATGATGCCGGGAAGGCCCGTGGCCGGCTTCAAGCCGTCGAAGGAACCTGCCTTGAGATGCCGCAGCATGTCAGGCGGATGGTCCGCCGGAATGCCCTTCAGCTCCGCGCCGCCGGCCTGCAACGGGCCCATCATGAAGACGGGGCCGTATAGATTGGGGGCAACGCTCACAACATGGGGCAGCGCCCGCAGCTTCGGATCCAATTCCTTCCAGTTGGCGATGCCCTCCGTCGGCTCTTTCTCCAGGATCATAACGTGCGCCGTTGCGCCCAACAGGCTCCGCTGGAGCGTGTTGCGGAATCCGTTGTTGATCGCGATGCCGATCACCAGAGCCATGACCCCCGCCGCCACCCCAGCTATGGAGATGACTGTGATGATGGAAATGACCGCTTGCTTGCGCTTGGCGCGCAAGTACCGGTTGGCCACGAACAGCTCGAACGTCTGGGTGCTCATACGACGCTGCTTCTATAGAGGACGCAGCAGCGGAAATAAAATTACGTCGCGGATGGACCGCGAGTTGGTCAGCAGCATGGTCAGCCGGTCGATGCCGATGCCCTCGCCGCCGGTGGGCGGCATGCCGTAGGCGAGCGCGCGGACGTAGTCTTCGTCCATCTGGTGGGCTTCTTCGTCGCCTTGCTCGCGCTCGGCCAGCTGCATCTCGAAGCGATGGCGCTGTTCGCGCGGATCGTTCAACTCGGTGAAGGCGTTGCCGATCTCCATACCCGCGGCGAAAATCTCGAAGCGCTCCACGAAATCCGGCTCCTCCGGCTTGTTCTTGGAAAGCGGCGAGACCTCGACGGGGAAATCGTAAACGATGGTCGGCTGGATGAGGTTGGGCTCCACATCCCGCTCGAATGCTTCCACCAGCGGGTGGCCTTTCAGGTTCGCGTCGCCCACGGCTTCGCGCATCGACTTGCGCGGGATGTTGCCGAAGTCGAGCTGCGCGCCCTGGTATTCGACCACCGCCGAACCGGTGGCGTCGATAGCCGCCTGGCGCAGCAGCTCCTGGGAAAGATCCATCATGCCGTGATAGTCCGTGTAGGCCTGATAGAACTCCAGCATCGTGAACTCGGGATTGTGCTGCGTGGAAATGCCCTCGTTACGGAAATTGCGATTGATTTCGTAGACGCGCTCCAGCCCGCCCACCACCAGGCGCTTCAGATACAGCTCGGGCGCTATGCGCAGGTACAGATCGATGTCCAGCGTGTTGTGATGCGTGATGAATGGCCGGGCTGCGGCGCCGCCATAGACAGGCTGTAGCATCGGCGTCTCGACTTCCAGAAACCCGCGCGCTTCCAATTGCCGCCGCAGCGACGCGACGATCTTCGCGCGCGTGAGGAAAACATTGCGAACATCCGGATTCGAAATGAGATCCAGGTAGCGCTGCCGGTAGCGCGTCTCGACGTCTTCCAGCCCATGCCACTTTTCCGGCATCGAATAAAGCGTTTTGGCGAGGAAGTGCAGGTGCTCGGCGTGCACGCTCAGTTCGCCGGTCTTGGTGCGGAAGAGATACCCATCAACTCCGATGATGTCCCCCAAATCCAGGAGCTGGTACAGCGCAAAGTCCTTCTCGCCGACGGCATCCTTGCGAACGTAGACTTGCAGCCGGTCGCCGTTCTGCGCGAGGTGCGCAAAACCCGCCTTGCCCATGCGCCGGACGGTTTGGATGCGGCCGGCAATGCGCACCGGAACGCGCGGCTCCAGTTGTTCGGCGGTCTTATCGTTGTATTCGGCCAGGATCTGCGGGATGGTGTGCGTGAAATCGAAGCGCTGCCCATAGGCTTGGAAACCCAAAGCTTCGATCTCCGCGATGCGGCTGACTCGCTGGTCGTACAAATCGTCTTGCAGGGACAAAAGTCTGCTCCTATCGAAAATGTGGGTCGGGCAGCGCGGCACAACCGGGGAAAAAGCCCGCGCCAGGGAAAAGAGAGCCCGTGCCACAAGTATAATTGACCGTTGGACTCTCTCTCCATCGTCATCCCCGCCTACAACGAAGAACGCCGGTTACCGCTAACGCTGGATCGCATTCTGGCGTGGCTCGGGCAGCGCCGCTTCGGGTTCGTCGAACTGATGGTGGTGGACGACGGCTCCCACGATGGAACGGCGGGTTTAACGGAACAATATAGCAAGGCGCATCCGTGCGTCCGGCTGTTGCGCAATCCCGGCAATCGCGGAAAAGGCTACGCGGTGCGGCACGGCATGTTGGAGGCCGCAGGCGAGTGGATCCTGTATACGGACGCGGATCTATCGGCGCCGATCGAGGAGTTCGACAAACTGTGCCACGCGGCGATGGCTGCGGGCGCGGTGGTGGCGATCGGCTCGCGCGCCGTGGACCGGTCGCTGGTAGCGGTGCACCAATCGGCTTTCCGCGAATTTTGCGGGCGCTTCTTCAACCTGGTGATGCGTCTGGTGACCGGCCTGCCGTTCCGCGACACACAATGCGGTTTCAAGCTGTACCGCGCCGACGCAGCGCGCCGGATCTTCGCCCTCCAGAAGCAGGAGGGGTTCAGCTTTGATGTAGAAGACCTGCTGATCGCACAGAAGCTGGGCCTGCGAGCGGTGGAGGTGCCGGTGCGCTGGGCCAACGTGGAAGGAACCAAGGTGGGGCTGAGCCAGGGCGTGCGGTCGTTCCTGGATCTGGTGCGAATCCGGATGAATCACCGGTAGGTAGGGTGAGTACCGCGCATAGTATGATCATACTAATAGTATGAAAGGATCCAGTTTCGAGCGGGTGACGATCACGCTGCCGAACGGTCTTGTCAAAGACATTGATAGGCTGGAAACCAACCGCAGCAAATTCGTTGCCGAAGCCGTGCGCCGCGAGTTGGATCGCCGCCGCCGCGCGGAGCTGCGCCGCTCGCTGCGCAATCCGCACCCGGAAAGCGCCACCTTTGTGGATGAGGGGTTTGACGAGTGGGCGCGGAGCTTGCCGCAAGAAGATGCTGAAGGTCTGGTCAACAGCCGTGGTGGCAAGCCGCTTCGCTGGAAACCCGGCGAAGGCTGGTCAGCGGGGCGCCGGTGAAACTCAATCGTGGCGCGGTGGTCGTGGTAGACCTCAACCCTACGGTGGGGCGGGAACAGCGTGGAGTTCGGCCCTGCGTTCTGGTTAGCGATCCGGACGTGATCGGTGATCAGCGCTTCCCGCTCGTCTGCGTTGTGCCGATCACTGGCACCTCGTCTGAAGGACTCCTTTATCCTGAGCTCGCGCCCGGCCGAAGCGGTCTGCTGAAACGGTCCTTTGCGCTGGTCGACCATTTGCGATCGATCGATAAGCGAAGGATCAGGCGGGTGCACGGCGAGGTTGCGCGTCAAGAGATTACGGCCATCGACGAGGGCCTCGCGGCGTTCCTCGGTCTGGGCAATCGCTCACTGGGCGAACACAGCGATTAGACTGTTGTGGTTTCGGCCGCGCGCTCGGCGTAACGCCGGTCGACGTATTTGTTCAGGATCTCGATGAACTCGGCCACGATGTGGTCGCCGCGCAGCGTCGTGGATAGCTTGCCGTCCACATAAACCGGGGCGACGGGCTCTTCGAAAGTCCCGGGCAATGAGATGCCGATGTGCGAGTGCTTGGATTCGCCCGGCCCGTTCACCACGCAGCCCATCACGGCAACCTTCAGCTCTTCCACACCCGCGTAGCGCTCCTTCCACACCGGCATT
>DATJNO010000100.1:0-40850 GCA_035508055.1 Bryobacteraceae bacterium | reverse complement strand
GCATAGGTCCGTTCCAGTTGCAACTCCACCGGAACGAGCACAGGCTCGTACTCGAGCGGCAGCGCCACGACGGGCACCCAGCGCAACGCGTCCGGCTGCATCAGGTGTTCGGCGTTGTCGTTCTTCAGCTCCCAGGTGATCACCCGCTGCAGCTGCCGGACGGCCTCGAGAATCGTGTCCCCTGCTGAATGCCGGTTCCACAGGCACACAAACCCGGTCTCGGGATGCACGTTCGGATGAAAAACCGGCTGCGCCAGAAACGCTTCGATCGGGACGCTCGGATAATATTCCGGGTAGCGAAACGCTACCTCGTGCGTCGTGAGAATCGCACGCGGCTGGCCGAGGCTCAGCGCTGCAGTCCGATGCAAAACCACACGGAAGAAGTCGGCGTCGGGTTGCCGCTCGCGCTGCACAGCCTCCAACACGCCGGGATTGTGCTCCACCAGGCGCGCCACGTAGGTCCATTCATGATCCAGGCGCCGCGCCCGAACGCCGCCGCTCATCCGTTGGTCGCCACAGTGGAAACCCGCAGCACGTCGTTCGCCCGGACACCCTGTTGCGGCAGCGGCATGTTGAAGTCAAGCGACTGGCCGTTCCACACGACTTGGGGTTCGCCGTCGCCCTGCAACAGATCGCCACGCTCCCGGAGATCGTACAGAATCTCGTCCAGGACGATGTTGAGAACCTCCTCATCGTCGATGT
Source organism: Bryobacteraceae bacterium (assembly GCA_035508055.1). Taxonomy (GTDB): domain Bacteria; phylum Acidobacteriota; class Terriglobia; order Bryobacterales; family Bryobacteraceae; genus Palsa-89. The sequence continues at coordinate 40,148 of DATJNO010000100.1, read as the reverse complement.
CGACGTTGTATTTGGTCTCTCCGTTGATGGTGTCGAAGTAAATCTGGTATTTGGGCATAGAGCACTTTCAAGTCTGATAATGGCGCGGCCGGTCGGGCGCGGGCGCGCCGGCCATAAACGGACGGAGCGGCTCGGGAAGATCGTCGACGATCCAGTGGCAGCGGACGCATTGGCCATTGGCGAAATCCCAGCATTCCCGGCACTGCGGGCGGCCGCATTTTCCGCAGACGCGCAAATCGGCGTCCTCGGCGGTGGCCTGACAGATCTGGCAGCGGCCATGCGCGCTGCGCGGTCCGAAATGCCGGTCCCACCAGCGGCCGTCCGGCGAAAACACCGGAACGCGGTTTTGTTCGCATAAGCGGCAGCGGCACTGTTCGAACGCCCAGCAGTTGTGCTCGCAGACCAACAGGCCGCAGCGGGGACAATGGAACGCCACTCCGCCTCCGATCCGGCGGTTGCAGAGAAGGCAACGCTGCGAACTCCTGCGCGCGATGGCGACGATCACACCGGATGTCGCGGCGGCGGCCACGGGAGCGAAGCAAAGCGCGACATCCTGGCCGTTCACAGCCGCAACATAAACGATGGTAATGCCGACGATGCTGGACCCCACCGGCACCAGCGGAATAACCCAGGGGTTCTCGAACTCAACCTCAAAGAAGTGGAAGATACCGAAGGCCAGAAGAGACACCAGGCAGCCGCAAACCAGCGCCACGATCCAATTCACCAGCCCTCCCACCAGTTGCAGCAAGACCAACAGGAAGCAACTGGCCAGCAGCGTGGTGATGGTCCGCGTCTTCATTGGTGTCCCCGTTGAAATCGAACGGTATAGCGATGCTCCGCCGGCAACCCCAACTCTGCTGGAGCAGCCCTCGCCCACGGAGAATTGCGGTCAATCATCCGGATCGATTCCTGTTCCAGAATACTCCGAGAACCGCAGGAGGGACAAACCGCCCGCCGGCGCACCACCGCCGCACGCTGCAGGGGAGCCCATTGGACGCCGCAGTCCGAACAGCTTGCCCGGCAGCAGACGGGCCAGTCTAGGACCAGACAAGCCTCCGCGCCCGCGGGGGCTTCCACAGATCCCAGAATCGCGCCCAGCGTGGCATCCTCGGCCGGCGTGCCCACCAGGAAGTCATCCTCGCTTTCATGAAAAGGACAGGCCGGCGATACAGGCGTTTTGAAAAACTGGCTGTGAGGAGTGCCCCCCAGAGACATCTCGTAGGTAACGGACTCCGCCTCGCCCTGCATACGCCACCGTAGTCCCAACTCGACCTGGAGCGAGCCGATGATAGCCGCCATGGTGGGTGTGCTTGGACGCTGGCCGTCCGCCGGCGTCTGGCTGCAGGAACGAACCGTCGCGTCCCAATGGGTGAGCAATTCTCGCCGCTTATTTGGCGTCAATTTGCACCCGAAACATGCTGCGTGCCTGCCCGGAAACCAGGAGACGCGCCCATGGGCGTAATTCGGCGCCCCCAGGCCCGCGTCGGCCACAGCTAGATCGAGCTTGGTGGAAATGTAGGCGATCTCCAGCCGTGCCAGGTCGCTGTCAACGCAACTGAAAACCAGACTGGCGTTGTCGAAGCGCCCAAAACCGACATCCGCGATCTCGGTGGCGATCGGACAGAACTCGGTGTCGGGGAATAGTAGCGCCGCGGCACTGGCCAACGCCACGGCCTTGTTGCAGCCGATGTAATCCGCCTTACGAAACAAGACCGAGCGAGTCAGGTTGCTGGGCTCAACGACATCCGGATCCACGACCACCACACGCTTCAGGCCAAGCAGCCCGAGCGCCTTGACCACTTCATTGCCCAGAGCGCCGGCCCCAGCCACCACCGCTTCAAGGCCGCCGACATTGCCCTGCGCAAACACCGTGGGCTCCAGCCGGGAATAATCGCGCAAGCTTCCCTGGTTCTTGGCATTACCAGTACGGATAGGGCCCTCTGTTGACACGGTCTGTGCCAATGTTACACTAGCGAAGCAGCACAATTCCCTTTATGAGCCTTTACCAGACCTTGTACTACATGTCGCTGGTGGGCTGGATGGCGGGATTGCTCTCGTGGGGATGCACCACGCTTCTCGCCGCCGCGCTTCCAACTCAAACAGAAGTCTGGGTTTCCGATGTTGTAGCCGCGGTTTTCCTGGGCGCCTTCATTGGCGGGCTGACCGTGGGATTTTCCGACAAATGGTCCGGAAACCGCGTGCTGCCGCGCTGGGTGATCTCGGGGACGCTCATCGGCATTGTGGCCGGGCTCCTGGCAGGAGCGATCCAGATCCCGATCAACCAGCATCTCGGTCTCCAGGCGCCGGTTCTCAGCCGGCTGATCGCTTGGATGCTGGTCGGCTCCTTCATCGGTCTGGGCCTGGGCTTGCGCTGGGTGCAGGTCAACCGCGCCCGTGTGGTGCATGCCTTCGCGGGGGGATTGATCGGGGGCGCCTTAGGGGGCCTGATCTTCGCGGGCCTGGGCAGCAAGATTCCGGACCTCTCGCAAGCGCTGGGCTACGTGGTTTTGGGTGTCGGGATCTGTTTTGGAATCACGCTGGCGCCGATCCTATTGAGGGACGGAGTGCTGCAATTTGTGAGTAGCGGGGATCCACGCGCGCAAATGAAGTTCGGCCGGACCCACAAAGAGTGGGAGCTGCAGCAAGGCGACTCCTATGTGATCGGCAGTCAGAACCAGGACCTGCGCCAGACCCGTTATCGTCCCAACGTAGGAATCTTCATCCCGGACGCGGCGATCGCGCCCGAGCACGCCATCCTTTTTGGAAAGGACGGCCGGTTCTTCCTGGCGCGCCACTCCGAAACTGGCGGACAATCCGGTTTGGCACGCTTTGTAACACGGGTCCGGGGCAAGACAGTGACCAGTTCACAAGAGTTGCGCCATAATGACGATGTTCTTGTAGGCCGGACCGCGCTCCGGTTTGTGACCAAGAAGAAGGAATAGCGAAACCATGCGTGGCGTTGACGTGGGGCATGTAGTTCTCTTGGCGGCCTTGGTTCTGCCCTCACGCATGCTAGCTCAGAGCCCCGGTGGGAAATTGGATTTCTCCGACAACATCCGCATGGTCACATGCGATCCGGTATCCAGCGTTCCCTGCTTTCGCCTGAAGTTCAACGTGGTAGACGCGCAGGGTGCGCCTTTGGCGGTGCAACTGCCCGCGCCCGACAAGCTGGCCGACAGCATCACGGTGCAGGTGGACCAGCAGGACGTCACTCCGTTTTATGCGGTTGCCAGCGCGGACGCCCAGGCCGTGCGGGGCCGGGTGGCGATCGTGTTGGTGGACATCAGCGGAAGCATGAATCGCGTGCTCCCAACCGGAGAAACACGCTTCGCTGCCGCCAAGGCGGCCCTGAGTCAATTCCTGCAGGGCTTCCAGGACGGCACCGACCAGGTGGCGATTGTCGCGTTCGAGAGCCATAATGTGGAGCCGACCATCCGGGCCGCGCACTTTGCCACCAGCAAAGCGCAAGCGCTGCAGCAAGTGGACGCATTGCCTGCTCCCCAGCCGCGGAACAATACCGGGCTCTATTCGGCCGTCGCGATCGGGCTGGACGTCCTTTCCGGCCAGATGAAGAATGCAACGTCCAAGTATGGCGCACCGGAAGCCATGCTGATCGTCATGACCGATGGCACGAACGAAGTGCTACGGGGGGACGATCCGGGCCTCCTGGCGGGCCCGGCCGGATTGGATGAGGTGACGCAAAAGGTCGAGGCTTCGGGCATTCAAACCATCGCGGTCGGGTTCGGCGATCGGAAGGAGATCGATGAAGAGGCTTTGCGGCGCATTGGTACTAAGTACTATATGGAGGACAACTCCGCGGATCTGAAGAAGATTTTCTCCTTCGCCCGGACTCTGCTCTCCAATCGAATTCAGGCCACCTTCCAATCGCCCTGGCCGGACCGGGCTTCCCTGGCTGGCCGCACGCTTCAAGTCGGCATTCAGTTGAAGCTGCCGAACGGCCAAGTGCTGGCGAGCGACAATAAGCCCTGGTCGACGCCGCAAATCGGGGTGCCGATCTTCGAAGGCAAGTGCGAAGCCGCAGAAATGAAAGCACTTCTGCAGGAGAAAGTCACTCCGACCGGCAACAGTTGGATGTCCACCCTGCGCCCGGTTCTGGTGTTTCTCGGAATGGGCACTTTGCTGCTGATTCTGTGGGCTTGGGCGCCCAGGCTGATTTGGGCGGACCAGTACATTGGAATCACGCCGACGACCTCCCGCTGGGCCCAGGGCCAGACTCAGGTCGGTAACAAGCCAGGCCGTCCGGCGCCGCCCGGGTTCGGCGCCGGCAAAACAAGCTATAAACCCCAGAGAGCCCCCAGCGACGCGACCGTAGTACAGCCGCGCCCGGATTTCACCAAAACCCGCCTGGAGAACCGGCAGGGAGGGGTACGGTCCAATGACTACTAAGGCCCACTTAGGGGTGGACTATTTTCGTGGAATTGATATTATGTTGACAATCTGACAATTTTGCAGCCGGACAAGCCGGGAGGAGATAAAGCATGCCGTTAGTGAAAGTCATCCGTAAGGGAATCACGCCCGCCGTTCGTAAGGTGCCAACCTCGACGTGCGCCGCCATGATGCCCATGACACTGGATCGGGTGGGCAAGGAATGTGCTTCGGAAAACGAAGAGCTTACCAAGGTGGAAGATGTGAATGACGCGTTCACCAAATTCCAACCGAAGCTGAACTTCAAGGGGTACGCTGGCGCGGAGGAGACGGAATTCAAGGCCGATTTCCGGTTCCGGAGCATCAAGGATTTCGACCCCGAGAATCTCCAGAAGCGGCAGGAAATCAAGAACGCCGACGGAGAATCCGAGTATCTGCGCAATGACATCGCGGACCTGAAGTCGAACATCGACGTCTTGTATCGCCTGAAGGACCGCTGGAAGCTGCCCACCGTGCGACGCGCCTGGGGCAACGAGACCCAGCGCAAAGAGATTGTCAACGCTTTGGGACGCCTGAAGGGTGAACTGCAAAAGGTTGCCGCCAAGGGAGGAAATAGCTAATGGCCGACACTGCTTCCGCTTTAAAGCCCAAGACCACCGCGGAGATTCTGGGCGAGAGCCCCGCGCATGATTTGCTGCAGGATATCTTCGCCGATCTGCATCCCGGGCTGTTGGATGAGACTCGCGATCTGTCCTCGATCTTCACGCCCCAGTCGGCCACCGAGTTTCTCTCGCAGCTCACCAATTTCGAAGGCCTGCTGAGCGACACGGACACCTACGAGCAGACGGTACAGAAGCTGCAGGGGCAGATCGACGGCGCTGAGAAAATGCGCGACGAACTGCTCGCGCAGGTGTTCCAGCAGATCCGCCCGATCGAACGCAGTTACCGCGAGCTGATGCTGTTTTTTGAAAACAGCAAAGTTCCGGACGGCAAAGTCCGCAAGCCCGTGGAGCTGTTCATTCTGAATGCCGACGCCAAGTCCATGAAGGATGTCTTCAGCATGAACGTGGCCGCGGTGGAGAATTTCGTTCGCAAGCGGAACGACAATTTCAATTTCCGCGACGACATCTGCAACCTGGTGGTGCCGGGCTACTATCCGCAGTCGGTCCGCGAGAAGTTCGAGGACATCGCCAACGCCTGGGGCATGCTGCTGATCGGCGACCTGGACGACGAGAAGTCGTTCAAGAACGTCGAACGCAACTTCCTGCCGGGCGGCAAATATGAGTTCATGAAACGGCCCGAAGACCGCGCGGCCGCCGACGTGGTCACGATGGGCTACCTGCAACTGCGCGCCTCACACTGGTTTGAGAAAAACGTGGATGGCGGCGACGACCTGTGGGGTCCACCCTCGCTGGTTTTCGCGGGCGCGGTGGCTCGCGCCGACGACGCGGCCGGCATCGCGCAAGGTCCGGTCGGCTCGCGCTTCGGCCAGATCGCCGGCTCGGAGAAGTGCCGCGTGGAGCCGCTGATCGGCGAAATGGAGCACCTCAGCATGGAGCGCCAGCTGATCCCGATCATCCGGGACGCCGACAACCATCTGTGCTTCTTTGGCTGCCGGACTCAGGCAGAGGACCCCTATGGCGTGCTGAAGTTCTTCACTTCGTACCGCATTCTCCGCTATCTGGAACGCTGCTGCCGGCATTACCTGTTGCAGGTGGCCGGGCAGGTTCTGACGCGCGATTTCATGGATCAGCAGATTGAAATGCCGTTGAAACGCCTGCTCGACGAGCAGGTGGAACAGGGCACCATTTTGGGCTACGACCTGTTTGTGGACAAGGATTCCAACAAGCGCATGCAGGGCATTTGCGACATCACCCTGAACGTCATGCCCACCGGCCCGGCCGAAACGTTCGTTTTGAAGATCGACGTGCCGGAATTTTCCAAGGGCGAACAGAAGTAGATCGCCGGTCCTGCCGGCGTCGGAGGAGGCGTATGCAGCGGGGATTTCGAATCGAGCCCGGCTCGGCGGCGCGGTCAGCCGAGCAGGAGAAGAAGGCGCAAGGTCCGGTGCCCACCTTCCGGATCGGCTCAGCGGCGAAATCCGCCGAAGAGCGCGCCAAGGCGTCGGAAGACGCCTCCCGGGAGCCATTCCGGCCATCGGCTGGAGTGCGGATGAGCGTCGGCACCGGCCAGAAGTTCGAACTGCCCGCGCGGCCGACAGGACCAGGCGAAGCACTGCCCGCACCTCCAGCGGCATCGGCGCCTGCGGCTGCGCCGGCGCCGCCACAGCCAACTTCGCCAGCGGCTCCTATCCAGCCACCCGCGCAGGGTCTTTCGCGCCTGTTGGGAAAATTCCGCGGCCTGTTTGGCCGCAATCAGTAAGAGTCCATGTAACGACCCAGCACCACAATTCACTTTTCTTTAGGAGGTAATCAAATGGCAGCAGCACCTAATCGATGCACGGTCACGATCAACGGCACCAAGTTTGATGCCGCGTGCGCCAACATCAAATTCAAAAGTCAAACCGACTCGTCAGGGCAGCCGCTTATGGGCAGCCTGAACAGCGAAATCCGGGTTTTCGCGGACTTCCACGACACGAATAACCTGCCCTTCTCGGCGCTCCAAGGCTTCTTCAACCTGGCCAATGTCGTCGTGAAACAGAATATCGTTCCGATGCAGATTGATATCTGGCAGGACGAAAGCAAGGGCGACGCGATCTGCAGCTTCAAGTTCACGGGGTGGGTTTCTCGTTTCGAGACCATCAATCCCTCCGGCCTGACGTCGAACATCAACTGGGGCAACAGCAACCTGGAAGATGGAACTCAGCAAAACGGCGTGACCCCGCTGTTGAACCACATGCTGATTCTCGACCTGCAGCCGGCGATGAACCAGCAGAACTTCAGTTCAGTTTCGATCAGCAATTAGAGAGGGGAAAACCATGGCCTCGCAACCTTCAAATACTTCGTGCACCATCGGGGGAAACACTTTCGACGCTCTGGAGATCATGTTTGCTCTAGAGACGACTCCGGATCATGCCGGCATGCCGCTGATGGGCAGCCTCCAAACCATCATCCGGGTGGTCGTTGATATCTCCGATACGCAGAACATGCCCTTTGGCACTCTGCAATCGATCTTTCAATCGGCGACTCCCGCTACGGCGCAAAGCGTCCAGCAATGCAAAGTGGAGTATTGGACCGACGACTCCAAGCAGAATGCGCTCTGCAGCGTCAAGTTCGCTGGCTGGATCAGCGGATTTCAAACCGTGAATCCGGCTGGAACCTTGAGCGACGTGAGCAATCAGGGGCAGGTGATCAACCAAATGCTGGTCATCGACCTGCAACCATCGCTGAATCAGAACAACTTCCCGAGTTTCCAGTTCAGTAACTAGGCAGGAGGCGCTTATTTCGTTCGCCGCGTTTCCGCTCCGGTTCCAAGGTGCGTTTCTTCGCCGTACCGACGAAGTGCAGGCTGTTCTCTCGTTGATTCGTGTGATGGCGACCACGCCGCACGGCTCATGGGAAGGCTGCCCGCACTTCGGGTTTCGGGACTACTTCGAGCAGGCCCGGACCCGTCCGGAGTTGCCCCAGCAGGCTATGCAGGAAATGAATCTGGCCCTGAAGGATCTGGGCATCACCGATCTGCAGGTGGCCGGGATCACCAAGGAGCCGCAAGCCAATCGCGACGTGGACTCTTACGTTGTCACGCTGGCCTCGACGAAAGAAGCCGGCAAGACGTTCACCGTGAATGTCTGATGAACCGCCGCCCGCGTTGAGAACCATTGTTCATGCTTGACTATGCCCTACACCAGCGCGAGTGCCATCGAGATCGACAAGAAGCTTCGGGACGACTTCCGGCGCCGTCTCAAGGACTTCGGCGTTTCAGCGGAAACCACCGATCCCGTGCTGGCCGTTTTGTTCCGGACCTTCGCGCAGCAACTGGAAGCCCTCTATTCTGAAACCGGCCGGATCCGGCTGGCCCTCCTCGACGAACTCATCGCTGGGCTGGGCATCGAACGGCGCATGGCGCGCCCCGCGCAGACCATCGTGCGGTTTCTCGCCGCCTCGGGCTCTCCCCTCATGGAAGCCGGAACCGAGTTGTTCGGCGAAGCACAGAACGGGGAACGCCTCACCTTCACCACTGATCGCACCATCACAGCTTCCCCGGCGCAGATCGCGATGGCCGCGGTCTATCAGGATGGCGCCCTGCAGTTGCTGCCGGGCCTGGAAATGCCCGAGGCCTTCCAATCGCGGCGGCCGTCGCTGGATCCGGTCCGGATCAACCTGGGGCCCAATCCGGCGGTCTTTCTGGCCGTTGAGAACCTGCCGGTCAACCACCTCAGCAACCACAGCTTCATGATGGAGCTGGGGCCGGATGCCTACCGCATCCAGCGGGCTCTGGAATTTGAAACCTGGTGTCTCATAGGCAACGACGGTGAACTGTCCTCCCGGGGAATCCTACGTCCCCAGTGGGGCAACGCCGGCACGCTGAGCCTGAACTGGCTGGCCCCGGAGGCCGGTGACGCTCTGGCGGAAGAAAAGCCGGATGCCGCGCAGGGGTTGGAACTTCCCATCTTGCCGAACGGCTTCTACAGCTCGCGCATCTTTGTGTTGCCCGCGGTCCCGGCCAGCCGGCGCTTTCTGTGTCCGATGCCCCGCGTCATGGAGCCGGGTCTCAGCCGGATCTTCGGGCGCGATGCCGCGGCGCTGTTTCAGCAGCCGCGCGCCTGGTTGCGGCTCTCCTTGCCCAAGGACGTTCCCTCGCTGGTCACGGGCATCTCCACCATCTCGATGCACGCAGTCACCGCTTCCAATGTGGAGTGCTTCAATCAGACGGTTTACTTCGATAAACAGGGCACTTCGGTGCCGATCAGCCGCGAAGCAGGTACCGCCAACTACCTGGTGGCGCCATTGTCCATCTTCGGCGAGGCCGGTTCGGTCTATTTGCCCGAGTTCCAGCCTTCGTCCGACGCCTCTGCCGGCCGCTATTCGATTCGCAGCGGGCGTGTGGAACTGCGGCCGGCCAAGCGCCCCGACAGCACCTCCGAAGCGTATGCCAATGTTCGCGTGTGGATTACCGCCGGTCAACTCGGCAACCAGGTAGGACCCGGCCAGGTGCAGTCGTTTTTGAAGAAGGGCGACGTGTCCGGAGTTCGAATCACCAATCCGACGGCGGCGGCCGGTGGCACGAATGGCGAGGGGTTTGAGGAAGCGCGCACGCGCTTTTCCGAAGCGCTGCTCTCGCGCGACCGCATTGTTACCCGCGCCGACGCCGAAATCGTGGCCCGTTCCTTTGACCGGAGGATTCTCAAGGTTCACGTGGGTTCGGGACTCGAGCGCGGAGAACGCGGATTGCGCCGTCTGCAGCGGTTAACCTGTTCGCTCGACAAGAACGATTTCGTCGACCCGGCCGCCGAAATCGAGGTGTTGCGCGACGACCTGACCCGTTTTCTTCGCGCCCGGCTGCCTTACGACACCGAGCTGGCCCTCGAACTGGAGTGGATGTGAGCGAACAGCATTCGTGGATGCCGGACTTCGAACATAGCGTCTACGGCTTCCATCACACCCTGGACTCCGCGCTGGCCATTCTCAGCGACATGGACGTGCCGCCGGCCCGCGTGACCGTCCGCATGGATGGCCGCGGCTATCCCACGCGCTGGGTGGTGAGCCAGAACCCGGCTCCCGGCCAGCCTTTGGACGCTGGCACGATGGTCGAACTGGTGATCTCCGGAACCGGTTATTTTCACGCGATGCCGGTCGGCATGTGGGATTCGGGCGGAGAAGCCGAGCCCGGTACGCGGGAAATCGTCGAATTGTTGGACGATCCGTTGCAGAAGGCCAACCACTGGGTGCGGGAAGGCGCTCGCCTGTTCGACGTGCAGCCGGACAACCTGCCGGCCTGCTCCCGTTGGATCGCGTTGTTCGGCCTCACGGCGGACGATTGGCCCACCGAGACGTGGTATAACCTGTGCGTGCTGCTTCCGAGCCTCCAGGCCCTCGCGGGCACCGAGTACGGGTTGCGCTTTGCTTTGCGCCTCATCCTGGGGCTTCCGCTCAAGGAAATCCGGCGCGCCACCACCTTTCAACTGATGAAAGAGCCGGAATATACGTTGCTGGGCCAACGCTACAGCCGCCTGGGAGTGGACGCCATCGCGGGCGACCGCAAAGAGGAACTGGAAGAGCTCACGCTGGTGCTGGGGTTGGTTTCGCTCGAAACGTATTACGAATTTCAAGAGAAGGAAAAGCACCGGCTCCTGCTCGCCGTGCTCGGGCTGGTGGCCAACTGCTACCAGAAACACGGCATCGCCTGGGCTGTGGGCGACCCCAGAACCGCGCCGCGGCTTGGACACGGGCGACAGAACACCATTCTGGGCATAAACTCATATCTGGGCTCTTCGGCGCGTAGCGGGGACGCCGAGCCCGAACTGATTTTCCGGGGAGCGGTCAATTGAAATAGGAGCATCGATGAATCCTGACGACGTCAAACTAAGTTCGGTCAACTGGGAACACGGCATGCTCCTTACCCCGCAGCACTTCATGCGGCAGGAGCGCTATTTCGAGGCGGGCCTGCTGTGGGCGCTGCGCTACGCCACCAATGCTTATGGCCTGGTCGGCGGCGGCCCGCGTCTTCCCGAGGCTGAACGCGGCGCGGTCCGGCACGATCCCATCGTCCTGGTGGACGAGGACGATCAGGCGCTCAACATCTCCGTTACCCAGTGCCGCGCGCTGACGCCCTCCGGCTGTATCGTGGACATCGATCCCGAGCATCCTGTGCAGCGCAAATTCCCCAAGGCCGAGATGGAGGGCTTCGCCGAATCGGCGATTTACATCGTCTGTGATCCCGGTGAAAAGCAGGTGCTGGACGGCCAGTTGGACGAGTTCAACCCGCAAATGAAGACCGAGCGGCGGCCCGCCTACTGGGTCAGCTTGCAGGTACACGCCGAAAGCGTGCCCTACGCGGCCGCGGTGGGCAGGATTCGCCGCCAGAAGTACGGAGCGGGCTACGAAAAGGACTCGGATTTCATTCCGCCCTGCACCACGCTCGTCGCCCACAGCGAGCTGACCAATGCCTGGCGGAAAATCGTCGAAGACGTGACCTTCATGGCGGAGCGGTACACCGAGCTGCACCGCGCGATGCGCGAGTTCCTGGTTCTGTTCACCGAGCGCGGCATCGATACCGAAGTGGACAACGAAACCATCAACTTCGTGGACCGCATGGTGGTGGCCCTGCAAAACTGCGCTTACGACATCCTGGATCCCGTCCAGCCGCCGCCGTCTTTCTTCGGGACGCTGCGGCGCTTCGTGCACTCCTCCGCTGCTTATCTGGACCTCGCTCCCGGCGTGCAGCAGTATTTCACCACCCTCAAAGAAACCGGGGAAACGGAGTTCATTGCCATCATCGAGCAGCAGAAGCAGATTCTGCGCACCACGCGCACCTGGAGCATTCACGACGATCTGGCGGTGGAAGTGCGGGAGGCCCGCTCGTCGCTGGGCTCGCTGCAGCGGCTGGAACGCGCCCTGGAAGGCAAGTACATCGATTTCCACATCAGCCCGTCGCTCGAAGCCATGAACTTCGTGTTCGATCGCGGCGGCAAGGTGCTGTACAAGCTCGCCGCCAAGCCTGCCCGCGTACAGGGCATGGCCGACGAACTGACCATCTTCTTCTCCAATTTACGCCTGGAAGGCCGGGATAAATACCGGCTCATTCTGGTGGGCGAGCAGAACGCCAACTTCGAGAAGGGCACCAAGATCACGGTGGAGATCCGCATCAACGAAGGCAGTGGTTTCCGCCGCCAGCCGACGATCCTTTCCTGCGAATCGAAGATTCCGGATCAATGCAACTTCGAGTTTGATTTTGAGGCGCCGGACGTTCCCACCATTACGGATGTCCGCGTGAGTCTCCAGGCGCATCACCCCATGCGCACGGCGCTTCTGTATGTGCGCCACCGGTTCTATGCGCAGCGCGCGCAGGAGCAGACCCGTCCCGTGGAGCCGCTGCAGCCGGTGGAATCGCGCCCGGCGGTGTCGGAGCGCGTGCGGGAGGTTGCCGTGCCGGGTTCCACGCCGCCGCCATTACCGGACTATCCCCCGCGCGCCGAGCCCCGGCACGATCCGCGTGTGGAGCAGCGTCCCGATCCGCGAGTATCGCCGCGCGTCGACCCGCGTCCGGAGCCGCGCGTGACGCCGCCGCCCGCGCGCCCGGAACCCCGGCCGGACGACCGGCCGGCTCCCTGGGACCTTCCCCGCCGCGCCGACCGCCCGCGCGAGGACGAGCCGCAGCCGAATCAGCCCCCGCGCCGCCGGCGCTTGGAGTAGCTCTATTTTGAGGTGTTCTTATGGCCATCGATCTCGACAAGCTTTCAAGTGAACTGGAAGAAGCCCTGGAGCGCGCCCGGCTGCTGGCCGAGCAGCGCCAGCAGTCGCAAATCTCTCCGGTTCACATGCTCTATGTGTTGCTCGACAAGGAGAGCGCCCTGGCGGCGATGCTGGAGAAAGCGGGCGTATCTTGCGGGCCGCTGCTCGATGCCTTCGCTACCCGGCTGAACAAAGAGAAATACGGACCGCTCGAACCGGGCCGGCGCGCGGTGGCCTCGCGCCCTCTGCGCGACCTCATCGAAAAATCCTTCGAGAAAATGTCGCAGCGCGGCTCCGAACGCGCCGAGCCGATCGACTTCGTGATGGCCGCGGTCGAGTACAGCGAAGATCAGCTCAAGAGCGATTTGCGCGGCGCCGGCGTCACCAAGCAAGCCGTGGAGAAAGCCGCCGAAAGCCACGCCTCGGCCAGTGAAGCGCTGGGCGAGCCCAAGGCCGCCCGTTCCAGCGCACCCGCCGCCGGCGGCAAGGTCCTGGAACGCTTCGGACGCGACCTCACCGCCGCGGCTGCGGCCGGCGAGCTGATGCCTGTCGTCGGGCGCGACGAAGAAATCCGCCGCGTCATTCAAGTGCTGTTGCGCAAGAGCAAGAATAACCCCGTGGTCGTCGGCGATCCCGGCACCGGCAAAACCGCGATCGCCGAGGGCCTGGCCCTGCGCATCGCAGCCGGTGACGTGCCGGAATCCCTCAAGAAATGCAAGGTCGTTTCGCTCGATTTGACCTCCATGGTGGCCGGCGCCAAGTACCGCGGCGAGTTCGAGGAACGCATCAAATCCGTCGTCGATGAAGTTCGCTCCCGCAAGGGCGAAATCGTGCTCTTTCTCGACGAGCTGCACACCCTGGTGGGCGCGGGCGGCACCGAAGGCGGCATGGATGCGGCCAACATTTTGAAGCCCGCCCTGGCGCGCGGCGAACTGCGCTGCGTCGGCGCAACCACTTTCGACGAATACCGCGAGCGGATCGAAAAAGACGGCGCGCTCGCCCGCCGCTTCGACGTCGTCACCGTCAAAGAGCCCACCGACGAAGCCATGATGGTGATCCTGCGCGGCATCCGCGGCCGCTACGAGGCCTATCACGGCGTGCGTTTGTCCGACGACGCCTTACAGGCCGCGGTGAAACTTTCGCGCCGCTACATGCGCACCCGCTTCCTGCCCGACAAGGCCATCGACGTGATCGACGAGGCCACCGCGCGGATCCGCATGCAGAAGGAATCCAAGCCCACCCATATCGATCAGGAAGAGCGGCTGCTAATTCGCAAACAGGCCGAACTGGAATCGCTGCTCTCCAGCCCCGTCACGCCCGGCCAGCAGAAGGCCGTCGCGACGCTCAAAGCGGAACTCGCCGAAATCCAACCGCGCGTGGAAGCGCTGGTCAATGAATGGAAGAGCCAGAAGGAAGTCTCCGAGAACCTGCAAAAAACCAAACAGGCCATTGAAGAACAGAACGCACTGCTCACCGCCGCCGAATCGCAGGGCAACGTGACCAAGGCCGCCGAGATCCGTTACGGTTCTCTGAAATATCTGGAACAGCAGCGCGAGGATCTGGAAAAGCGCGCGGCGGGGCTCGCCGGCCAAAGCCTGGTTCCCGACGAAGTGCGGCCCGAGCATATCGCCGAAGCCATCGCCGAGCGTGTGGGCGTTCCCATCCAGCGCATGCTCGAAAGTGAGCGCGACCGTCTGCTCAAGATGGAAGACCGTATCGCCGAACGCGTGTTCGGCCAGCCCGACGCCGTCACCGCGGTGTCGGAAGCCGCGCGCCGCATGCGCGCCGATCTGCAAACCGGCCGCAAGCCCAACTCATTCTTGTTTGTGGGCCCCACCGGCGTCGGCAAAACTGAGCTTGCCAAAGCCCTGGCCGAAGCGCTCTTCGACGATGAGGCAGCCTTGATCCGCATCGATATGGGTGAATATAAGGACAAGTCGTCCATCGCCGGCCTCATCGGCTCGCGTCCGGGCCTGGTCGGCTCCGACGAAGGCGGCTTCCTCACCGAACAGGTCCGCCGCTCGCCCTATTCCATCGTGCTGTTCGACGAAGTCGAAAAGGGGCATCCCGAGATCCTCGACCTGCTGCTGGGCGTACTGGACGAAGGCCGCCTCACGGACGCCAAAGGCCGCTTCTGCGACTTTTCGAACACGCTAATCCTGTTCACGTCGAACCTGGGCGTGCGCGAAGCCATCGAGTCTACCGATGACCTGGAAAAACGCAAGGAAATCATCCTGGAAGTCGTGAAGGCCAATCTGCGGCCGGAGTTGTACAACCGCATCTCGCAGGTCATCACCTTCAATGCCCTCACCGAACCGGAGCTGGAGCGAATCGTCAACGTGCAGCTCGGCGGACTGCGCAAGAAACTGGCCGAAGACCGTGAAATCCAGCTGGACGTAACACCTGAAGCGCTTGCCTATCTGGCCAAGGAAAGCTACGACCCGGCTTATGGCGCGCGTCCGGTCGGCCGCACCATGCAGCAACTCGTGCTTTCGCCGGTCGCTACCGCGCTCCTCGCCGGGGATGTGGTGGCCGGCCAGACCCTGCAGATCGGATACGTAGAAGAGGAGGGGCTCACTTTCAGCGTGGTGGAAGCCGCGGCCGCCGCGAACTAAAATGCGAGCGTTCGTCTGCGCAATCCTCGCACTCTTGACCTTCTTGCCCGTTCGGGCTGCCGATAACGCGGTCACGCGCGCGGAAGCCCAGGACGGATGGATCCTGTTGTTCGACGGCGATTCCTTGTTCGGCTGGACGCAGGACAAGGGCAAGTGGAAGATCGTCAAAGGCGTCCTCTCGCTCGACGGGGCCGATGGCGGCATGCTGCGCAGCAACGCCGTTTTCTCCGACTACATTCTCAAGCTCGATTTCCGCGCTCCCTCTTCGGACGTGGATAGCTCCGTGTTTCTCCGCATCGCCAAGGACGGCGTGCCGCGCGATACCGGATACGATGTGCGCCTGGGCGATTCCGATTCCAAGTGGCCCGGAGCCAGTCTCGCCACGGTATTTAAGGGCGGTGGCAAGCTGGCTCCCAACGAGTGGCACAGCCTGGAAGTCGAGTTGAACGGCGAAGACATGACGTTGAAGGTCGACGGCCGCAAGGTCGGCGAGGGCAAGAACGGAAAGAGCAAAGCCGGTTACATCGCGATCGCCTCCAGCAAGGGCCCCGGCGTTGAATTCCGTAACATCAAGCTCAAGCCGGCCGGCACCGCCCTGTTCAATGGCACCGATCTCTCGGGCTGGAAGGAAGCCGCCGCGGCTCCGCCACCGCCTCCCAAGAAGGGTGGGCTTCTCAAGAAAATCGATCCGTTCAAGGGCAAACCGAAGAAGCCGACGGAATCCAACTGGTCCGTCGCGAACGGCGCCATTCACGGGTCCAGCGGTCCCGGTCAACTGGAATCCGAGAAAGCTTACGACGACTTCGTCCTGCAGGCCGCCGTGAAGGTGAACTCCAGGCAGAAGGAGAAAAAGGAGCCCTTTACCGCCGTGCTGCTCCGCGCGGACGCAGGAAAGCTGGGCACCGGCTACCATCTGCGAACGGAGGGCGACACGAACACGGGCGGCATCGAAGGTCTGAAGACAGCACGCAAGCAACTGGGCGCCGACGACCAGTTCGTGATGGAAACCATCGCCGTGCGGGGCCGTCATTTCGAGGTGTGGGTGAACGGTTATCCGGTCACCGACGTTGACGACACGCGGCCCGAAGGAACCGATCTGACGCGCGACGCGAAAACCGCCGGCGGCCCGATCGCTTTGTACGCGCCGGATGTCGAGGCGAATCTCGATTTCAAGAGCATCTCGGTCGGTCCGTTGCCCAAGACCATCGGCGGGAAGCCGGGGTCTGTTGCCGCTGCCGCGCCACCTCCTCCGCCCGCGCCCGCGCCTCCCCCAGCGCCCACGGCAACCGCTCCCGCAGCGCCCGCGCCGGTCATCGTGCAGCAGGTCAATCCCAATCAGGCCAAAGAAGACGCGGATAAGAAGAAAGTCTCGGACTTGGAGACGCAGGCGCTGACGACCAAGGATCCCGCCCAGCGGCAGCAGACGTACGCGGAGATTCTGAAAATCGCTCCCGACAATCAAGTCGCGGCCCAGGGATACAAAGACGCGCAGCAGGAGATCGATCAGGCCAACGCACAAAAGCAGAAAACCGCCGAGCAGCAGCAGAAAGAGAGCCAGGACGAGGCCACCAGAGCGGCCACCTTGGCGCAATCCAAGCAGTCCGCCGAAAACGCCATTTTGCAAGGCGATCTGCCGAAGGCGCAGCAGCAACTCGCCATCGCCCAGAAGGCCGGGCCCAACGATCCCGACGTTTTGGGTCTAAAGCAGCGCGTGGACGCCGCCATTCAGGCCCGTACCCGCATCCGATACCTCGCGATTGGCGGAGCGGCCTTGGCCGTGCTGGGCGCGTTCCTGCTGCTGTTCCTGGCCTCCGGCAAGAAGGAACCCTACCTGGAGGTGGTGGACGGCCTCGACAAAGGCAAGCGCTATAAGGTCGATAAGGAGGTCATCCATGTCGGCGCGGTCGCCGAGGATGGCGGCTCCAAGAACGACATCGTCGTCCACGACGCCGAACGCATGATCTCGCGCTTCCATTGCGAGATTCACCAGAAGAGCGGCAAACTGTACCTGATCGACCTCAACAGCTCCAACGGAACCTATGTCGACAAGAAGAAAGCTCCTGCCGGCCGGCCCGTGCGCCTGAAGAACGGATCGCAGGTGGCGCTGGGCGGATCCTGCACGATGCGCGTGGGCTTCGAGAAGGCCCAGAAGTCCTGATTCGCGGGACGCCGGTTTGTCTCGCGCCCCCGAATTCCGATAGTCTGGATTATGTTTCTCCCGCGAATCCTGCTCGCCGTGGCGTTGGTTCTGCCTTGCCTGCTCGATGGCCAAACCAACGCTAGCCCGCAGCCGCAAGGCATTCCGGTCACCGACCCGCTGGTGATCGCCAAGTGTGGCAGTTGCCACCCCCGCGATGCGCAGGGAAACCTGCAGCGCCTCTCCTGGGAGCGAGCCACACCCGAAGCCTGGGGAGACGCGCTCAAGCGCATGGTCCGCAGGAATCGCGTCACCCTGACGCCGCGCGAGGCCCGGGCCATCGTCGAGTACCTCGGCACGTACCATGGACTGGCGCCGGAGGAAGCCGCCGCGGTGAAGTACCTCGCCGAGCATCGCATGATGCAGGACGAGCCCAACGTCCCCAACGACCGGGTGCGCCGCACCTGCACCAATTGCCACTCATTTGGCCGCGCACTCTCGTGGCGGCGTTCGCCGGAGGAGTGGAAGCAGCTGGACGGTTTGCACGCCGATCTCTACCCCAATCGCGCCCAGCCCCTGCAGAGTGAGGAAGCCATCGCCTTTCTGATCCAGGCCGCTCCGTTGCACACGCCGGAATGGGATGCCTGGAGCGCCCACCTGCGCTCGCCGCGACTGGAGGGCCGCTGGCTGCTCACCGCCCATCTTCCCGGTCACGGCCAGTATTACGGCGAAATGGAGATCCAGGACGGCAGCGAGCCGGGCGAGTTCTCCACCCAGGCGAAGTTCCAGTCCGTCCAGGATGGCTCAACGCTTGTGCGTTCCGGTCAGAGTTTGGTTTATGCCGGCTACGCCTGGCGTGGGCGCTCCCGGAGCGACTCGCCGGCCAGCGCCGGTCCGGACGCTCTTTCGGGCGAGATGCACGAAGTGCTCTGGTTCGCGCCCGATCAGGCCTCCGCCGAAGGCCGCTGGTTCTGGGGGCAGCAGCAGGAATTTGGAATGGACGTGCAGCTTCGCCGCGCCACGGATGCGCCCACGCTCCTGGGCCTGGACCGGCCGTCGCTCAAAGCCGGTTCACAGGGCGACCAAATCCGTCTTTTCGGCGACCATCTTCCCATCCAGCTGACGCCCGCCTCGCTCAACCTGGGGCCGGGGATCACCGTGCGTAGCCTGGTTTCCAAGAGCGCCAATGAGGCCGTCGCGGAACTGGACGTCAGCGCGCAGGCGCCGTTGGGGAAGCGCGACATTTCGCTGAATGGCTCGGTGTTGCGGGGCGGCTTCGCGATTTATGACCGGGTCGATTACATTAAAATCACGCCCGACTCGGCGGTTGTACAATTCGGCGACGAGTCGCTTTCCCGAAGCTACCAGCAGTTCGAGGCCGTCGGCTACCAGCGCGGCCCCGACGGCTTGGCACACACCGCCGACGATGTCGCGCTCGGGCCGGTGGATGTGACCTGGTCGTTAGACGAATTTTCCTGGGCGCCCGGCGGGAGCAAACCCTCCATCGGCGTGCTGACCTCCTCCGGCCTGTACGAGCCGGCCGTCAACGGGCCTCGGAACAATTACGATGTCTGGGTGGTCGCGACCGCGAAAAGCGAAAAGGATCAAGGTGGCCAGCCGCTCATGGACAAATCCTATCTGGTGGTGAGCGTCCCTGAGTACACGCTCAACGGCCGGCATTACGTTCGCGAACTCGGCCGTTGGGTGGAGGACGGCGCAGGCGGCCACTAACGGTTAGCTGTTAGGCTGGATATGGGCTGGCGGAATGGCCGCAGCCCGCCGGCTATGAAATCCCGCGGACCAGATCGGCTTACGGTGAGCAGCCGGCTCACGCTCGCGCTCGGCTTCGGCGGTCTTCTTTTGATCATGTCCCTGGCCGGGGTGGACGCCATGCGTGTGCTCCAGCAGGTCCGGCGCGAAGACGATCGCATTCGCCGCCAGTTCCTGTTTCGCAATCACGTGCTCAACGATATCCGCTCCCAGCTGTATCTTTCCGGAACGTACGTGCGGGATTACCTGCTCGAGCCGGAACCGCTGCGGGCGGGTCTGTTTCTTAAAAACCTGCAGGAAGTGCGCAGCGCCATGGAGGCTGCGCTGGCCTCCTATGAGAAGCAACTGGAGCCCAATGAGGGCCGTCACTACCTCGAACTGACCGCTGAGCTCTCGCGCTACTGGCAGACCCTGGACCCCGTGCTGAGTTGGAACGCGGAGATGCGCCGCCGCCAGGGATATATCTTCCTGCGTGACGCCGTTTTCCCGCGGCGCGAGGCCATGCTCGAAATCGCGGGGCAAATCGCGGACACCAACGAACAACAATTGAATGCCGGCAACGAGCGGGTGGTGGATTTGCTGCTGAAATTCCAGAACCGTCTGGCCGTCACGTTGTTCGCCACACTGGCGCTGGGCTTGGGGATGGCCGGCTTCAGCATCTGGAAGATCCTGCGCTTGGAGGCGCACACGCAGGGCCGCTACGAAGAAGTGGCGGAGGCGCGCAACCAGCTCACCAATCTCTCCGCCAAGCTGGTGCAGGCCCAGGAAACAGAGCGGCGAGCGCTCTCGCGCGAATTACACGATGAGGTCGGCCAGGCCTTGTCGGCGGTGCTGGTGGAATTACGCAATCTCTCCACTGGCCTGGCGGCGCGTTCGGAAGCTCAATCGCACAACCAGATCGATTTGATCAAAGGCCTGGTGGAAAACACGGTGCGGGTGGTCCGCAACATGTCCCTGCTCTTGCGCCCGTCCATGCTCGACGATCTGGGCCTCGTCCCGGCGCTGCGCTGGCAGGCCCGCGAGGTTTCCAAGCGCACCGGCATGGACGTGAACGTCAGCACGGATTTGCCGTCCGATAATTTGCCCGACGAATGCAATACCTGCATCTTCCGGGTTGTGCAGGAAGCGCTGCACAACTGCTCGCGTCACTCGCAAGCCAGCATAGTTCGCATCCGGGTGCAGCAAAGGTTTGGCCTTCTAACGCTTTCCGTCCAGGACGACGGTGTGGGATTTGACGTTAAACAATCCAAGGGAATGGGGTTGCTGGGGATCGAGGAACGCGTGAGCCGGCTGGGAGGGGCCCTGGAAGTCGATTCCGGGCCGGGCCGCGGGACGATTCTCCGCGTGGAGCTTCCATTCCGTGAGGCGGAAAGAGGCGCACAACCAAGTGAAGCAAATTCGCATCCTGTTAGCGGATGATCACAACGTCATGCGCAGGGGCCTGAGGCTCCTGTTAGAGACTCAACCTGAATTTCTCGTCGTGGGCGAAGCCGCCGACGGTCACGCTGCCGTGGAGCAGGCCAAGGCGGCCAATCCGGACGTCGTCGTGCTCGACATCGCCATGCCGCATCTGAACGGTGCGGACGCGGCGCAACGGATCGTCGAAGCCCTCCCCAACACAGCCATCGTAATCCTGAGCATGCATTCCGACGAGGGCTATGTTCTGCGGGCTCTTAAGGCCGGAGCGAAGGGCTATCTGGTCAAGGATTCCGCCGAGGGCGATCTCATTGAGGCGATCAAAGCCGTGAGCGAAGGCAAGGCCTTTTTCAGCCCGGAAATCAGCAAGATGCTCGCCGAGGACTACGTCCGAGACATTCGGGCGCGCGGAGTGGAGGACAGCTACGGACTCCTGACGGCGCGCGAACGCGAGGTGCTGCAGCTTCTGGCGGAAGGAAAATCGAACAAAGACATCGCGTCCATGCTCAACCTGAGTCTCTTCACGGTGGAAACGCACCGGCGGAATCTGCAGGAAAAACTCAATCTGCACAGCCTGGCGGAGCTGATCCTTTACGCCGTGCGCAAAGGGCTCATCGCGTAGCGCTGGCGGCCAGGCGATTGAGGATTTCCACGGGAGCGGAAGCCGGCGAAAGCAGCGCGTCGCGCCGCACGAGGACGGTCTGCTCCAGGGCGTGCTGGCCGGAGAGCACGGCATGCGGCACGATATCGGTGAAGACCATCCATGCCGAGCCGGGCGGGAACTCCCAGCGGTACTTCGCGCAACTCTCCTGATACTGGCCGTTGCTCTTCAGATAATCGTGGAAGTGCAGCATGAACCGGTCGTAAGCGGAACGCCGCGTGAAGAGCCTTGCCCATCCTCCGCCTGACGCGCCTCGCCAGCCCGCGTGGGCGGCATATTGGCGGGCCAGGGGCGCAAAGGGGTCGGATGTCAACCAGACGCGCGAGCGCGTCGGGTGGATATTGACGAACGTCCGCAGGATCAGATCGCCCCCGGTAGGACGCGTCGGGAACGCGTCGATATGCAACAGGTCGTTCCGCTTCTTGAAGCTGAGGTTCCGGCCTTCCTCTTCCACGCCGCGGAAACTCGCGTAATCGATGCGGCAGTGTTCCATGTACCGCGGCAGGAGCCGTCGCAGGAAGTCCAACGCGGCGCCGGAAAAATCCCGCAGCACCGAGTGCAACTTTGCCGGGTCGACCACCGACTTGTCGTCAAACCCAGTGACTTTATCCGGTCCCGGGCGATAGGCGATGTTCTTGTGAAAAGCCTGGCTGGTTTGCGCGATGCCCCGAAGATAGGCCTGGCTCTCTTCGGGAAGGGCGAAGGGAATACGGGGGAAGAAAAGCAGATTTCCGGCCTCCAGGGCACTATACACCTCCGGCGCCGGGGAAACCTGGTCGACCGTCACTAATTCCATCAGGCCACCCAGCGGGATTGACCCCAAAGTTGGCGGCTTGCCTGTCTGGCGCCGTCAGCCAGCGCGCGCAGCTTCAGCCAACAGAAGGCCGGGAACACCGGGCCGAAGCCGGCGAAAGTCCCAAAGCCGCAATCGGTCCCGGCGAGGATACGCTCGCGGCCCACCAGATTGGCATAACGGACCAGCCGCTGCGCCACCAGTTCCGGATGTTCGACGAAATTGGAAGTGGACGCGATCACGCCGGGTATGAGCACCTTGTGGTCCGGGAGTTTTTGTGCCGACCAGATTTCCCATTCATGCTCATGTCGGGGATTGGCGCCTTCCAGCAACAGCCCTTGCGGCTTGGCCTTCAGAACGATCGGTAGAATCTTGGCCAGTGGCAGGTCATGGGTGTGTGGACCCTGGTAGTTGCCCCAGCAGACGTGCATGCGCACACGGTCCGCGGGGACATTCGCGAGCGCATGATTGAGCGCCTCTACCTGAACCGCTGCGGCTTTCAGAAACTCGTCGTCGGTCATGTCGCGAAACCGGCTGTGCCGGCCCATGGCGAGGTCCGGGCAATCGATCTGCAGCAACAAACCGGAATTGACAATGGTTTCGTACTCCGAGCGCATGGCGTCCGCGAGCGCCTCCATGTAAGCCGCGTGCGACGGATAGTACTCGTTGGGCTGGAAAACAGCGATTGTACCGGGCGAGACCGCATTCAGGAATCCTTCGACCGCGGTCACTTGTGCCAAGCCATCTTTCATGCGAGCGATGTCCTGCTTCACCGGCTCCAGATCCTTTACCTGGATCGGGCCCTTGCAGACGGGGCGCTGGTATTTGGCCGAGGCGCCCGCGGCGACGAGCCGGTCGCGGTAGCCGGGGAAATCCTCCAGATCCTGCGGCGTCGGGCGCGGCGAGTCTCCCTCGAACCCGGTAAGCCGGTGGCGAATGTAAGTGGCGTAGCTGATTTTGCCCATTTCGCCGTCGCTCACGACATCCACGCCCGAATCCACCTGGTGGCGCAGGGCATCCAACACGCCGGCGCGGATGACGCGATCGAATTCGGCCGGGTCGTATGGTTCCCCGCGGTCCTGGGCAAAAAGCATGTCGACGACATTTTGCGGCCGCGGCAGGCTCCCGACGTGCGTGGTCAGGATGCGATCGGTGCTTAGCTTCATTCAGTGTCCTCACCGAATAGGATAGTGCATGCGCGGTCCGCGGGGCCATCCGACCAAGCCACCCATCAAACCAGGCAGCGCAGAACCTCGACCACGTCGGCCGGAGTAGCGAGGGCAAAGCGCGCCAGAGAGGGCCCGCTGCCGACGTGGATCGTCCAGGAAGACGAATCCAGCGCTCGGAACAAATCTTCATCGGTGCGGTCATCGCCCAGGGCAAGTTGGAATTCCGCGGGGCCGCACAGTTCCAAAAAGCGCTCCACGGCCGCGCCCTTGTTCAGCCAGGCGGGGCGAACCTCGACGATCCTGCTGCCGGGAAGCGCGCGCAGCTGGGTGCCGGCCAGCATTCCTTCGAGCAAGGCCAGCAGTTCGTGCGCCAACGAGTCACCGAGCGGCTCTGCCACCTTGCGGTAATGCCACACCAGCGAGAATTCCTTCGCCTCGATGAAGCTTCCAGGCGCCCGCCCGACAAAACGCTCGAGCGCGGGGCGCAATGGTTCGAGCGACGCGCGGGAGAAGTCCGGGCGGAGGGGGTTCCATTGAATGGAACCGGCGGGCCGCATTAGCGCTCCATGCTCGGCAGCCAGCCACAACCCGGGCAAAGAGCCGAACCAACGTTCCAGGTCGATGCGCTTACGCCCGGAGAGGAGCAGAACCGAATTATTTTCGAGCGAGGAAAGCGCCGCCAACAAGGCGAGCAACTCCATCGGGGGAGCAGCATCATCAGGATGATCGTAGAAATCGACTAAGGTGCCGTCATAGTCCAAGAGCAGAAGACGCTTCCGAGCGCGCCGGTAGGATGCAAGGAACGAAGGAACGTCAAGAAGGGCTGTCATCCCCAAGCATTATGCTAGCGCTCGGGCGGCGCGCGGATGTGCAAACATGATTCATGGAACTGCGCACGCTTCTCCTCCTGCTGTTGACGGCCGCACTTTCGCCGGCGGCAAACTACACCCTGAAAGTTACTCCGCAGACGATCGCCTGGGGCTACTACTGGGCGGATGCAAAGCCGGTGCTCACCGTTCATTCCGGCGACACGGTGGAGATCCAGACCGTCTCCGGCAATCCGGAACGGCTGGAGAAGGCCGGTGCGCCGGCGAATGAAATCCCGGAGGCGCTGCGGACCGTTTACAAAGAGATTCCGAAGGAGCAGCGTGGGCCAGGCCCGCACTTGCTCACGGGGCCGGTGGCGATTGAAGGCGCCGAGCCCGGCGACGTGCTGGAAGTGCGCATCCGCGAGATCCGCATGGATGTTCCGTTCGCCTTCAACACATTCCGCAAAGGCTCTGGATTTCTGCCCGACGAATTCGAAGGCTCGCAGATGAGGATCATCCGACTGGATCGGGCCCGCAAAATCGGAATCTTCGCTCCGGGCATCGAGCTTCCGCTAAAACCGTTCTTCGGCAGCATGGGCGTCGCGCCGCCTGCCGCTATGGGCAAGATCAACAGCGGCCCGCCGGGAATTCACGCAGGGAACCTGGACAACAAGGAACTGGTTGCGGGAACGACGCTCTATATTCCGGTGCACGCTCCGGGCGCGCTGTTCGAAGCCGGCGACGGTCATGCCGGGATGGGCAATGGCGAGGTGGACATCACGGCCATGGAGACCTCGCTCACCGGAGTCTTCCAGTTTATTGTGCGCAAGGATATGCACCTGAAGTGGCCGCGCGGGGAGACGCCCACATATTGGATCACCATGGGGCTGGATCCGGATCTCACGCAGGCCACCAAGATCGCGGTGCACGAAACGCTCGATTTCCTGATGAACGAAAAACACATGAGCCGGGAAGAAGCCTACATGCTGGCCAGCGTGGCCGTGGACTTCGACATCACCCAACTGGTGGATGGGACGCTCGGCGTCCACGGGATGATCCCCAAGAGCATTTTCCGTCAGAAGTAGCTTCAGGCAGCGCCGCCCTACATTGCTTCCGGGGGCGGCAATGTGATACAGAAGTGCGTGCGGTTTCAGGAGAACGAAGAATGCAGATTGGTGTTTGCTACTTTCCAACCGACTATGGCATCGACATTAGTGAGCTGGCACGGGAAGTCGAGGCGCGCGGCTTCGATTCCCTGCTCCTGCCGGAGCACACTCACATACCGACGTCCCGCCGCACGCCTTTTCCCGGCGGCGGCGAGTTGCCCAAATGCTATTCCCACACGCACGACCCGTTCGTGGCGCTGTCTTTTGCCGCCGCTGCGACAAAAAAGGTCCTGCTCGGCACCGGCATTTGCTTAATGCCGCAACGCGACCCCATCGTGACGGCGAAGTGCATCGCGAGTCTGGATCAGTTGTCGAACGGCCGGTTTGTTTTCGGCATTGGCGGCGGCTGGAATGTCGACGAAATGGAGAATCATGGGGCGCGCTATGAAACACGGTTCAAGCTGATGCGCGAGCGGATCCTGGCCATGAAGGCGCTGTGGACACAGGAGGAGGCGGCCTTCCATGGAGAAATGGTGAACTTCGACCCGGTTTGGTCCTATCCCAAGCCGAGGCAGCGTCCACACCCGCCGATCCTTCTTGGCGGCTCGAGCGATTACACGCTGAAGCGCGTGGTGGAATTCTGCGATGGCTGGCTGCCGATCGCCAGAGGGCCCTTCGACGCCAAGGAGTCGGTCGCACGGTTGCGTCGAGCGGCGTCGGCCGCCGGGCGGGATTTCTCCACGCTCACGATCAACACGTTCGCGGCGCCGCCCGATGAGGCGGTTCTCGCGGGATACCGTGAAGCCGGGATCCACAGCTCGATTCTGGCGATCCCCGATGTGGGCCGCGACGAAATCCTGGCCGTGCTCGACAAGTACGCCCGATTGATCGCCTGAGCAGCCGCGGGTGCGCCTTGATCAACTTGGCCCGGACGGTCCGGAAGAGGCTGAAAGAGGCCCGAGTTGCGAGGCTAGCGACCCTGGACGCCAAAGGCCGGCCGCACCTGGTGCCGGTCTGTTTTGCTTACGACGGAAAGGTTTTCTACAGCGCGGTGGACCAAAAGCCCAAGCGTGTTCCGCCGGAGCGGCTGGTGCGCTTGCAAAACATCCGGACGGCATCGAACGTCGCGCTTTTGATCGACGAATACGACGACGACTGGAGCAAACTTTGGTATATCCTGATCCACGGGAAAGCAAAGCTGATCGCGAAGCGGGCGCGGCAGGAGCGTGCCTGGGCGATTCGCGAGCTAAGAGCCAAGTACCCGCAATATTCGCAGGGGATGCTCGCTGACGACGCACCGATCGTCCGAATCACGCCCGAGCGGATCATTTCCTGGGGCAAGATCTAAATGCCGAGCCGCATCAGGTTGCGTTCTGCCGGGAACATGGAGTATTGCTGAGTAGATGAGGCGGACCCTGTATGGCGTGGTGATCACCGTGAGCACCGTGGGCCTGGTGACCGCGCAATCCCGTGCCAAAGCGCAAAGCCCGGCAGCGCAGGCTCCGCCGCAAACCGTGATGCCGCAGACGTATCCGATCGAGCAGATTCAGGCCGGCGAGGTGCGGTTTGTCTCCGAGTGCGGCTTCTGCCATGGCCGCGATGCAGCGGGCGGCGAAACGGGGCCGGATCTCACTCGGTCGAAGCTGGTGGCTGAAGATAATCGCGGCGATAAAATCGGACCGGTCGTGAGGGCCGGGCGAGCGGATCTGGGCATGCCGGCGTTCAGCTTGAGCCCTGCGGACATGGCCGCGATTGTCGCGTTCATTCACGACCAGAAGACTAAGGCCGAAGCGGAGGGTGGCGGGCGGCGATCCGTGGAGGCGACGGACCTCGAAACCGGAGATGCCGCGGCCGGGCGCCGCTATTTCAACGGGGCGGGCGGGTGTTCGGCGTGCCATTCCGTTACCGGCGATCTGGCAGGCATCGCATCCCGATACGAAGGATTGAAGCTGCTGATGCGGATGCTTTATCCGAGCGAACGGTCCGAACCAGCTCCACCGGGCTTGTCAGCGCACTTCGATCAGCTAGGGAAATACACGGACGATGACATGCACAACGTCTATGCGTATCTGGTCACCTTGAAATGAGTCGCCTGCTGCTGGGAATCTGTCTCACTGCGCTCGCGTATGGACAAAGCGATAGTTGGCTCACGTTTCACGGCGACTACTCCGGCCGGCGGCATACCAGCCTCCGAGAGATTACTCCGGAGAACGTCGCCCAGCTGCAGCAGGTCTGGCGATTCGAGACCCGGCAGAATCCACAGATCAAGGCTTCGCCGATTGTAGCGGACGGTAAACTCTACATCACCACGCCGGACAATCTCTGGGCGGTGGACACCCGCACCGGCGCCGAACTCTGGCATTACGAGAATCCGCGCAACAATGCTTTCCACATCGGCCATCGTGGCGCGGCGATTTACAAAGACACGGTGTACTTGACGACGCCGGACTGCCGCCTGATCGCGCTGAATGCCAAAGATGGAAAGGCAAAGTGGAACGTCGTGATTGCCGATTCCAACAAAGGCTACTGGTCGTCGAATGCTCCGCTGGTGGTTCGAAATCACGTGCTCGTCGGCGTCTCGGGCGATTTCGATAACCTGCCGGGCCAGTTGAAATCGATCGATGCGGATACGGGCGCGACACAGTGGATTTTTTACAGCACGCCTCCGCCGGGCGCCAAGCAGCCCAACAGCGGCGGCGCCACCGGAGGCCAGATGTGGACCACGGGCACGTATGATCCGAGTCTCAATCTGGTCTACGTGGGCACGGGCAATCCCACGCCGGTGCTAAATGGAGCAGTTCGCCCGGGCGATAATCCCTGGACCTGCAGCATCGTCGCGCTGAACCCGGACACGGGGAAACTGGTCTGGGGCTTCCAGGTCTCGCCGCATGACACGCACGATTGGGATGCGAACGAAGTGCCCGTGCTGGCGGATGCTAATTTCAACGGCCAGGCGCGGAAACTCTTGATGCAGGCATCGCGGAACGGCTACTTCTTCGTGCTGGATCGGACGAATGGGAAGAGCTTGCTGACCAGGCCGTTTGCCTTCGTCAACTGGGCCAAGGGAATCGATTCCCAGGGGCGCCCGATCCCGGACCCAGCCAAGTTTCCATCGCCGAGCGGCGTCCTGGTGGCGCCCAATGAGAGCGGCGCTACGAACTTTCGCCCGCCGAGTTTTGATCCGCAGACGGGCCTGTTTATCGTGAGCGCTCAGGACGGCTACGGAATCTACTTCTTCAAGAGCGGCGACGGAGCTTATGGTTGGGCCGGCGCGGATTACGGCGTCGCGGGCAGGGCTTTCCTGCGGGCCATCGATTATCAGACTGGAAAGATTGTGTGGAACCATCCGATCGGCGAGGGCGCCGGTACGGCCGGCGTGCTTACCACCGCGACAGGCGTGACCTTCAGTGGAGACGTTTCAGGCAATTTCCTGGCGCTGCGGACCAGCGATGGCGCGACGTTGTGGCGCCAGTCGATCGGCCGAATTGGAAATGGCCCAATCAGCTTTGAGCTGGACGGCAGGCAGATCCTGGTAGTGGGTGGAGGCAGCTCGTTGTATGCATTTGCTCTGCCGAAGGAAAAACGGTGATGAAACTCTTCATCGCATGGATGCTGGCAAGCGCTTCGCTCGCCGCCGCGCCGATCCGGGTGATGCTTCTCGATGGGGAAAGCGGCGGCCCCTATCACAAGTGGAGACTGACTACGCCGGTGCTTCGCAAGGAGCTCGAGGAGACGGGGCTGTTCCAGGTGGATGTGGTAACGGCGCCTCCGGCAGGCGGGGATTTCAGCGCGTTCCGGCCTGATTTCCGCAAGTACGCGGTTGTGGTGTGGAACTACGACGCGCCCGATGAGCGATGGCCGGCGGAGTTGAAGACGTCATTTGAGAATTACGTTCGCGGCGGAGGAGGATTCGTTAGCGTGCATGCCGCCGATAATGCTTTTCCGAACTGGCTGGCGTTCAACGAAATGATCGGCATCGGAGGTTGGCGCGGCCGGACGGAGAAAAATGGGCTGTATTGGTATTACAAAGGCGGCAAGCTGGTTTCCGACACTAGCCCGGGCCCTGCCGGCAGCCACGGACGGCGGGTGCCATTTCAGATTATGGTTCGCCAGGATCATCCCATCACGAATGGGCTGCCCAAGGTCTGGATGCATCAAGGCGATGAACTTTACGCCCGGCTTCGCGGCCCGGGAAAAAACATGACCGTTCTAGCGACCGCGTATTCCGACCCCGCTAACAATGGAACGGGACACGACGAGCCGATGTTCATGGTTCTCAGCTACGGCCGCGGGCGCGTGTTCCATACCACGCTGGGACACGATATCAACGCGATGAGTTCCGTCGATTTCGTGGTGACGTTTCAGCGTGGGACGGAGTGGGCTGCGACGAGCCAAGTAACCCAGAAAGTCCCGGCGAACTTTCCCACGGCGGACTCGGTGAGCTACCGGACCGATCTGGCCGCGATGGATCCGGGGTACCCGCGAGGCCTCAATCCTTTGGACGCGCCTGGTCGATGAGAATCGTTCCCGCTCTGGCGATCACGTGCTCTCTGTGGGCTCAGTCGCCCGAGCCTGCCGACCGGCCCTCGGCGCGCACAGACCGGAACTCGATGATCGCGCATCAGGAGCTACTGGCAAAGCGCACGCAGGGTCGCGTCGACGTCTACTTCGAAGGCGACTCGATCACCCGGCGCTGGGGAGCGACCGATTATCCGGCTCTGCTGGCCAACTGGAAGCAGAATTTCTTCGGATGGAATGCCGCGGACTTCGGATGGGGCGCGGACAAGGTCGAAAACATTCTTTGGCGTTTGGAGAACGGCGAACTCGATGGCGTCAACCCGAGAGTGATCGTTCTGCTGGCCGGAACGAACAATGTCGGAAACGGCGAGCCTGCCGAAGGCGTGGAGGCTAGAGCCGCAGATGTTACGCGAGGCCTGGAAGCCGTGGTGCGGCTGATGCAGGCGAAAGCCGCGGACGCCACGATTATCCTGACCGCGATTTTCCCGCGCAATGACAACGCCGCCGTGATGCCGGTGATCGATCGCATCAACGCGAATCTGGCGCATCTGGCTGACGGCGGGAAGATTCGTTACCTGAACATCAACCGGAAGCTGGCCGATGAAAATGGAAGGCTGTTTGAGGGGATGATGAATCTGGATCGACTGCATCCAACGCTCAAGGGATATCAGATTTGGGCGGATGCCTTGAAGCCGATCCTGAGGGAGCTTCTCGGGCCTCCCGCGCCGGAAGACCACGCGCCGCCGCCCACAGGCGACCCGAGGGCGCGGAAATGAGAAGCGTCGCCTCGTACAATAGCCCGAGCGAGGGCGGCAACACCAGCTCGCGGGGACGTCGAAAAGAAGATCAGACGATTCCCCACAAAATCCCTATCCGAGCAGAAATCGATTTACAAAACTCTGAAGGATACGTACTTGAAGCATCTTGAAAAATATGGGCCAACCGCCAGAAACACCAGCGGAGAGACAAACCGGATGCAGCGCGATCTCACAGAAATGAAAGCTATTTTGCAGTCGAGAGGACAACCGGTGGACTAAATGCCCAAACTAGAGCTGATCCCTTTTCAAGTCGAATCCTCTCCTGGGGAGTTTACGCATTATGTCGTTGTAGAACGAAGAGCACCGGTCACTGATGAGCTTCCCTGGAAAGGGGAGGAATGCGATGCCTTTGTGATCGTGCTCGATGGAAACCTTTTATCGAACGAATTGGCTGCTGAGATCGCGGAGGGCCTGGTTCAGCTACCTGTTGACTGGATCGAAACCATGGGAGACCGATGCGAGTACCTCCACGACCTGATTGACGAGGTCAGTGTTTCGATTGGTCGGCAAGGAAAAGTCGGAGAGGGAGATCCGATGACCGCTTGGCACGAGGAATTTTCCGACGAGGAAGAGATGGTATCTTACATCCGAATGGGGGGGCACGGCGCGGCTGAAAAGAAAATCGTCGTAGTGGTCGGCCCCGAGCACCGTGCGGCAGCGATCGCGCATGAAATCGCTCAAAGCTAGCTACTTCTAAGGTTGGGAATTGGGGCGGCTATCCTGGTGATTAATTGTGCGCTGCGAATTCTGAAGTGACATTTGACCTACCCACCTGCGACCCGAGCTTAAGGAAATGAAAACCGGCTCACGCCATCCTGGGAAACAACGGCTTCAAAGCCGGATACAACGAGCGGTACACGGCGTGACCGACGGCATAGATTTTCGCTTCCTCTTCGCGAGGCTGGACGACATCCCTGGCCTGTACGATCGCGCGGCAGGCTTCCTCGACAGACGAGTATTCTCCGGTCGCAACCATCGCCAGAATCGCAGCGCCCAACGCGGAGCCTTCCTGCGAAGCCATGGTGACCACGGGCTTTCCGAAAACGTCGGCCAGGATCTGACGCCACAGCGGGCTGCGCGCCCCGCCGCCGGAAGCCCGGACCGACGCGACGCTCACGCCCAAAGCCGACACCAGGTCCAAACCGTCCTTTTGGCTGTAGGTGACCCCTTCGATCAACGCTCGAATCAAATCCGCGCGCGTATGCTTCGCCGTCAGGCCGATCCAGCCGCCGCGAGCTGCCGCGTCCAAGTGCGGCGTGCGTTCGCCCATCAGATAAGGAAGCCAGTACAATCCGCGCGCGCCGGGAGACGATTGGGCGGCCTCGGCGAGCAAGTCGTCATAAGATGTTCCTGGCGCGAATTGATTCCGGAACCACTGCAAACTGAGGCCGGCCCCTTGCGTCACGCCCATCACGTGCCACTTGTCCCGAACCGCATGACAGAAAGTGTGCACGCGTCCATGCGGATCGTACGCCACGTTTTCCATGTGCGCGAAGATGACGCCGGACGTTCCGAGCGTGCAGGAGACTGCGCCAGCTTCCACAACGCCATTGCCCACGGCACTGGCGGCCTGATCTCCACCGCCGCCGGCCACGGGAGTGCCGGGAGCCAGGCCAGTTAGCGCCGCCGCGTGTTCCGAAACGGTTCCCGTGAGATCGGCGGACTCATAGGCGCGCGGAAGAATGGAACGATCGAGCTCCAGGCCATCCATCATTTCGAAGGACCAGCGGCGGCGAACGACGTCGAACATGGCGGTTCCGGAGGCGTCGGAAACGTCGGTCGCGAGCTCGCCAGTGAGACGAAACCGCACGTAGTCCTTGGGAAGCAGAACGTGCCGTACACGCTCGAATTGCCGCGGTTCGTGATCGCGGACCCAGAGCAGCTTCGGCAAAGTGAAGCCAGTCAGCACCGGATTGGCCGTGTGTTCGAGCACTTTCGCAGCGCTAAGACGTTGATTGATCCAATCCACCTGCGGTTGACTGCGTTGGTCACACCAGATGAGCGCTGGACGGATGACGTCGTAGTCGCGATCGAGAATCACCAGGCCGTGCATTTGCCCGGAAAGTCCGACGCCTCGCACTTGATTGCCGGTGATTCCCGCGCGAGCGAGCGCGGCGCGAATTGCCTCGAATGCCGCGCCGGCCCAGTTTTCCGGGCGCTGTTCGGCCCACAGCGGCTGCTCCATCATCATTTCTTCGTGAGGAACAGAGACCGCAGAGGCTTCCCTTCCGCTCGCGTCCAGCAGGATCGCCCGCGAACCGCCTGTTCCGACGTCGACGCCGAGCCAGTAGTTACTCATTGGATTTCGATATAGTCCAAGGCCGCGGAGTCTCCACCGTCGGGCGAACCTTCGACGCGAATCTCGTCTCCGGGTTTGAGCGCGACTCCAGGCACAATTCTCAGCGAAGATGACGTGCCATCGATCTTCTGTGTGGGCAAGTGATCCGCGGCAGCCCACTGATCGAGAAGTTGGCCGTTGAGAAAGAGGCGAAATCGGGCGACGCCGTTGTTTTGGTCGAAATAGCGGATGCGGATCTCATGCCGGCCCGGACTGCCCTCAAAGACGAAGCGCGCGCTGCATTGCGAAATCGGGCACGAGACCGCCATCCCCGCCGACGCGGCTTCCCAGGGAGTGACGGAAATCTGCGTGTAGCGCTGCAGCTGCATGGATTCCGCCTCCACACGGCCGGGATGATTCCCCGCCCGGCCTTTCTCATCCGGGATACCCGACTCCTTCAGAAACCAGCTCACCACCGCGTCGCGCCATACTTCGGCTTGGCCGGCCTGATATTCGAGCTGCGCGAGCACTTCCTGGTATCGCCGCTCGTCAATCAAGCCCTCAAGCTTCCGCCACATCCTGACATAGTTGCTGACGGCTTCGGCGCCCTCATAATGCGAGTCATACAGGGATTCGATCACCGTCTTGCCGGAATGCAGCCGGTACGTGTAGGGCACATGATGGAAAAAGAGCAGCAAATCGTCCGGGGTGCCGGCGGGCGATTCGTACATTTTCGCGACTTCGGGACGGTACTGGCCCGCAAAACCTGTTCCGGTTCTTACGCTGCGATCCATTCCGACGCCTTGCGCATCGGCTCTGTGCCATTGTCCCCATCCGTTTCTCTCCGATGCCTCCACATTGACGCCGTAGTGATTGCCGGTGATGTCGGTCAACGTTTGCAATCCCAGTGGCCCAGTATAGTTTTCGTAAGTTCTCCACGAGCTGAGCTGAATTTCATTCACCACGGAGTCGACTGCCGGATCAGACCCAAACGTAAGCCGCGTCCATTCCTCCGAGACTTCGCGCGCACTCAAATCCGGATTCCATGCCAGGCGGCCGAAAGCATAGAGATTCGCCTGGGAGAGGTGATTGGCGAACCAGTTATCGCTCAGCCCGGCGTTCGAGACACCCACAAAACCGCCCAGCGGCCGGCCAAAAACCCTCCCAGCGACCAGTGCCTTTACGGGCGTGCTCGTAGCGGGTTTGGCGCGCATATTGAAATCCAAGACTTCTTTCCACATCGGCGCGAGAAACACGGTATGACGAGCCTGTCCGAGATATTCCTGGGTGATCTGAAGCTCGATCGCCTGATTGGTTTTCTCCAGATTTCCGAACAACGGCGAGTCTGGTTCGCGCACCTGAAAGTCGATGGGGCCGTTCTTGATCTGCAACACCACGTTGGGATCGAATTTGCCATCCAGCGGCCTGAAATTATCGTCGGCAGCGCGAGCGCGGTCGTTCTTGGGATTCCGCCAGTCCAGGTGATGATCGTAAACGAAAGCGCGGTAGAAAAGAAGGCCGCCGTGAGGCTTCAGCGCGCGCGCCACCACGTTCGCTGCGTCCGCGTGCGTGCGTCCATAGGCCGAAGGCCCCGGACGTCCCTCGGAATCGGCTTTGATGATGATGCCGGCCAGGTCTGGCACCGCGCGGTACAGTTCATCCACCTTGGCGCTCCACCAAGCGGCCACACGCGGATTGAGAGGATCGAAGGTGTCCAATCCGCCCACCGTTTTGGGGCTGCTAAAATCGGCCGAAATCGCGACGCGAACGCCCCATGGACGAAATGCCGCCGCGATGCGTGCGACCTCAGGCAGCATTTCCTGGTTCAGCACCCGCGGATCGGCGTTGACATTGTTGATAGAGCAGCCGTTAATGCCGATCGATGCCAGAAGGCGGCCGTAATCGGAGACACGCGACAGATCGGCGCGCACGTGCCCGTTCTCCCAGAAGATGGAGCGGCCCCCGTAACCTCGTTCGATGGAGCCGTCCAGATTGTCCCATTGGTTCACCCAGCGGATGGGCGCATAGGGGACCTCGGTGACGTCCAGCGCGCCGATCGGCTGCGCAAGCGCGATGCTGCGCAGAAGAGCGAAGACGCCATAGAGGACGCCATGTGGAGTTCCTCCCGCAACCAGGGTGTAATGAGCTGATCCTTGGCGCACGGTCTTGATGCGGAAACCGTCGGCGGGCAAGTCCGCTGGCAATCGAACCGATGGGATCGCTTCCGCGACTTCTAGCCGGGGAACGCGGCCGAGCATTCCCCGCAAGCCTCGGGAGAGTTCCTCGCGCGCGGCGATCAGCACTTCGAAGTTGCCGAGTAACGTTACCGAATCGCCCAGCGCTTGAAGATCCGCTGCGGCGGTGGCTTGCGGCAGCGGGTGATATCGCAGCCAGGCGTCGTAGCCGTTCTCGGAGTGCAGAGTGAACCCGATCATCGCGAACAACAGCGCGACTCGCCCGCCTCGCATCACCCGCCCATGGTACAACGCCCATGGTACAAGGAAGACTGCATGAAACCCGTTCCGATCGACCAACAACAATCCCTCGTTTCGCGGTTAATGAAAGCCTGCGGCGGATCCTACAGTCCGGAAGTCCGGCGCAGCTACTTCATCTCCGGCCCGCAATGGGCCGCCGCTTACGATGGCAGCGCTTTATTTCACGCTCCCACCAGGCCGCCAATTGGATTTGAAGACATCATCCGGCATTACGCGGAGATCGGCATCGGATATTGGTGCACGCATGATACCGATGTCATTCCCGCGGATGCTTTGGGCACTCCCCGGCAAGCGGAGGTTCTTGGGCGTATCAAAGGTGCGCTGCAGAAATATGGCCTGCGATGTTCCATGGTGACCGCGGAGACTTTTCACCATGCCGTGTGGGCCGCGAGCCCGGCCGCCGAATCGCCCTACGTGCGCGAGTACGCGAAATTCCGGGTTCGGAACAATGTAGACATCGGTCACGAGCTGGGCGCGAACTTCGCAGTGTACTGGCCCGGTTCGCTCGGTTACTATGTGCAAGGCGCGGTGGAAGAAACCGAGACGCTGCGCTGGTATGCCGAAGCACTGAACGCCGCGTGTGAACACGACATTCAAGCATCCAGCAAGCGAGGCCGCCCGCCGCTAAAGCACTGCCTGGAGGCCAAACCGTTCGAGCCCCAGGCTGAAATCCTTCTTCCCACCAGCGACGCCATGCTCGCGTTTATTTCTTCCGGGCTTCTGACTCACCCTGAGATGGTCGGGCTGAACCCCGAGTATCTGCATGAACTCATGTGGGGCGCCGCGCCCCGAGCAGCTCTCGCTCGTGCTCTGGTGGCGGGTAAGCTGTTCCACTTCGACATCAATGACGGTTACCGGCTCAAGCACGACGTGGACATTGGAATCGGCCTGGTGAACCCGCTCGACTGGCTCAACGTCCTGGTCCTGCTGCGCAGCCACAACTACAACGGGCCTTTCAACCTGGATTACAAGCCTCCACGCACCACCAGCCAGTTCGGGGTGTTCGAAGTGAGTTTCCCCTCCGCCGTGGATCGTTTCATCACGCTATGGGAAATGGCCGGTGAGGCCATCGCGGATCCGGTGATCCAGGAGGCCACCGATGCGCTGAAGGCCGGAGCCGAATATTCCGGCAATGATCGGGATGTGCAGGCCATTACGGCGGCGCATCGCGAGCTCCTTACGCTGCACGAGTTGATCGCCCACCGGCTGGTACAAATCCTGTGGGGCACGCATAGGGGCCGCGTGTTCTCGATCGGCTAGCCTGTCACTTTCGAGCCGGCGGCGGAGGAAGCTTGCCACCTTCGGCCAGGGTCTTCATGTTTTCGAGAGCCTGCATGAACCTGGTCCTCCTCTGCGCGATGTCCTTCTCCCGCGCGGCATCGTCGGGCAGCAAGGAGTTATCGAAGACCAAGGTGTAGACCAGCTTGGACGTTTTCTTGGTCACCGGCCTGGCCTCTAATGTGCCGTGGTACAGGTTATAAGGCTGGCCCTCGCGCACCGGCTGCGTGTAGGTGTAGGAAAGCTCGGTCTTGCCGACCAGCACCTCGTTGCCGACGGAGCGCACCTCGCCGAATTCGTCATCCTTGCCGGAAAGGATTGTGCAGGGAATCTGAAACCACTCGCCGATATCACAATACTTACCGATCCGCTTCCACACTTCAGCGGCCGGACGATTGACCGTGACTTCCATGGGAATCGAAACGTAGTGCGGATGGGGAATCGCAAGCGGTCCGCCGGGTGGCTGTGCACTCACAAAGCCGGCCGTGCAGAACACCGCGAGAGCTGTCAGGTAATTTCGCATCATACCTCCGTATTGTCCTGAGGCACATATTGTCACAAGCGCGACGTAGGAATCAAGCCGGGGAGACGCATTAGTGCGGCAGCGACGTGTTCGGTGGCGGCCACGCGGGCCAGCGATTTCCTTTTGTGGCTTCAATCGAGATCGGTCCGGTCAGCGAGAAACCCGGGACAAAACCGGCCGGCATCGGCCGGCGCGGTGGATCATGATCGGTCGCGGTCGTACAACGAAGTTCGTTCCAGCCGACGTGACAGGTCACATGTTTATAGAACGTGGGCGATTCGCCGTCGCCCCAATCCTCATGCAGGATATTGAACTTCAGCAGATCGCCCTGGATCTCGAAGTCATCCAGAGCTGCCATCGTGTAGGGATTGTCGCACGTGCCGCACACCATTCCGCGGAGCTTCTCGCCAACCTTGCGAATGATGAAATACTGCTTCGGCGCGCCGACTCCGAAACCCAGCCAGACGCCGATCACGTCGTTCTCGGTTAACTTGGATTTCCACGGGCCGGGCTGAATGTAGCGCGGCCCCGGTGCACCGATGCCCTGCTGATTCACTTTCACGGCGGGGACCGGAGGAGCCTTGGGGAGCCGCGACACGATGACCGGCAGCGGATCCGGTCCTCGCGGATCTTTAACAAGGATGCGTTCGAACTTGCCGCCACCCGGTGCGCCGCTGGCGCCTTTCACGATCAAAGTACCGTGGTCGAACCGGGCGGTCGCGTGATCCTGATACGCGGTGGCGCCGTCTGCATTCACATGAGTTACCACAAAGGCGATGCCATCAACTCCGAACGTACCGTTCACAAAGGCCAGAGTGGTCGCATCCGCGCAATACGTGCAATAGATGCCCCTGACGTTGTCGCCGCGGATCGAGAACTCGTAGGTGTGTGCCTCACCCTGA
This sequence comes from Bryobacteraceae bacterium, assembly GCA_035508055.1. Lineage (GTDB taxonomy): Bacteria > Acidobacteriota > Terriglobia > Bryobacterales > Bryobacteraceae > Palsa-89. The sequence goes on along the minus strand of DATJNO010000100.1, from coordinate 2,123 downwards.
TCCGTCCTCCATCCGCCGCGGTAGTCGTCAGCATCTTGCGCGGCGGCCAGGCAACCCAATCCCCACAACGCCACGAGCAGCACGAACGGCCTGTGAGTCACAGTCAAACCTCGTTGGGAGCTTCCCTTACGGCCTTGCGGCCGACGCGGAGACCGCAGGAACGGCTTTGCAAGTAAAGTTCGACGCGTCGTCCGTGCTTCCCGTGCCATTGTACACGGCGGTCTGAGGATAGGGGCAAAGCGGGTGCGTTCGCACCACCTTGCCGCCTTCCACGCGCGACGCAACGAGGCGGTCCGGCGCTTTGCCGCTTTTCAGCCACTCTTCCAGAGCGCCGACTTTGTCGAACGTGTCGGCGCCTTCGCCCCCTCCGCAGTGGCGCATTCCCGGGACCATGAACAGCCGGTACGAACTTTCGACCAGATTCGCGTCGCCCACTTTGCTCAGCACGCTTTCGTAATATTTCGGGCTGGCTTCGGCCGCCATTTGCTGATCGGACCAGCCGTGGTACTGAAGAAGCTTGCCGCCGCGCTGGAAGAAGGCTCGCAAATCAGGATTGGTGGCGTTGATGGTGCCGCCATCGGTTTTTTCGGCGCGTGCGATGTCGCTCGCGAAATTGAGCGTCTTATAATCCCAGTCCGGGTTCCGGTAGACGACATACTTGAAGTAGTCCGCGGCGGCGCCGAAAGGCCGCTCGCCCGCTTGCGTGCCCCATCCCAGCTCGCTTCCGGGCGCAAGGCCCGGGAAAACATTTTCCTTTGTTTCCGAATTGATCACGCCCGAATATACCTTTCTCGCCGCTTCGACTTCGGGCGCCGTGAGGCAAGCGCTGGAGTTGCCGCTCTTGCATTCGATCGTTGAGGGATCGAAATGGCAAAGCGTGGGATTTTCGATCACGCCATCCATGACGCCGTCGAGGGCGTCACAGGTAGCGAGCACCGCCTTGTGCAGAAGGGCATCTTTTTCGGGCGTGAGCAGACTCGTTTCGTCGTGATGGACCGCCTGCGCCATCCACACGCCCCCGAGCGAGCGGCCCACAAAATCGGCGATCGGGTCGCCCGCGACGATGCCGTCGTAATCTTCGGGATACATTTGCGCCTCTTTCAGGCCCTCACGGCCGCCGGCCGAGCATCCATTCCAAATGGCAAGTTTGGGGGCTTGCCCATAGAAAGCCGCGATGATCGCCTTGGATTTGACAGTCAGTTCATGCACGGCGCGATAACCGAAGTCGATTACTTTTTCCGGATGGCCCAGGGCGAAACTGGCGCTGCCTCCCGTGTGGCCGGTGTCCGTTATGGCCGCAGCGAATCCTCTTGCCAGCGCCGCGCCCAGGTATTTGTAGTTGATGGTGCCGGTCCAACCGCCGTTGCCGTCCGCTTCGAGGTCGCCGTTCCACGCCGGCGTGATTCCGGGCATCGGCAACCAGACTTCCATCTTTATGTTTGAATCCGGAACCGGCTTAATGGTGGCGGCGACACGGCAGAACGCCGGCAGCTTTTTCCAGTCCACCGGCGCGCCAAGATCGCGTGCGGATTCGGGCGGTGGGGTGAATTCGCCGGACGCTATCGCTTGGGCGAGCGTGATGGTGGTGTTCGGAAGCGCCAACGAGGCCAAACTCTCGCAAGAGGCTGCACCAGCGGGCACAACGCTGGTGGCGGCGAGGATCACTGTGAAGATGCCAAAGCGAGTGGGCACGGGATCTCCTTTCCAACGCGGAAATGGATTTCATTATAAGCCGTCTGATGACACCCGGCGGGCGGCCTTCGGCAGTTCGGACGTGCTTCCAGCGGGAGGTGTAGCGGGGAGCGTCGGTAGTTTAGAATCAAGGAAGCATCACCTGTCGGGGCGTAGCGCAGCCTGGTAGCGCACCTGCCTTGGGCGCAGGGGGTCGGGCGTTCAAATCGCCCCGCCCCGACCAATGAAATCAAAGGAGTTGTTCGCCGATTGCCAGCCGCTTAATAGGCAGCCGTAGGAGGGTCACCGGGGCTGTCGCCCGCCAGTCCGTTTACTTGTGTTGGCGGGGCGGATCAGCAGATACTGGGGCCCGAGAGTCGAAAGACGAGCGTGCCGATAGCGCAAGTCCAGCGGCTCGGTGCCTGGCTTGCGCCGATCTACTCGGGAACTTT